>DASPSR010000016.1:0-44792 GCA_035623825.1 Nitrospirota bacterium
AAGACGGTGGTGGTGAGCATGGGCGTTCCGACGCACGCGGTGCAGGGGAAGACGACCGCGAGCACGGTGACCATCGGGGACACCAATCCCGAGCCTGCGGTATCGTTCACCACAGCAAGCCAGAAGGTGAAGGAGGCAACGGCGACTGAACAGCCCGCCGTCTCGTTTGCGAGCTCGATATCGAGTGGTGATGAGACTTCCGGACCTGTCCGGTTAAGGGTGACGCTTTCCGCTCCGAGCAAGAGGGTGGTGACGTCGGAGTATGCGGTCTCCGGCGGAACGGCGATACAAGGGAAGGACTATGCTTTGCAGGCAGGGCCGTTGACCTTCGCTCCAGGCGAGACGGCCAGGGAAATCATGGTAGACATCAAGGACCACAGAATCTACAATGACGACAAGACAATTGAGGTGAGTCTGAGGAACGCGAAGAACGCGGCGCTGGGTACCAGCACGGTGCATACCCACACCATTAGCAATCATCATCCGATGCCGAGGGTGGCAGTTAGGTCCATAGACCAGCGTCTCAGGAAGAGCTCAGGCAGGACGAGCGTCACCGTCCAGCTATCGGAAGTTTCGGGTAAGGATGTGACGGTGCCCTTCAAGGTCAGCGGCACAGCTATCCAGGGAAGGGACTTCACCATAACCCCTAGCCCTGTCGTCATCAAGGCGGGGAAACGGAGAGCGGAGATCGTGATAACCATGAAGGACAATGTCCCGGTCGAAGTTGATCAGACGGTCGAAGTGATGTTGTTGAACCCGGACAACGCATTCCTTGGGTCGCCATCATTATATAGCCTGGATATCGTGAAAGATACCATCCCCATCATTGCGGTTATCCCTTTTTTCAACCAAAGCATGAAGAAGAACGCCGGCGACATCCTGATGTTGCAGTTTGTCAAGGAATTAGGGAAACTCGAGGACTTCTCTGTGGTGGAACCGGGCGTCGTCAGAGATCAGTTTCTGAACATGAGGGTTATCATGTATGAAGGAATTTCATCTGCGGATATCAGTCTCATAGCCAGGAACATAAATGCTGATTTTATCCTGACCGGAAAGGTCATGGATTACCAGGACGACATAGCGCTGTACGGACCGCCGAAAGTGGCATTTTCCGTGATGTTCATTGACAGGTCGAGCAAAAAAATCATCTGGTCATCCAGAAGCGATAATAGGGGAGATGACGCAGTCACTGTGTTCGACTGGGGAAACGTCAATTCGGCCAATCAGATGACATCGGAAATGGTACACGCTCTCATGCAGAGTGTGCTCACATGGTAAGCAGGTACTGTGTTTTATTGTCTCAGCAAATAATAATTAAATTTGTGCATATGACTATGTGACAAGCCATGAGAGGTGAAAGGATGAGGAAGATTTTGAATATATAAAGGTCAATTGAAAGTATCATTCTTCCTCTTTGAAGGAGATTTCCAAGTTTTTTAAAGAATCCTCTATTAAAGTCGTGTGGTTGTGGTGATGTTTTACCGCATGACCCATGATCCCGTTGCCTAACCTCTTTGTCATTCGAGCCGTGTGCTGAAACACTCATTATTGCAATGTTTGACAACTCCAATAATAAACATCGGCATTGCTAGTCCATAAAAGCAAGAAGTGGATTCGCACAGGTGGTCCTCCGCTGGTTCTGACACGAAACGAAGGTTTAGAATGTCAGCGTTTCTGCTTGGTTTTGCGTTGAAATGGCAGTTTGCTCCGAGGTACAAGAAAATGGATGAAATCCTGACAACGGCGTTGAACGTTATCATTCTTTTTTTTATGGTGTCAACTATGCTGGCGTTTGGGTTAAGCTTAACGCTGAGGCAGATGATTAATAAGTCTTCCAGTGAGTGATTACTCCTGCCGGTCTCATTTAGGATTCTTCAACACCTACCCATAAAATACCTACCAACATCGTTGACAACTGGTTGGGCAAGGCATATATTCGTGGCATAATGTAGTAATAAAAAATCGGCAATGAGATTGTAGGATGCACGTGGAATGTCATACAGATGATGGGGTTAGCCCAAAGCAGACTGGAACTTACCTGGTAGAGTGATTGTTGCGCAGAACGCTAAATTTAAATCGAAGAGGTATTAAGGCATGAATGAACAAAGTGGTTCTCAGCGCGGAACTCGCATCCTCGTCATAGTTGCAGCGTTCGTGATCATCATCTGGGGCATCTATCAAGCTCAACCAGTTTTGGTGTGGCTCCTCTTTTCCGTTTTTCTAGCAATCCTCGGTACACCTCCGCTCCTCTGGCTTGAACGGAAGCGTATACCCGCCGTCATCGCTGTGATGATCGTCGTAGGGGGAATCATCGGTATTCTCCTGATTATCGGCGCTCTCGTAGGCACCTCTCTCAACAGTTTTTCGAATGCATTACCTTTTTACAGAACTCGCATACAGGAGCAGCTTTTTGCACTAAAAGGGCTGTTATTAAGAAAAGAAATCGATATTTCCGACAAGTTTCTGCTCGAACACGTCAACCCGGGCGCAGTCATGAGCATGACTGCGGGCTTGCTCTCTGCTTTTAAATCGGTGCTTTCGAATATCGTCCTGATTCTGCTCACCGTAACGTTCATCCTGCTTGAGGCCTCTAGCTTTCCAATAAAGCTCCGCGCGATCCTCGGTGATTCCCGAGCGGTATTTCACCAGTTTGATAGGGTTGTGGATTCTGTGAAGCGATATATGGTTATCCAGACAACTATTAGTCTGGCTACAGGCATTCTTATTGGCATATGGGTTGCCATCCTCGGTGTTGATTTCCCTGTTCTCTGGGGCCTCTTGGCTTTTCTGCTCAACTATATACCCAATCTGGGTTCCATTATCGCCGCCATACCTGTGATCCTCCTAGCTCTTATTCAACTCGGTATTGGCCGTGCTGCGCTCGCCGCCGGCGGGTATATCGTCATTAATTTCACGCTCGGCAACGTAGTCCAGCCGCGACTCATGGGGCGAGGCCTCGGATTGTCTACCCTGGTAGTCTTTCTCTCATTGATTTTTTGGGGAAGCCTGCTCGGTCTTGTGGGCATGATTCTTTCCATTCCCATAACCATGACCTTTAAAATGGCACTCGAGAGAAATGAAAGCACACGATGGATCGCGGTTTTGCTAGGGCCCGAGCCGTCCCCAGAGGATATGTTGCCGCCTCAGACGACGTCAGACATGAAGGAATAAACACTATTAGGCAGAATGACTCGTAAGGAGAAACTAACGTTGACAAAAAAACGTTAGAGGGGAAGTATACCGTTAGCATCGTTTCAGTCGGGATTTTGCAATACATTCTTTCAAGCCCGATTGCAAAGTAATAGGTGGCTTAGATAGGATATCGGTAGTTGACAATAATAATATCAGTTGAAAGGTGAGAAAAATATCATTTTGGACTAAACGAGAGTTTCACCAAATCGGAAGTTGTATCTTTCAATCAGTATTCTGCAGCCGTCTATCTGTAAATCCGCCATTTATTTGATTCGTGATTGCCTTTGCGGCAGGGACATAGAAGCTCCCGATTTATAGCAGGAGGATTACAACGAACGCCGAGCAAAAGTAGATTGCTCGGCGTTCGTTTGCTTCTTTACTGAATGGTTAAATCATGCAGCCTTGCTCTTCACTCCCTTTGCGTGTTCTCCTGCACGCCGCAGTTCGTCCTTAAACTGATTATAGTCAACTTGCATGCCATTTAAGTATGCGCTCCAGCCAGCGCTTGACTTGGCATAATGCACCGTCTCCTCAATTTCCTTATCAGTAGCTCCGAAAAACTTTGCCATCTCAGTGTGGTAGAGCGTGCAGTAACGGCATTTGGAAACAGCCGAAAGCCCCAAGCCAATAAGCTCACGATATTTGTTCGGAATGGCGCTTTCATCGAACTGTATTTTCTTAAAAAGCTCCCACTCATGCTCAATTGTTGAGTCTGGTATCGTTTTGAGGAAACTCGGGACAAGCCCGAACATCTCTTCTACCTCTTTGTATATTTCTTTTCTTGTCTTCATAGCGTTTTAAGGGATTACCCCCCTCCTTTCACTTGAGTTCCATTCCGCCATTTCAAAACCTGTATATGCTTCATTCGCCTCAGCATGAAATGGTGTGGAACATTTTTACTTCATAAGCTAAACGCTCCTTATTTGAATAAAGCTTACCACAGCATTTTTTTATCTGTCAATGCACCTAAAGTATACAGGATAACTATGAAACGGTCTTACAAGGTCATTAGAACGCACATGAATTACGGAGTATGTCACGCACAATCGTTATTATCTTTATCAATGAGCAAGTGCGTTTTTGTCCAGACATTTGTAGACTGATTGTTTCAAAATAGTGCAACTCTGTGCACAGCTTAAGGAAATCTTCTTTGATGAAAAGCTGAAAATTGACACACAGACAAGAACTGTGGTAATCTAAAATAAAAGAAGAAGATAATAATAGTCTTAAATAATCCCGATTAAGCCAACTCTCTTTTCACGGAAAGGGCGAGCCGCGGAACTAGAACCTACGAATGATGTCTAAAAAATGCCTTTGCCATGGCTACTCTCTTTTGGAATGGGCGCTCCCAATGGGATAGGGGTCCTGTAGAACGGTGGAGCCGGTCTCCAGCAGGGACTTCAGGTTGGAGATGACCATCGGCCAGGCGCCGGACACCGCCGCGATGAAATTCGAGGGTTCACGCTCGATGGTGTGGGTGATTGAGAACTTTACCGCTGGTCCACTGGGTTCCAGCTCCATCTTGCAGTACGACTCGCCTTCGGCCTTAAGCTCGGGCTTATTCTGATGCTGCCAGCGGATAACTAGCCGCCTTGGCGGCTTGGCCTCTACGATCTCGCCGGCGTCGGTGATGTGGCCGTCGGGGTATACCATCTTCCACGAGGATCCCGCCGTCCACTGGCTTTCGCAGTGAACGCCGAACCAGTACTGCTTCATGAACTCCATGTCGGTCAGCGCCGACCACAGCCTTTCCGGCGTGGTGCGGATGTAGGTCACGTAGACAAAGATCGATTTAGCCATTGGCTTCCTCCAGTCGTCGTTTCAGATCGTCTAGCGCCCTCAGGCGCGGTTTTTCGAACTCTTCTGTTGATACCTTAATCCTCACTTTTCATCGCTTTCTGCTTAAGGACATCGACCTCTTTTGACTTTGCTACGTTCGGGCTGTCTCCGGCTCCATCATAAAATGAGCGGTCCTCTTTGATTCCGACCAGCTGGAATAATTGTCCATCTGGCGCCTGTTCCTGATGAGGCTGGAATCGAGATTTTTTCGTCTCATCTCCTCCGCGTTGTCGGATTTGATTTACAGCCAAACCGATATTGACGACCGTAAGAATTCGCTTTTATCAGGGACATCACCTTCTTTTTTTTCCCTTAAAATACTGCTCAAACTGATTGAGGCGTTCGTTCCCGAACCGCTCGTACTCATGCACCCATGCTGCTACCTGACGAAGTGGCTCCCCTCGAAAAGAGATGAATACTTCGCGCCCTTGTTTTCTCCGCTCAATGAGTCCAGCTCTTTCGAGAAGCTTAAGGTGTTTCGTCACCGCGTTTAGAGCGGTGTCGAACGGCTTTGCGATATCCAGGAATCGGGCAGGTCCCTTTGCCAGCTGCCCAATAATCGCTCGCCGAGTAGGATGAGAAATGGCTTTCAGCACATCCGTCAGTTCATCCATGTAAATATTATACCATAAGGTGTAATAATTAGCAAGTCTGTTTTGACGATTTTTGGCGCTGGACTCTGCCAGTTGAAAGGGGTTCAATTTCTCTCACTGCTGTGCATAAGCAATACCAGATTCGCCCTTTTTCGTCCCTTGACTCTCATGAAGAATGCGCTATAGTTATGATATAAACAGGACTAATATTAACCTGTATAAATCGGGAAACGGAATAATAACGGAATAATGTGCGGGGCGTTTTGAGCCTGAACCACCGGAAGCGCCCCCAGGTGACCGAGTCGACGAGGATTTATGAACAAGAAACAATACAACATCATCTCATTGTGGTATTTCCTTTTCGGCGTCGCGTGCATGCTGCTGTCGTTGACGGGGTGCGGCGGCGAAAGCACCTATCCCGTGGACTTCACCCCAGACAGGACTTTCGCCGTTCAAGACGACCCTCGGCTCATGAAGGACGCTCAGACCGTGCTCGTATGCGTGATAAGCGTAACCTCGCCACTATCGCAGATGCCGATAGGTATTCCTTTATTGACCGTGGAAACTACCAAAGACACATGGTTCTGGTGCGGCAGCGTCATGGCAGACGGATGCAGTACGTTCTCCGACCGCAAGATTTATATAACCGATGCTATGCTGTACACGCACGTCTTCAGTCACGAGATGGTGCGACAGCTCGATCAGGACTCTAGCGAGTCGCCGCACTACAGCGCCGTGATGGCCGCGTGTCAAGGAATAGAGGATTTCTGAAGGAGGGAATGATTTAGCTAACCTATGAAGAACGCGAGACGTTGAGAAGGAGCGTTAGCCACTGGGAGACGATAAAATCACCTCCAGAGCATACTAAACTTATGAGTTTAAGTATCCTCTGAGTAAGAGATACCAATCCCGGCTAATTTGGCCGATGAAGACAATGCCGAGGATTCAAACGCATTGATACGTATTATCTTCGCAACCGTTTACCTCCACGGGTACGCCGTGAAAATGTAATCTTTTGCCTTTACGATCGTATGGCACGCGTACCCGCAATTGGCGCCGCTCCCATGGGGCTTGAACGTGTCGGACGCGACGTCATAGTCAAACTGGGCGTATCCCCATCCGCCAGTGTCCGGGAATCTCTTGCTATCCCTCTGCATGAGATCAACGTCATGCAGGGTGTCCGGCACCATCGTCGGAGCGGGAGCCTCCGCACTTTTTTTCGGTTTCCAATGGATCTGCGCAATCTTAGAGCCATCGGGGAAATGCTTGCCGTTGCCGGGAACGCCGGCCTGGTAGGCGTCGACCATCACGGGATTGGCGAGGATCACACTCATCAGGTCTTCGGTCTGGCTGATGGCGACAACCTGCCATTTCTCGTATCCCCTGAACTCCGAGAACGCGAGCCCGTTTGGCACTTGCACAGTGCGCTTATGCTGCCTAGCAAGGAGCATGCTGCCCAAGACAGCGAGAAATGCCACAATTATCACAATCGCAGGGATGTTTTTACTCTTCATGACCGACACCTCTTTATTCTCATTTGCCAACACTGATTCCCCATATAGATCCTCCAAATATTTCTCCTCACGCGAAGCATGGCTTCATGACCCGCCTCCTTCCTGCTTACGATTATCTTTCTCAAAGTTTGTTACTTTTTTGCTACGTTTTAAAAAATTGAGGGTATTTTAAATGGTGAGAAAATTTATGTAACTATTTGATTTTATGGTGCCGCTGACCGGAATTGAACCGGTACGGGAGTTGCCCCCCGAGGGATTTTAAGTCCCTTGCGTCTGCCAATTCCGCCACAGCGGCGTCATGCGATGGTTACCGTAAAGAATTTTATAGAAACAAAACGGTTTGTCAAGAAAAAATGTCTGATACAGTGGCCTTCGCTGAAGAAGCAGCATAGCGGAGGACTGAAGCGGGTGAAAACAGGAGGAAGGGGCTCTGAGCAGCCCCTTCCGAAAAATCGTATCACTTATTCCAGAGCGATTGCGGTGACGGGACAGCTGTCGACGGCCTGCTGACAGTCGCAGGTGTCGCAGGCATTTGGATTGATGATCCAGGCCTTGTCATCTCTAAGCTCAAAAACCTTGGGGCAGAGTTCACTGCAGAGTCCACATCCGATACACAAATCCAAATCAACCTTCGGCGTAGCCATATTCATTACTCCCTTCTCGATGTTTTTGATCAGCAAAAACCATGCAATTCTCTTATAGTAGTACTGTATACTACAACATATGTGATATCCATGATTTAAATCATAGGCGTAGCACCTCTTTGAAAGGTTTTCTCTTCGTAAAGCATATCACGGATCACGTCATATACATTTTCTGGCGATAATTTTTTCATACACTCCAGGTAAACAGCGGTTTGACAGGTGAGGCTTCTGCAAGGGACGCAGGGAACACCCTCTGCCTGAATGACTCGGTGTCCGCGGCCCACAGGACCCGTCCGTGCAGGGTCCGTGGAGCCGAACAGCCCTGCGACTCGTGTCCCGACAGCTGTAGCCAAATGCATTGGTCCCGTGTCGCCGCTCACCAGTACATCACATTGCTCAAGGACTGCTCCCAGTTGCAAGAGGTCCAATTTCCCGGCGAGAAGAAGAGGCCTTGACACCGTATATCGAGCGATTTCTTCCGATAATGCGATGTCATCTGATCCCCCCACAATAACAATGTTCGCCGAAAGCTCCTTGGAAAGGATATCGGCAAGTGCAGCAAATTGACCGGAGCCCCACTGCTTTAGAGGATGGCTCGCGCCTGGATTCAAGGCGATGATCGGTCTATTGCTTGCTTTGAACGCGGAGAGGAGATTTCTGGCGAATGCCCTGGCATCAGGACCCGGTGAAAGTTCGAGATCCAAATTCGCTGCCGAAATACCCAAAGGTGCAAGAGTATCCAGATGATTGACCACGGCATGTACGGACCTTTTTCTCGCCTTGTGGTACACTAAAATACGGCAGGGGAATGCAGCAGATGCAAGTAACCAAGCTCTGATGTTGCTTCGCTGAAAGTTAATAACAAGGTCGAACTGTTTTGTGCGCAGCCGCTTCCAAAGCCCAAAGAAAGACATAATCGATTTGTGCTCTCCACGCTTGTCATAAACGAACGTTTCTCTAACAGAAGGATTGTATCGGAAAAGCTCTGCTGTTGAGGCTGAGCCAACGAGAAGCGTTATCTCGGAGTCTGGATATTTACTCTTGAGCGCTCGAATAACCGGGGTTAACTGCAGAACATCGCCGATAGCGCCGGGTTTAATAATGAGAATGTTATGCATACCCGTCGAGCTTTTCATGAATCGTGAAACACGGATGCATAATAGTACAAACAATCAACGGACGCAAGGCAAAAATAAGACTTCTTTCACGAACTTCAGACACAAAGAGAATAAAAATTGTCTTTACAAATGAGGAGGTTTTCCATATTATAATAAGATATTTCGAACGTACCTCCATATTAACAGTGAAGGCCGCCATATGAAAAAAGTTCTGCCTTATTTGTGCGGATTGTTCCTCCTAGCCCAGCTGGCCACAGCCGACCCAGATACGGTACAGAAGACAATCCACAATGCGGCGACAGTCAACCACGCTTTTTCCGTGGGTGAGCGGCTTACCTACCTCATCAGCTGGTCAAATATTGTGGACGCAGGCACGGCGGTCATGGAAGTCAGGGAAGAAAAACAGATTGATGGGGAGAAGGCGTATCTCTTCGTCTCGACCGCACGATCCTCGGGGTTTATTTCCAAGTTTTATAAAGTGAATGATATTGTCGAAAGCACTGTTGATGCCGCAACGATTCGTAGCCTTTCCTACAAGTCCGACCAAAGCCACGGGAAAAGGAAAAAAAATAGGGTGATGACCTTTAACCAGGCTGAGGGTACAGTAACCGTCTTTGAGGAAGGAAAACAACGCATCTACAATGCTCCTCCGGGCATACTCGACCCGCTATCATCTCTCTATTATGTCCGGACACGTGAGGACCTCATCGTCGATACGCCCATTAAGATCGACGTCAATGACGATGGCAAGAACTATACGGTTGAGGTGCAGATGCTCGGACGGGAAAAGATCAAGACTCCCTTAGGTAAGTTCGACACCATCAAACTCAAGACATATCCCAAGTTTGAAGGTGTTTTCCAGCACACTAACGAAATTTATATCTGGCTTACGGACGATAAAAGAAAAATCCCCGTGCTCATGAAGAGTGAAGTATCGATCGGGTCCATCGTGGCTACGCTCGTCGCCATGCAGACAGGAGACGAGAAAAAATGATCTCAAGGGCCGAATCGAAGCGTCTTATCAAGTATATAGACCGTTTCCCGTCGACGCGCACGCTCGTAGTCGGAGACGTGATGCTCGATCATTACATCTGGGGGAATGTCTCCCGGATCTCGCCGGAGGCTCCGGTTCCGGTCGTGAACGTGACGAAGGAAAGTGTGCTCCTGGGCGCGGCTACGAATGTCGTAAATAATATCCACTCCCTCGGCGGCAAAGTTGATGTATGCGGCGTTATCGGGCATGATGAAGCGGGAAGGCAGCTCACACACATGCTGCGGGTCCAAGGTATCCATACCGAGGGGCTTATCGTGGAAAGTGGCAGGCCGACAACGATCAAAACCCGTGTTATTGCGCACAGCCAGCAAGTTGTGCGATTCGACCGTGAAACCAAGGTTGGAATTGATCGGGACACACACAGAAGGCTCTTCGAATATGTCAAGCGTGCGGCGGACGATGGTCTCGACGCAATCGTGCTTTCTGACTACAGCAAGGGCGTAGTCACAAAAGACCTTGTTCGTGACATCGTTAAACTGGCGAAAAAGAAAGGCCTTATCGTGTCCGTGGACCCCAAGGTGAATCATTTCGGTATTTACCGCGGTGTAACAATCCTGACGCCGAACACAAAGGAAGCGTCCATTGGCTCGAGAATTGATATTCAGGACGATGAAAGCCTTCTCAGAGCCGGAGCGCTGCTGCTTAAGCGTTTGCAGTGTAATGCTGTGCTCGTCACCCGAGGAGAGTACGGGATGAGCCTGTTCGAGCGCGGTGGAAGAGTTACCCACATTCCGACTGTGGCTCGAGAGGTCTTTGACGTTACCGGAGCCGGAGATACGGTGATCAGCACGCTGACGCTCGCTATGGCCGCCAGCGCAGACATGGTGGATGCCGCAAGGCTCTCGAACTACGCGGCAGGGATAGTGGTTGGAGTCGTGGGAACAGCCTCCGTGAGGCCAGGCGAACTGAAGCAGAGGATTACGGCCGACTGATGCGGTAGATATAGCTGAACAGAATACGTTTCGAGGGGATGTATGAAAGGCATAATTTTGGCTGGCGGCAGCGGGACGAGACTCTATCCTATAACACGGGGAGTCTGCAAACAGCTACTGCCGATTTACGACAAGCCGATGATCTATTACCCCCTTTCGGTGCTGATGCTCGCTGGGATCAGGGATATTTTGATAATCTCTACCACAGCAGACCTGCCGAGGTTCATGGATATCTTCGGCAACGGTTCGGACCTGGGGCTCAGGTTTTCGTATCTAGAACAGCCGCATCCGAACGGTCTTGCCGAGGCATTTCTGATCGGCGCGGATTTTATCGGGAGCGATGTCGTCTGTCTCATACTCGGCGATAATATTTTCTTCGGCCATGGTCTCACGGAACTTCTGAATAAGGCAGTAAAAGACGTACACACAATGGGCGGTGCTACAGTGTTCGGGTACTACGTTAAGGACCCTGAACGGTACGGAATCGTAGAGTTCGACAAGAACGGCAACGTTCTGTCCGTCGAGGAGAAACCCAAGCACCCGAAATCCCGCTACGCTGTGACGGGACTCTATTTTTATGATAACGAAGTCGTAACTATTGCGAAGGATATAAAACCCTCGTGGCGGGGAGAGCTTGAGATCACCGACGTTAACAAGGCCTATCTTGCAAAGAGGAAACTGCGCGTTGAGCTTATGGGTAGGGGATATGCATGGCTCGATACGGGGACGCACGAAAGTTTGCTCGAGGCGAGCGAGTTCATTGCTACCATAGAAAAAAGACAGGGTCTCAAGATGGCGTGTATCGAAGAAATCGCCTACAGGCTGGGCTATATCGACAAGAACAAGCTTCTGAAGGCCGCGGATAACCATAAAAAGAACGCATACGGTGATTATCTCCGGATCGTCGCGGAACAAGAGGTCCCGAATGCCTTTTGACTTTGAGCGTCTGGAGATTCCAGGGCTTATTATCGCACGGCCTAAAGTCTTCGGCGACGACCGCGGCTTTTTTCTTGAACTCTACAAATACTCCGATTTCTCACATGCAGGGATCAGGGAACATCTCGTACAGGACAACTATTCGAAATCCGTCCGCGGTGTGCTGCGGGGACTACATTACCAGAAGCACCCGAAAGCCCAGGGAAAACTGGTGCTTTGTCTCAAGGGAAAAATATTCGACGTTGCCGCGGACATTAGAAAGGATTCCCCCTTCTACGGAAAATGGGCGGGCGTGGAGCTGTCCGAAGATAATCGCTTGATGCTGTATATACCCGCCGGTTTTGCCCATGGATTTCAAGTGATCAGCGACTCGGCAGAAGTGCAGTACAAATGCACTGAGGAATATTCCCTTAGCGATGACCGGGGGATCATCTGGAACGATCCCGACCTCAACATATCGTGGCCTCTATCAGAACCTTTGCTGTCAACCAAGGACCAAGCACATCCACGACTACGGGATGCGGACAATAATTTTGTCTTCATGACGAAAGCATGAAATATCTTATCGCAGGCAGAAACGGTCAGCTTGCCCGTGCATTTATCCGGAGGCTTGAAGAGCGGGCAATCGATTTCGAAGCTCCAGACGAGTATCATTTCGATATCACGGATCAGGCTTCAGTGAGTCACGGCGTTGATTCATACAAACCCGATGTTATAATCAACTGTGCAGCCTATAATCTTGTGGACAAGGCTGAGCAGGAGCGAGACAAAGCCTTCGCGGTAAACGCAACGGGCCCTCGTTATCTGTCCCGCGCTGCCGCAAAGCGGAAAGCGTTTATCGTGCATTTCAGCTCGGATTATGTCTTTGACGGGCAAAAGGAAAATGGCCTGTATTCCGAAAATGATGCAGCGAACCCGCTGAACGAGTACGGCAGGAGCAAGCTGAAAGGGGAGAGCGCAGTCCTGGAAGAGACCGATAAATCCCTTGTCTTCAGACTCAGCTGGGTATTCGGAGAGGGCAAACAGAATTTTATCCATAAGCTGCTTGAATGGACAAAAAACAACGAATACCTGAAGATCGCATGCGACGAATTTTCAGTCCCGACATATACCAATAATGTTGCAGAAATTACCCTGAAGGCCTTGGAGCAGGGCGTAACAGGTCTCTATCATCTTACAAACAGCGGTTTCTGTTCGCGGTATGAATGGGCACAGGCGGTCTTCAGGGACCTTCGCATCAATAAATTCATACGGCCGGTGACCTCTGATATATTTAATTTTCCGGCAAGACGGCCAAAATTCTCGGCCATGAGCAATGATAGCCTTTCCCGACTGCTTGATGTTCGGATTCCTTCTTGGGAAGAAGGGGTGAGGTCATATTTACGCGAGAGGAAGTTACTGCATGAGTAGTACGCCAGAAATGCAACGCAGCATTACCCGAGGGCCACAGCCTCAACAATCTAATATTCTGGTAACAGGCGGGGCGGGGTTCATCGGTTCTAATTTCATTCGGTTTGTCTACGAAAAAACGGATTTCCGCGGCACCATTATAAATTACGATAAGCTTACCTATGCGGGCAACCTTCTGAACCTTGAGGATATCGCGAAAAAATTTGGGGGAAAGAACTACTTTTTCGAACGCGGCGATATCTGTGATTATAATAAAGTCAAAGAGGTCATGAACAATCACGGGATCACGATTATCGTACACTTTGCCGCAGAAAGCCACGTGGACCGTTCCATATTCGGCCCCAAGGATTTTATCGACACGAACATAAACGGCACCTTCACCCTGCTCGAAGCAGCCCGCCAGCTGTGGACAGGGAGGCAGGACGTGCGATTCCATCACATCAGCACAGACGAAGTGTACGGTTCCCTGGGCGATACAGGATATTTCACTGAAACGACACCTTATGATCCCCGAAGCCCCTATTCGGCATCCAAGGCCGGGTCTGACCACCTCGTGAGGGCATATTACCATACTTACGGATTGCCTGTCACACTGTCCAATTGCTCGAACAACTATGGCCCCTATCATTTTCCGGAAAAACTGATACCTCTCATGATCCTGAATGCCATTGAAGGAAAGAGTCTGCCGGTGTACGGCGACGGCAAGAACATCAGGGACTGGCTTTATGTCGAGGACCACTGCGAAGCGATCTGGCTGATTTTGAAAAGAGGTAAGCGGGGAGAGACCTACAATGTGGGCGGTGAATGCGAGAAACAGAATATCGACGTGGTGAAGGAAATCTGTGAGATGTTGGACGATCTCCATCCCATCAAAGATAATCCGCATTTTCGAAAGCTGTTACCCGGGATCAGCCGTTACAGCGATCTTATTGAATTTGTGGCTGACCGTCCGGGCCATGACCGTCGGTATGCGATCAATTGCGACAAGATCAAAAAGGAGCTTGGCTGGCTCCGTAAGTATTCGTTCGAAGAAGGGCTACGTCACACCATCTCCTGGTATCTGAAGAACCGCGAATGGGTAGAAAGAGTCAGAAGCGGTGAATACAGCTCCTGGATAGAAAAAAACTATACGACGAGGAACTTTTAGCAGGGGACAAGTATGAAGATTTCTGTAATAGGAACGGGTTACGTCGGTTTGGTGACCGGCACGTGTCTTGCGGAGAGCGGCAACAATGTTATTTGCATGGATATAGATGCCAGAAAAATCGAAATGCTCAATTCTGGGATCGTTCCCATCTATGAGCCGGGCCTGGCTGAGCTTATCAAGCGGAATGTGGCTCATGGACGTCTCAGCTTTACCTCCGATATGCAGAGAGCAGTGAGCCTATCGCGTGTGATATTTATTGCTGTCGGCACTCCTCCCGGGATGGACGGCTCTGCGGATCTCAAATACGTGCTAGGTGCAGCAAAGGATATAGCAAGGTACATGAACGGTTATAAGCTCGTTGTCAATAAGAGTACGGTCCCCGTGGGCACGGCCGACAAGGTCAGGGCCGTTATTGCCGGCAGGACCAAGTTCAAGTTCGAGGTTGTATCCAACCCGGAGTTTTTAAAGGAAGGCTCGGCAATCGATGATTTCATGAAGCCGGACCGTATCGTCATCGGCGCCAACAGCGCTCGGGCTATACAAATCATGCATGATGTCTACGGGCCATTCTTGCGAAAGGGAGACCGAACGCTTGTCATGGATGTCCGAAGCGCGGAAATGACGAAATACGCATCCAATGCCATACTGGCGACTAAGATATCGTTCATCAATGAAATGGCTAATATCTGCGCTAGTCTCGGAGCGGATATCGACAATGTGCGCAGGGGGATGGGGTATGACAAGCGCATCGGATTCGAATTCCTTTTCCCTGGCGTAGGATACGGAGGTTCTTGCTTTCCCAAAGACGTTAAAGCACTGGTTCAGACCGCGAAGGACTTCGGATTCGAAGCAAAGGTTCTAAAAGCGGTAGAGGCAGTAAATGAGCAACAGAAGATGATTTTGGTCGAAAAGATCCTTTATCACTTCAGCACCAAAAAAGCGAAAAAAGGGAGAGCGCGCGAACTCTCCCTTGCCGGGAAAACGATCGCTATCTGGGGACTTTCTTTCAAGCCCCGCACCGATGATATGAGGGAGGCTCCGTCGGTGGTCATCATCAGCAACCTGCTTCGGGCAGGTGCAAAGGTTAAGGCGCATGACCCCGTAGCTATGGATGAAGCGCGAAAGGTATTCCAAAACAGGATCACGTTCTTCGAGGATGGATACGAGGCGCTCCGCGGGGCCGATGCACTGGTCGTGGTGACCGAGTGGAACGAGTTCCGCAATCCTGATTTCATTAAAATGAAAAAATTAATGAAAAAACCCGTTATCTTTGACGGCAGGAATATTTATAATCCTGGAGAGCTGAGGAAAGAAGGATTCATGTACTATGGCATCGGGAGAATATGAATAATGTAGGAGGACGATGTCCAGGGCGGGAGAGGGTACCCGTACTTGTGGATTCAGGTTATCATCCACCTGAACCGCGAACGCCTGATTCCCTCTTATCAATTAAAGGAGAGCAATGAGAATACTGGTAACCGGCGGCGCGGGATTTCTTGGATCGCACCTGTGTGAACGTCTCCTTGGCGAAAAGCATGAGGTGATCTGCCTGGATAATTTTTTTACCGGAAGGAAGAAAAATATCCAGCATCTCATGAAAAATCCGGATTTTGAACTGATTCGTCACGACATAATCCATCCGATCTTCCTCGAGGTGGACAGGATCTATCATCTGGCTTGTCCCGCTTCTCCGATTCATTACCAATACAACGCCATTAAGACCATCAAGGCCAGCGTGATGGGAACGATCAATATGCTCGGCATCGCGAAACGGGTGCGCGGGAGAATACTGTTTGCTTCCACGTCCGAAGTCTACGGCGACCCGGCGGTGCATCCACAGAAAGAGGACTATTGGGGAAATGTTAATCCCATCGGTATCAGGAGCTGCTACGACGAAGGGAAGCGCGCCGCCGAGACGCTGATGATGGATTATCATCGCCAGAACCATGTGGACATCAAGATAGTTCGCATCTTCAATACCTTCGGTCCCCGGATGCTTCCGAACGACGGCAGAGTGGTGAGCAACTTCATCGTACAAGCGCTCAGAGGCGAAGACATTACGGTCTACGGTGAGGGTTCCCAGACGCGTTCGTTCTGTTATGTAGACGATCTTATCGACGGGATGGTCCGTATGATGGGGAGCGAAAAATTTACGGGTCCGGTGAATCTAGGAAATCCGGATGAATATACCATACTTGACCTAGCGAAAAAGATTACCGTCATGACCGGTTCTGCATCAAAGATAATTCATAGACCACTTCCTTCTGACGACCCCACGCAACGTATGCCAGACATATCTCTCGCCGCGGCAAAGCTCGGCTGGCAGCCGCGGGTAAGCGTTGATGAAGGACTGAAAAGGACAATTGAATATTTTCAGAAAGAATTGAATCGGAAGTGAACCTGTGGATTTTTGCACATATCCTCCATGAAGAAAACACCTGAAACGGTCATAGCTCTTATTCCTGCGCGGTACGGGTCAACCCGTTTTCCCGGCAAATCACTTGTCATGATCAAAGGCAAATCCATGATCCAACGGGTGTACGAACGCGCCCGTCAATCGAGGCTGATTGCCAGGGTTGTTGTTGCCACCGATGATGAGCGTATTCTCCGGACCGTGACTGCTTTCGGGGGGGAGGCCGTCATGACATCGCCGGACCATGCCACGGGCACAGATCGAATCGCAGAGGTGGCCGGTAAAGTGGACTGCTCACTGGTTGTGAATGTCCAGGGCGACGAACCCGTGATCCATCCGGAGATGATTGATCAGGCGATCACGCCGATGGTGGGCGATCCTTCCATCCCCATGAGCACAGTCTGCAAGCGGATCGAGACCCGGGAAGAAGCGCTTGATCCGAATGTGGTGAAGGTAGTTTTCGACACGAAGGGCTTTGCACTCTATTTTTCGCGCGCGCCCATCCCTTGGGACCGGGACCGGTGGGCGGGAAAAGACTCCTTCGGGGACCTTCCTCTCGCCCCCCTGATGTACAAACACATCGGCCTCTATGTGTATCGACGTGATTTTCTCGTGAAGTATTCAAAAATACCGCAAACCGTTCTTGAAAGGACGGAAAAGCTTGAGCAACTTCGCGCACTTGAATCCGGGTATCGGATCAAGACCGTTGTGACGCAGCACGAATCCTTTGGTGTTGACATCCCTGAGGATTTGGGTAGAATAATGCAACATCTTGAAGAAAGAAGAGACTAGGCATGGAAAAGAAAAAAATTTCCACAAAGTATATCTTCATCACAGGCGGTGTGGTGTCGTCGCTCGGGAAAGGGCTTGCCGCGGCATCGATCGGGGCGCTCCTCGAGGCGAGAGGGCTCAAGGTAACATTCCTCAAGCTCGATCCATACATTAATGTGGATCCCGGAACGATGAGCCCATTCCAGCATGGCGAGGTGTACGTGACCGATGACGGGGCCGAGACCGACCTGGATCTTGGACACTACGAGCGCTATACCAATGTCACTACAGGGCAAAAAAATAATTTCACTTCCGGCAGGATCTATTTTAATGTCATCTCAAAAGAGCGGCGTGGTGACTATCTCGGAGGAACGGTCCAGGTCGTGCCGCATATCACTGACGAGATCAAACGCGCAATCACGGACCTCGCGGATGATGAAGATGTCGTGATTGTCGAGATCGGCGGCACCATCGGCGACATCGAAAGCCTCCCGTTCCTTGAAGCAATCAGGCAACTGAGATATAACCTCGGCAGGCAGAACGTCCTCTACGTCCATCTTACCCTCGTTCCGTTCATAAAAGCCGCTGACGAACTCAAGACCAAACCCACGCAGCACAGTGTCAAGGAACTCTTGTCCATCGGGATCCAACCCAACATTCTCGTATGCCGCAGCGACCGACCTCTTCCGAAAGAGATGAAGCGGAAGATAGCCCTTTTCTGTAACGTCGAAGAGAACGCTGTCATTACGGCACAGGACGTCGATACGATCTATGAGGTCCCTCTCCGTCTGCATGAAGAGGGGATCGATGACCGGATCATCGAGGCCCTTGATCTCAAGGTCAGTAACAATAATCTTAAGACGTGGGAGACGATCGTCGAGCATGTCAAACATCCATCAAAGAATGTCCTTATCGCTCTTGTCGGGAAATATATCGATCTCAAAGAGGCGTACAAAAGTCTGTGCGAGGCGCTCACACACGGAGGAATCGCCAACGATGCGAGAGTGAATATCTGCTGGGTGGACTCCGAAGACATCGAAAGCAAGGGAGCAGCAGAAATGCTTAAGGGCATGGACGGCATCCTCGTACCGGGGGGGTTCGGAATCCGAGGGGTTGAGGGTAAGATCGCTGCTGTCAAATATGCGAGGGAAAGCAGAGTCCCGTACTTCGGTATCTGCCTCGGCATGCAATGTGCCGTGATCGAGGCCGCACGGAACCTCGCGCATCTTCAAAACGCAAACAGTGCCGAGTTCAACCTGAATACGCCACATCCTGTTATTTATCTGATCGAACAATGGTTCGATTACCGCAAAAACACCATCCAAAAGCGTGATATCACAAGCGACAAGGGGGGCAGCATGCGTCTGGGCGCCTATCCTTGCAGGATCGAAAAAGGGACGTTTGCATACCAGGCGTATGGCGCCGAGGAGATCGCCGAGCGCCACCGTCATCGCTACGAATTCAATAACAAATATATGGACGCGCTGAAGGCCGCCGGGCTCGTAATCAGCGGTGTCTCTCCCGACGGGGAATTGGTCGAGATCGTCGAGCTGAAGGGCCATCCCTGGTTCCTCGGCTGCCAGTTCCACCCGGAATTCAAGTCGAGGCCGCGCAAACCCCATCCTCTTTTCACATCATTTATCGGTGCCGCGCTCCAATATAAGAAACAGGTGGAGAAGCTGTGATCCGGAAAATTGTCATCAGGGGCATACAAATCGGCGACAACAACCCAGTAGTACTCATAGCGGGTCCGTGCGTGATCGAGTCGGAAAGCTCCACCTTGGAAGCCGCCGAACGGCTCAAGCAGATCACGACCGATCTCGGCGTGCCGTTCATCTTCAAGTCTTCTTACGATAAGGCGAACCGCAGTTCGATTAAGTCATATCGCGGGCCCGGGTTGAAAGAGGGACTCCGCATACTCAGCCGCGTCAGCAGGGAGCTTAGCCTGCCGCTCCTTTCAGACGTACACCGTTTTGAAGAGATCGGCCCTGCGTCCGAGGTCCTTGACATTCTCCAGATCCCGGCATTCCTCTGCAGGCAGACCGATTTCGTCACGGAGGTGGCAAAGACCGGCAGGGTGGTGAACATCAAAAAGGGCCAGTTTCTCGCTCCTTGGGACATTAAGACCGCTGCGGAGAAAGCAGCATCAACGGGAAATGAAAGGATCATCATAACCGAGCGGGGTGTCTCATTCGGATATAATAATCTCGTCGCAGATATGCGTTCTCTGCCAATAATACGCGGATTCGGATATCCCGTAGTATTCGACGCGACACACTCTGTCCAGCTCCCCGGGGCGGGGGGGACGGCCTCATCAGGGGATCGACAGTTCGTACCGCACCTTACCAGAGCTGCAGCGGCTGCAGGGATCGACGGGCTGTTCATGGAGGTTCATGCCTGCCCGGACAAGGCACTCTGCGATGGACCCAATATGCTGAACCTCGACGACCTTCCAGTGCTTCTCAAACAGGTTCAGGAAATAGACAGGATCGTGAAACAATGAAAGATCAGGCAAAACGAGTTCTTAAGATAGAAGCGGATGCCGTTGCGGCACTCATTGACCGTATTGACGAGCGGTTCGAACAGGCCGTAGAGATAATCCTCAACTGCGAAGGCCGCGTTGTGGTGACGGGCATGGGCAAGTCCGGCCTCATCGGCAAAAAGATCGCGGCTACGCTTGCCTCTACGGGCACACCGGCGCTGTTTCTGCATCCGGCCGAAGGCATCCATGGAGACCTCGGAATGGTTACGAGAGGGGACACGGTTATCGCACTGTCCAACAGCGGCGAAACCGAAGAGATCTCGCGAATGCTGCCAGCTCTTAAGAGGCTCGGCATCAAGCTCATTTCGCTTACGGGAAACTCCGAGTCCACACTCGCAAAAAACAGCGATGTAGTAATCAACGTCGGTGTTAAGGAAGAGGCTTGCCCTCTGGGGCTCGCACCGACCGCGAGCACAACAGCTGCTTTGGCCATGGGGGACGCAATTGCCGTTGCTCTTCTGGACAAACGCGGGTTCAAAGAGGAAGATTTTGCCTGTTTTCACCCCGGTGGCACGCTGGGCAAAAAGCTGCTGCTTCGTGTCCGCGATCTGATGCATGTCGGCGATGCCGTTCCGACCGTTTCGGATTCCACCTTGATCAAGGACGCGATTTTCGAAATTTCTTCCAAAAAGATGGGTATCACGTCGGTATTGAATAGTTCCGGGAAGCTCGTTGGAGTTATCTCCGACGGCGACCTGCGGCGGTGGATAGAAAAAACCGAGAAGTCAGGTGAGAATCTACTCGCTAAAAAGGCAAAAGACATCATGACCAAAAATCCCAAGGTCATCAGTAGAGAAGCACTTGCAGCTGAGGCCGTGGCCATCATGGAAAAACATTCCATCACATGTCTGATCGTGGCCGACCGTAACGCGAAACCGGAAGGCGTGATTCATTTGCACGACCTTCTTAAAGCCGGTGTGGTATAACGTACATCGGCGAACATCGTTCGAAGTTCACAATTCATGAGAAAAACGAAGCAGAACATACGCGCAAAAGCGAAGAATATCAAGTTCCTGCTGCTTGATGTAGACGGGGTGATGACCGATGGCAGGATCATCCTCGATAACCAGGGGAACGAGTTAAAAGCGTTCCACGTCCGCGACGGACACGGGATCAAGCTCGCGCAGAAAGCGGGAATCATTGTTGGGATCATCACTGGACGGAAGTCCGACGTTGTGAATGTCCGTGCCCGTGAACTCGGTATTCAGGAGGTCCATCAGGGGGCACACGAGAAAATCGCCGTGTATGACGCCCTGATTGCAAAATATGGCTTCCGGGACAGCGAGGTCGCGTATATTGGAGATGATGTCGTCGATGTGGATATATTCAAGCGGGTAGGACTGGCCGTTGCGGTGGCTGATTCAGATCCGGCAATCAAGTCGCATGCAGATATAGTCACCAGGGCAGAAGGCGGTCGGGGCTCTGTACGCGAGGTCATAAATATCATTCTGAAAAGCCAGGGCAAGCTGCAAGTTTCATGACAAACTGGACAGGCAAGACAAGAAAGCGGTTGCACCGCCTGTCCTTGAAATGGATAACCAGGTTTATCCGTTTTTTTTCGCGGTTTCTGCCGTATCGTCTCGGAGTATGGACGGGGGGAATACTCGGTTTCATGGCGTTTTACGTGCTTCCGCGGGAGCGAAAACGGGCGCTTCAGCACCTGACCCTTGTATTTCAGGATAAGGGTGACGCATGGATTCGCAGCACCGCCCGGCGCAGTTTCATGCACCTGGGCAAGGGCTTGTTCGAGGTCATGCTCATGGACAGAGGGCGTCTCGCTCGTATCATTGATTTCCGGGGAGAAGAAAAGCTTCAGGAAGTGAATGCAAAGGGCAGGGGCATTGTGTACGTTACCGGCCATATTGGCAACTGGGAGCTCATGGCGGGGGCGGTTGCCCTGAAGTACCCCGTCAGCGTAGTCGCAGCTCCCGTTGAGCCCGAAGAGGTCAATGACATGATCGTGGAGCTGCGTGCCGGAATGGGCGTCAGGACCATTCTTCGGGGAAAGCCAGGTGCATCTCGGGAATTGATTCGTGTATTCAAGGAGAACCGCATGCTCGGCATCCTGATTGATCAAGACACAGATGTTGACGGTGCATTCGTGGACTTTATGGGCAGGCCGGCCTGGACGCCAACGGCAGCAGCGTCCATGGCAATAAAGTTCGATGCACCGGTGTTGTTCGGGTATATCTGGCGAGGCGGAAACAACAGGCATACAGTCACTATCGAAGGCCCCCTTGAGCTCATACGAACCGGTGATGACGAAAAGGACATCATCGCTAATACGTCCATGCTCACGAAAAAGATTGAATCATGCATACTCGACAATCCCGAACAGTGGGTCTGGATGCACCGAAGGTGGAGGAGACAGCCGTGAAAATATTCAACATTCCGAACCTTCTCTCTATGAGCAGGATACTGTCCGTTCCTGTTTTCATCATCCTTATGCTTGAGCCAAGCCCTGTTAGAGCGCTGATCGCGGGAATCGTTTTTTCACTCGCGTCGGCGACAGACTGGCTCGATGGCTACCTTGCACGCAAATGGGGCCAAGTCACAAAATTTGGTAAGCACCTTGACCCCATTGCAGACAAAATACTGATCATGTCAGCGCTTGTTGTCCTCGTGGAATTGCGCTCTGATGTCGTTCACTCATGGATGGCTATCGTCATCATCGGCAGAGAGTTTGCCGTCACAGGACTCCGTTCTATAGCCGCGAGCGAAGGGATTGTCATCCCTGCCGAGCCCGTGGGGAAATACAAGGTCGGCGCGCAGATTGCCGCCGTACTTTTCCTCCTGCTGGACTATTACCTGAGCAGGGGTTGGATGGCCGATCTGGGACGGGTCGCGCTCTGGATTGCCATAATCCTGTCGGTCTATTCAGGCATACAGTATTTTAGGGCATACTGGAACAAGCTCAACATGTGAGAATGGAACGCAGGGTATGGATTTGAACCTGGCTCTTGAGCGTTCTGTCGATCTGGTCGCGTCAGATTTTCAGTGGGGCCTATGCAAACCATGCTTCAACTATCGTGCATCATCCTCTCGTATCTCATCGGTGCCGTGCCCTTCGGTCTTCTCTTTGGAAAAATGTTTTCAAACATCGACGTTCGATCAGTAGGAAGCGGAAACATCGGGGCCACCAACGTATTGCGTGCAGCGGGAAAGAAAGCGGCGGTTTTGACCTTGCTGGCCGACTGTTTAAAGGGGGCACTGCCGGTTCTTGCCGTCAAGTTCCTATTTCAGGACGACACCGCCACTGGCCTGTCCGGAGCCGCGGCCGTTTTGGGGCACAATTATCCCATCTATCTGGCTTTCAAGGGCGGCAAAGGCGTAGCGACAAGCTTTGGCGTTGTTCTGGCTGTAACGCCATTGATTGGCCTAACCTGTTTGATCACATGGCTTATCGTTGCGCTTATCTGGCGCTATTCATCTCTTGCAGCGCTCATTGCCTTTGCCCTGTTTCCTGTGTTTACATTCATCGCTTACCACGGTTCAAGGCCCCTTGGTCTGTTATCGCTTTTCGTGTTTGGCATGATCTATTATAGGCACCGGGAAAATATCAGGCGGTTGATTTCTGGCACGGAGCCGAAGATCGGACAGAAGTAATGTATAAACAATGCGTTAAAGCCCGTCAAATCGGCCTAATCCGCTTCTTTTCCCTAATACCATGTTTGCTGGCATTTGTTTTCCTGATTGCGTTTCCTTCCGTCGTTTTCCCTCAGGAGCTCGAAATGATCAACAGGCCGGTTAATACATCGGGCCTTACAGGTCTTCTGGTGACAACGACTCCCTTTACGCTCCCGACCCGGTCATTTGAGATCGCGGTGGCCGGCCTGTCTGAAAACAGCACCACTCCCGATTTTACAACTACCGAACTTCCCGTTATAACCATTACCTATGGTATCGCCCGCAACATGGAGGTTTGCTTTAAGGGATCGTATTATGAAATAACAGAAATTAGTGGAAATAAAGTCAGGGGATTAGGAGATTCGGAGCTTTCATACAAATGGAATTTCCTGCCGCAAAAAGAAGATTCTTTATTTCCAGCGGTGGCCTTAATAATAACAGGCATCATACCGACAAGCAGTGAAGACACAGCATTGAAGGAGGTGCATCATTGGGGTACGCGGCTTGGTCTTTCAGCTGGCAGTGAGATCACCTTGGGTACTTACGTTTTGGGGATCTACACCGATGGCCAGGTCGTGGTCCAAGACGTTTCGGACGATAATTCCAGGGATAGTTACGGCATCGTAGACGCTGGTCTGCTGTTTCCCATCAGCAAATACCGGAACCTCCAGATGCTTCTTGAGTATACCATTGTAAACGGTAAAAACAAAATAACCGTATCGGGTGGTAATTATTCAGCCATCACTCCTGGTCTGAGGCTGGTGAACGAGAGGTTTAATATTTCCATAGGTATTCAATTTCTGCATAAACAGACTCCGGGATATGAAGATTCAAGCAGGGTGATTGGGATGATGAGTTTTAAGTTTTGATTTCCCTTAGGTGATGACATTATAATAGTAATTATTATTAATAATAACAATATATTTTTATATAAAATATAAATAATTACATTATATTTATAATTGTCTGATAATGTATATTATGTCAAATTATAGACCTGCGGGTAACCGTCATGTCTTGATATATATATATCCAATATCTCTCTCTCCGATTTTCAGCAAGGTCAAAGATTCAACGAGTATGCGTCTTTTCATCTTAGATGCGTCCACAACAATCAATAAGGATCGTGAAAGAACAGATCCGCCAGCTACATTTCTTTTTTCGGTGTTTCAGTAGTTAATCTCGTATAAGTTGTGGCAATCTGATGCCCCCATTTTTTAAAAGCATCCTCAACTGATCCCCACTTAGTGTACCGTGCTGTAAATTTTGCGCTGTAATCTCCGTACCCGGCCGCGATTACCTCATTGGTGATAGAATCAAAAAACATCACTTCCCCCTTGGTCAGGCCTGCACCGGACCACTCACCCGTGGCCCCTTTCTGTACGAGGTTAATTCCCAACCCTACCGGGAGCACTGTAGTAATCACACCCACGGCCGGCCTGCTCTGTTTAAGATCGGAAATAGCAAATTTGATTCGGACAACGTCCGGGCCCGGCTCGGATACGATCGGAAACTTTTCAGCGAGGGCATCCACAAGCGCCTTACTGGCCGCATCTGCGAGTTTTTTCATTTCATCGGCATTGATTCCCTTGTACTCGGAATCAGGCGCCAAGGCAAAGATCACATAGTCCACCATAACCTTTTTATACTTTGAGAAATCAACTCCCGGTCTAATCCAGCTCAGCGTGTGTTCATCGGCTCCAGGTCCAAATTTGTGCACTAACTCTTTAGGCACGAATACCCCGTCGTATTTTATCGGCGTAGTTGTGGCACAACCCGCAAGAAACATTAACCCTATGAACACTATTATTAACTTTTTCATTTTTCTTTTCTCCTTTGGCGGCAATTCTAGAATTCTAAGCCCGCGGCATGAGGTCGGCTAACCCACCGGGCATCTCCGCCGGCGCTTCCGTGCAATAGCGATAGCCGAGCTAGAGGCTGATTAGCTGACTTACGACCTTCAGAATCAGACTAACCATAAAATTGACTGGGACCCTACTCTAAGGTTCTCCCAGTCATATGTGGATTCAGCGTTCTCGGAAGATGGGAACAGAGTAATTATAGCAGGCATCAAGCGTGAGCGCCAATATTATCATAAAAGCACCTTACTCTCAAATATGTTATGTTTGCGGTTGGGGCTCTTCGATTTCTAGAGAACCTAGAACAATAATACTAATTGGAATCCCAAGACAACTGCATTCGGGATATTGCTATTACCACTTGGTTTCATTATGTATTGAAAATCAGGTGTGATCAAGAGCCAGGGTGTCAAGGTTATCTGATAGTTGGTTTCGATCACTGCCTCGTTCGATGCCTGCGGAATGTCTTCGCTGAATTTGCCATACAGGACTGCCATCGAGGCAATGTCATCACCACGTCTTGGGATAAGCCCCCGGTAACTTAGTCCGAGGCCCACGAAAACAGGCACAGTGCTAACATTCTGTTTGAGTGATATAGCGGATTCGCTCCATAACGTCAAGCCTTTCTTGCTGTCAGGTTTCCCGTCTCGGTAGACCATCTGCTGGAACATCGCAAATATACCGTAGTTGCCGTTCACGTTGCCAGAGGGATTGTTCAGGCTGCTAAAATCATTACTATCGTAGAAGCCGCCAATCGTGTATTCGCCAGGCAAA
Organism: Nitrospirota bacterium; assembly: GCA_035623825.1. Classification (GTDB taxonomy): domain Bacteria; phylum Nitrospirota; class UBA9217; order UBA9217; family UBA9217; genus DASPSR01. The sequence goes on from DASPSR010000016.1 coordinate 26,366, forward strand.
CCAACGTCTCCCTTTGCTTGATTGTATAAGTAGCTGACCTGCGCAATGGTAAGAATACCCGTATTGCCCTGTTGGAAGGCAAAATTAAGTCCATGGTCCTCGCCAGCGGCGGAAGAGGGATTTGTATTATATATGCCCGCTGCGATCTGCACTGTTTGAGTAATATTGTAAAGCGATAGAGCGCCCCATTCTACGCCCGGGGGGCTGGTAGTAAACGATGAGTCGTTGAGGCCAAGTGAGCCGGGAATGGGGTTGACAGCAGCATTTATATAATTGTTAAAAACAGGCAAAGTCGCAAATACATCAGCAGGGGCCATTCGGCCAATAGCCACGGTGAGTGTTCCGCTGGGAGATTGCTGCCGAAGAAACATCTCCTGCAGATTAAGGTTTCCGTTACCGTTGTATGCACTTTGTACTGTAAAGGTGTTGCCGATATATTCTTTCGTCAGGTTTCTGCCCGATGCATAACTCGCACCGATGTTGAAAGAAAGGCCTGATGAACCCAGAATCTTATGGAGATCCCATGAGACCAGGTCCTGCAGCGTACCCGCATACGTGAAGCCCTGTCTCTGGCCGCCGCTTGTGTTGCCCATGAACTGGACAGTATAGGAGGCAATATGCGTGATCCCAATATTGGCCAGCCATGTACGATAGGACGCCCAATCCTTTGTCAATGTTTCTTTTAGGATGTCCACGCGCTGTCCAACGCATTCAAAATGGAGTTTTCGTGGATTTGCGGGAGTTTCACACCGAAGGGAGCGGTGCTCAGTCGTCCCCTCCTCCGCAGGTACAGTGGACTCCTGCACAGAGGCAGTTTCGTCCTCTGCCGCCGCAGGAGCGGCGAAGCCTGGGGTAAAAGCAACTAGCGCGAAAAACAACACGATACTACGCAGGGCTGGTGACATTTTATTTTTTTATATTAACACCAGGCACCAGTTTATCATATGCATCGGCCACTTCCTTGAGACTCGAGTAGAAACCGTCTTTCCCGATCAGGTCGATGAGTTCGTATCGTTCGAGTTCGTTGCGGACAGATTCGTCAAAAACATCGGCGAATATAAGTCGAATCCCCTTTTCCTTCAGGATGCCGTGAAGCGAGCGCAGGGTTGCGGCAGCTGTGAAATCCACGTCGGCAACCGCGGACGCTTCAATACAGAACCACGACAGAGGGGGTTGAGCCTCAGTGGCGAGGTCCACAACCTCCTGAGAGAGCCGATCTGTATTTGCGTAGTACATGCTATGGGTGAAGCGATATATCATGAGGCCGGGCCGGAGTTGCTCGGTAGGCTTCAGCGACACCACGCGCAAATTGCCCGTCTTATCAGCCACGACTAAAGCGTTTTTCGGTTGATAACTATGCCGCACATGCTCTACGAGTGACAGCGCGATCGCAAGGAGTATGCCCTGCTCAACACCGACAGTGATCACCACAATGGCAGTAACCAGCGCAACCCAGAATTCCGCCGGGCGCTGTCGCCAGATTTTCCTCATCCCTTTGACATCAATCAACTCCGCGCCAATCAGGAAGACCACAGCGGACAACACAGCGTTCGGTAAATGTGCTAACGGACCGGTCAAGAACAGCAACACAAGGAGGACGATGAGGCTCGTTGTGACCTGCGACAACTGAGAGCGACCTCCAGCGCTGTCGACCATCTGAGTTTTCGTCGGGCTTCCATTCACTACAAAAGTCCCTGATAATGCAGCTCCAACGTTGGCCAGGGTTAGGCCGACCAAATCGACGTTTTCGCTGAAACGTTCGTTGTAGCGGGCTGCGTACGCTCGTGAGGTCGCCGCGCTTTGCGCCAGGATCACTACAAACATCGCAAAAGCGGTGGGAAGCAGCTTCAAAATAAGAATCTTATCCATGTGAATGTCAGGAAGACCGATCTTTGGCAAGCCGCTCGGGACTGTGCCAAGCACGTGAACGCCATGGTCTGTTAGATTCAATGCCGAGCTGGCTATTATAGCTCCAATGACGGCGATCAGTGCGCCTGGAATCTTTTTTGATATCTTCCTGGAACCGACGATAATTATAAGCACAGCGATGGATATGACGAGGGCGTGAAAATTTGTTTGTCCGAGCTGCTCCAGATCCTTCATGATCTTTTGGATCGGACCATGCCCTCCACCTGGGAGTCCCAGCATACCTGAAATCTCTCCGATCGCGACTTGGATGCCGACACCCGTCAGGAAACCGATTAAGACCGTGCGCGAAAGGAAATCAGCTAGGAACCCCAGACGAACTACACGAGCTATGATCAAGAAACCAGCCGATAGCAGCGCGAGAACGCCCGACATTGCGAGCCACTCGGCCGAACCGGATGCTGCCATTCCAGTAAGTGTACCGGCAAGAATGGCTGCCGTCGCAGAGTCGGCGCCAACCACCAGGTGCCTGGATGACCCAAAAATGGCGAATAAAGTCATGGGAATGAGAATAGTATAAAGGCCCGTGATTACTGGCGTGCCCGAAATCTTCGTGTAGCCCATCACCTCTGGGATGGAAAGGGCTGCCAGCGTGATGCCGGCTATAATTTCCGTCGGAACCTGAGATAGCTTAACAGGCAGTATCCCCTGAAGAATCGGGAAACCCAATTTTTTCTCTTTAGTGTTAGCCATTGCGCCCCTCCCTCGATGTCGAATTAATCAAACTCCTGTCAAGTATCTGCGCTTACTTATTTTCGTCACGAGCCAGAAGAAGCGATCCATCGGAAGGACTTGTGTGACCTCATCTGGCCTGACTTGGAAGACTCCGCGCTTTTCTTCGAAGACGGTTATGTTCATCGTAACCGCCTTCCCTAACATCTTCAAATTAAATAGTTCAGAAAACTTAGACGAAAAGAACGACTGTGCTGGGTGTGAGCAGTGATCAGACGGTCGAACACGCCGCCACTCTCTCAAAGACCTAGGCTGCGGCAGATTCTCCTGCAATTGTTTTCACTAATGTTTGTGCGAACTCTGCCGTTGGAATGTCCTGGTTGAAGTAAACGGTTACAGATGCGGCATCGGTACTCATACGGATGCTTTTAACGTTCTCTACCGACGCCAAAAAAGATTGCAGACGGTTCGCGTAATCCTCATCTGTTTTGATGCGAGGGACCCCCATCCGAATGCGCCCCGGGGTCAGGTGGATAATTCTGGCAATCGTGGGCTGTGGTGAAGGTTCTATGCTATGAACTCCCTTGATCCTTGCTCTTTTCTGCTTCCCGATGGAAACACGGAAACCTTCCTTGCCCTCCAGGTATTCTAGCAGGTCCACAAGAATATTCTGCAGAACCGCCAACCGTTCATGTCCCTCCAGAGACTCGGACTGGTCAGCGTTGTCGATTGCCGCTACGGTGGACTGGATCGCCTTGCTCTGAAATAAACGGGCGTATTTACTTTGTCTGTCGTTAATCTCGTCCTCGAATTGATAGAGCGGGATTGACTCGAATACCGGTCGGACGGGCGTTTCCCCCCCCATGCGTCGTACCGCTGTGCTGCCGAGAGAAGCTCTTTCGTCCAGGCTGAAGCGGAAGGCATCGCCTGAAAACTCGCTTCGGTCTTCGAAGGTATATCCTATCCTTCTGGTCAATTCTATTACCCGTGCATCCCCTGTGTAAGGACCGTAACGATACGAGACAAAAGCCCACCCGAAATAATTAGCAAAATAGTGGAGGATTTGAATTGCCGCCGGAGAGGCAAATTCATACTGATCCCGGTACTCTTTCTTGTAAAAAGCCAGTTCGTCTTCCTCCAGAAGACTATAAAGCTTCGATTGCAACTGTGATATTGCCAACATTAAAGCATTTACGTATAACGCGGCTTCCTGATCTCGCTTTGCCTGCCTCTCCTTATTCTGTTCATCGCTCCAGGTCCAGACAGCCCAGACTCCCGCAGCCAATGCAGACAAGATTGAAAGAATTGCTGGATCCATATTCATCCTCCTATAATACTATAGTAGGTCATTGTATATCTTTTTTTATCTTAGAAAAATTATATCATAAGTTTTATTCTATTGGCTTATGAATCCTCACCGGAGTGCTTGTGCATGTGAATATTAGTCGCCCGGGATATTATGTCGGATGATGTAATGAAAATCTCTGTCGATAGTCCCTTTATATAGGCAGGAATATTGGAATATATTCTTTCAGATCATTAACCGGAAATGTCAGCCGATGTCCGTCATGAATAGCTCAGCGATCTTCGTGTACATAAGTCATTGGGAGCACGGCTTTATTAAGTCATTAACGAGAAACTCAGGGATTAGGTTTTCTGGTTTTTTTTGTGAAATGTTGAAATTACTGTCTCCCTTTGATATACTTCTTATATTAAAAAAAGGTAAGCCTCTATGAACGAATCGAACATCCGCAGATTTCTCAAGCCAAGCATCAACTGGCTGGCAATTTTCATCCCCATCGCCTTTCTCATGGGGTATGTACCAGCCCTGCATAATAAATTGTGGTTGTTCGTAACGGCCTGTCTGGCGATGGTTGTCTGTTCGGCTTGGATCGCAAATTCCACCGATAGCCTTGCCGACGTGGTGGGGCCCACGTGGGGCGGCATGATGAACGCAGCGTTCGGCAATCTGCCGGAACTCATCTTCGGCCTCATCGCGGTTTCCAAAGGGCTTGGCGATCTGGCGAAGGCCGCCTGGGTCGGATCCGTCATCGGCAATGTGCTGACCGTAATCGGCGGGGCAATGCTTGTTGCAGGCCTCAAGTACGGCACCGTGAAATTTCCGGCGAAGCCCGCCATCGATTCCTGCAACAACCTGATTCTGGCGGTGCTCGGCATGTTCTTGCCGAGCATCTATATCGGCGCCCTGATCCTGACCAACAAGTCGGAATCTAGCGCCAACTATACCGAGCAAATTTCTCTCTCCGTGGCGGCCTTGTTGCTGCTGATGTACGTCGCGTCTTTGATATTCACATTCACGCGGTCTCGGTCCGAAGCCGCCCGCCATCCGGTGGCGAAACAGGCCGGCGAGGCTGCTCCGAAATTAAGCCCCGGTACGCTGGCAGCCATGGGCGTTCTGGCCCTGTCCAGCGTGCTGATCTCCTTCCTCTCAGATTTCGTGACCGATTCCGTTGATACGGTTAAATCTACCTTTGGCCTGACTGATTTGTTCATCGGCATCGTTGTGATCGGCACCATCGGTAACGTCTCGGCCATATGGAGTGCCATCCAGGCGGCCCTCAAGAACAAGATGGAACTTGCTTATGAGATCGGCATGAGCGCCGGCACGCAGATCATCCTGCTGGTGGTGCCAGTGCTGGTGTTCGCGTCGCGGCTTTTCGGCCATCCGGTGGATCTCCACTTCAGCAACGCTGAGCTGGCGGCACTGTTCGGCGGTGCGGTACTGGTGAGCCGCACATCCAACGTCGGGGAAACCGACTGGCTCAGCGGCCTCCAGCTGTTGATCATGTTTGCTCTTATCGGTGCGCTGTTCTTCTTCCTGCCGGGAGCCTGATCAGTAGTGTCTCATAAAGGAGGAACGTCCGTACTAGCGTTCAATTCATGCAGAAAAGGTGATGTGATGATGTCAAAACGAACATTGACGCAACAAGACCTGCGTATTATCCTAGAAAACATAAAACAACTTTAACCGCCTTAATTCTTCTTCCGACAATTAAGAAATCATAATATTGTTCTTTCGATCTCCGCCTTTAATACCGTGTTTCTCAGAGCTTTCTTATCCCGTTTTTGCATATAGGCTCTTTATTCTCTATTCTCCTTTTGAGAATGGCTAGATTGTGCTTGTACTTTTCATTTTCAAAACTCCACGATGATTTATGCCAGAGATGGAATATGATGGCGAGCGCCCGAACCGATCTGATCTGTTTGCCTTGGTTCAGCACACGGATGCCTAGGTCGTTATCTTCAATGGAACCGTCCAGAAAATCCTCATCGCATCCGTTAACGGCGATAAAAAGGTCTTTATACAGGCTGAAGTTGCAGCCCCAGACACCGTCATCAGCGATTCTATCCCGATGTGTAAGGCGCCTGAGGTACTGGTTCTTGAACATGATCGCCTCATCCACTTTTCGGGACCTCTTCATGAAAGCATCCCAGAGAAGTCTAATGTTTAATGAGTTCAGGACCGTACCATTAGCCAGGAGCTGCTCGGTCAGTTCCCTGCCGATCTCGACCCTTTTACCGCTCAGGATTGCGTCAGGGCTACTCTTTTCCACGTGAGACCGGATAAAATGCCTATGTGCCATGCAATCGCCATCGATGAAAACCAGATAGTCTCCAGTGGATTGACGTACTGCTTCATTCAGTATTTTGGGTTTTCTGAAGCCGATATCCTCGTGCCAGACATGATTTATCGGAAAGGCATGCTTGAGTTTCTGCCGCATGTCGATAACAGTTTCGCGTGTTTCCGTTGTGCTGCCGTCGTCGGCGATCAAGACCTCGTATGGCATGATGCTTTGTGACGCAAGGCTCAATAAACAGAGCTTGAGTGCCTGGGGACGGTTATAGGTCGGAACGATTACGGATATCTTCATGCAGTGGAATTCTCGTGACTAGATATTAAGCGACATCAAAGGGATTCTGGTACGGCTGCAGCAGGGACTATCTTACTCCGGACAATGTCCGTTCCATATCTTTCCGCATGATACGAACTCCTGATAAGCGGCCCAGCCACAACATTAAGAAAGCCCATTGCTAAGGCATTGTTCCGGAGCTCTGTGAATTCATCGGGATGATAGTATTTTTCTACCGGGAGATATTTTCTTGACGGTTGGAGATACTGGCCGAGCGTCAAGATAGTACATCCTCTATTGCGGAGGTCCCCCATCACTCTGTGGACCTCATCAAGGCTCTCCCCCAACCCGAGCATGAGCCCGCTTTTCGTTACAGCCCCGAATGTTTCAGCACGTGAAAGCACTTCAAGAGATCGACGGTAATCCGCCTGCGGCCTCACGCGAGAATAGAGAGACGGTACTGTCTCCATATTGTGGCCCAGGACATCTGGATTTGCGTCAAGAACTGTTCTGAGAGAAGACTCGGAACCTTGGAAGTCAGGAATCAGGACCTCCACCTGGCAACCTGGTGATTTTTCGCGGATGGCATCGATTGTCCCTGCAAAGACCCTGGCGCCTCCATCCTCCAGATCGTCCCTCGTAACCGAAGTAACTACTGCGTACTTGAGTCGCAAGGCTACTACGGCCTCGGCAACGCGACCCGGCTCATCCCCGTCAAGTCCTTCCGGTTTTCCCTTCGTTACATTGCAGAACCTGCACTCCCTGGAGCAAACATTCCCGAGGATCATGAACGTGGCCGTACCAGCATTCCAGCACTCTGTCCGGTTCGGGCATGCCGCACTCTGGCACACAGTGTGAAGATCATTTGTTCTGATCTTGTTTCGTACCAGCGTAAACTGATCACTAGCGGTGTGGCGGGCCTTGAACCATGGCGGGAGCCTTCCCCGTTTCTCACGCGCCTGCATTGCCGTTCTCTTTGAGTGCGTTCTTGATCACTTCGTCGATGGTGTCGACGAAGATGAAGTTCATCTCCTTGCGCAGGTCCTCGGGCACGTCCTCGAGGTCGTTCTTGTTCTTTTCCGGGAGGATCACGGTCTTGATCCCTGCCCGCTTGGCCGCGAGCACCTTTTCCTTCACGCCTCCGATCGGCATGACTTTCCCACGAAGCGTGATTTCGCCGGTCATGGCGACATCGTGTTTGGCGAGTTTCCCCGTCAGCATGGACACGATCGCCGTGGTCATGGTGACTCCGGCGGACGGCCCGTCCTTGGGTATGGCGCCTGCCGGGACATGAATGTGGATATCGGTCTTCTCGAAGAAATCCTTCTTGATCCCCAGGGCCTCGGCTTGTGAACGAACATACGAAAGCGCGGCTTGCGCTGATTCCTTCATCACATCTCCAAGCTGTCCGGTGAGAGTCAACTGCTTGTTCCCCGGCATCTTTGTCGCTTCAACAAAGAGGATGTCCCCTCCCGTTGGAGTCCAGGCCAGTCCGGTTACCACACCAGGCCGGTCGATCATGATGGCCGTTTCGGCGAAGAACCTTGGATTCCCGAGGTACTCGTGAAGGTCCCCTGCCCTGACCGTCATGGGGGCGGGTTTTCCTTCGGCTATGTATTTCGCCACCTTACGACAGACGTTCGCAATTTCGCGTTCGAGGTTCCTTACACCCGCCTCACGCGTGTACTCCTTGATGATCCCCCTGAGAGCATCCTCCTCGATAACGATCTCTTCTGGCTTGAGAGCGTTCGCTTTGATCTCCTTGGGGATGAGATACTTTTGGGCGATCTTCAGTTTTTCGTGTTCGGTATATCCGGGAAGTTGGAGCACCTCCATGCGGTCAAGCAGCGGCGGCGGTATGGTTTCGAGCTGGTTCGCCGTGGTAATGAACATGACCTTGGAGAGATCGAACGGTACGTCGAGATAGTTGTCCCTGAAGTCTTTGTTCTGCTCGGGATCAAGCACTTCAAGGAGCGCCGACGATGGGTCACCGCGCCAGTCCGCGCCAATCTTATCAACCTCGTCAAGCATTATCACCGGATCCCTCGTTTCAACCCGCTTGAGGGCTTGGATGATGCGGCCCGGCAAAGCTCCGATATAGGTCCGCCGATGACCGCGGATTTCCGCTTCATCGTGCAATCCGCCGAGCGACTGCCTCATGAACTTCCTGCCCAGCGCGCGCGCGATGGATTGTCCCAGCGATGTCTTGCCGACTCCCGGGGGACCGACAAAACAGAGGATGGGCTCGCGCGTCTTTATGCCCTCTTGAGCGCCGCGTTCCTCACCAAGTTTCTTCACGGACAGATATTCCAGAATGCGGTTCTTGACCTTTTCTAGGTCGTAGTGGTCTTCATCAAGCGTGGCCTTGGCCTTTGCGATATCGATTTGAGTTGCCGTTGTCTTGTTCCACGGGAGGATCGTCATCCATTCGAGATATGTACGGATAACCGAATATTCAGGCGACGCGGCAGACAGCTTCTCCATGCGTCCAAGCTCCCGTTTGGCCTCTTTTTCGGCCTCAGCCGGCAGTTTGGCCTGCTCGATCTTCTCGCGAAGGTTCTTGATCTCAGAACCCTCGTCCGTTTCCTCGCCTAATTCCTTGCGTATGGCTGAGAGCTGCTGCCTTAGGAGATATTCCCTTTCAGCCTTCTGCATCTGGTCGCGGGCCTGACCCTGGATCTTCCTGCCGAGTTCGAGCACTTCCACCTCACGGTTGAGGTACTGCATGATCTTGGCTAGTTTGTCGTGGACGGAGACGTTTTCGAGTATTTCCTGCCGCTGCACCAGATCGAGCCGGATGTTGGTTGCGACAAGGTACGCAAGCTGGCGAGGGTCTTCGACGTTGAGAGCTGCAGAGGAAAGCTCTTCCGGCATGTTCGGCGTGAGCGACACCATCTTCTGGAAGACATCAGAAACGCCCCGCATAAGGGCTTCGAGTTCCACAGTCTTCTCCACGTTGTCAGGTAGAGCTTTGACCTTAGCCCTGATATATGGTTCTGTCTGCGAAAACTCCGAAATGCTGATACGCTCAATCCCCTGGACAAGCACCCGGAGCGTGCCGTCCGGTATTTTCACCATCTGGAGTATCCGCGCCATGGTCCCGATGCTATAGATGTCTTTGAGTCCCGACACCTCAATGTCGACTTTTTTCTGGGCCGTCAAGCCCAGAATCTTGTCGCCCATGGTCACATCGTTGATAAGCTTAACTGACTTTTCCTTGCCGATCACCAGAGGATAAACCGTCAGTGGATACACGACAGTATCCTTTAGCGGCAGCAATGGCAGTTCCGCAGGCACCGGTGGTATTTTTTCCGTATTGGTATCCACTTCCACAGTTTCCATAGTTGTACTCCCAGTCTGTTTTTTAAAGAGTTTCGTTAAGAGACCTGAATATTTCGATTTGTTTGCCATTTATGAGCATTAACCACGTTTCTTGAGGATGATCTTGAGCAAACCGTTTTTATATTCAGCGGTCACATTGTCCTGGTCAACGGGGTTTGAAACCACGACCTCTGACCGGAAATCTCCATACTTGATGCCGAGCTGATGACATGCGTTCATTTCCGACAGGATGGGTTGTCCCCTCCTCCCTTCAACGACCAGAAGGTCGCTGAAAAGTGTGACCATCATGTCGTCTTCAGCGACGCCGGCAATCTCTATCACGACGATGATCTCATCGGGGGTTTCATAGACGTCGGTAGGGGGGCGCCAAACAATCGTTGACGGCATCGGCCATGATCCGAATGAGTCCCAGACGTTTTGGAAGGTAGCATCGGGGCGCGTCCTTCGAGTATATTTATAGGCAATGTATCTGTAGCGCACTTGGCGTTTCTCCTTTCATTGACCAAGTATACCTATGATCCTGACATAATTATAGCTTTTTTCAGGGGTAAATAATATTAAAAGGATGAGCAATCAAGAATAATAGCAGGATAACAGATGCTGTATTGAATGTCAAAAATAATGCTGTATTTTGTTATATTACAGATTGGCTTACTGATTGTTGCCATGATTGCAATGTTAATAGATGCGTAATTCATAAAAAAAAATTTGCAACTTTCTGGACAATCGCAATTTTGTCTGCTATATTTGAATTTGATTTAAGCATCAGCTTCCTTCATAAGAATATAATCTAACCTTCATGTTCCGCTTTCCATATCGAATCAATTCTGGGTAATTTCTCGACCTCTCACCCACAAAGATGAGGTCGAACAAACATTTTGTCTCCATAAAACTAAAGGAGGATTGCTATGGCCGTATCGAGACGCGATTTTCTCAAGATTTCCGGCAGTACCATGGTGCTTGGCTCTCTGGGCGTGAACCTTGGCCCTGCAAAGGCCTATGCTCAAGGCCTCAGGATCCAGAACGCCAAACAGACCTATACTGTCTGCCCGTACTGCTCGGTAGGGTGCGGCATCATCGTCCACACGAAGGATGGCAAGGTTGTGAATACTGAAGGCGACCCGGATCACCCCATCAACGAAGGGACGCTTTGCTCTAAGGGGGCATCGCTTTACCAGATCATTAACAATGACAAGCGTGTGCTCAAGCCGAGATACCGCGCCGCACGATCAACGGAATGGAAGGAGGTGGAATGGGAGTGGGCGCTCGACGAGATAGCGAAAAGAGTGAAAGACACACGCGACAAGACTTTCAAGATCACTTCCAAATCCAAGATAAAAGAAAAGGCAGCCGACGGCAGCGAAAAAGAAGTAGAGAAAGACTTTGTCGTTAATAGGACCGACGCCATTGCCCATGTTGGGAGCGCGGCTCTCGATAATGAGGAGTGCTACATGCTCCAGAAGCTCATGCGCTCCTGGGGTCTTGTATATATAGAACACCAGGCGCGCATCTGACATTCCGCTACTGTAGCGGCTCTGGGAGAGTCGTTCGGACGCGGTGCAATGACGAACCACTGGATCGATATTCGAAATGCCGATGTAATTCTCGTCATGGGAAGCAACCCCGCTTCAAATCATCCAATTTCCATGAAATGGATCATGAGGGCCAAAGAGCGAGGAGCCAAGCTTATCGTTGTGGATCCCCGCTTCACTCAGACCGCTGCAAAAGCGGATCTCTACGCCCCTATGCGATCGGGCTCGGACATAGCGTTCCTCGGAGGTATGATCAAATACATTATCGACAACAATCTGTACTTCAGGGAGTATGTTGTCGATTATACGAACGCCTCCTTCCTGGTGAATCCAGACTATAAGGGGCCGGCAGAATTGAACGGCCTGTTTTCCGGTTATGATGAAAAGACTAGAAAGTATGATAAAAAGACCTGGTCTTTTCAGCTGGACGAGAATGGCAGCCCCAAAAAGGACCCATCACTCAAGGATCCGAACTGCGTGTTCCAGCTTCTCAAGAAACACTATGCCCGATATACGCCGGACACGGCGTCGTCGATCACCGGTACACCAAAGGACAAGCTTCTTGAGGTGTATAAGATCTACTCATCCACGGGCAAGCCGAACCGGGCCGGGACCGAGCTCTACGCAATGGGCTGGACCCAGCATACGATCGGGACGCAGAATATCCGTGCAATGACCATCATTCAGCTTCTTCTGGGCAACATGGGCAGAGCTGGAAGCGGAATCAATGCTCTCCGGGGTGAATCGAATGTTCAGGGATCGACGGACCACGGTCTTCTCTTCAATACTCTGACTGGATATCTGCCAACACCCATGGGGCCTCTCGCGGATCTCAAGTCCTACATCGAGAAATACACGCCCAAGACCAAGGAACCTAAGAGCGTAAACTGGTGGTCAAACCGAGGAAAATACATTACAAGCTACCTCAAGGCCATCTACGGCCCAAGCGCCACTAAGGATAACGACTTCGCTTACGCTTATCTCCCTAAGCTCGACGAGGGCATGAATGCGTCGTGGTTGAACCTGTTCTTCCGTATGTGGCAGGGCAAGACCGAAGGGTTCTTCGCTTGGGGTCAGAATCCGGCGTGCTGTACCCCAGCGGCCAAGTATGTCCGGGACGCTCTCGGGAAGCTGAAGTGGATGGTGACCGTGAACCTCTTTGACAACGAGACTGCATCTTTCTGGAGGGGCCCTGGCATGAACCCGAAGGATATCCAGACCGAGGTGTTCTTTCTGCCCGCATCCTCGTCTGTGGAAAAGGAAGGAAGCATCTCTAATTCAGGAAGGTGGGCGCAGTGGCGGTATAAAGCGATCGAGCCCATCGGTCATTCCAAGCCTGACTCGGACATCATGAATGAGCTTTACTTCCGGGTTAAGAACCTGTACCAGAAAAATGGAGGCAAGTTCCCCGAACCTATCGTAAAGTTGACCTGGAACTACGGTGAAAGGGACGCCAATGGCAAGGTCAAGGAAATAAATGTTCACAACGTGGCTAAGGAGATAAACGGCTACTATCTCGAGGACGTGTACGACAAGACCGCAACTCCACCGAAACTGCTCGGGAAAAAGGGCGATCTCTGCGCTTCCTTTGTGCACCTGCAGGCGGACGGCAGCACGTCGTGCGGCAATTGGATCTATTCTCAAAGCTACACACAAAAGGAAGGCAAGGTCATCAACATGATGGCGCGACGCGGCAAGAATGATCCTACTGGCCTTGGCCTGTATCCGGAGTGGACTTGGGCGTGGCCGGTCAATAGACGGATCCTATATAACCGTGCCGACGTGGACCCCAATGGAAAGCCCTGGGATCCCAAGCGGGCCGTCATCAAGTGGGATCCAGTAAAGGAGGACCCAGTGAGCAAGAAGCCAGGCACTTGGGTCGGTGACGTGCCTGACGGGCCTGCGCCACCCATGGCCACGGAGAAGGGCAAATTGCCTTTCATTATGATGGCGAGCGGAGTGGGCGCTATCTTCGGACCAGGACTGGCTGACGGCCCCTTCCCTGAGCACTATGAATCCCTGGAGTGTCCGCTGGAGAATAATCCCCTTTCAAAGCAGCGCATGAATCCGGCAGTGAGCCTCAAAATCCAGCAGGAAGTTGGCATTGACATTTCCAAGTACTATTCCTGCGATGTGCGTTACCCGCTTGTGGCGACGACATACCGGGTTTCCGAACACTGGCAGACGGGCGTCATGACACGTCACGAGCCGTGGCAACTGGAGATGCAGCCGCAGGTCTTTGTTGAAATGAGCAAGGAACTAGCAGCGCAAAAAGGGATAAAAAACGGCGAAAAGGTAACTGTGTCATCGGCCCGCGGTGAGATCTGGGCCGTCGCGATAATCACCGACCGCTTCAGACCATTCAAGGTCATGGGGACCACAGTGCACCAGGTCGGTTTACCCTGGCACTTCGGGTGGCAGTATCCCGAGGACGGAAGCGGAGGCGATTCGGCCAACATCCTGACCCCGTTCATCGGTGACGCGAACACCATGATCCCTGAATCCAAAGCGTTCATGGTGAACGTCAAGAAAGCCTAAGGAGGAAAACCATGGCGGACATACCGAATAAGAACGGTCGGAAGGCAATCCTCGTTACGCCTGAGGTCTGTATAGGCTGCCGGGGATGCCAGACGGCCTGTAAATCCTGGAATCAACTTCCGGGCATCAGTACCAAGAACTCCGGAAGCATGCAGAACCCGCCGGACCTTGCGCCCTATACTTACAACATCATCAGATTCAGCGAGCTTCCGTCGGAGACCAATCCGGTTCGCTGGCTCTTCATAAGCCGCCGCTGCATGCACTGCGACGATGCAGGGTGCATGAAGATCTGTCCTGCTCCAGGCGCTCTCTACAAGACGAAGGAAGGGGCTGTCGCCTTCAACCAGGACAAATGCATCGGGTGCAGGCTCTGCGTGGTAGGCTGTCCTTTCGATGTGCCACGATACAATGAGAACAACAAGATCCAGAAGTGCCATCTCTGCTACGACCGGATCGCCGAGGGGCTTCAGCCGGCATGCGCCAAGACCTGCCCTACAGGCGCCCTCAAATTCGGCGATCGGGACAAGCTCATCGAATCGGCCAAGCAGGCGGGCTACGCCAAGATCTACGGCGAGGCCGATCTGGGCGGACTCGGTTCGATCTTCGCCTTCAAGGAAGAACCGAAGATCTACGGTTATGCGGACAAGCCGAACATCCCCGAGAGCGTCATTTTCTGGCACACAGTGCTCAAGCCCTTTGCGGTCATCGGCCTGGGAGGTGTCGTGGCAGCGTCACTTGTGCACTACCTCGCAGTCGGCCCCCACAAGGATGAGGAGGTGAAATAACATGGCAGAGATGGTGAGAAAAACAAGCGTCGGCGAGATCGTCAACCACTGGATATTGGCGGTGAGTTGTATCCTTTTGATCATAACCGGCTACGGATTCCTGTTCCAGCTCAAGCCAATCGGTAATCTGTTCGGAGGCTTCAACGCCATGAAGCTGCTGCACAACTGGGCCGGTGTTGTCTTCACACTCTCCCTTGTGGCATCCATGTTCCATTATTTGCGGGAGTCCTTGGACTTCGAACCCGATGACTGGCAGTGGATGAAGGTTGGCGGCGGGTACTTGTCACACAAGGTTAAAGTGCCGCCCATGGGGAAATACAATCCCGGGCAGAAGCTCTACTATTTGGCAATCCTCATCGCTGGAATCGCAATCGCCGCGTCCGGATTTGCTATTTGGCTTCTGCCCAACGACAGGGGTGTCAGGATCGTATCTCATCTGGTGCACAACCTGTCATTTGCCCTATTTATCATTGCGGTGCCCGTGCATATCTATCTCGGCACACTGGCAAATCCCGGGACCTTCCGGATAATGGTGTATGGAACAGTGCCCGTCGATTTCGCCAAGAAGAAGTACCCAAAGTGGATGAAAGAAATCGATAAACAGTAGAGCGAATTGCCGCAACTAACGGAAAACCCCGCCCTTTTCGTAAAGGCGGGGTTTTCTGCAGTTCTCCTTATTCCGGATAGTATATTTGATGTTCTTACCTTCCCCTGGCCATCTCTTGCAGCCGCTTCACTCTCTCCGCGATGGGCGGATGGGTGCTGAAGAGGTTCATCAACCCGCCTCCATGAAGGGGGTTCACGATGAACATGTGCGCAGTAGCCGGCTTGGCATCTTCCATGGGGATAACCTGATTGCCCTTCTCAAGTTTCAGAAGCGCATTGGCCAGCCCTGAAGGACTTCCGGCTATCTTCGCCCCGCCAGCATCGGCTTCGTACTCCCGGGTACGGGAAATGGCCATTTGCACGAGCATGGCCGCGATAGGAGCTACGATCATCATCACGAGTGCCGCGATCGGGCTGCCGCCTTCATCGTCATCCCTCCTGCCTCCGCCGAAGAATAACGCCCACTGCGCCATCTGGGCGAGCATGCTGATTGCGCCGGCGATAGTTGCCACGATCGTTCCGGTGAGCATGTCCCGGTGCTTAATATGCGCCAGTTCGTGCCCTATCACTCCGGAAAGCTCCTCGCGAGACAGAAGCTTCATGATCCCCCGGGTTACGGCCACCACGGCATGCTCCGGGTTTCTGCCCGTTGCAAAGGCATTCGGTGTCTCCTCCGGAATGATGTAGACCTTTGGCATGGGCATGCCTGCCTTCTGCACCAGAGTCCGCACGATTGAGTAAAGCTCTGGGGCCTCAGCCTCACTTACGGGCTGGGCTCCATACATCCTGAGCACGATCTTATCGCTGAACCAATAAGCTCCGAAGTTCATGATTGTCGCCATGGCGAAGGCGAAGATCATGCCACTCCGGCCTCCGATAGCCGCCCCAACGAAAACCAAGAGCAGCGTCATAAATACCATCAAACCAATAGTTTTCACCGTATTCATATTTCTAAGACTACCTCCGTCAACTGGATGTTTTATTTATGTTAAAATACCACAGTCGTCCTCTTTCGTCAACAGAAACAGATGCGATACGTTCGTGTGATTTAAGGTGCCGTATCCAGATTGTCTTCTCTTAATCGACGATATCAATAATTTTCCAAATCATGCAATGTCTCGCGAAATTGTCCGGTATTGCCACACCAAGCGAAGTAATTTCCTATTGACAAGGTAAGACCACTTTTGTTATATTTGCGATGTTCTTAAAACTGCAGAAAATTTGCGGGTGTAGCTCAGCTGGTAGAGCACAACCTTGCCAAGGTTGGGGTCACGGGTTCGAATCCCGCCACCCGCTCCATTAATCCCCTGATTAGATAGCATTTTCTCCTACCCTCTCAACTTCAACCGCATCTTTTTCTGTAAACTGTGCCAGTTTTGTGTCAGTTCGTTTTTTCAACACTTGATCCATTACATTTGCTGCCTGCTTTATATGCCGCCGATGCCAGATGAGCGTACCGCATAGTCATTTTAATGCTCTTGTGTCTTAAAAAGCTTTGACAGAGTAGCTAAACCAATTTGCCCTGCCGTCAAGTCCTGCATAGCGGATTTGCCAAACGTTGCTGCCCTTGCGCTTGTAGATTCCTCGATGCTTTGCCACACGATGCCTTCTCTGTAACGATTATTTTGTCATGTAAGGCTTAATACGTTCATTATAGGATTTTAATGTCTTTATATTATCTTGGATCATTAGTTTATATATTTCAGGAATCGTACTAATGTCTTCTGTACTGGGGGAAAAATAACCGCACATGTCAAGCAATATATCTTCATCAACATCATATAAGTAATATCCAGTCATACTACTCTGGTCATCGCTAGACTCATGAATACGCATATTGACAAAACATTTGTTCAATTTTTTATTGTAATGAGCAGAGTAATAACAGTCGTAATCTGAGAATGCGATTTCCTTCTTTTTTTTTATGACAAAATCGTCAGCATTCTTGCTGCACTTCTCCTGCAATTCATACAGCTTTTCCTGACTTGGCATCGCATTTTCAGCCGCTATAGAAACACCAGCAAGAAGGGAAAGCAATGCGAATATCAACACTGTTTTAGTCATTACCTCATTCCATTCTTTCTCGTTATTCGACTTTGAAAACTGTATCTGTAAGCTTTTGAAGCAATGCAACAGGCTCGGTATCTCTGGTAATGATTACCTGTATCCCTGTCTTAACGAGTTCCGCGATGATTCGCGCTGCTTCGTGTTTCAGGGTGGAAATAGTTTCTTTCCGGCCTGCCGTTCATCGTGACGGCTATCTGGATCTAAGAAAAAATGTGATCAGTCGTCTTAATTTCATTTTTAGCTATACATGTATGACCTGAGTAAAAAAGGACGAATATTCTATATTATGACTAAATTGATAAAATCTGTCAATCTTACATCTTAGCTGTTATGGATAATATTGTGCCTCATTTATCGAGCTCATCCAAGTTGAAAAATTCAGCCTGAATATCTCTTTAGGCAATAATGTTACTATTATTCTATACCCTAAATATACCTCGTTCATAACGGGAGTTTTTCTTGACCGTGCTTAGTTATTATGATCAATATAGTTATCTTTTGAGCCTAACAGTGAACAGGGTCCCCTGCACCCTCAGTGTCCACCAAAATAAAGAAAGGCTGGTCAATAGTGACCAGCCTTTATTACTTTCATTTGGTGGATCGCATTAAATATTTACGAACTGCTTAACCTGCAAGGAGAGAATGCCGATCCTCCTTGGCACTACCGCTTCAGCATGCGTTAGTCTTTCGCATGGCACTTGTTGCAGAGCTGGCGCTGATAAGCCGAGAACTTCGTGACGTTATAGTCATAGTAGGCTTTTGCCACCTCTGTTGAGCTGCGGCCCCAACCGTCATCATTACCGGTAGGATATGCGCCGACTTCAACGATGGTCGTGATCTCCTTGTTCCATCTGAATGACTCCGGCCAGCTGGCGGCATGCGCCCTGTGGCAGGAGAGGCACATTACAGTCATCGTCGCAGGCACCGTGCCGGAGCCCGGGCCGTTCAGGTTGGAATTGTCGGTCTTGGCATGGCTCGCCAGGGTGGTGACGTTGGCCTGGCTGTAGGGCAGGCCTTCTTCGAACGGAACGAGCGACATGTACGACGTGGTCGCGGAACCGGTCAAGTTGCCTGATTTCACATAGCT
>DASPSR010000020.1:0-145977 GCA_035623825.1 Nitrospirota bacterium
CCCGGCAAGACCCTGCGCCCGGTAAGACGACGTGCTGTCAGAATCCCTACCGTAGCATGCGTTACCAGATGTATGCTTTGCCACAATAACGTAGGCGGTGTTGTTGACTGCAGGCGCTCCAGGGGCAGTGCCGGATACACCGATAATAACACTATTGCTAACAGAAAATCCAGCCGTACCCCGCCCATTAGACAGATAGGCACCAGTAACATTAGCTGTGGCCGGGTTTAACGGTCCGGAGACGATAGCTGCAGTGCCGTTGGCGGCTCCCGTTGTTGCCGGCAGCGTATTAGAAACAGCATCTCCGTACGCCTGCGTATCAGCAAACAGGGCCTCCTGGGTCGTTGCAAGGTTCCTTGCGTCAGAGTTGGCGGAAGCGTTAAATCCCCTGATCCGGTATGCCGAGAACTGCGGGATGGCGATGGCCGCCAGGATTGCGATAATGGCAACCACGATCAACAATTCGATAAGGGTAAAACCTTTCTGATTTATCTTAATCATTTTATGTCCTCCCATAATTCTTTCAATTTATACCACTTATACCACTACTTCCTTTGATTAGAATGGAATGCTTTTTACCTCTTATGGGTAGCCTCACCTCCTCTCATAGGTATCAAGCATTTTCAGTACTGTTCCTATCGATTGCAGGATGCATGCCATCACATCTTTATAATTATTTCAAAGCATTACTACTACAGCTGGTGACAAATTGTGAAAATAATATGTCAATTTTCAGTATGAATGACAAAAAATGTCAGCTGCTACCATTCTTGACATTCCACGGGGCAGGTGGTAGCATCTGCTCACTATCCGGTCATGATAATCACTGCACACAAGCTGATCACCTTGCGGGACAATGCACTAACTGTAAACCACGGTGCTGTTGCATTCAGCCGTGGAACCATTCTCGACACAGGTACGACTGAAAGAATACTGAAGAAGTACCCTGCATACAGGGTGTACCGCTTAGAGAACACCATTCTCATGCCCGGACTCATCAATGTCCACGCGCACCTCGAACTCCCTCCGCTCCTCGATGACATACGGGCTAGATCATTCCCTGATTGGGTTCTGAACCTGATACGGGTTAAGAAAAAACTAGATAAGACAGCGTATACAATCGCGGCCAAACAGAATGTCCGATTGCTGATACAGAGCGGCACAACTACCGTCGGCGAGATCTGCACCCACGGCGTCAGCCCCGGTGTCCTCAAACAGAGCGGCTTACGAGCCACCATTTATAAAGAAATAATCAGTATGCATCCGTCCGCGCTCGTCTCTCCTCACTCGTCCTTCGCTGCTCGTTCCTTGTCAAGCCTGATACAAACCGGCATCTCACCTCATGCACCGTATACGGTTTCAGAGGCGGCACTACGTCATATAAAAAAAATCTCCCCCCCCCAAAAAACACGTCTCTGTATGCACGTGGCAGAATCAAAGGACGAAATCAGGTTGATGCGAGGTGAGAAAAGCGGTTTTGAAAAACTCTACCAAGCAGTTGGCTGGAAGGCATCATGGGCTCCGTCCGCTGGTTCTCCGTTCGAGTTTCTTCAAAGGCTTGGTCTGCTTGGTCCAAATTTCCTCGCCGTACACTGCGTCCAGGTTACGGACAAGGACATCAGTCTCATAAGGAAATTTGGAGTCCCTGTTGCGCATTGCCCCAGAAGCAACAATGAGACGGGCGTAGGGAAGATGCCCTTGAAGAAGTTTCTTGATGCAGGCATCGTTGTCGGACTTGGTACGGACAGCCTGGCAAGCGCGCCGAGCCTCAATCTGTGGGATGAGATGCGGTATACGTACCGCATACACCGTTCCTCCGGAATAGCGGCCCGAGATGTCGTCATGCTTGCAACAAAGGGCGGGGCAAAGGCGCTCGGCATGTTCGATGCGGTCGGTTCGATCGAACCAGGCAAACGGGCGGATATCATCGCCGTTCCGCTCCCTGAGAAAGATACCGGGGACATCTATTCTGACTTGCTCAGAGAAACGAAATCCTGTATTATGTCCGTCGTAAACGGAAAGATTCTGCACAAGGAGCAAAGTGCTGTTCCGGAACCAATCTGGTGACAACAGGAGGAAAGATGAAGCTATTATATCGACAATCATGCATGATGCTCGGCTTTGCGCTCGTCCTCGCTGCCTGCACTGACGAGAAGAATCCCGCGCAGCAGTACGGCAATTCCATGGTGCAGACGTACAAGAACGTTCAGAAGATCGAGAAAAAAGTGGATCTTCAGCAAGCGCAGAAGTCCGTTCAGGAATTTTATGCCGCCAACGGCAGGTACCCTGCAGATCTCAAGGAACTTTCGGGATTCAGCGGCCTTCCCCTGGACGCCGAACAATATGACTATAATGCATCAAGCGGCGTGTTGACCTCGAAACAATGAGTCCGGCAATCCTGCTTTCATGAGCGGTATGCGGAATATCCGGAATCCCATGTCACTCGAACAAATCAAAGAAAAGGTCTTATCAAACAAACGACTTACCAGAAAGGACGGTATCGAGCTTTACAGGTCCGCTGACCTGCTCACGCTCGGACGAATGGCCTCTCATGTCGCGCAAAGGAAGAACGGGAAGCGTGTCTATTTCGTCCAGAACATGCACATCAATCCTACGAACATCTGCATAAACCGCTGCAAGTTCTGCGCATTCAGCAAGAGCAAGGGCGAGCCAGGAGCCTACGAAATGAGCATCGATGATATTCTGCTCAAGGCGCGGGGTGCAGAAAAAGGCGTGCGTGAGTTCCATATCGTGTCCGGCCTCCATCCGGATTTGCCCTTCGAATGGTATCTGGACATGCTCCGAGCACTGAAGAAGGAATTCCCGAAGATACACCTAAAGGCATTCACGGCCGTGGAGATCGATTACCTTGCGAAACTCTCCGGCATGAGCATCACCGACACGCTGAAAAAACTCCGCGATGCCGGTCTGGACTCCCTCCCCGGCGGTGGGGCTGAGATATTCAACCCCTCCGTGCGGAACACCCTTTGCGCCGAGAAAATCAGCGGCGATCGCTGGCTCGAGGTGGTCGAAGCGGCGCACCGTATCGGCCTCAAATCGAACGCCACCATGCTCTACGGCCATATCGAGACCTACGAACACCGTGTGGAACATCTCCTCAGGCTGCGGGACCTCCAGGACAGAACCGGCGGATTCCAGGCATTCATTCCCCTGAGCTTTCATTCTCAGAACACAGAGATAAGAAAGTCTGCTTACACGACGGGTTTTGATGATCTCAAGACCCTCGCAGTTTCGCGCTTGCTCCTTGACAACTTCGACCATATCAAGGCTTATTGGGTCATGCTCGGTGAAAAAATAGCGCAGGTGTCGCTCAACTTCGGCGTTGACGACCTCGACGGCACCGTGGTCGAGGAGCGCATCACCAAGGCTGCGGGTGGAACAACTGACGGAAGTATGACGAAGGAGGACATCGTCTATCTCATCAGGCAGGCGGGCCGCACGCCGGTGGAGCGAAATACGGTGTATGACGTCGTGAAGGTATGGAAATAATGGAACTACAGCTCTACATCGAGGGTCGTTGCCAAGTACCATCAGGTATCATCCGAGAGATTTTGGCCAAAGATTAATAGGATGAACACCAATATAAAGAGAATAGTAGCCAAAGCGAAAAAAGGCAAGCGAATCGAAAAAGAAGAGGGTCTTGTGCTTTACAAGGATGCCGACCTCCTGACCCTCGGAGAACTTGCGAACAGCGTGCGCAAGAGACTGCATCCCGAGCATCTAGTGACGTTCATCGTCGACCGCAATATCAACTATACAAATGTCTGCGTTAATAAATGCAAGTTCTGCGCATTCTACCGGGAAGCAGACAGCACCGAAGCCTACCTTCTGTCAAAAGAGGAAATATTCCGAAAGATCGAGGAGACGGTCGAACAGAATGGCACCCAAATACTCATGCAGGGCGGCGTTCATCCTGATCTCGGTCTAGCATATTTCGAGGATCTTTTCTCCTCCATCAAGTCCCGGTTCACCATCCAGATCCATTCGCTCTCGCCGGCGGAAATATCATTCATTGCAAAGAAGGCTGATCTGACCGTCACGGACACCTTAAAACGCCTGAAGGCATCTGGGCTTGATTCCATTCCCGGCGGAGGCGCCGAGATACTTGTGGACCGCGTCAGGAAAAAGGTGAGTCCGAACAAGATCCGTTGGCGGCAATGGGCCGATGTCATGAAAGCAGCTCACCGGCTTGGCATGCCGACGACAGCAACCATGATGTTCGGAAGCCTCGAGACGCAGAAAGAGATCGTTGAACACTTAGTAAGGCTCAGGGATATTCAGGACGAGACAAGGGGTTTCACTGCATTCATACCATGGACATACCAGCCAGGCAATACAGAACTAGGAGGGAGATCAGCAACGGCCGTAGAATATCTCAAGACACTCTCCCTCTCACGAATCATGCTGGACAATTTTCAAAATATTCAAGCCTCGTGGGTAACACAGGGCGCTAAAATAGCCCAAGTAGCATTGGAGTTTGGAGCAAACGACTTTGGTAGCACGATGATAGAGGAAAACGTTGTAGCGGCGGCAGGAATCACGTTCAGAATGACGAGACAGGAGATCGTTCATCTCATACAAGATGCAGGATATGCAGCTGCACAACGCGACACGAGATACAATATCTTAAAGAGAGAAGATATTGAAATCAGAAAATGAGAGCTCGGAAAAATCGTAACGCCAGATTAGAATTTTTGTGACACTGAATGTGTTGAATTAATTTTTTTAAAGAGTTGGCTGTTATAGTTTTGTCAACAGCGTTCGAAAAAGAAAACTTTATATAAGCTGAATACTTATCGGCCCTTTACACAAAATCTGTTGAAAACCTGTTATTAACTCTGTTAATATCATTTTTTTAAATACGCTCTCCATACCGAATATGCAAATTGCACAAAAAATGACCATATAAAAATAAATAAAAATAATAAGTTATAAAATTTCTGAAAAAGTAAGGCCTTCCGAAGCCTGTGTTATTCGTACCACAATCTCTCTGCTAATATGCTCCTTTTTTGCGCCGGATATGCATACCCTTATGTAATTATCAGTGAGACCCGTATAGAGTCCTGTATATGCGTCTATCTTGTCTTCAACCACTACTTTTAGCTCAGAACCAGTCCATTTTTTCCTGAAATTGGTATTTTTCCTCCTTCCGAGCATACGGAGCGTTTCGCTACGCTGTTTTTTCATCTGTTCCGACACCTGTGCTTTCATAGTCGCGGCGGGAGTGCCGGGCCGCGGTGAGTAAGAAAAAACATGCAGATGCGTCAGGGGAGATTCTTCCACAAGATCCACGGTACGTTGAAATTCCACGTCCCCTTCCCCGGGATAGCCTACGATGACATCTGCACCGAGAGCAGCGCCAGGGACTGATTGAGCGATATGCTCAAGCAACTCCCGGTAAAATAAAGCATCATAATCCCGATTCATGGAGGCGAGGACAGCGTCATCTCCGCTCTGGAGCGGAATATGAAGATGACGGCAGAGACCGTTGCCCAGCAGATCAATCATCCCTTCGGTGATTTCTTTTGGTTCGATCGAGCTCAATCGCAGACGCGATCCGCTCCGCTTATTCACCATTGTCCTGATCAATCCCGTCAGGTCAGGACCGTTCTCAAGATCGGCTCCGTACGTGCCTATATGGATGCCGGTAAGAACGATCTCGGAACAACCTGCCTGGACGAGCCGTTCGAACTCGTCCATCACTTGTCGCGGGTCAGCGCTACGGGATCCACCCCGCGCCAGAGGTACGACGCAGTACGAGCACCTGTTGTTGCAGCCGTCCTGGATTTTCAAAAACCCCCGAGTTCTTCCGGTTATGGATTTGATCGGGCTTGTTGGGACCACTAGAACAGCCTGATTGGTTACGGCGGTCGTCTTCATGATTTGTTCCGAGATTGCGGCCTTGTCGGCATTGCCTATAACGAGATCTACACCTCGGATCTTTCTGATCTCTTCAGGTCGTGTCGAAGCATAGCAGCCCGTGACCACTACTTTCGCGTCCTTGCCTCGGCGAACCGCCGATCGTATTGCCTGCCTGCATTGATAATCGCTCTTTGCGGTCACCGTGCAGGTATTGACGACATAGACATCGGCTTCGGCATCGAAGGGCACAATGATGTTTCCTTGCGACACGAAATCCTGGCGCATCAGGTCCGTTTCATATTGGTTAATCTTGCAACCAAGCGTCGTAATGGCTATTCGCATATCTCACCGCTTAAGGAGTTCACACCGGCAGCAGTAATCCTGATCGTTACGAGGGAGCCAATGAGGGAATGAGGACCTTCGACATTCACAACCTTGTTTCCTCTTGTCCTGCCCGAAAGCTTTCCCCCCTTCTTGCTTTTCCCGTCAATAAGCACGTCCACGTGCATGCCGATATAGGCTTTGTTTTTTTGAATGGTGATCTCTCGTTGCATGGCAAGGACTTCGGTCAACCTTGATTCCTTGACAGCTTCCGGAAGGTGCATGGGGAGTTTAAGTGCTGCTGTTCCCGGTCGTTTCGAGTATTTGAAAGCAAAGATGCCGTCATACCTTACTTCTTCGAGCAAATTCTTTGTCGCTTCAAAATCTTTTAGGTTTTCTCCCGGGAATCCGACTATTATATCAGTCGTGAGAGTGATCGACGGCACGGCATCCCGCAACTTTTTGACCTTGTTCAAATAGTCCGAACTGGTATACCGCCTGTTCATGATATGGAGGATATTGTCCGAACCGCTCTGAACCGGCAAATGTATGGACTCGCAGACGTTCGGCAGATCGCGCACAGCATTGATGAGCCCGTCCGACAGGTCCCGGGGGTGAGATGTTACGAACCTTATCCTCTCGAGATTCGGCACCTCGTTGACCATGCGCAAGAGCGTAGGGAAATCCACATCCTCTCCCAGTCCTTTCCCGTAGGAATTTACATTCTGGCCGAGAAGCGTAACCTCTTTATATCCCTGCCGTGCAAGCTCAGATACTTCATTCACGATATCTTCTGATGGACGCGAGCGTTCCCTGCCACGAAGATACGGTACCACGCAGTACGTGCAAAAATTGTCGCAGCCGTACATGATAGAGACCCAGGCTTTCACTTTGTCGCCCCGTGCAGTCGGGATGCGCTTCCGGTGGTACTCAGGGTCTCCGGATGTATCGATCACGGGCGTGCGCCTCGAGAACGCCGTGTCAACCATCACGGACAGTCTCGCGACGTCTGAGGGGCCGAACACCATATCGACGTAAGGCGCACGAGCAAGGATATTCGCGCCTTCCTGCTGAGCAATACAGCCCGCGACCGCGATCTTCAGGTCCGGTTTTTCAGCCTTCAGCCGCTTTAGCCTTCCGAGTTCGCTGTAAAACTTCTGTTCCGCCTTTTCCCGTATGCTGCAGGTGTTTAATATGACCATATCCGCATTTTCCGCGCCTGAAACAGGAGTGCAACCATGATGTTGGAGGATGCCGGTCATGCGCTCGGAATCATGTTCGTTCATCTGGCATCCGAAGGTAACAATATGGAATGATTTCATGGCCGTATTATAATACGCAGCTGGGAGTTACACAACAGGTATCTTCTTGCGCGGGATAGTTGATGTCATTGCGGCTGGAGCATCACGCGGACGACCTCGCCTCTCTTTATTGAAAGTGAAGCGCGCGCGTTCTGCTTGAATATGAATATCTCAAGATAACCGGAGCTGTTGATGACGGCACCTGGCTCTCCCGGCGCCGCCTCTGCATAAAATTTTTTTAGACCTTTGACCTCTTTGCCAGCAGCCGTTATGGAGAGGGGCCTGATATTTTCACCTTCCGGTATCAAAGACTGAATATCCTCATATTGGATGTTCGTAATGCAGTTTCCGAACCGGTCGATATGGATAACATGACCCTCGATCCCATTTGACGTCTTCTTCGGGACCGGGACGTTCAATTTCATGTAGTCCTCGATCTCTTCTCCGAAATTGCGCGCCGGTATCCCCTTCGTGAGCGATGCAGCTACCGGCGCAAAGATGTCACGCCCGTGGAACGTCGGCCCCGGCTGGGGTAGGAAGTAATGGCTAGCGGTGATATGGTGGACCCTGATACGTTCAGCTTCCTGATAGATGAGACTGAACAACCCGTTGTCCGGGCCAACAAAATAGTAACTCTCCGTAACGGCTATGATGGGACGGCGACCGCTTCCGACGCCAGGATCGACGACAGCGAGGTGGACAGTGCCTTTCGGAAAATAGTGATAGGCTGTTTTAAGGGTAAAGGCGGCTTCCCATATGTCCTGCGGGCTTATTTCATGGGATATATCGACGATCTGCGCCTGGGGATTGATCCTTAAGATAGCCCCCTTCATGCTCGCCGCAAAAGAGTCCTTGCTGCCGAAATCACTCGTCAGAGTAATGATCGTTGTCATCAAGCCCCCGGTACCGCTCCCGTAGTGACGGTAACGATAATTGTGAAAGCATAATAGCAACCCCGATGGGCTTTGTCAACCTGAAGCCTGTGAATGTATGGTAATTTCAGGTTTTGTAAGTAATGGGAAGTAATCTCTGCTTTATTTATTAATTGACACAACACCGAAAGGTCTCAATATATGTACTGAATACCGATGTTATCGTTGAATTGATCACACCACAAATGACATTCCAAGCTATCATGATAGGCGCTGTACAGCTATTTAGTGAAAGCAGCTCGGAATCGCTTAATGCAATTATTTTCGAGGTACACCTAGCCAAGAGTGACGGCGCTTAAATAAACACGTCAGACAAGAAGAAATCTAGAGGAGGGGCACCCACCTCAGTCAGGCCGGGCTACGATATCGAGATGCATTTTGTCATTTTGCAGCGAGCGCCAGAACTTCATAATCGTGTCAGGGTCAGAAGCCGGCATTATATTACCTGAAGGCTCGATGATTGAAAGTGAATATCCCTTCGTTGAAAGTTCGATCAAATAATCCTTCGGGGGAAGACCGCACCGGTGCTCAATATGCCAAGGGCTAAATTCGGTAACAATGAGAGGGCGATGCCGTTCAATAATCTTAGACATGCCACGCAAAGCGAAGGGTTCGAAGCCCTCGATATCCATCTTAAACATGTCGATACGCGACGTCCCCAGTAGAATTTGATCGATATCTATAGCTTGGACGTATTGCGCACATGCCTGCCCGGACGTTGGTGCTTCTAGGAAGCCGTTTGAGCCAAATGACTGGAGCCTCAGGATTTGTGGTGATAACGATGCTGCCAAAGGGAACACAAGGATGTTCTTCATCCCATTTTCAACGATACTGGCGAATAATAAGCGAAGATTATGCGCATTCGGCTCGAATGAAATGACCTTACCCGTGGTGCCTACTAAAGTCGCAGCCAGTAGAGAGAAATAACCGATATTAGCACCAAGATCAACAATTATGTGTCCTGGCTTGAGACTGTTCTTTAGAACAGAAGCGATATGGGGTTCGAATTGCTGCGACCCGATAATCTGTGCACCCACGTCTAGGTCGCTGGAACGGCAATATAATTTGAACGAAGGCAGATGGACCAGGACTACATCATCGCGACTTCTGAGTTGGTCATACTCAAAACTTGCTTTGAGAGATTTCTCGATCTGCGCAACAGAAATTCCAGAGTTCAGCGATGCGTTCCAATGCAATAGTTCATCTTTGTTAGGCCTGCGCCCCATAATGCGGCCATAAATTTCAACAATCGTTTTTTCATTTGAGAGAAGAGTTGAGTGGCTTGTCACTGTTCCTATGATTAAACAAGCTATATTATTAAGACTCCTATAAAAAATATTACTGAGAGAATTGTATCGAATTTCTTTAATCATTAAGCGGATCTCCTTTAATGATCAATTGATTTCCTATCACAGACTATAGGAAGGTAAAAGAGATAAAGTTTGAGCAAGGAATTTATTATTTTTTACCCTCACACTATTTATTCGGTATTAGCTATGGAAATCTTTAGAGAATACATGGCCGGTTCAGACAGATGTCTTCGATGTGATAGGATATTTACCGAGATTCAAGCTTTTGTTCTGACTAAGGACCTTTTTTGCGATTTCTTAAGAGACTTTTCCCCTCAGAGTACATGTGAGCCGAATGTTCTCATTCGGTGACAGATGCTTATATCGTGTTGGCATATACACTTAGGATGGCATAGCTACCCAAAGTGCTGCACTTCGCTATAGAACTTGCAATAATTATTGTCATTTGAAAACTATTAAACGTCGAACCATAACGCAAAATCCACTTGGGATTAACGAATTATCACAATTTCTTGCCTTAATATTTATCGAAGCGATCGTGGCTTGACAAAAAAATCTGGTATGATATTCTTCTCGTTATTATTTTTTGATTCTTCAATCGGGAGGAATATGGCATGAAAAATTTCACGATTGTGATACTCGCGGTACTTGCAATGGCAGTGGGTGTTGGCCTGGCATTTGCCATGCAGAATGAAGCATCGGCGGAGAAGGGCAAAGCCCTGTTCAACGACCCCAAACTCGGCACAACGGGAAAATCTTGCAACGACTGTCATACGGACGGCAAAGGACTGGATAATGCAGGGGCAAAAAATGATCTTGAAAGGATCATAAATAGCTGCATTACTCATTCAATCAAAGGGAAAACCCTGGATCCAAAATCAGTGGAAATGCAATCGATGGTACTTTATATTAAGGGTTTCGGGCAGAAGCCAGCTGCAAAAAAACCAGCTGTCGGTTGTTAACATAATTCTTCGAGGAAGAACGCAAGGCTCTCTATCGTGCAATAGTGAGCCTTTGCTGTTTGGTCCGTTGATAAACAGAACTTAAGAATAAAGTTTTTGTCGCAAGCAGAAGGCAACCTTATGGCAGGTGTTTGACAATACTCCCGAACTGACTTGATTGGTATCGAACGATTCCTAGCACGGGGATTCCGGAAATTTCTTCTATTACTCGAGGGCTCGTCTTTTCCGCAAGGCCAGGCCTGCGGTTGTAATTATAGTTGATCACCAATCCTGCGATCTTAAAGTCTCTCTCCCTGAGGGCTGAGATCGTGAGGAGCGAATGGTTGATGGTGCCGAGTCCCGGCCGAGCAACGACCACAACAGGAAGACCAAACGCCTCGGCCATATCAAGATATAGATAGTTTCGCGACAGAGGGACCATAATCCCCCCTGCCCCCTCCACGATCATGAATTCATGTCTCCGGATGAGTGTGCGGTAGGCGTTCATGATCCTGTCTATTCGAATCTTCCTCCCTTCGAGTTCCGCCGCCACTGATGGCGCGAGGGGCTTTCGAAACCGATAAGGGTTTATCAACTGAAGTGAATCTCGGGCACCGGCCGCCTTGGCAAGACGGACAGCGTCTGCCGGTATGAGCACGCCGGACCTTGTGCGGCACCCTGTCTCAGCTGGTTTCATTACGCCAACGTTCACTCCCTGCGACCTAAGCGCTGCTGCGAGCCCCGCGGCCACATAGGTTTTGCCTACACCTGTATCAGTTCCGGTAACAAATATGCCCCTATTCATGCTCACCTCATTGCTCAAGGGACTTCGCTTTTAAAAAACTATTCTGAAGTTAGGATTAAAAGCCACTTACAGGATCCTGCTGTCCAGATTAAAGACCTGCCCCGACACGTTGTTCATCAGGGACAGGCGATAAATGAAATCCGCGACCTCTGTGGGGTCCGCGACTCTGCCTAGGACATTCTCTTTAAGTATGCGCTGATGGATACGGTCCGACACCTGTTCTCCCATATGGCTGCGGATATATCCGGGAAGCACGGCATTTACCTTGATATTGGAACGGCCGAGTTCCCTTGCACATGCTTTGGTCAAGCCGATGAGACCGGCCTTTGATGCAGAATAATTCGCCTGTCCCTCGCGCCCCTGCACCCCGGAGATGGAAGCGATATTGATGATATGGCCATTATAATTCTTTGACATAGTCATTGATGCTGCCCGGGTGCACAGGAACGGACCCCTGAGGTTAGTATCCATCACGGCGTCCCAGTCCTGTTCCTTCAGGCTGAGGAGCAGACCGTCCTTCGTGATGCTGGCATTATTCACCAGAACGTCGACCGCACCAAAAAGATCTAATGTACTCTTTATCATGGCTTCAACTTCAGCGGCGACCCTCACATCGGCTTGAAACGGAACAGCCTCGCCGCCAAGACATACTATTTCCTCGACCACTGCTTGCGCATTTGACGCATGCGTTATGTAGTTTACGACAATCCTATCACCCCCGCTACCGAACCTGACAGCGATCTCCCTGCCAAGGCCACGCGACGCTCCGGTAACAATGACAACCCGCTTCTTAGAAGTTGTTTTAGGCATCAGTTAGAGGTACCCTTCCTGTTTCAACCTGCCGAAAAGCGCTACTGCTGTGTCAATATCATCGGATGAGTGCGCAGCCGTCACCGTGACCCTGATCCGGGCAGCGCCCTCCGGGACGCTCGGAGGCCTGACCGCAGCAGCATATAGTCCATACTCAAATAGCATGTCCGCGGCTTTCATTGCCTTTTCCGATTCACCAAGCATGACAGGGATAATCGGAGTTTCCGAATCACCCGTGTCGAGACCGAGGGCAGCAAGGCCACGTACGAAGCGGTCACGGTTATTCCAGAGTGTTTTCCTCAGTTCAGGGTTCCGATCCATAATATCGAAGGCGGCAAGAGAGGCCGCGCAGACAGAAGGAGGTAATGCGGTACTGTAAATAAAACTGCGTGCGGTATTCATGAGATATTGAGCAAAATCCCTGCTTCCCGCGGCATAGGCGCCGAATGACCCGTGTGCTTTCCCAAGCGTGCCCATCTGGATGTGAACACGTCCGGAGAGTCCGAAGTGCTCTGACGTACCCCTGCCCGTTTTCCCGATCACGCCCGTGGCATGGGCATCATCCACCATGATGATCGCACCGTATTTTTCTGCAAGCATGACCAGATCAGCAAGAGGAGCGATATCACCGTCCATACTGAAGACACCGTCCGTTACGATCAGCGTACGTTTTGCGTTCTTGTTCTTCTTGAGACCACTTTCTACTCGGTCGACATCTTTGTGAGGATAGAGAACTACTTTCGCCTTGCTCAGGCGGCATCCGTCGATGATGCTCGCGTGGTTCAGGCTGTCGCTTAGAATCACATGGCCCTCTCCCGCGATGGCTGGGATGATTCCAGTATTTGCAGCGTATCCAGAATTAAAGAGCAATGCTGATTCGGTCCCTTTGAATGCAGCAATCCGGCTCTCCAATTCCATATGCAGGGCGCTCGTGCCGGATATAAGTCGGGATGCCCCGGAGCCGAAACCGTAATGTTCCATGGCCTTTGCTGCAGCCTCTCTGAGCGCCGGATGTCCGCTGAGACCAAGGTAGTCATTCGAGCACATGAGAAGCATACTCCTGCCACTTATCGTGACCCGCGGTCCGTCATAAGACTCCACAACAATTTGTCGTCTCAGGAGATGTCTTTTTTCAAGATCTGAAAGTTCTTGTTTAAACATTTCTTGAATAATCCTATGTGTACTCACTATCTCTTAAACTATTAGTTATAAACGCTATATTTGCAATATATTAAAAGGCAATTTCTATACTTGTTATGTCCTTAGCTTCTTTGCGGTAGATTTCCTTCGACTGAAATATGCCTCCGGCTCTATTGCTGCCCTGCACAGTCCGACATCAGTTATCATCACGGCCTCCTGCTGAAGATATTCGAGGAGTATATCCATATCCAGCACTTCTCTGTTCACAAAGAACGCCCGACCGCCCTTGGCATCCCCTACTTGCTTCAAGCACGGGAATCGTACATATCCTGTGCGGAGAGATGCCATATATCCTGCCGTATAATCCGGATCATCTGACCAGCAGAGTTCCGCCACCATCCCCGGCGCATGGGCAGCCTTGGTTGCGAGCGCTAATGCCTCGCGCGTGCGGGAATGCGTAAGGCCCAAGGCCGAAAGCCTTTGAAATATTTCATCGCCTGCATTATCGCTCCAATCGAACCTCGATGCCCTGACACCGCGATACCGGTCCGGCTCCAACCTTGCTCCGTTTTTCGCATCCATGATCATGGCTCCGCGCATATTTCCGCCGGACGGTGCTGCACCATTGCTGACATGGTCGATAGCTGCTTCTATAGCCGTCGACGAGACTCCCGCAAGCTGAAGCAAACGAGAGGCTGCGGACCTTGCCGTATGCATATCAGGGGCAGCGATAGTTATCACGTCCAGAGCAGTAAGGCGGCGAATTGTCGATGTCACGAGGGGTTCTACATTGACGACGACCTGATCTCGCGTACAGCCTTTCCTGATGGCCCGATCCACAAGTTCGCCCACCGTCCCCTCGATCTTTTCCCGGGAGACGATCCGCTCGGCACCTGAAACATGCCTTTCTCCGATAGCCGCATGCATGCGAATACTGTAAAAAAAGATATTTTCCATGGGATCATTGTACAAACATTGAGGTCAGATTTTGAGTCCTAGATCATGGATCATTTTGAGATCATCTTCCGGGTTCAGTCCTGACTTTGTAAGGTAGTTGCCGATCATGAAACCGTCGGCCCCTGCCATGAATATGAGCGGATGGAGCTGACGGAGGGCCGTTCCTCTTCCTGCGCAGACGCGAATCTCTTTTTCCGGAAGGATGAAGCGGAACATCGCTATGGCATGAAGCGCCTCGAGCGGGGAGATGGCATGGACGTTCTCGAGAGGTGTGCCCTTAACCGGCATGAGAAAATTTATCGGCACCGAGTCCACCTCCAGATCCCGGAGCGTGAAAGCCATGCGGAGCCGGTCGTCCATGCTCTCGTCCATGCCCAGAATGCCCCCGCTACACGCGGAAAGACCCAGGGAGCGCGCTTGCCTGAGGACCTCGATCCTTTCATCAAAGGAATGGGTGGTACAGATTCGTGGGAAGTTCTCTCTCGACGTCTCGATATTATGATGATACCGGTTTAGTCCGGCTTCTTTCAGGTGGGATAGCTGCTCTCGCGTGAGAGTGCCGAGCGTTGCGCACGGAGAAAGCCCGATCTCCTTTACCCGCCTGATGCCTTCAGCGATTGTGTCCAGATCAACTTGATCGCTTATGCCGCGTCCGCTCGTGACGATGCAGAACCGCTTGGCGCAGTTCTTTTTTGCGCTTATGGCAGCCTCGGCCATCTGGTCGACGGAGATGAGCGGGTAAACCGGGACATTCGTTGCATGATGCACCGACTGGGCGCAGTAGGAGCAGTCTTCGCTGCATGCTCCTGATTTCGCGTTCACGATGGAACAGACGTCCACCATGCTGCCTCGAAAATGCTCGCGCACCCTGCCTGCCGCTGCCAAGAGGTCCCACAGGTCGGCACCTTCGGCACGGGCTAGTTCTGATGCTGTCTCAAAATCGATAGCCATGCCTCTTAGAACGCTTTCAAGAACTTGGGTGATTCTTTGTTTCGACGGCGTTTTCATACAGTCTTTTTTACCCGATGCAAGATCAGTTGTCAACTTCTTAATATAATTAAGGTTAACAATTAAACCACATTGGAACCCATCTGATGAATCGATGAATTAGACGGTTCCAATTTCTGGAATACATAGAATCTGGATTTACTGCGGAGTGATAACTTTCAGGAGTATTTCAAGTCGGATAGGATCGAATTCACCCTCCCTTCCATCATCTCTTTGATGGATGCAAGGGCTGCAGGATCATTTGCCTCAAAGCGCATCACGAGAACCGGCTGTGTGTTTGAGGCGCGAACGAGCCCCCAGCCGTTCTCGAACACGGCACGAACGCCATCAACGGTGATGACCTCCCTGGGTTTCTGAGGCAGGCCGTCAGCTCGCATGAAGACGTCCTTTGCTTTTTCCACGACCTTGAACTTCAGATGATCGGGGCAGTCGAACCGGATCTCGGGAGTGTTGTAGGTTTTAGGAAGGTCAGAGATAAGCGTGCTCGCTGATATTGCGCGATCGCCTCGAGACCTGATCTTTTTGAGGATCTCCACAAAGCGGCACGCGGCATAAATCGCGTCGTCATATCCGTAGTAACGGTCGGCGAAGAAAAGATGTCCGCTCATTTCTCCAGCAAGCGCGGCATGGACCTCTTTCATCTTTGCCTTGATCAGTGAATGGCCCGTTTTCCACATGATAGCGTGTCCGCCGTGGCTTCGGATGTCGTCATACATGGTCTGGGAGCATTTGACTTCCGACACAAAGGTCGCTCCCGGCTTTTCTGCCAGGATATCCCGTGAAAAAATGACCATCAGCTGGTCGCCCCAGAGGATATTTCCCTGTTCATCAATGACCCCTATCCTGTCTGAGTCGCCGTCGAAGGCAATGCCGATGTCAGCCTTTTGGGTACGGACCGTGTCGATCAGCGTGTTCAGGTTCTTCGGGATGGTCGGGTCGGGATGATGGTTGGGAAACCTTCCGTCGGGCTCCGAAAAGAGCTCGATGACGTCGCAGCCCATGGCCCGTATGATATCGGGTGCGGCGAGGCCTGCGGTTCCGTTGCCCGCGTCTAATACGACCTTGAGAGGAACCTCATGGTAATGTGCAAACTGTTTTTTGAGATATTCACGATAGTCCGAAAGAACAGGATAGCGGGAAACGGTTCTCGGCTCACGGCTTATAGTTTTTGAATTATTTCCCTCTGCACCTTGCGCTACGCCCTCTGCTTTCTCCGTGATCCGCCTGATCTTCTGTATCTCTTCACCAAAAATCGTATCCTTGCCCACACAAAGCTTGAACCCGTTGAACTCCGCAGGGTTATGACTTCCGGTGATCATCACCCCTGCCCCTGGATTGAGATGAAAAAGTGAGAAATAAAGCACAGGCGTGGGACAGAGGCCGATAACCGTAACGTTCATCCCGCCACAGACAAGTCCCCGTACGATATCGTCGCATAGCCGTAATGAACTCACACGGGCATCATAGCCTATGGTCACAGTAGTGACCCCCTTCGGTTTGATGTATGAGGCAAATGCCCTTCCCAAAGCCTGGACCACCGGCGGTGTGAGGTCTTGGTCTGCGACGCCGCGAATATCGTATTCCCTGAATATTTCAGTATTCATAAATCAATTTATTATTCTAATTTTGCTTATATTTTAATATATTATACAATTAATATTAATTCTTAACTTTAACTATAGGTTTTATCTATAGATCATTAATTGCGCACTACCTTTTTATATCAGGCAACGGTTTTCTCTTGTTATTTTCATGCCGTTTGTAATCATCATCAAAACGGACAATATCATCCTCTTCAAGATATTCGCCGTTCTGAACCTCTATGATCTGGACGGGAATCTTCCCGGCATTTTCCAGGCGGTGTTTGGTAGACATAGGGATATACGTGCTCTCATTCGGGTGAACATCGTATATCTTGTCCCCGTTCGTTACCCGCGCTGTCCCTGAAACCACTACCCAGTGCTCGCTGCGGTGGTTATGCATCTGATGAGAGAGCTTTGCCCCTGGATTGATCACGATGCGCTTGATCTTGTATCGGTCTCCTATTTCAAGCACAGTATAGGAACCCCACGGCCGATAGACCGTTCGGTGAGTCAGGTGTTCCTCGGCCTTCCGTTTTTTGAGCTCATCAACGACCTTCTTAACGTCCTGGGCCCGCTCCTTGGTGCATACGAGCGTTGCATCAGGCGTATCCACCACAACGGCATCTTTCAGGCCAATGGTGGCGACAAGCCGCTTCTCGGCGTAAATGATGGAGTCTTTGCTGCCGATGTCGATGACATTTCCGCTTATGATGTTCCCGGCCTGATCCCTTTCAGAAACATCGTCAAGGGCGTTCCAGCTTCCCACGTCAGACCAGCCGATGTCCGCAGGCATAACTGCAGCACGGTCGGTCTTTTCCATGACTGCGTAGTCGATGGAAATGGGTTCGAGTTTTTTGAACACCTCTCTGATTACATCGGCTTCTTTCGGCGTCCCTATGCTGTTCCGAATGTCCTGGAGGCCGCGATACAGCGAAGGCTGGTGTTTTTCTATTTCACTAAGGAGCGTTTTGGTCTTCCAGATGAACATTCCGCTGTTCCAGTAATATCTGCCGTCTTTCAGGTATCCTCTTGCCGTCACTAGATCCGGCTTTTCCACAAATGCTTCGACCCTGTGAACATCCCCGGCGACGCTCCGTCCTCCTCCCTCCGTTGTTTTTATCTTTTCCCCTGCTTTGATATACCCATATCCGGTCTCCGGACGGTCAGGCTTTATCCCGAATGTAACCAGGTAGTCCTGACGGGCGGCCTCAGCGGCCTTTTGAAGCAAGCTCAAAAACTCGTCCGTTTTTTTGATAGAATGGTCCGCGGCGAGAACGACCATGATGCTTTCGGGATCGATACGCTCCAGATGAACCGCAGCAAGACCAATAGCAGGCGCGGTATTCTTCGCTTCCGGCTCAAGGATGAAGTTCCCGTCCCACTGACGCTCGTATTTTGATGAAAGCTGTTGGCCAATCGTGTCTGCGAGGGCTTGGTTCGTGACGATAAAGATATCCTCAAACCGTATTAGCGGTATAACCCTGCTTACCGTCTGAAGTATAAGCGTGTCCTCTCCACCAATCTTCAAGAGCTGTTTCGGCATCCTTTCGCGTGAAAGAGGCCAAAACCGTGTCCCCGATCCACCTGCCATGACGATTGCGTATATGTGTTGCACTATGTTATTCACCTTTTATCTCCCCGATAATCTCGAATCAAAGTATGTCCGCTTTCCCTCAAGTTCTTGTGTTTTTTATCATAAGTGATTCCGGCAAATAAAGTCAAGCCCGGATCACTTCCCGTAGAGATCGATCTTCGCCAAGTAATCGCCAAGAATGAAATAAACAATCAGCTTTAGATAGAGGACAGGGTTGCACGGGATCTCCAGAAAAATCCGGAGGGGTACCCTCCTGCCTTGCTGAATCATGCCGATACGTGACTGGATAAGGAGATTGTTGTGCTGTTTCAAGGTAAGATCATCCCGGAGCTTGTCCAAGAGTGCCTCTGCTACGAGCGCCCGGTAGGTGCCGTGCCTGACACGGTCCGATGTCTTGTTGGATCCGTGCGAATGGATCCTCGCGGACGTCACATCTCGAAACACCTTCATCTTTTCAAAGATCCGCGGGTTGTTGATCCAGAACGGCCAGTCCTCAAGGAACAGAAACCGGGGATCAAAGAGCGAGTCAAGGCATTCTCTCCGGAACAGGAGGTTCGAAGGCTGAAAAGGATTACGGGAGGTGAAGGTATCGAGAAACACGCTAGGGGTGATAAGGACAGGCCGAAGCATCCCGCGGGGCCTGCCATCTTTGAAGAACCTTACCGTGAACGCGATAGCGGTGTATCCCGCCGCACTGTTCATAATCGGCACAGGATCGAACTGCAGTTCATCATCAGCATCGAGAAATAAAACCCAACCCCTTGTGAACGTTTCGAGTCCCGCGTTACGCGCCGAGCCACTGCCTCCGTTCTGCTTCCGAATCAGAGTGTGGTGAATGTCATCAACGTTCCTGATAGCACGTTCGAACGCCGATGCACTCTCATCAGTGGATCCATCATCTATTCCGATGACCGTTACCGCGATCCGGTTCGAGCTTGAGATGAGCGACAGCGACCTTATCGTTCTCTCAATTGTGGCTGCGGCATTATAGAATGGAATTATGATGTAAAGACGGTTGTCCATCTCAGGGCTCTCTTCAGCAGGTTTACGAGCATCTTCATCGCATAAGTGAGGTAACTAAGCGGCAGAAACATGCCATTCTCTTTCTGGATACGGAGGACCTCCCGGTGACATTCGCGTGCCGATTGGGAGCTGATGCCTCCCGTAGAAAATAAAGCGATATCCTCATTTAGGTAGCGAAATTGTATCCCCGCTTTCATCGCCCGGACGTAAAAATCGTAGTCCATAGAATAGCGATAGTTTGTGTTATAGGGTTTTATCCTGTCGTAAACCGCTTTCGGGACAAATACCGTCGGGTGGTCGTATGGGCAATCGACATAGATCCAGAGCCGCTGTAGAGGCCTCGGACGGATGCGTACGGTCTTGTCTTCGCTCTGCCTCAACATGTTACCATAAAGCACGAAGTTCGTGCCATTTTCCTCATACAGTTTGCACACTTTTTCCAGCACCCCCGGGACATAGTGGTCGTCGGAATTGATCATGCCGATGATGTCCCCAGTGCTCATGGCAATCCCCTTGTTGAAGGCGTCCGATATTCCTGCGTCTTTTTCGCTTATGTATCGCGTGACATGCCCGGAAGCATGGTATTTCCTGATGATGTCGACCGTACCATCGGTTGAGCCTCCGTCCACAATGAGGTATTCAAGACCGGGGCAGTTCTGGCTGATGACTGATTGAATTGTACTCTCCAGTGTCTTTACGCTGTTATAAGAGATCGTGATGATCGATAGCTTCATGAGGATACCTCAGCGAACGCAAGCTCTGGAGTCTTATGAACTACGTACAGGCAGCTCCGTTTCGCTATGCCATGCCGCTCCAGCTCGTTCTCACCGAAGAACTTAGCTCCGAGCTGGCTCACCTTAAAGCCGGCAGCTTTCAATAGGTTAATGAAATCAGTTTTCCCGTAGACCCTGAGATGGTCCTTCTGTCCGAAATATTGAAGACGCTCCATTTCGGTCGTCTTTGAAGGGTCTTCGTAGGTTCTGGCGAGGTCCGGAATGATCGGAGCCAGGAGAATACCCCACCCTGTCGGTTTGAGTATCCGGAATAGTTCCTTGACCGCGCTCGCATCATCCTGTACGTGCTCCAGCACATGGGAGCAAATGAAGCAGTCGATGGAAGATGTCGCGTAATTGTCCATTCGCGAGATATCGACACGGTCATCCACGTCCTTACGAAAAAGGTCAGCCGTCCTGTAGGAATATCGAAAGTTCCTGCGCAGATAGAACGATAACGCCCTCTCCGGAGCGAAATGGAGGAGCGTTTTTTTTGACTGCGGTTCTTTGGGCAGTCTTTTCAGGAACAGGGCGGACAATCGGTCTCTGTCGGCGCAGCGGCAGACCGGGCAGAGATACTCATCGACGTTCAAGGTTTCGAAGTCCGATGCGGTAAACCGGCGGCCTTGGATCTCTAAAGCTATTCTGAACTCGCTTGGCAGGGGCAGAAAGGATCTCAGGTTGTTCAGGCACAATGGGCACTTATACTTCGCTCCCCTGTAAAGAACTTTGTTGACCTGTCCAAGAATGTCTTTTA
The DNA here is from genome assembly GCA_035623825.1 of Nitrospirota bacterium. Lineage (GTDB taxonomy): Bacteria > Nitrospirota > UBA9217 > UBA9217 > UBA9217 > DASPSR01. The sequence continues at coordinate 21,139 of DASPSR010000020.1, forward strand.
AGACCTGCGGCACATGGTCGGATATAAGCTGTTTCACTTTTTGCATTTCGTTGTCTAACTTCGGGCCCCTTCAATCGTTTTTCTGTAGGTTTCGATCGTCTTCCGCGCTGTCTCATCCCACGAAAACAGCTTCGCCCTTTCCAGCCCCCTTTTTCGCATTTCCTTCAACCTTTCATCATCTTTCCACAGCTGCCATATCTTATCGGCCATATCTTCTGGGGAAGTGGGATCAAAAAAAACTCCTGCATCGCCGACAACCTCTGGGATCGAAGTGGTGTTGGAACAGGCGATCGGGCAACCACAGGCCATTGCTTCAACCAGAGGGATCCCGAACCCCTCGAACAGTGACGGAAATACCAGTGCGCGGGCTAGATTGTAGAGATAGGGAAGTTCTTCATAAGGAAGATATCCCAAAACTTTGACCTTATCTCCCAGACCTAATCGTTTAATCTCTCCAATTATATCGCTGTATGATTTCTTCGCAATGCCAGTTAGAACAAGTTGTCCATCAAATTGGTATCTTTCTGTCATTCTGTTGAGAGCCGCTAGAAGCGTTTTGTGGTTTTTGTGAGGCCAAGTTGCGCCAGGATAATAGAGGAAAGGCCTGTTCAGCTCATATTTCGACCGCGTTGTTTGTAGAACATCTTCGTTGTTATATACCCTGTAGCGCTCATCATAACCCAGATAAACAACGTCTATCTTATCCGGGGATATTCCATATCGCTCAGCAAGACTTGATTTGACATGCCCGGAAATGGCGATAATACGCGTTGCCTGCTCCGCTGACGGTCTGTAGAACTCTTTCCGCATTTTCATCTCTGCCGGAGAAAAGAATTGTGGAAAGAACTCATGCTGCATATCGACGAACGTCAATACCGATGGTATCTTTGTTCGCATCGGGTTGAGGATGGTAAATGGATGATGAATTATATCCAATTTCAGACGATTAAATACTGGCCTCAATACATCGATTTTGGTCATTTTTCGTAGGATGCCGCGAACAAGCCACAGAATTGACGGCTGGGTATAGTTGACTGACCTGAATGTGAAAGAGTCATTGAATATCTGAATTTCCTTTGCATAATGGTCGTCACAAAGCAGAACATAGCTGTTCTCCTGGTCGATTTTTTGCAGAGAGTGTACGAGGTTCCTGAGATAGGTCTCGATTCCTCCCATTGTCCCTGGTATAAACCCGACTAAATTGAGACCGATATTCATCGGTTCTTTTCTTCCTTAACCATCATTCTGACGACATCGTGCATCTTGTACTGGGCTTCCCATCCGAGCCGTTCCCGGGCCTTTGCCGGGTTACCGCGTCCAGCGGCAAGTTCGGTCGGTCTATTGAGAGAGGGATCGGACAGTACATGCTTTCGCCAATCGATACCAACAGAATCAAAGGCTGCTGCCACGAATTCTTCGAGACTATGGCTCTCCCCCGTTGCTATCACATAATCATCGGGATTCTTCTGCTGCAGCATAAGCCACATCGCCTCTACATACTCCGGAGCCCATCCCCAGTCACGGCGTATGGAAATGTTCCCCAATCTGAGCTTCTCCCTACTGCCCACCGCTATTCGGCAGGCGGCTGACACGATCTTTTTTGTCACGAAACGCTCCGGCCGAAGCGGTGACTCATGATTGAAAAGGATCCCCGAGCATGCAAAAAGCCCGTATGCCTCTCGGTAATTTGCGACCTCCCAGAAAGCGGCCGCTTTGGCAACGGCGTAGGGGCTTCTCGGATGGAAAGGCGTGTTTTCGTCCGCAGCGCCGTTGATATTGCCGAAGCATTCACTGGAACCTGCATTATAAAACCTGACCGGCAGATCGATGAAGCGAATAGCTTCGAGGATGTTCAGTGTGCCTACGCTGATGCTCTCAAGCGTTTCCGCTGGCTGCTGGAATGAAAGGCCTACGGAACTCTGTCCAGACAAGTTATAGAGCTCATCAGGCCTAACCTTGGCAAGGACCTGGAGAACGCTTCGGAAGTCATTTGGGGCCATCGATTCGGTCGACACATGGTCCCTGATGTTCAGCCGTCTCAGGTTATCAAACAATGACATCTGGGCGTCTCGGGAGGTCCCGTATACCTCGTACCCTTTGTTCAGGAGCAGTTGCGCGAGATACGCCCCGTCCTGCCCCGATATTCCACATATCAAAGCTCTTTTACCGTTACCCATAAACTTCCCCATTGTTTAGGCGAGTTACACTGACCTAGTACTAGTTCCCTCACAGAAAAAAAGCTTCGGGTTTAACGACATTACTGAACATTCCCGTAAACGGTCTCTCAATTATTGATTACCTCCTATGCAGGTTTAAATCTTCGCAAGAGATAATCTTTTGTACCATTCAAATATCCAAACAATACTCCTTTTTGCCCATGCATAAAACAGCTCATGGCATACGACATGACTCTTACAAAAAAGGATACACTTTTCAACGGCGCGTGCCTTTGGAAAAAAAGAAGTCCGCTTCTCATGAAATAATAACTTTGAGTGCGTGATTTATCAGTTGTAGAAGAAGATACCTTGTGGCGGATTCTGGACCGAGGAGCAAAGAGAATCTTCCAGCCATGCTCAACCGCTGTTGCATTCCAGTCAACGTCTTCCCAATAGAGAAAATAGTCTTCTTTCATCATCCCGATTTCTTTGATCATGGTAGATCGTGCCAGTAGGCTGCAACCACTAATGAAACCGACTGTAGTAATCTCTTCATATTGTCCGGTATCAATCTCGTTCAGCCCCCGATGACCCGTGAACGACTGGTGCTTGTTCCACGTCCCGCCCGCAAACCAAATCTTGTTCGGCTTATCATAATAGTAGATCTTCGAACCTACAATTCCCGTTCGATCGTATTGTTCCGCGACTTTTACTAATTCGCTCAAAGAGTCAGGTTCAACCACTGTATCGTTGTTCAGCAACCATACATAGTCGGCGCCATGCGACAAAGCGTGGGCTATCCCAGCGTTATTTCCGCCTGCAAAACCAAGATTATGCCCGGTCATGATAAGTTCAATGTCAGGAAAGCGATTGCGCAGAATAGCTTCCGAACCGTCCGTAGACCCGTTATCCACTATGATTAAATGAAAATTGGGGTATCTTAGTTTTCTACAGGATTCAATACATTCGGATGTATCTCTCCATCCGTTCCAATTGAGGATGATTACATAGACTGAGTTGTTCTTCAAAACGATGATACTCCTATATTATTAAGAAGTACTTAGCGTGATCATCTCAGTTGTACAACATTTTGTAGGCCAAATTTTTTAAAAGCATTTTTGCCATCCAATGCGTATCTTTTCTCGATAGTGCTTGAATGATTTTAATTGCATTATAGATTTGTCGCAGCTTAGTGGGCCGACCGACTGCAAAGTCATGGTTTAGATTTTTTATGATAGCATCCTTTTCCTCAGTCGGGATATGAGACCATATTAAATTGTAATAAGGAAGCAGTAAGTTCTTCTGGAAATAGGACAGTTGAATATTATTAGCGAATCGGTCCATTGTGACCTTGAGTGACCGTGCAGCTTTACCCATCTGATTCCTATTTAACGTGGTATAAAAAAGGGTCTTAAAATAAAACTGAAAATCTACAGGGATATCTTCATGATATATTTTTTTTGCTGTAGCGAATCCATTATCAATTACCGTCTGAATACATGAGGCTACCTGATCAGGCGAGCAATCCTGCATTTCCAGTATTTGATCCATCGAGAACCCACAATATTTTGCGTCATGAATCATTGATGCATACATTTTTTTATCTGCGCTTAGCAGCTGAATTTTTGGTAATGGTTTTGCCCAATCGGACGTCGCAAGCCAGGAGATGCCACTTGAACAGCCGACCAACAGTGTGCAGTATTTTGTTAGCTCAGCATTTTCTTTGAATGTCAATACGCTCCCATCTATAACTCTATTGTCTGATACCGTAATCGATTTGTTCGATGATAAAACGAAAGCCGTATCCTTGCGGTTATTTACGATTTTCTCAACAACTTTTAAAGCAAACTCATGATCTACGTATGATTGTCCACTTGCCGCTCCACATTCGAACAGTACAACATTATTCTTAGATATGAGATCGTTTGACTCTGCAAATCGCCTGACCTTCGCAATCTCGCTTTCAGATAGCCTCACAATTGGTTGCATGGAAACTTCAATCGGCTTCGGGTATCCTCGATAAATAGAAGCCCTAACCGTACCATCGAAATTTTGGTAATTATCGGGATCGACCTGGGTCAAGTATATTTCGTCATATTCGCCCCGTTCTTTCCTAACTCTGGCGTCCATTTCAAATTGCTGCCATGCGGAAACAACTTCCTCGTATGTCTTCAGTCGCAGCTCCCATATCTCGTCCACATCCGGGTTCCCTTCAATCACTGAACGGCACACTGAACTGATCGCCCATGTCAGATGACAGCCAGGATTATCCTTCTTTATCTGTCGAGCGATGACGGTTGCATAAAGACAATCACCCAGTTTTCCGAGTTGACCTAAGAGTATCCTCTTTTTTTTATAGATTTCTTGTTCTGTCATTTAATACTATTGAATGCAATTTAGTGCAATGTCTTGCTTTAGACTTTATTGTTCATCATTATACGCGCAAGTTCTGCAAACCCCACTTTCGGCGACCATCCGAGCGTATTGATCGTGGCAGGGTTTGATACAAGCTTTTTGTATTCAGGTACAAATCCTTCTCGTATGCGTATGTAGTCTTGCCAATTCTTCCCTATGAGACCAAAACACTGATCCAGCCAGTCCCGAATCGAGTATGTCGTTCCCGACCCTATCGTCGTTTCAAATACGGAATCTTGGCTTATCAACGTAAATATGGCTTGAGCGACATCCCCAGCGAAGGTCCATTCCTTCTCAACCGTAATATCGCCCAATTCTATCTTTTCATCGCTTCCAGATGCGATGCGCTGTGCAGCAAGAGCTATCATTTTGCTGACATGGCTTGGCTTGCGGAGCGGGCTCTCGTGATGGAAAAGATAACCAACATATACCTTCATTCCCAGTGATCGGAAATACCGCCCTGCATAGACGGACTGTATGCGCGCCACTGAGTATGGACTTGAAGCTTCAAATGGATCCCTCTCAGAAATCGGTTTACCGGTGTTTACGAATTGCAGGCCGCTGCCTGCAAGAAAAACCTTGGCATGCGGGCAATGGGACCTTGCCGATTCAAGGATGTTTAGAGTTCCTGTCGATATAGTTTGATGGTTCTCGAATAATGCATCGTGACGGGTCGTTGATGAAGCCGCAATGTGATAAATATAGTCAGGCATGTACTGTTTAACAAGGTTACTCACCTGCTCAAAACTGGACACATCTGCACGGAGTGCAGACCCTGAACGCGCAACTCCTATAGGGTTTATGCCCTGCGATTTACAGATGCTGCTCAAATAGTGACCGTCCTGGCCGGTGACACCGAAAATCAAGGCATTCATATTTTAATACCAGCAACCCATAAGCAGAATACTAATGGCAATCGGTCGCACAATGCTGTGAGCGAGATCATGATGAGGCACATGGTTGTAACTATCCTTTTTTAATCACTTCTATCGTCGGTAAAGGGAAAATCATTCCAACCCCACGGTCGATTGTTTCTCTCTCCCGGTCCAGAAATTCCTTCTTAAAATGCCAAGGCAATACAAGATAGTAATCCGGTTTCATTTTTCTTGATTCTTCTTCACTGATTATGGGTATATCCGTGCCGAGCGTCCTGGCACCATGCTTATCGGGATTTCGATCCGCGGCGTAATCAATAATAAATCTATCTATTCCACACCATTGGAGAATTGTGTTCCCTTTCGTTGATGCGCCGTAGATATGGATTTTCTTCCCTTCGGTTTTCAACTTCTTGAGCAGGGACGTCAATTCCTCTCTGTGGACATTGATCCGTTCCTGGAAGTTCCTATAGGGCTTATCAGTATCGAGCTCCAAATCGAATTCTTCCTGACGCAAACCTTCCAGAGAGTGAAGATATTCTTTCTTGCTAAATCGGAAGTTCTCTTCATGGGTTGCATAGCACCGGATACTGCCGCCGTTAATATCGTTCAAGCCCACACGGATCACTTTCATGCCGGCGCGTTCTAGGATTTCTTCGATCACTGCCAGGCTGTAATATTCGAGGTGTTCGTGACAGATCGTATCGTAAGAGTTCATTTTGAGCATTGTCGGCATATACGACATTTCGAAAATCCAGATGCCATTGGACGCAAGCGAACCTTTTATGCTCCGTACAAACGCCACGGGGTCCTCAAGATCGTAAAACATCGCAATTGATGTTATACTGTCAAATTTCGCGCCTTCGGATATTTGAATTAATTCTTTGGAAGGGAACGTGTCCTGGACGACCTTGATGTCGCCTTTAATCTCCTGAGCAACATCTGACGGATCAATACCGAACTTCAGGAATTCCTTAGGATAGGAGTTCAATAATGTACCGTCATTGCATCCGATATCCAGAACATACGCATCTCTTTTCTCAATCATTCCGGATGCCTCATCAGTAATTCCTTTAAGATGATCTCGCATAGTACGGTTTGTCCCGGACCGGTACCAGTATGCAGAGTAGAGAATCTTCGGTGGGACTGAGTGTTCCATCTGAAGGAGTCCGCATGCCTTTTCATCTTTCGTTGGGTCGCAACGTACCAATACTGTTGGAATTCTACGCATCGGTGGTAACTCCTTACCGTTTTTAACGAACGAGCCCTGCAGGTATTGTTCACCAAGGTCTATAACCTTTGTTAAAGCAGATGAACCGCATACCCGACAAGTATTTCTGTGTATGAGATGCATGTACCCTCCCAATCGCTATAATGCTTAATTTATCAAAATCAAATTAATTTTATCTTACATCCGCTATTTATTGTTTAACTTGACTTTTTTATGACTATTGTCGCAAATGTATATACACATCCAGCATATGTAAAATCAGGCTTTGGGTTATCCCAATACGGAGTATCGACAAACGAGCAATTATGCAATAAAGGCAGCAATCTTTGTTTAATGTCGTACTGAGTGTAAAAACGAAAATCCTCTTGGGGGAGCCGATCTCCAGGCTTGTATTGATCATTGTAATCGCATGTAAGAATTGCAAAACCGCCCGGAGCAAGAAGTTCAGTCATTTGTGTGAGAAATAATTCGTCATTCTTAACGTGTTCGATTACAGATGTGGCAAAGACGATATCATAGCTTTCTTTATCTGTCGACGGCTTATGCATGAATGTATCCAAATCGTAGTTTATTAGAGGGTCGACTTCATCCAACAATAAACCCAGTTTCTTCAAACTCGCTGCTGCTGTATCGTCATGACTGCCAATACAAAGCATTTTCGGGTTTTTATGAGCGAGTGCGAATCTATATACGGTGTCTAGAACAAACGCCTGCTGGATATTCGCTTCCGGGAGTTTACGTGACATCATATCAGGCACTATCTCAAAAAGTTTTTTGATCACGGGTTCATATTGAAATCGCGCAGCATCATCCAAGATGCGATTAAATGACGTAACATCAGATAAAGGGCTATATGAATAATCCTGTTTACGCTCCTGAGGAGTCTCCCCCGGTCCTTTTCTTATCTTTGGCACCCATGAAGTCCCCCGAGTGTCTCCCTTAAAACCATGTGGTAAAATATTACGTATAAAACGGAGAGAGCTGCTAAGTGAGACGAAAGTTCCGAAATTGCTTTCACGAAAATATTTTTCAATAATATTATTTAATATCCTTTCATAATCCCATATCAGGTTTTCCTCGCTCCAGTCTCTGTAGAAAGGCAAAAGAGGCGTAAATCCATTATTCATAATCTGTCTTAAGCTTGAATCCTCTATGCAGATTGAAGGTCTTGCGGATGTAATGTGTCTAAACATACTGCTGTTTGTTATTGCAATGGGTCTCTGTACAGCAAGCGCGTAATCTATAACACTTGAGATACCTCGTCCTTTATTGTCTTCATATAGGAATGCATTGAGTGAATTCTGCGCTAAAAAATTGAGCAGCTGCTCTTTTTCAAGAAAATTATGACTTACTTCCAACCGAATACCTGGCTTGTAAATTGAATCTTTACATCGCCGAACTATTGCTTGAGCACTACTACCGGTGGGATCGCCGAAGGCCGCATAGGGAATATGGAGTTTTATGATTGCTTCATCAAATTCCTGTTGAACTGTTGAAATAAGTTTCTCAAATCCCTTCCCTTGAGTTCCGAAACCAAAGCTACCAATAGTTGGAGTTACTGGTAATACATATTCATTCATGTATTTAGGAATCAGCCGCCCCGTCTTAAAGACAATGGGATTATTGAGCAATAACGTCGGATCCGGGGTTATATAGTATTGGAATAAAGAACTCCTTGCAGAATCAGCGACTTCTTGCGTTATCTCATGGATGATACCAATATGTGCTGCATTAATCTTACGGGTTATCTTTCTATTGAGCCAAGGCATAGTAGATGTATAATGGTTGTAAATTATGGCAGCAGGAGTGTATTTGTGCTCAACTGCTAAGAATTCATCCGGATTTGAGCACTCTTGATAAATGATATTGTATTTTTTAGAGTTCTTCAGCACATTGGCAATATTTAGGCCAAATTGATAGACGCCACACCGTTGCTGACTGTGGGATATAAACAGTACTTTATTCTCTCTATTTGATTTCTGCGATATTTCCATGAGACTATAACCTTAGTGTCAATTGCAATTATGGCGGCGATTTATGTATTCGATACTGTGACGTACGTTCTTCAACCGCTGTATGTTTCCGTTCCTTCGCCAGTTTAAACTATACTTTCATGAACTTTTACTTAGCATTTGCCCCTGAAAGCGCTCGATTAAGGCTCGAAATTGTTTGTCTATCTGGTCGATGCATTGCGTGCGCTCAAGATTCAGGTGGGCAAGGCTTTTAACTACTGAATCTTTATCCTTTACAGGAACGTTCTCAAAATCGTATACTTTCTCCTGTTCATGCCATAATTTGCAATTTACCTCGGCGAGCTTGGAAAAGACCGCTCCGATGGTGCCGGTTACCTCTGAAACGACATTACCATCTTTCTTAAATACCTTATTTGCGGCAAAAGTCAGCCTTTCAATCTGGATTTGTCCTGATACTGCAGCAGCAATATATTCATTAATCTCATCCTGCAGTTGCTTTTCCTGGCTTAAAAGGCTCTTTACCCTTTCCGGCTCTTCCGTGTGCCACTGCTTGAGTTTCACAACCGTCAATTTATCACATAACGACCCAAGTGTTTCGGCCATCAGTCTGCCTCCCATAAGGTATATTCTAATTTTACAAAACTAAAAGAAGAGGTTTCATCATCATTCGTCCTCACGGCATATTGTCTGTCTATTAGACTATCTCTGTCAAACTATGAAGACCTAGTCGGACTTCGGGATAAAAATGTAATTGATCACGCCAGAGTCACAGTGTCCCGCTTTAACCCAGCGTTGAATATCCGAAGGCTGTATCAATCTATTATGTTCGTCTGCCGTTCGTACCTCATACCCATTTTCCCAAAACATTTCGAATGTAGCTGCATAATTTGGATTGATACCGTTTGGATGAAATTCACTTAAACATATTTCTATTAACCAGATCGGCTGCGGAATGAGTTTCATCGTTCTAATTGCTCCCATCAAAACTTGATATTCAACTCCTTCCACATCAATTTTGATGAATATTCTTTTCCCATTCAATCGATGACCCAATAAGATATCTAAAGTTGATAATGAAATTACTCGCTTGAAACCTTTAGAGGCTCCTGCCCAATTGCCAATGAGTGAAGCCCCTGTACTTGATGGACCATAGAGCATAGCGATACCAGGATGATCGCTTAATCCTACAGGGAAAACCTCGACGTCGTGCCATTTATTATCGATCAAATTGGCATAAAGATACTTTTGATTTATGCGCAGAGGCTCAACTGCAATTACTTGTTTTCCTAATGAACGCGCCAGGCAGGTGTAAAAACCGATATTCGCACCAACGTCAATAAAAACATCAGAGCGACTTAGGTATTGTCGAATAAGTGCGGTCTCTTCAACTTCGAAGGTACCCTTCTGCATGCTGCGATGATGGATAGAGCTGCTACCTTGTAATTTGAAGCCATAAGGAGTTTCCTCTGCTTTGCGCCCCTTGAGCAGATATGAATCACGGATATCTCGCATATTATTTATTGTGTCATATTTCACTTTATGGACAGTTTCGTATAATGTTACTAATGAATGGTAACGCTTTAAGTACGACTTAAACTGTTTATACATGTATAATCCTCGTTTTTAATTGCAAAACCAGCCATGTCCTGATATGCGGAGCAGCCATTACCGCCATCAACAGTGCAGCGAAAAGCACTATGAAAATGCTCGCAATCGATGTCAAAGACGTCATCGGACCTGCAATTAACCAGCGTCCTAATCCAACAGCCAAGAGCGCTGCCCCAAGAGGTGGGATGACATCTTCAGCAAACCATGGCAGCATTTCACTTCGCAAGAGGCGACGATGCGTTAAAGGTACGCCAATTAGCATATACAGGCCATTAAGCACGATCCAAACCGAGGCAGCTCCTACCGCACCATAGTGAGTGGACATGTAATAAATGGCCGGCACAAGCATAATTATGAGAAATGTATTAATGCGTAATCCGATGCTGGTCCAACCATGAGATAGCTGAAGCGCGTAAGGCAATGTCATTAGGGCATTTAACGCCATGCCGATGACAAGTATGCTGACTATTGGCGAAGCAGTTTCTGCCGTTTTTGGGGAGCCCGTCCATAATAGCAGAATGTCGTGAGAAAAGAATGAAAGTACCGCAGCCACAGGTAAAACAAGAACTGCCATAAGTTGAGTACCTTGGTGATAAAGAAGTGTAAGAGCAGCATCATCTTTCAACGCAACCAGTGATGAGAATCTGGGGAAAAGCCCAATGAAGACCGGACCGGCCAGCATAGTGGGTATTGCATTGCTGACAGCTCCTGCCAGTGCGTAATAACCAAACATCTCCAAGCTTAGAATTTTACTCAGAATCAGCTTGTCCGCCTGCGTTAGGATGATTGCAGAAAGGGCGATACCGCTCATTCCCGCTGCAAAACGCCATATCGAATGTAACATTCCGAAATTGAACCGTGCAACGCGTTCGGCATGTGGCAGGCTTCGCCGGAGCAAGATTGTAATGACTGACACAAAAATAGCACTAACTATTATTTGCCATTTGAAAAAAGCGGTAATGGTCGGTGAGACCAACCACAGTATAAGGATTGAACCGCAACTGCCGATGGTAGATATACCGATTTTGACCACATTGAACAGGATCTGTCGCTGCAATCCTAGCAATCCGCCACCATATAAACTTATCGGCCATTGAAGGGCAACTACGAGCCCCATGATGGCGACGGACTGCTGAACAGTTGAACTGGGGAGGGAACCAGCCTTAATCCAATGCTTGGCAATGAAAGGCGAAGCGACCGCGACAACTATACCGATAGTCATACCGATTATCCAGTATCCTATCTCTAGTGTTCGCACTAAATCTCGTGCTTCGGCAGCCTTCTCCGGAAACACTGCATATCGTGCCATTTCGCGGTTCATGGTCTGGCTTATACCAAGATCGAGAACCTGGAGCATTGCCTGCATCATTGCGAAAAATCCGATAAGTCCGTATGCCTCTATTCCCAGAAACTTGATGTACAGCGGGATGAAGATGAAGGACATCAGGGCTGCCCAGCCCTGGCCCAGAAAATTAGCTACGATGTTCCGCTTGAGTAGAGTCACTCTATTTCATCCCTTTATAATAGGCATAAGTCTTTCTTATGCCGTCCTCTAGGCTGGTCTTTGGTTCCCATCCTAAGGCACGGATTTTTGAAATGTCGAGAAGCTTTCTTGGCGTTCCATCCGGCTTTGCGTAATCGTGCTGTATTTTACCTATATACCCTGTTATTTCTTTGACTAGCTGGGCAAGATCTGCAATAGAGACATCGGCACCTGATCCGATATTGACAAACTCCCCTATATCGCTGTAATTGTATTTGTTTATAAGAAACACGCAGGCATCTGCAAGGTCATCCACATACAGGAATTCCCGCATTGGCTCACCGGTGCCCCACAGAACAACGGAATCGCTCTTTGTGACTTTTGCTTCATGAAATTTGCGAATCAAGGCAGGAAGGGCGTGAGATGTTTCAAGATCGAAGTTGTCATACGGGCCGTACAGATTCGTTGGCATGACTGAGATAAAGTTCGTACCATATCGTTCATTGTAATAGCGGCAAAGCTTGATTGCGGCAATTTTGGCGATAGCGTAGGGCTCGTTCGTGGGCTCCAGAGCACCAGTCAGCAGATATTCCTCTTTCAAAGGCTGGGAAGCGAATTTGGGATAGATGCAGGAAGATCCGAGGTTCAAGAGTTTTTTGACGTCGTTGCGATGTGCCGCGTGGATCACGTTGGCTGCGATCATGATGTTGTCGTATATAAATTCCGCCTTATACGTGCTGTTGGCCAGGATACCGCCTACCCGTGCGGCTGCGAGAAAAACGTATTCAGGCCTTTCCTGCTCAAAGAACGAGTCGACATCAGCCTGCCTGCGAAGGTCTAACTCCTTACTCGTCCGGAATATGATGTTCGTGTAGCCATCGGACTGAAGCTTCCGGAGAATTGCCGATCCTACGAGGCCACGGTGTCCAGCGATATAGATTTTGGAATCCCGATTCATAATCTCATCCGCGCTTACAGGCCGTTCCGCCTGCAGAGTTTCTCCCGTTCTGCCTCTTTGAGGTCTGCTACGACCATGGTCTTAACTAGTTCAGAGAACGTCATCTTCGACTGCCAACCGAGCTTTTCCCTTGCTTTTGCCGCGTTGCCGATCAGGATGTCTACCTCGGTAGGCCGGAAATAGGCCGGGTCAACTTCAACAACAACTTCGCCGGTCTGGCTGTTCTTACCTTGCTCATCTTTCCCGCTACCAGTCCATTCCAGTTTAATGCCGACTTCCTTGAATGCCGCATCGACAAATTCCCGGACCGAGTGGGTCTCTCCCGTCGCAATGACAAAATCATCAGGCTCCGGCTGCTGAAGCATAAGCCACATCGCATCGACGTAGTCCTTCGCATGCCCCCAGTCCCGTTTCGCGCTGAGGTTGCCGAGATAGAGCTTTTTTTGCATCCCAAGCTTGATCCTTGCCGCTGCCATGGTGATCTTCCGGGTGACGAATGTCTCCCCCCGCACCGGAGATTCGTGGTTGAAGAGAATGCCGTTGCAGGCGAACATATGGTATGCCTCGCGGTAGTTGACGGTGATCCAGTACGAGTACAGTTTGGCGACAGCATAGGGGCTCCGGGGGTAGAAGGGGGTCCTTTCGGTCTGAGGGATTTCCTGCACCAGTCCGTAGAGTTCGCTCGTTGATGCTTGATAAAAACGGGTCCTGTCCGACATACCGAGCAGCCGTATCGCCTCGAGGATGCGCAGCGTTCCAAGGGCATCGGCATTTGCCGTATATTCCGGTGTCTCAAAAGACACCTTGACGTGGCTCTGTGCGGCCAGGTTGTAGATCTCGTCGGGCTTTGTCTCCTGTATGATTCTGATGATATTCGTTGAGTCCGTCAAGTCACCGTAATGCATGAAGAATTTAACATCCATCTCATGGGGGTCTTTGTAGAGGTGGTCTACTCTTGCCGTATTATATGATGACGAGCGTCGCTTGATGCCGTGAACGATGTACCCTTTGCTTAAGAGGTATTCGGCCAGATAGGCCCCGTCCTGACCCGTAATGCCAGTAATAAGTGCTGTTTTCATTTGTGTCCCTTTCTAAAGAATTCACCCCATCCGTAAAGGCCGCTGCCATTAATATCACGAACGGTCTTCAACATAGCAGTCGGTATATGCAGCATAAATATCGGATTGAACATCTTATGGTGTCCTGTGGTCCAATTGCCTACGTAATCATAAATGTCCAGTACAATAGAGATAAAATACCTCTCATCACACAAAGAGCCTTTTTATCGAATCCTTCTTAATTCCAGTCATAAGAAGGTGCTTGTAGATTTCTTCTCCATGGAGATACGAAGTGACCACGATGCAGTCGTGTTGCATGGTTTGAATATCGCGTATCGGCTGTACTTTTTTGCCAAAGAATTTATTCCCCGTCCGTTCTTCATCCACGACGCCGACAAGGTCCATACCCGATTCCTGTAATGTGATGTACGCTATTTCAGCGACCTCATCGGCACCCGCAAACACGACCTTTTTCATGCCTTCCTTTTCCATATTTTGGAAGAGTTTTTTCACGGAGCTTCTCGCTTCGCGATAAATCCGCGTGTAGTCCTGCAACAGATGGTAGGTCAGGCGGGTCTTTTCGGTAAAACCCTTGGGGGTAAGATAATAAGTATACCGTTTTGGGGGTATCGCCCGAACCGTGATATAGCCTTTTTTAACCAGGTTTTTGATGTAGGTGTTCACGAGGCCAAGGGCAATGCCGAGACGGCTGCTCAGGTCCCGCTGGGTCAGGGAGTCGTTATTGGAAAGCTCGTCTAGGATCTGCAAAGACCGGTGATCGACGTCCGATGGGCGATTGTTGTTCATATTATGAACACAAAAATACCATGAATATTTGCATAAGTCAAGGCTTAGTTCTGCATTTTGTTTATTTTTACGAATATTATATGAATCGGTTTCTTAGGAAGGGTTGCTGTTTACTTCTTGATCTTTGTGCCGTATTTTTCTTTGAGATAACTCTCCAAGGAATCTCGCCAGGGCGGCAAAATGATCCCGAGTTCCCGGGCCTTCGTGTTTACAAGGGCCGAATAGAGCGGCCGCCTCATGGTGCCGCTCCTCCCGCCACGGTCAAGTGGCTTCACATAGACCGTAAAACCCATTATCTCATAGATCGCCTTGGTGAATTCGTACCAGCTGCATCTCCCCTCATTCACGAGATGGTAGATCCCGGGAGTCCGCTTTGGATGATCGATGAGCTGAAGTATAGCTTTGCTCAGATCGTGCGTGTACGTAGGTGAGACGACCTGGTCGCTTCCCATTTCCAGAGACGTACGGCTTTTAGCATCCTGAACGCGCTTATCGACGAAGTTCCCACCCCTGGCCTGCGGGCCAGAAAGGCCGTATAAACCGCATGTTCTGATCACTATGGCGTGTTCGTGGGCCACGGACATGGCGGCATATTCACCAGCAGCTCGGGTGATCCCGTAGATCTGCAGTGGAGCAGGCTTGTCGTCCTCCTGGTAAAGCGATTTCTTTTCACCGTCAAACACGTAATCGGTGCTGAACGTGACAAAAAGGGCCTTAATGCGGTTGCAGGCTCTGGCCAGATCGCGTACTGCTACGCAGTTCTCACGGAAGGCAAGTTCAGGGTTGGTCTCACAGAGCGGTACATTGTGAAAGGCGACGGTATTGATGACCACGTCTGGACGGGCCTCATCTACGACAGAATCAATTGTCTCCCGAGAGCAGATATCGAGGACTTTCTGGTCGGGAGCGTAGATATCGTGATGAACATTATTACGCCAGATGTCGCTGCCGAGCTGTCCGGCCTTGCCGATGAGAAGAATTTTCACACCAACTCCGTAAATAGTCCAGTAGTGATCGTAACGGTGAGGATGTGATTAATACCGCTGAAGGTATCTGTGATTTGAATCATGAATGGAGTGCTAAATACAAAGAACAAACTAATATTTTGTATGGACAGCATCCTCATTATTTTCTTTAACAGACGTTTTCTTAACTTCGTCGCTGCAATCGCTCCGTTTCATCATGAAACTTCCCGATCCCCCTTTTTCAGGCTGGAACTCTGGAACGATTTCCCGGATTTTTTCAATCGTCGTTTTAGAGGATCCATGCTGGAGCGATTCGATCAAACGCTCTATTTTTTCAAGCAATGCCTTCCAGTCAGTATTTACCGCACCGGCTACCTTGATTTTTTCGTGCAGCGTGGAGGTTATTTCTTCTCCGTCGGTCAAGAGTTCCTCGTACAGTTTTTCGCCAGGGCGTAGCCCAGTATATATGATCTTTATATCCTTTTCCGGCTCGAGACCGGAGAGCGCGATCATGTCCTGGGCCAGGTCTACGATCTTGACCGGCTCTCCCATGTCCAGAATAAATATTTCTCCGCCCTTCCCCATTGCCCCTGCCTGCATGATCAGCTGTACAGACTCGGGGATGGTCATAAAATAGCGGTATATCTCGGGATGCGTCACGGTTACCGGGCCGCCTTTGGCTATCTGCTGTTTAAATAGCGGTATCACGCTCCCTACGCTGTTCAATACGTTTCCGAATCTCACAGTCACGAATTTCGTCTTGCTGTCCCTGCCGAAACCCTGACAGATCAGTTCCGCCATCCGCTTGCTCGCACCCATGATGTTCGTTGGCCTGACCGCCTTGTCCGTAGATACCATGACGAATTTCTTTACCCCGTAAACATGTGACAGATGCGCAACGACCCACGTTCCATGCACATTGTTCCTCATCGCCTCTTCCACATTCAACTCCATGAGTGGAACGTGCTTGTATGCGGCAGCATGGAAGACTACTTCGGGCTTGAACTGTTTCAGTGTCCTTTCAGCTCGATTTTGATTTACGACATCTCCGATTACCGCATGAACCTCCAGATCGGGGAATGATTCCAAGAGCTGCATGTTGATCTGGTATAGATTGAATTCAGATCGCTCGTATAACACAAGCCGCCTGGGCCAATACTGGGCGACCTGGCGACAGAGCTCGGATCCTATGGACCCCCCGGCTCCGGTGATCAATACGGTCTTATCCCGTAAGTATTCTCTGATTGAACCACTGTCGAGCTTGACAGGTTCCCTGCCCAGAAGGTCTTCAATTTGAAACTCCCGCAGGGCGTTCACAGTAACTGTCCCGTTAAGGAGCTGCCCTACGGCCGGAAGTGTTTTGAAAGTTACCCCGGCACTTTTGCAAACACGCATGATCCTGCGTTTTGCACTGGATGAAGCGGATGGGATCGCAAGAAAAATTTCTTCAATGGCATACTCGTTTACAATTCGCGGGATATCGCGGGTATGCCCGAGTACGCGGCAACCGTGAATAGTCGAATTACGTTTTGCCCGATTGTCATCAACCAAACCAACGGGAATAAAACCAAGATCGGAATTGTTTAACATTTCCCGAAGAATGAGGTCTCCCGCTTTGCCGGCCCCTACAATGAGCACACGTTTGCCGGCTCCGTTCCTGTGTTGTACACCGAACAGACTCTTAAATGCTCCTTCGCGATACAAGCGATAGGCAAAACGACTGCCGCCAACTAAAATTATGACGACGAACCAATCGATGACGAATACGGAACGGGGAAAATTCTCCAGTCTTGAGATCAAGAACAGAAGACCCACGGAAAGTCCGGAACTGAGGGTAACGGCTTGGAATAAGGAGATAAGATCCCGCAGCCCTACAAAACGCCACATTCCCCGATAAAGCCCCATAATCGCAAAAAGCGTTAAGCGGATCCCGAGAATCAGTGGCAAAGAGTGAAGTATCTGTGGGACATACTCACTCAGATTCAGTGTGTTAAAGCGAAGTGCGTAGGCGGCGAAGAAAGATAATGAGATGAGGAACGCATCATTTAGCAAAACCAACAGTCGCTTCAAAGGAGTTTCTGGCATGAAAGGCATGGACGAAAAACCCCCAAAACAAACTCTAAATCCATTCTGTATTTACGTTAGAAAAGAGAAAAAAAGCTCAGGATGGCATGATTAGCTTATTATATCAGAAACTTCACTTTTGTCGAAGAAAATCTCACCCTGATGAAAAAAGGCCGTGTTTGTTATAGCAGTTTTTTGAGGGTCAAAATGATCAACTTCATATCTGTCCTAAAGCACTTTTCTTTAAGATACTTTTTGTAAAGTTCTATCTTCCGTGGAAGGACTTCCTTGATGTACCCTTCTTCCGGACGGTCGTACTTTTTCAATACCTCTTCCTCATTGCTGAACTCAACGGCCGCAAAATCTGTTATTCCCGGCTTTACCTGGAGAACGGCCTTGTAGGCGTCCTTGAACATCTCCACATAGCGGGGAACTTCCGGCCTGGGGCCCACCATGCTCATATCACCGAAAAATACATTAAGGAGCTGCGGAAATTCATCAAGCTTATAGCTCCGCAGGAATCTCCCAGACTTCGTTATTCGCGGATCATCGCCTACCGTAATCTGATGCCCAGCATATTCAGCATCAGCAACCATGGTTCTGAACTTAAAGATCCGGAAAGTTTTTCCATCCTTCCCAACCCTTACTTGGCGGAAAAGGATCGGTCCGGGAGTATCAAGTTTAACCCAGAGAGCCACTATACAAAAGAACGGGGACAACAAAATTAAACCGATTGCCGAAAAAACTATATCAACTAACCGTTTCATCATAGTGTTTCTTGTCTAGCGACACACGAAACTGGACTCAGATAACTTATCCTAAGATTTCCTTTATTGCGGCAACAACCCTCGCCTGGTCTTCATTCGTCATTTTGGTATATATAGGCAAGCTCACAGATCTTTCGTAAGTATGAAAGGAGTCAGGATAATCATCCGGCTTGAGTTGATATCTATCTCTCCAATAAGGATGAAGATGCAGCGGTATAAAATGTACACTGCAACCAATCCCCTTTTCGTTCATTAACTCGATAAATCGGTCTCTGTCTACCGGAACATCATCCGTGAGACGAATAACGTACAAATGCCATGCATGCACATCGCCCGCAGGTGCTTTGGGAGGCAGGGTGACAGGCAAGTCCTTTAACGACTCATCGTAGTAAGCTGCTATATCTGCGCGCCGCTTTTGGAACGTCCAGGCCTTTTTCAACTGATGAATGCCCAGGGATGCGGCGATGTCTGTCATATTGTACTTAAACCCCGGCGCGATCACCTCGTAGTGCCATGAAGGTTTTGACGATGTATAGCGGTCGAAAGCGTCACGGCTGATCCCGTGAAGCCGCATTACGCGGCACCGATTTGCCATTTCCGGATTTCGGGTAACCACCATGCCGCCTTCGCCGGTCGTTATCGTTTTGGTGGCGTAAAAACTGTATACGGTAAGGTCGCTATCGAGTGTACCAATTAACTTCTTCTTGTGTGTCGTCGGCAGGGCATGAGCGGCATCTTCTATTACTTTTAGCCTTCTGCCCTTTGCAATTTGCAAAATAGCATCCATATCGCAAGCCAATCCAGCGAAATGAACAGGCAGAATTGCTTTCGTTTTAAGAGTGATTGCCTTTTCGATCTTGGCTGCATCGATATTGAATGTTTCGGGATCCACATCGACGAAGACCGGATCAGCACCGAGGTAGCGGACCACTTCAGCCGTCGCAGTAAAAGTATAAGGAGTGGTAATGACTTCGTCTCCAGGACCGACTCCTGCAGCCTCCAGCGCTACGTGGAGGCCTGCCGTCGCCGAGTTTACCGCAATTGCTTCCACTCCTTTGCCAATGAAAGCGGCAAAGTCCTGCTCGAACCTTTTGGCTTTATGACCTGTTGTAAGCCAGCCTGAGCGAAGAGCATCGAGAACCTCCTGTATCTCCTCTTCGCCGATATCGGGCAATGCAAATGGCAAAAATTTATATTTATCCATAACCTGGGTTTTTCGCCAACCGGCGATATCTTTCACAGTATATGTTGTCTTGTTCGTAAAGCTTTGCCACTCTGTTCAGGTCATTTTTATTTTTGCTGATTTATATGAGGAAGTGGAACGTAACAGAGATAGACCGGTTTTGAGCTTACGTCTCAGATCTCTATAACTGTTCACTCTGGTGACAGACCTAAGCATGTAACCCGGGCTGAAATAAAACTTGTGAGTGGCATAATCTGCTAAGTCTGCAAGTTGTTCCTGGGTAAAGTGTTCGGTCCAAAACTGTGGTTGGATGCGGACATAAGGGTTTTTGGCATATTCCTTCCAGTAGTCGTAGCTTATGATCTTGCGTTCGATGGCCATATCGTAAAGTTTCGTGGCGGGGAAAGGCGTCATCCTTGAGAACTGGGCGTAAGACGGCTTAAGCTCTCTGGCCAGTTTGATTGTGTCTTCGATTTCTTTTTGTCCTTCACCTGGGTTGCCTATAATAAAGTAGGCTAGTGTGTCAATTTTATGCTTCCTGCATAATGTAAAAGCTTTTTTTGCCATTTCCACGGTTATCTTTTTATTCAAGTTTTGCAGTATTCTGTCGTTTCCGGATTCGACCCCTATATGCAGCCGCTTGCAGCCCGCCTTCTTAAACTTTTCCAGCATCTCTTCTGAAATGTTGTTGACCCTGGCGCGAGCGCCCCAGGGCATACCAATCTTTCTTTTGATGATTTCGTCACAAATTTTCATAGCGACGCTGGAGTTCACGTAAAACGTATCATCAACAAAGAATATCTCGCGTATCCCCAGACCCCTAATATGCTCCATCTCATCCGCAATGCTTTTAGGACTTCTGTATGAGACTTTATCAATATGTTTGTAACAGAAGACGCATTTGTAAGGGCAACCTTTAGCCGATATCATCGTTGTAATCGGGTTATTTTCGGTCATGATGGAGAAGTACTTGTCTAACGGAACAAGATGTCTCGCCGGGAAAGGCATTTGTGAGTAATCATTCATCGAGGCCGTCAGTTCGTTCATCCTGATCCGGCCTTCCTCATCTCTCCAGACAAGATTTCGTACTTCGGACAGATCGGTCTTGCCATCTGTCAAATGACGAACCAGGTGCAGAAAAGGATACTCTCCTTCCTTCCTTATGACAAAATCGATTTCAGAAAGATTGATCGTTTGCTCCGGGTATATGTCCACATGCGGGCCGCCTAGGACGATCTTCGTTTCCGGCGAAACTTTTCTTATGGTCCTCGCCGTGAGCATCACGTCAGTCATGGTGAACGTCATCGCCGTCATACCGACAAGATCGGGCTGCTCTTTGAGGATCCTCGCTTCAAGCTCCTCGTAGTTTATTTTTTCAGCTTGAGCGTCGATAATCCTTACGTCATCAATTCCTTTTGATACAAGCACGGCAGCAATATACATGAGGCCGAGAGGCGGCTGCATGCTGCTTTCCCCGGAAACATATCGAGAAACCTGTGTCGTGATCTCGTTAAAGGCAGGCGGGTTTATCAACAATATTTTCAATTTCTGTCCCTATCGGTGAAAAAGCCGTGATAAAAAGCGAGCAGTCGTCCGCAGACTTTTCCCCTGTCGAATTCCTTTTCCATGTATATTCTCCCCTGGCTGCCCAGTCTCTTCCTAAGTGATTCATCGCGAATGAGCGCTCTCATGCAATCTGCCAGTTGTTTTATATCACCATTCTGATATAAAATGCCAGTTTCGCCGTCCTTGACGGCATCTATGTTACCACGAACTCTTGATGCAATGCAAGGTAACTGCATAGCAGAGCCTTGCAGCAGGGCATTCGGCAAGCCTTCGTGGTGGGAGGGATGCACCAGTATTTCCGAGGCCGAAAGGAAACCAGGGACATCATCAGTCCAACCGGTTACCCGTATGCGCGGATGGCTATGTAGCGTATTTAAAACGCCCTCGGGAAGCCCTCCCCTGCTTTCCTGCTCCAGCGAGCCGATTAAAAGAAGAATTGTGTGGTTGTCATCCAGAGCCTTGAAGGCCTCAAGCAATTCCACAATTCCTTTTTCGGCCATGATTCTTCCAACAAACGCAATAACGACGTCTTTTCCCCGGATGCCGTACTGGCTTCTCAATGTATTTCTTCGGGATTGAAGCAGTCCTGGAGTAAAGCGGTCGAGATCAACACCGTTTGATGAACCCTGTCCGAGCACATGCGCCCGTTTCGGGTTCAAACGGCCGGAACTGACAAGGTAGTCCTTCAGGGATCTGCTGTTGACGATAACCTGCGTAGCAATATTCAAGGTCAACTTTTCGCATAATAGGATCGCGGTTCCCGAGATCGGCCCCCTGAAGTCTGCTGTCCATCCGGCGACGGAATGTACCCGATGTCTCACGCCGGCCAGATAAGAGGCCGTCATGCCGACGAGGCCTCCCTTCGAAGTATGCGTATGAATTATATCCGGCTTGATCTCCCTGATCAGTCCAGTCAACCTTGAGATGGTTTTAACATCTCTTAAAAGTGTCATACTGCGCGAAATATCTACGGCGTGGTGTTGAAATCCCTCTGCTTTTGCCACCTCAGAGGAAGAAGGGTCCGGTGATGTGACAACATGAACCTCGAATCCGTTGTCGGCAAGGAAGCGGTTCTGGCCTTCAAAAATCGCTTTAACCGTGGAGAATATGGGCGTAATTCTAACTAGTTTTGGTTTGCGTTGCATTTTTCTGTTTATAATCTTCTATATTGCCGATTACCTTGGCTGGCACACCCGCAACAACTGCCCCCGGAGCCACGTCTTTAAGGACGAGGCTCATTGCCCCCACGACACTTTTATCTCCAATCGTGACACCCGGCATTATAAGGGCACCAGCCCCAATAAAGACTCCATCACCGATACTGACCTGCGCGTATTTATCCTGAAGTATTTCTTTAAGGGGGTGATCATTATATCCGACGTTCGTGTGCGTCAGTATGAGAACCCGTTCCGCAAGCGTCGTGTTATGACCGATGGTTACGTTCCCCGCTATATCGATCATTGTTTCCGCGCCTATAAAAACGTTGTCGCCGGCGATAAAGTTGCTGAAGCCATCTTTGTAAAAGTTGATAAATGATATGTTTAGTATCCTCGAGTTTCTACCTATGCGGCTGCCGGCTAAACGGAGGACCATCGCCCTTAAAGGATAAAGACATAAAAAGGATCTTGCGACGGCTGCTATGATATGCCCCGTCAGGTATCTAAGGAGCGCTTTGACGCCTCTGTTCTTGAGGGAACGGTGGATCATCGGTTATTCTCAAGCCATGATTGGAACATCAGCACATCCCACAAAAGGTACTGCCAATTGCGGCTGCCCGAAAGATGTTCTTGCCACTTAATCCTGATCGGCTCAGGGTTGAAGAACCCTTCTTCACGGAGTCGTTTCTCATCCAGTAATTCACTAGCCCAATCGCGTAACGGGCCACGAAGCCAGTTGTCTATCGGTATGCCAAAACCCATTTTGGGCCGCTCAATCAATTTTTTGGGAACATATTTATAGAGCACTTGACGTAATAGCCATTTCCCCTCTCCGTTGTGGATTTTATAGGAGAGCGGCAATCGCCAGGCAAACTCAATCAACCTGTGATCAAGAAACGGCACCCGCGTTTCAAGACTAACTCCCATTGCTGCTCGGTCTATCTTGACCAAGATGTCATCAGGTAGATAGGTCAGTGTATCCAGGTACATCATCCGCTGAGTAAAGTCGGGCAGTTCTGGCCATATCGATGGATCGGTGAGCAGAGTTGTCGGCTCACGAGCACCGCTCACTACACTTCGTGGCTCTTTCCAATGAGATACAAAATGTCGATACATCTCCTCGGGAGACTTGACTGCGATAATATCTGCCAATTTGTGTAATTTGTCCCCCATATTGCGCAGACGAACCTTTGCCGGCAGGACAGCCGCGATAGTATTCCAGCTCGCCGGAGAAAGGGCGGTGCAGCCTGCCGCAACAGCAGACCGTAGAGCCCTCGGCATCCAACCAATTCGATTCCATAGTGACTTGCTGAGAAAATACCGGTTGTAACCGCCGAATAATTCGTCACCAGCGTCTCCAGACAGGCTGACTGTCACGTGATGGCGTGTAAGTTGTGAAACCAGATAGGTTGGTATCTGCGATGCATCGGAGAACGGTTCGTCATAGAGTGAGGGTAATTTGGGGATGACATCAATGGCATCCCGGGGAGTCACATACAGGTCTGTATGGTCCGTATGCAGGTGCGTTGCCACGGCTCTCGCATGCTCCGCCTCATTGTACTCTGCTTCATGAAACCCGATAGTGAAAGTTCTGACTGGTCGGTTACTTTGCACCTGCATCAGAGCGACGACTGTTGAGGAGTCCACTCCGCCTGAGAGAAAAGCCCCCAAAGGCACATCGGAGACCATCTGCTGCCGAACCGAATTGCGCAGAAGGCTGTCTAGCTGCTCAACAGCGTTCTTCTCGTCTCCGATATAAGGATTTTTCATGCCTTGAATTACAATTTCTTTTAGCGACCAGTATGTCTGCGGGTCGGGGACATAGCCGGTGATGTCTTTTCCTGGGTGAATAGTGAGGATTGTTCCCGGGATGAGCTTCTTAATGCCAGTGTAAATCGAATACGGTGTCGGAATATAATTATGGCGAAGAAAGAGTGCAAGCGCATCATGATTGATATCATCGCTCCAGGCAGGATGAGCGCGTAAGGCTTTTAATTCAGAGCCAAACAGAAACGTATTCTCTACCCAGCCGTAATAGAGTGGCTTCTCACCGACACGGTCACGGATAAGGTGAAGACATCTTTCCTCTCGGTCCCACAAGGCAATGGCGAACATTCCTATAAAACGCTTTACAGAGTGTTCTATGCCCCACGCTTCAAATGCAGCCAATATCACTTCGGTATCTGAATGACCGCTCCAATCAACGCTCATTACAGATTCTAATTCTTTGCGGATATCGAGGTAATTGTAGATCTCCCCATTAAACACAATAACATAACGGCCTCCTGAGGATAGCATTGGTTGATGTCCTGCCGGCGAGAGGTCGAGAATAGACAGTCGACGATGTCCTAATGCGATACCTGATTCATGATCGTACCATTGGCCACCATCATCGGGGCCCCGATGCACAATCGACTGGGTCATATCATTGAGCGCGCTCATGCGATCCCTTATCGATTGTTTTAAATTAATGAAGCCTACTATGCCGCACATAAATTAATCAGCCCTGCCTTACACAAGTTGTTCAAAGAGAGCTTCGTACCTCTTAACCACGGACTCAAGTGAAAAGTTTTCGCAGATCCGATTACGGGCCTTCTGCCCAAGATAACGGCGCTGTTCAGACCCCATGCTGGCTAGATCATATAACGCATCGGACAACGCTTTCGGATCACGTGGTGGCACCACAATGCCGCTGTCACCGACGATCATTGCTGAATCACCGACGTCGGTCACGACGCATGGAATCGCACAAGACATCGCCTCGCCGACAACATTTGGAAAACCTTCGTTATACGAAGAAGAAACGGCAATATCCACTGCTGCCATTAGCTGGGGAATATCACTGCGTTCTCCCAGTAAATGTGTCCTTTTTGTTATTCCCAATTTTTCGATTTCTGCTTGCAATGGGACGTTATGTGCATATATTCCCTTGCCGGCTAAGACGAATTGAGCTTCTATGTTTTTTGCCAGCAGCAGCGATGCCGCTTTTAAAAAAGTCGAGTGATCCTTCATCGGATGGTATCGGCCGATGAGACATATCAAGAGAGTGTCTGCGCTAACCCCCAGAGATGCACGGATTGTTCGACTTCCCTCTGCAGAAGGAGCAAATGAATTAATATCGAAACCGTTTGGAATTACGATGCTTTTATCATCGCGGTATCCAAACGCCTTATGGTGTTTGGAACTTGTTGCTGAATTGTAAAGAATACGTGTCACTTGACCAGACATCAATGCACCACATTTAATGATCAGCCTTGTCAGTCGTTTCTCGTATGATAAGGAGTAAAGGGACTGACGGATATTCCACATTACGGATACTCTTCGATTCGTCAATTTAGATGCTATCAGCGATAAAAGGTTGCCATGGTACATCCATCCCTGAATAACATCCGGTTGAATGGTGCGAATCACTCGTGATAGTCTCAGCATCGCGGCTAATGAAGGGATAGAGCGCTTCATATCAAGAGTATATACCGGCACGCCTAATGCCTTCATTTTACCGCCCAGCGTGCCTTTGTCCGTCATTGAAATTACGATGTGTGAAAACCTCTGCCTGTCAGATCCGGACACAAGCTTATAGAGCATCATCTC
Organism: Nitrospirota bacterium; assembly: GCA_035623825.1. GTDB lineage: Bacteria > Nitrospirota > UBA9217 > UBA9217 > UBA9217 > DASPSR01. The sequence continues at coordinate 46,996 of DASPSR010000020.1, forward strand.
GGCTCCGCCGGTACCTAGGCCCGTGGTAATATGGACGATCTTAATCATTGTATACAGAACAAGGCTCTTTCTGTCTGCGATACCATTGACTCTACACTAAAATATTCGTAAATTCTCTTACGCGCCATAAATGGTTCCTTCGCTCCAGCCTGTTCCAATTTAGACAGCATCCTCTCAATTCCGGAAGCAAGGGCGTTTGCATCCTGTGGTTTGACGACCACGCCCGTTTCGCCGACAATCAAGGCAGAATCCCCTACATTTGTCACTACGCATGGTACATCACATGCCATTGCCTCACCGACTACGTTAGGAAAGCCTTCTCCATATGATGACAGCACGGCAACGTCAAAAGCATTATAAACTGACGGCATATCCTTTCGCGCGCCTGCCCAAATTATTCTTCCTTCCAACCCGCTGTTGATCGCTAAGCGAAAAAGCTCCTGCTTATAACTTTCCTGTCCATCGCCAACGCAAACAAACTTAACATTATTACGTTCTTTAACAAGAATAGTTGCAGCCCGTAAAAATGTAGGATGGTCTTTCATGGGGTCCAATCGCGCAACAAGTCCAATTAATAGCTCCTGTGGCTCTACTTTCCACTCTTTTCGCGTCAGTACGCCTTCTTCACGGAGAGGTCTAAATCTGTCGGTATCAATTCCGTTTGGGACCACTATCGTTTTATCCGAAGGGAATCCTTTTTTTATAGCATACTCTCGTCCAGCATGGGAATTAGCAATTATAAGATCAGCATATCTGGATAGTCTGCATTCAAGCCGGTATAAAAGGCGGGATAAAAAATCATACTGTGCCAGATCCATGTAACCTGCTCTAACTCCCCAAACGATCTTAATCTTAGGTATAAATCGTTTGACAATAACCGAGAGTATACACGATACACCCAAGAACGCGTAAAGGTATTCAGCGCGCTGATCACGCAACACTGTGAACAGGCGATTCATAAAAGCAAAAACGTCCCATCTTCCTTTTTTTTCCAAAGGAATTACCGGTATACCTGCTTCTGCAAGGGAAGCAGTCAATAGTCCACCCGGATAGAAGACCAGTACACTGACATCATGGCCTTTGAGTTTAAATCCGCGTGACATCTCAACTAACTGTTGTTCCGCGCCCCCCACTTCCAGAGACCTAATAAGAAATACAATTTTCATTATAGATAAGGCTCCATGAATAGAAACCTCGTTTTGAGGTGGAACCGTTCTCGGAGAGAAGTTCTAAAAACTTCCCAAGTGAGAACGGTGCCGCTCCTTTCAGCAGCATGTCAATTATGGAGTACAACGCCTGCAGGAGCCAAAAGGTATCTGTAATTCTCTGTGTCCCTGTCAATAATCAACTGAGAAAGTGCCAAGGGTTTAGAACGCCATGGAAGTCATTGCTCATTTGTTTGACTTAAAACTTAAACTTCTTTCTGAATATTATGTGATTCTTATTTAATTCCGAGAATCATGCGTGCCATCAATAAGAGGCTTCTTCATAACAAAAACTCGTGACGCAAATTTAGCGCATACAAATTTCAAGAAAGGCCTAAATACGCTCCATTCGAAAAGAGGAAGAAACATTGATAGCCTCTTACGCCTGCTTATGCGAAAGAGGATATAGTCAGTATCATAAAAGGTATTGGTAAAATATACTCCGAATTTTTGCTCGATTTCATATAGTGGCTTATAGTGTGTCCATTTATCTATCCAATCTAATCCGAAAGATGTCCACTGTCTGATAGATTTGCCTTCCTTGTAATATCCAAGCCCCATTGCTCTAAGCGCCAAAGTATAATAGTATCTGGTCCTAGTGCCTTTCGTAAGCCAATGAACAAAAGGGATACCTACGTGTCCTTCTCTCCAGACATCCACGCTTGGGAAAATATTGATAAAAATCCCACTCGGCTTGAGTACCCGGTTTATTTCAAAAAGAGGTTTAGTAAAATCATCAATATGTTCAAAAACTTGGTTGCTTATTATAACATCAAATTTATCCGAATCGAAAGGGATACGTCCATTGTTCAGTTCGAAAATCCGTGTTCCCAGAAGGCCGCGCTTTTTCGCTTCGTCGCGATAGCTCCCACCTTCGTAAAATTCTTCGACACCATAAGCGTCAAATCCAGCACTGATGGCGTTTTCAACAATCTGACCTGCGCCACATCCGTAATCTAGCAGGCATGAGGTATTGCTTGCAAGTCTCTTCGCTAGATCAATCGAATACTCATAATTAAGCATTGAAATCTCCGCATAATAGCATTGCGTATATTTCAGAATGATGATATTCTTGTAATAATACTCCGGATTGCACCTTGCCAAATTATAAGAGTAACCGCTTAACAGCTCTTCTCTTGTGATGTTCTCTGCTTAACAAAAACATATTCATTACAACCAATCCCGCCGCCGCACGTCTTTAATTTTTCGAGAACGAAGCCTTTTTGTCTGCAAAAATCGAATATTTCTTCCGGCTTAGCCACTTCAAATGGATATCCACCAACCCAATCGATCACGTCATACCATGGATTCATGCCTCTTTCATGCACATACGTTCGCCACGTGTAAAATGGCTTGCATCTTAGAATATCTCGCACTGTTGTCGGACCCCAAAGCCGAACAAATGATGGCAATAAAACAATAAATTTTAACCCCCTTGGTAAAAGGTTATAGACCTTTTTGATTTTTAACCAATATCGGCTTTTTCTTCCCTGATCGTTATAAATTGAAATAAAGAGTTTTCCTCCGTCAGTTACTAGGTCAGCAATAAGCTCCAGGGCTTTCCACATGGCGCCAGTATGATGCAGAACGCCCCAAGAATAGACGATATCAAACGTACCAAGAGATTTAAGATACTCCTCGTCAAGAACGGAACCTTCCTCAACCACATTCCAATTCGAGTCATTCGGGAAATAGCGCCGCCTGAGTTCGGCAGTGCATGCAACTGATTGTGGATCATAATCGAAGGAATTTACTCGAGCGCCAAGACTCCGAGCAGCCAGAGAAAAAAGCCCGCTACCAGAGCCGACATCGAGGAACGTTTTTCCTGCAATGCTATCGACCCCCAATTTATTTTGCAAAGAAGCACGCGCTTCATTAATTCGATCATTATTAATATGAGAAAGAAAACGCGACCAATTTCTACCAAACTCAAATCTTCCGCCAGCATCAATCTCTTTGGCGTGTTCCTCCATATTTATTTTCCTCCATAACATCATACGTTCTCTTCTCAATGGTAAAACCTATACCCCTTTGTTGCTAATGCGGCTTCGCGCACTCATTGATGCCATAATTGCGAATGAAATCAGAAAATAATATTCTTCAACTATATTGTGGCTGAAAAACCCAAATAATGTTACAAATGCAAGAAACGGCAATGCTGTCTGTCTAGCTTCTCCACTAGCGCGCCAAATCGATGCCAGGAGAAGCAAAGGTAATATGAACAGCCCGATGACCCCATAATCTGCCATAAAATAAAGATACGTGTTATGTGTCGATATCTCCTCGTTCCATGTCAAGGTAGAACCTATACCGTTACCAATCAGTGGATGGTTTAAAAACATCTCCCAAGCACGTTTAAAAACCACCCTTCTCTCGTCAAGGCTCGCGTCTTCCGTAGTCAAGGGATTCGAGATCCAGTCTATTCTCTCAGTAATGTTTGGTAGGTTGATACCTTCACTTAATTTGTCAATAAGATCAATTTCGGTCAACTGGTTTAATATCAATAAAATAATGAAGGTTGCTATTGCTATGCCTGCAATAAATTGTTTTTTGTTCAGTACGTTTTGAAATAATAAAATTAGGGTTACGAGAATCCACCCTATCAAGGCCGTTCTTGAAAATGTCAACAAGATGCCAATGAGGACTATATAAAGATACAGCGTCCGAATTTTTTTTGGCAATAATTCAATTGTCAATATCATTCCTAAAACCAAAGCCGCTCCAGCTTGATTTGCATTCAAATAAAAACCGGCAGCTCTTCCCGGATTTGCAAATTCATTATCGAGGGGAACAAATAAAGAAGGATTCATGAAATCGTAGATATTATCAGCTATCGCTATAAGCACTGCCAGAAGCAAAACCCATCGCACTTTGCGTTGAAGACCTCCATCATCTTCAAGCGCTGTAAAAAAAAGGAGAATGACGAAAGCACTCAATATTCTTCGTTCTAGAGTTTTTATAACAATCTCAGATGGATCTGAAAAGAAGAAACTCACCAGATTAATCATTATAAAAAAAAATGCCCAGTATAATAGGGGCTTAGAACAAGTAATTTCGGATACTTGATCCCTTGCAAAAAGCTTGGACGTTAAAGAAAGCAAAATAACTGCTGCAAATAATCCAATCCAGAATGACGGCGGAGTTGATGAGTAACCAACAAGAACTAAATAGATCGGAATGTTGGCGTAAAAAAAGAAGACGGCTGCATAAACATGAAACGACTTTATGAAATTCATATTTAGTTCAATTTTGGCATGCAACTAATGGCAATTTAGGGATTTAAGCTTTTTCATTGAATCGGCCATCACACTCAAACACCCAGTATTGTGACGTTTATTTTGCCCATTTCCCACGACAGATTATATATGGTGACATCATTTTGCTTGACGGCATGCTCCCAATAACTTCTTCAATTTGCCATACCATCATGGATGTAAAACTCAAAGCGCGACAAAAGAACATTTTTATTCTAGTGACTGTCCGCATCCTGCTAAGTCCATCCATGTTCAATACGCCGAAATTTGTTGATAAAAAATAATCGCATGTGAGTGCTGTCAAGTCAGCTGCATGATGGGCTTCTCTTAACATGTTCATATCGAGGGGTTCATGCTTATCATAAATCGATTTGTTGAGTTTTTTTTGCAACAGCCCCACTAAACCAGCCAAATTAGGTATTACGGTTATCATTAATCCGCCGGGGCTTAAGTAGCTAGTATAAGCATTTATGCAATCGAAGGTATTTTTAAAATGCTCCACAACACCGAAGGAGACGACCACATCGTAAGCATGTAGCATGTGCGCGGGAGGATTGAAAAAATCCATGTTCATGACTTCACCTGAGACACCCGCATGAGATAGGATTTCTCTTGCCTTAACACATCCTATCTCCGAATAATCGATGCCGGAGACGACAAAACCGAATTCTTTGGCAAAATAGGGCAGCCATTGAGACCTCGCGCAGCCTATTTCCAAGATTTTTTTCCCCTTTGTTGTCATTCCCGAAAATGCATTTTGAAAATATTCATGAAATTGCCGGTTAATGTGATTGTTTAACCCCGGCAAACGGGGATCGACCGCAGATAGTACTTCTCTGTTTTCCCATGTCCGATCCCAATAGGTTTTTCCTGCTTTATCTTGATTCATAGTAATTCAGTGGCAGCTTTTTTCATTAATCTCTTAAGCATGTGGCTAAGGTAACAGAATGAAACGAAATAGACGATAGAAGTCGAAAGGGCTATACCGCTGACCCCCATCCACTTTATGAATACATAATTCATGACAATATTTATCACAATGCTAATAACAGCACCCCACATTAATAGGTTATTGGCTTTAAATGCTGAAATCAGACGCACAATGAGAATACCCGATATGTAAAATGGCATCTGAATGGCAAAGAGGGCCTGGATACGACCTACCAAGTTAGTATCCTGTACAGTAAAAGAACCGCGTTGGAACAGAATCCTTACGATAGGTTCAGACATCACGACCAGAAGGATGGTCAAAGGAATTGTGACGGCAAATATTAATCTCGAAAACTTTTTCAAGGTATGGTGAATCCCGCCCCAATTCCTATTAACGACCATGATCGAAAAATATGGTATAACCGCGGTTCCTAATGCAGCTGCCGCAAGATTCAGCGGAAATCCTATGGCTTTGTTTCCATAATTAAGGGCTGCTACACTGCCAGGTCCCAATGATGCTGCCATCCCTTGATTGATGGGACCGGTACTGCCCAATAGAAATGCCCCTGTTATCATTGGGAGATATTGCCCTGCCACTTCTCTCAAATGAGGATCCATGCCATGCCATTTCGGCCACAGTGAGATGCCTTGACGATTTAATACGATGCCGAGTAGCGTTGTTTCTATAATTATTCCACAGACGGTTCCTAAGGCCAGAGCAGAAATACCCCATGATTTTCCGAGCAATAAAAATAAGATGATTACAAATGGTGTAATCACCGGAGTGACGGCGACAAGTGCAAATTGTTCACTAGCATTAAGAACTGCGCCCCAGATCGTATTGACTCCGTATATTACTACGACCGGAGAAATAACATAGAACAATTTGAGGGTAAATGTCAGCTTCTGCGAATTGAAACCTGTCGCAATAATAGGCATGAAATAAGGCGCCGAAATGGCCATAATGACAGTGGCCGCAACCAGCAGACTGAGACTCCAAATCATCACGTTTGAAAAAAGGCGGTTTGCTGCATTTCTTCCTTCCTCTTCCTTCACACGAATATAGGTAGGAATAAGTGCCGCATTAAAAGAGCCTCCGATCACATTTATGGCAAACATCGGTATAATAAATGCTACAAGGAAAGCATCAAGAGAGTCGGCAGTACCGAAAGATGCGGCAATAATAATTTCCTTGGCCATAGTGATCAGTTTAGCGCCAAAGCTAAGGGACAGAATTACTATGGTTGCGCTTAGGATCTTTCGATTAGTGCTCTGGCGTGCCCAGTCTGTCCATTGCTTAATAAGTTCCATAAACACTACCCATAGCGTTCATCATTTTACCTGATATTCCTTATATACCATTCCAGCGCTTCATCTAAGCCCTGCTGTACGGTGTGTGTCGGTTCATATCCCAGTAGTTTCACTGCCTTGTCGATGTTCGCTTGTGAATGTTTTACGTCTCCGGGGCGAAAATCGCGATAAATAGGCATAAACTTCATTAAATGATTATATTTCTTTTCGAGTTTGGACCGCAACATTTCAAACAATTCATTCAGATTGGTGCGTGCATTCACCGCGGTATTGTAAACCGTGTTTATCGCCGCTGGATTATCCTGTGTCGCCGCAAGCAGATTTATTTGTATAACATTTTCGATATAGCAAAAGTCTCGACTAGTTTCTCCAGTCCCGTTGATGTAAACAGGTTCATTTTTTATCATGCTTGCAATCCATTTTGGTATCACAGCTGCATAAGCTCCTTCGGGATCTTGACGAGGTCCGAATACGTTGAAGTAACGAAGCCCGATTGTTTCGAGACCGTAACATCGTGAGAATACATCTGCATAAAGCTCATTTACATATTTCGTCACAGCATACGGTGATAGTGGCTTACCGATTTTATCTTCTACTTTGGGGAGTCCGGGATGATCACCGTACGTTGAACTGCTTGCAGCATAGACAACCCGTCTCACGCGGTTGTCGCGCGCTGCTACCAGCACATTTAGCGTCCCCGTGATATTATTTTCATTTGTATTGATCGGGTCCTCGAGAGACCGGGGCACAGATCCCAGAGCCGCTTCATGAAGAACATAATCGACGTTTCTACATGCCTGTTGGCAAATTGTTAAATCACGGATGTCCCCGTTGATAAATATAAACCTGGACCATTGCTTTCCATTTACAAGTGATTTTACCTCAGATACGTTTTTTTCTTTTCCTGTAATAAAATTGTCTACTCCCACGACGATCTGGTCAAGTTTCAAGAGATGCTCAAGCAGATTCGATCCGATGAACCCCGCTACTCCTGTAATGAGCCAGTGTTTCTGATCACTTTGTAATTTTTTCCTTACTGCAATATATGCTGGATTTGGATTATCGTCCCTGGCTGTCATTATGACCTCATACAGTGTCCGTATTCCTTCCCTATAGAACCATATGTTACGTTTTTTGCCTGTATGACACAGTTAATTTATTTTTCAATTATATATTAATGAGAAAATAAATAAAATAACCAATTGACATTGTTGACATTCTTTCTATCTAGGTTTATATTCATTACACAATCAATCAATAGTTACTTGTATCGTCGGACGCTGCGGTCTTTTTGTATGACAACCGGCTCCGCTTAATCACGGGTCGGGTGACACAACAATCGCCCGTTTTACCCACGAAAACTGAACATAGGATTGTATGAGATCTTCCTCTGGTGTCCATTTCATTGCCTTAGATCACGTCAGAGCTTTGGCCGCTTTCATGATCTTTACGTGGCACTTTACTCATGCCTTTAGTGACAATCCAGTTCCTGTCAACTATATTACGGCACTATTCCCTTTCTCACTCCTCGCTGCTGGCCACACTGGCGTAGCCCTCTTTATGACCCTTAGTGGTTACTTGTTTGCAAAGCTACTAGACGGAAAAACCATTGACTACAGGGCTTTTATTTGGAACCGGGTCCTGCGCCTGTTCCCACTTCTTGTGGTTGTAATCCTCATAGTCGGCGCCAAGAATGTTATTACTGGCCAGACTCTTTACTCTTATGCTTGCTCCATTGCGAAAGGCGTCATACTTCCAACCCTTCCCAATGGGGCATGGTCAATTACGATCGAGTTTCATTACTATATAGTTCTCCCGATGTTTCTGTGGATGTTCAGAAAATCAAAAATGCTTCCCATTTCAATAATTATTGCAGCTATTGCACTACGCTTATTTATTTATCATGAGAAAGGAGAAATCCAGTCACTTGCTTACTGGACAATTATTGGTCGAATAGATCAGTTTGCAATTGGCATGATTATATATCAATTCCGCGTTTTCTTTACCCGCCGTCATGTCCTTGCCATTACGGTAATCATTGGATTCTCTGCATTCTACTGGTATTTCAATCTTATCGGAGGATTCTATCAGAACCCTTCCTACCCGTCGCCTAGCCCTCTCTGGCTGATTCTCCCGACAATCGAAGGAATAGCCTACGCCGTTGGCATCGCTTGGTATGAAAGTTCCTTCTTCCACTCAACGACCGGACTTTCTAGATTTATAGGCCGTATAGGAGAGTTTTCGTACTCCATTTATCTTCTCCACTGGTTTGTCGTCATTCAGGCTGCCAGATTCGTGCAAGAGCGAATTATGAACATATCCAATTTCTACTTAGCGTGCTTTTGGTCGACTGTCTTCTTCCTTTTGATGATACCAGCTGGGTATCTCAGCTTTCGTTTCATTGAAACCCCTTTCCTCAGGCTAAGAAAGCGCTACATCATTGTGCCACACAATAGTGCGGAGACAGTATGTCATGAAGCCCATCAAAGCGCCCCAACGGACGCTCTAAAGCGTGCCGCCGAACTTTGACATTCTATGCCCATCGTTGAATCCGGAACTAAGTATGATACCGTAACAGCATGCGAATAATCAGCATAGAGTTCACCGATATATTTTGTGGCAGCATAAGGAGCAAGAGGGACCAATCTCATCTCCTAACTTCGGCAGCCCCGGATTAGCTTCATAGTTGAACTGCTTGTCGTACAGACTATTCGTTTTATATTGGCGTTGCCTGCAGCGGGGAAAATATTCAGAGTACCAGTAATGTTGTTCTCGTAAGTATTTTTGGGGTCTTTCAGAGAGTTCGGGACAGATTCTATGTCTGCCTCGTGAAGTGCAAAATCTACAACTTTGTATGCTTCCGGGTAAAGTGGTACGATTGCCATATCACATTCCATAAATGTGAATTGGGAGCACCGCCAGACATACCAAGACAGCTTACTTCTCCTAGATTTTTCCTCTTTCCAACTAAAAAATTATCAAGCCCGACCACTTCTTGGTCGAGCTTTAAGAGATTTTCGAGATATTAGAACCTGTGAAACCACCAATCCCCGGCTATGAGCCAACATCTTGGGTTTTATACAGCTATTTTTTAGTTTCAGCTCTTTTGATCAGTCATATTAATAGTGGTATATTGCTGTTAAGCTCATCCTCACCTTTATTAGAATCCATTATTTATTCCTCAATGCGCCCTTTTTCTTTTAATGATTCCTTTATCCTTCTAATATGTCCTCTGCCCATGCCTTTTACTTCACAACCCAGCTCAAGATATCGTCTTATTTTTTGATCATCCAGAATGCCGAAGCAATCTATCACCGCGATCGGCTTGCCAGCCAATCGAACTATTTCGTCCGGATTGAAAACAATATATTCCTTGTGTTTGACGGCGAATACTAACGCATCAATGCCATTAAGACATCCTCTTATATCTTTATTTACCTCTAGCTCTTTCAGTTTCTTCTGGTTTCTAAAAAAAACTCTCTTGCTGCTGTCAGGATATACTTCTTGGTTCTTAAATTCCCACCAATGATCTACATAAGGGTCGTGCACGCGGATTTCAGCCCCCATTTCAGCAAGTTTCCGCACAAGAATCTCGGAGCCGCTGTATCGGGTGTCGCCGACATCTTCACGATATGACGCTCCGAGAATTAATATCTCTGCCCCGGCAATGGGAACATTCATATTACGCAAGGCATCTCGCACCAGTTGTGCGCTATGAAGGGGGCGCGTATCGTTGATATCTATGGCTCTTGGCGTTATTCGGAATATATCGTCTTCGAAGCCAAGAATGTGTTTATACGCCCATATCCCCAAGGCACCGTCTTTTGGTAGGCAATAACCCCCGATGCCGGGTCCTGGGAACATCAGGTTGCTATGTGTAGGCCTGGTTCTGATAGCATTTATCACTTTGATGATATCCACGCCGTTCCTTTCAGCAAAAAGGCTCCATTCGTCCATAAAAGCGAGAATGGCGGCACGATAACTGTTCTCCACGATTTTAGCAGTCTCAGATTCTACCGGACGGTCGAGAACCGTGAGCGGATATTTGGTTGTGTTGATAATCTCGTTTAAAAATTTAACCACTTTCTGCTTTGCCAGTTCATTGACCCCACTGCAGACTCGCCAGAAATCACGTATCGATGAAACATATTCTTTGCCGGGCATTACGCGCTCATAACTATGAGCAAGGAGAGGGTCTGATTTGATTCCACGTCTAGTAAATATTTTTTTCATGATGGGAAAAGCTACCTGCTCGGTAGTCCCCGGGGCAACCGTCGTCTCGATCAAAATGAGTGTTTCAGGATTGACCTTGTTTGCAATTATTTCAAAAGCTTCTTCAAGGGCTCCCATATCGACATGGCCGTTTCTGACATTTCCAAGCTCATTTTTGGTATAGTTGCACTGTACGTCAATGACCACGACATCTGCAAGTGTGAGGACATCATAGGTGTATGTCGCGGTCAATGTCTTTTTTTCCTTCACGCACCGATTGATCAAAGGAACAACCTCCGGGTCTTCGGCCTTTATAGGAGATAATCCTTGATTCAACATCGGGATCTTCCAATAACTTCGGACACTGGGGCGCTGCATGCCGATCACGAATTTGCGGGGTTTGCCATCCTTATCTGCGCTGTCAGCCACAATTGCAGCCATAACTGCGCCAACAAATCCCACACCGATGACGACGACGATTTCCTGACCGTTTTTTCGAGCGGCAGCAGACAACGCTTCTACTCTTTTGAATTCTGCAGCGTAATCATCTTTTCTAGGCAAGGGATACTGAACGCCTTCCGGGCTGAGTGAGACAAATTCTCGCATTTTTACCTCGTAAGAAAACAATGACCCCTGTCAGACTAACCGCGTCTCCTTAAACCTTTTCAAACGATATTGAAGAACAACCAGAAATATTCCAAGGAAAACAGATATGAACCCTGCGAAGACAATATTCAGTCCAATTTTCGGTTTAACCGGCCGATTCTGTATATATGGTTGGTCTGCTATTTTTATACCGCCTTCATTAAGCCGTTGAAGACGCTGATCAACTACCAGTTTAGCAAGTTTTATGTCCACTATTCCTTTATTGAGGTCCAAAGGGTTAAAGCCGACCACTGAAAGTTTGCCTTCATTGAGTAGCTCACGATAGTTGTTAGATAATTTTTCCGAGAAATTGATAACACTGGAGAGTTCGTTAGATCTCTTTAATAGCTTTTCTCTTTCTTCCCTCACGATCACCTTCACAATGTCAAAGTTGTTTATGTAATCCACAATCTCTGACAATGCTTTACCTATGAGATTCGCATTTTTTGCCTCAATCGTAACGAAAAGTTTATCCTTTGAATCTTTGATTGCTCTTAATTTGAGATCTGTTACCGATTCATAGGTTGTCGGAAATATCTTTGTCATTTTTCCCCTATCGATATTCCCTATCATATCAACTATCTCTTTCGGCTGAAGTATTCCTCTTGACTGAACCAACTCTTTCCCAGAAGCCTCTTCTATTTCTTGTAGCTGAAATATATTCAGGACAACCTCACCTCTGTAGATCTTCGGCATACGAAGGCTAATGATAACCGTCGAAAAGACTGCGACAGCAAGTAGAACTATTATGATCATCTTTCCGTCAACGATTACCTTCCAGAGATTATAAAGGTTATTCTCGTCGTAAGATTCCTTAATCTGCTGTCTCATAATCTGTCCTTTCAGTTTAGAATGAAACTGAATTTATTATATATGAAATCAGATGTCAAGGCTTTTAATGATTTGTCATCAGACTTGCTGTAGTTTTTATCATTATTTGAAGCATAGACAGGAAATGTAGATCCTACCGGACTTAAATGTGTGATTTTTATTCATTCTTGGACGATTACGTTCTCTGATTTTCTCATGGCACCAAAAGGTCCGATTAGTCCTATAGTAAAACAAGAGGCGGTCAAAAATCTATCGAAATCGACATGATCATCAGTCAGGCCACCGACCATAGCAAGTGTCGTTATGAGAATGATGATATAGCCACCTATTGCATTATGATCTTTAATGAGCTTCACCCCCCATCTTATCAAGGATATTAAAAACAACAACAGGACTGCTATGCCAATTATCCCTCGCGTTGCCAATACCTGCAAATAGATATTATGCGCATGATGTGTGTCCGTAGGCTGTTTCAATCTGTTCTCCGATATAAGGTTATTGATGGTAGGCTGAAAATCACCCAGACCGATGCCTAAAAATGGACGTTCCTTGAACATTAAGAGAGCGCCCTTCCACAACTCTATGCGGGTGCCAGTACTGCCTGATACGTCTTCTGTATAAACCGAGGTAACTATTGAAATCATTCTTTGTCGCAAGATGTTGCTGCCCGAAATAAATATCGCGCATATCATGAGACTGAGAAATAAAAAAATCAATGTCTTGCGGCGGTCGTGAAGAAACAACGTTATTATGCACGATGCAAATAGAGCAACCCAGATACTTCGTGATTGTGACAGGATGACGCCGCCCAAGGTCAATATTGAAACACCCATGATAAAAGAGATACCTTTCCTGGACATGATAACTGTCTTCGGCAAAAAGAGCATGACGATAGCAGAACTGCACGCAATAGACAGTGGACCGGCATAAAGATTCGGATTCCTTGAAAATCCATCAGGCCTGACAGACTCCATGTGCATGAGGCCGAAATACTGCGATATCCCAATTAACCCTGCCACAGCCGCAGCGAGAAAGAAGACAGAGATAATGTATTTTCTATAACGATCACCAATCGGTGCGGTGAAGAGCAACCCCCCCAAAAAGATGCATCTGTACTGTTTTAATAGAACGAATGCGAAATGCCGATCTACGGACATGAAAGCGCTCACCGCCGACAAGGCTATAAAGAGGAGTGAAGCAATAAATACCTGCCTCGGTATGGGATTATGAGGATGATACTTGACGATGCATCTCCATGCCAAGAGTGCCGCAAGGCTCACAAGATCGAAAGCTTTGAAAGGTCCAACATCCTTCCATCCAACAAAAATGGTTATCCCCAGGCCACTCAGGCTGATGACCAATAATTTTTCAATGATTCTGCTGGCCTTATCTTGCCACCGTTCGAATGATGTCATTTTATACATCTTCTTATGCCAATCTCAAAAGTCTTCCGCGCCCACTTTTATATGCACAACGTATTTCTCGCATATTCCATAATCCTGATGATAGCAGTGTTACTTCAGACAATAATGGTAGTTCGATTGATGCGTAGTATTGCGCAATTAATCCGCGTTGCGACGCCACAAATCTGCGGTTGTAATTGTCATGATTTCTTCAGCCAACGTTAAATTCGCTTGATACTTCCGTTAATAAGAAACGGATGCCTTGACTACAATCTTCCGGATTTGGTTTCGGTACCTTCTTAGTAATTTGAACAATCTAAAGAGCGGGGAATACAATACAAACTTCCGGAAATTGTATCGCTCACGGATTTTTTCAATCGCTTCTTGCCGGGAGATGCGTCCCTTCTTGTAGAGCTTCCATATTGAGTATACGGGTACATAACCCATGTAACCTCGTAGTATCCTTGATAAGTCAATGTAAGGTTTGTCCGCATAAGCTTCCAAAAACATGATTGATTCTTCTATAAGAAGAAAGTTGCCAGAAAGATTCCTGCTCGTCTCCTGATGCCCGTGAAGCCTGAATGCGCAAAGTGGTTCATTGATGTACGCAAAATTCCCCTGCTCCAGCAGATGGGCCCACATTTCAAGGTCTACGGTCTGTTTGTAGCGCACATCGAATCCCCGACTAGAGTGTTTCTTTCTGAATAGAACCACAGTGGGCTCCCCAATCCGGTTACTCTGTTCAACAAGGCAATCTTGAATTATCCGCGATCCGCAATAACCGATTTTTCCTCTATACTCCGACAAAAGGTCTATGACATTCGACCTGCCATCAATGACGTAGCGAGCTGAAGCCACTAGCGCTATTTCATCGTTATCATCCAGCACTGCCACCATTTTTTTTAATGCATCTTTACTAACCAGCACATCATCGCTGAAAACGAATTTGATATATTCGCCTTTGGCGTGCTGAAGACACAAGTTTAAATTCCTGGCCTGTCCCACATTCTGCTCGTTAGCCCTGATTTTTATTCTCCTATCAATTTCTGCATATCTTTTAGCTATTGCGACAGTCTCGTCAGATGAGCAGTCATCGCTAACTATAAGTTCAAAATCGGTATAGCTCTGCTTCAAGACTGATTCTATGGCTTCAGATAAAAAGTTTTCGCTGTTAAAAGTAGGCATGCAGACGCTGACTTTGGGGGTCATGCGGTAACCTTCTTTCAAACGGGATGACAACTGCAGATAAAGTGCTATTGCCTTAATATTTCATTACATTGTTCTGGCACAATATGCTATGTGTTCAGTTTCATTGCCAGCACAGAGATGAACTCTAGGTTTTATCTTGGAATTCCCATAGAAACGGGCCGTCCCCTCATGTGCCAAGCAAGCAGGTATGCAAACATTTGCCAACGTCTTCTTATGCGCTTGGAGGAAAATAGAGTCACTACGTTCAATAGGCCGTAGATAAGGAACTGATATGCTGTTTGCATAAATCCCAACAGTAATAACCCAAACCATGCGCAAGAAGTAAGATGCATATTCTTTTTATAAAAAAGATAGCGCGATCTCCATGACTCTACCCGGGACCTCAGATTGATCTCTTTCCTGCTTTGCCCGCCAAAATGATAGACTTTAACTTCTGGTAAATAATATGTCCGCCAACCGCTGCGCCGCATTCGGTAACACCAATCCGTTTCTTCATAGAATAAAAAATAATCTTCGTCCATAATCCCGACTGATTCTATGGCTCTTTTGCGCACCATCATGCACGCTCCTAGGACAACATCTACCTGAGCAGGCTCCTTGAACACCGTATGTTTGGTTCCGAATGCCCTGTAGTAAATTCGCGGGGACAACACCTTAAGCAGGTGTTTGCTTGTGAATTCGGTCAACAGCACAGGAAAATTTCCTGCTGAATTTTGTAGCGTACCGTCGGCATTTAGGAGCTGGGGACCGCATATGCCAGCCTCGGGATAATGTTCCATAAAATCGGCCATGTCATCCAGAGATGATTCTTTAAGATAAGTATCGCTGTTCAGGATGACCGCGTGTCTTCCCCGCATCTGTCTCATGGCCATGTTATTGGCCCCTGAATATCCCAGATTCAAGGAATTCTTAAGCACCTTGACAGCGGGATAGGCATGAGATACCGCTTCAGCACTTCCATCGGAGCTTGCATTGTCCACGACGATAACTTCAAAGGAAGAGCGCTTAATCGTTCCATAAATAGAGGCAATACAGTCAAGAAGAAGCTGCTTTGTATTCCAGTTGACAATAATAATTGAAAGATCTATTTCCTTCGTTGTCATGGATCAATGACTCCTATTCTCGAGAAATTAAACTGCTGACAGTAAAATTAATGAAACGTCACTTGAGTGCTTTCAATTTTCGCTATTAACCTACCTAGACGATAAGAAGATGCAAATATAAAAATCTGAATTCAAGTATATAATTTATGATTCAAAGATAGCAAACGTGCTTTGCTGCTCCATCGCCACGTAGCCTTCTCTGATACGTTCCGCTTCCTGGTAGACGAGACTGAACGGATCTGTATCAGGGCCGACACACAGCAAATCTCCGTCGAGATGACTGGCCTTATCAATTAGGTTCATTCTCACATTGATCCATTCTTAAATTTGGGATCTGGGACGGCCCCGCTCACTAATGAGAGATTGAAACGAAGGAGCTATAGCCCCTATGGCCCGCCCGATTCGATCTTTCTTGCTATGATGACGTGCATGTCAGAGCATTTATCTTTCCATTTTCTCCATATCTCAGGGGTTTCATCTCGCTCCCTGCAAACAAGGTAGTCGTAATTATTTATGATTTCGCATTTTGAGTGTAGTCTTGATTCTATGTCGCCCCACATAATATGATCATCTTTAAAAACGTGAAGGTCGCCCCCTTTGCGTATTTTTCGCCTCTTATGTGACGAAGGACGACTTTTTATCTGTTTAATCCATTTTCTGAAGACGATAGATTTATGATCCGTTGTTCCAGAAGTAATTTTCTCGTCTCGTAACGTAAGCCCCAATTCGTCGCGATGAACCTTGCTGAATTCAGGTCCCAGTTCTTCAAGATATGCATCGTACTCTGAATTTGATTCCCAGTAGGTCGGGCATACTTCATGATCAATATATAGAATGCCGCCCGTTTTGAGCACGCGCACAAATTCATCTATAATTTTAAGATAATCGGGCACATGATGCAAAACTGAATAGGTTGCCACCATATCGAACGAGCCATCGGGAATGCCCGAGAGATCATCACCGTTCAAGAGAATAGTCTCCAATCTCTCTGAATTGCCCAGCTTGAGCCTGAGCCGCTCAAGATACTTTGAAGATATATCAGCTGCGACTGTTTTAACGCCGAGATCCAACAAGTGTTCCGTCAGATTGCCGGTGCCTGCTCCAAAATCCAGAACTCGCGGCAAATCGGATTTCAATTTTACATATGAAAGCGCATCCTTGAGAACAAAACGTATTCTTTTTTGCTCGGTTGGATTATATATTTCAACGTGTTTTTCGTCATATTCTGCTGCGTCTCGGTCGTGGGTCTTCTTTTTCGGTATAATCGGTTCAATGACTTTATTAAAAAATGAAGGTTTATCCATATTTAGCGAACATTTTTCTTTTTTAAGGTGTTTTTCATTTTTTTGCTAACATTCTTAAAAAATATTTTCCAAGAATACATTTCATAATAACTTCTTACTAGAAAATATTTTATGTCGATATTCTTAGAATTCTCGCGCCTGCTTTTTTCAGAAAGTCTCAAGGCGTGTTCAGCAGCATTATCAAAATGCCTTTTTTTTAAATTAATGGCTATTTTCATGTTGAACGAGGCTAAGGTTTCCCCGTTCGTTTTCATGTCCTCATAGAGCTCATTTAAGCACGCAGCAAAATAATTATTGCATTCTTTCACATGAATTGAGCCAAGCACCGCGGTCCCCTGTTCCGGATGCACTCGTGACTTTATCAATGATTGGGGGAGATGCATGAAATCATATTTTTTTGCCATTCTGAACCACAGATCGTAATCTTGCACGGTCTTTAACCGATTATCGAATGTCCCGACGACTTCGAAGCACGACCGTGGAACTAGCGTGGTACAGCCATGGATCGGGTTGCCAACAATCAATGCGTAACGAAAGTCTCGAGGGTCAATATCCTTTATTTTTTCCGAACGGATATATTGGGACTCGCGGTCAATCAGGTCATAATCACTGTAAAGTATTACGTCTTTATTTATTTTTTTTAAGTAATCTACCTGCGCTTCAACCTTCTGGGGATAATACACGTCATCATGGCTCAACCACGAAAAATACTCTCCCCGCATTTCCCTGATGCCGAAATTCAATGCGGATGCTACGCCCCCGTTCTCCTTATAATAATACCGTATTCTTTCTCCATAGGACTTCGCAATGTTTTCGGTCTGTCCGCCGTCGGTGGAGCCATCATTGACGACGATTATCTCGATATTTTGATAGGTCTGCGCAAGTGCGCTGTCAATCGCTTCTCGAAGGAAATTAGCACCATTATAAACCGGTATGACGATTGATACCTTTGGGTTGAACTCCATTTTATCTCCACTTATATCCGAGAACGATCTTGGCGACGATGCTGCTTACATCCCGAACCAGATATTCGGGCGGTGGAGACCAATTGCAGGGTCTGTCGAGCACCGTCCGAACGCAGGAGAGAATTGTTTCTGGTAGAGCGCCGCCCAACATGTTGCTGCCAACTTCCAATGTTTCCGGGCGTTCGGTGACATCGCGAAGTGTGACGGCGGGTACATTGAAGATACAGCATTCTTCCTGAACCGTTCCCGAATCAGTCAGTACGCAGAGAGCATGCTGTTCCAGATGCACAAAATCAAATAACCCCAGTGGGGCTGTCGCACGTACCCCGTCGCGGTTCATGAACAATCCTTGCATCTTGAGCTGAGAACGTGTCCGGGGGTGAAGGCTGCAAATTACCGGCAAGTTGTATTCCCGGTAAATCTGATGCAGGGCATCGAGAAAAGATGCCAGTCGCTCCGGCACGTCAACATTTTCAGCACGATGCAGCGTTACAAGAAAATATTTACCTGCCTGCAGATTGAGATCTTCGAGTGCCGAGCTCGCCTTTATTTTTGGAGCGTAATAATCCAGAACCTCCTTTATCGGGTTGCCCGTCACATAAATTCGCTCTTCAGATATCCCCTCCCTCAAAAGATTGGCGCGGCTCCTCTCAGTATAGGGCATCAGAACATCGCTTGAATGGTCAATGATACGACGATTGACTTCCTCTGGAACACGGTCGTCGTAGCAGCGATTTCCCGCTTCCATATGGAATACCGGGATCCCCATCCGTTTTCCAACGATCGCGGACAGCGCGCTGTTCGTATCACCGAGCAACAGCAGCCGATCTGGATTCTCTTTTTTCAGAAAACGTTCGCATCCGATCAGAATTTCTCCTATCTGGCCCATTAAGGTTTCTGATCTGCTCTCAAGGACATGGTCCGGCGTCCGCACGTCGAGCTGCTCAAAAAAGACATCGGAAAGGGTGGGGTCATAGTTCTGACCGGTATGGATCAGTACGTGATCGCAGAGTCTATCCAAGAGAGGGATGACACGGCTCAAGCGTATTATCTCCGGACGGGTCCCCAGTATGGTCATCACTTTCATCGCAGAAACTCCCCTTCCTCTATGATTTCCTGTCCGATCATCAGATTGTGCTTTTCCAGAAGCTTTCTCGTTTCATCCATCGTCATCAGTGAATCACCGGAACTGTATTCTTTCTGCAGCGGCTTATCGCCTGTTTGCTTTTTTACCATCTCCGGCAGCATGGGTTTTATCGCGAAGTAATCGCCTCGCTCGAAGGTGCGCCAGGCCTCTTCATCGGATACCATGATTTCATGGACTTTTTCACCGGGGCGAATCCCGGTAACCACAACCTTGATATTTCGACCGTTAATCAGAGCGTTCGCGACGTCAACGATGCGAGCAGCCGGGACTTTCGGTACAAAAGTCTCGCCTGGTCTTGCCGTTTCAATTGCAGCGAAAACGGTATCAACAGCCCTCTCCAGCGGCAGCAGGAATCGCGTCATATCCATAGTCGTGATGGTCACCGGTCCGCCATTTTTTATTTGCTCGTGAAACAACGGAATCACCGATCCCCGGGAGGCCAGGACATTTCCGTACCGTACGCAGATGAATCGCGTCCAGGGCACTGTAATATTTGCTGCGATCAGGACCCGTTCCTGGATCGCCTTTGTCATGCCCATGACATTTACCGGTTTGCACGCTTTATCAGTTGAAACACCGATCACTGTTTCTATAGGCAGGTTATTTTCTCTAATGGCGCGAACGATATTTTCAACGCCATTGATGTTCGTCTGGACAGCCTCAAAAGGAAAGTATTCGCACGAAGGAACTTGCTTGAGCGCCGCTGCATTGATGACTATGTCCGCATTTTTCAGAACCGAACAGACCGAATGATAGTCTCGCACATCGCCGATCCTGAACTCGAGCAGTTGTTCAAAATTATGGTAAATGACCTCATCGGTGACTTTTTTCTTGTGCTGATACTCAATCCGCATAAAATGCTGTTTTGCCTCGTCGCGGGAAAATATGATGATTTTCTTCGGCGTCCCCGCGCTACCACCTAACAGCCGGTGTGTCAGCACTTTGCCGAGGGATCCGGTACCTCCTGTGATAACAACTCTTTTGTTCTCGAATAAGGGCATGAGGTCGTCTCCTTATGCAATTCAAGATAACTGCCTGTGACGAACCTTGAAGTCACGATACATTGCATCAACCAGTTCTGGCCATCGGGGGGGTCTGTAACCTGTCGCGGCTCGGAAGCGCTTTGAATCGAGCGAGCGATCGAGCACAAAGTCGTCAAAGGGCTCGATCTCGATCTTTTTCCCGTATCTTTCAGCCACAAGCCTGAGCAGTTCGTATTTGGAGATAGGGTCCGATGAAACATGATAGAGGCCGTGCAATCCTTTGTTGGGGATTACCCAGTCAGAAATGATGTTCCCCATCTCTATAGTAGGGAACCCGGAGTAGATCGCCCTGGTGAAGCCTCTCACCTTCCCTTCCTGGGAAAGGAACCATTCAATGAGACCGTGCCTTCCTTTTAATTCATGTCCGATGATGGAAGTCCTCAGGGTCACACAGCGCGGATAGTCAACCTCTCCCAATAGTTTTGTGCGACCGTAGAGATCATTTGCATCGGGAAAGTCTTCTTCCGTATATGCTCCTTTTTTACCGGAAAAGACACAATCGGTGCTAATATGGATCATCCGTGCGCCAACGGTCTCGCACGTCCGAGCAAGTTGGTGAGGGAAGAGGGAATTGATACTGATGGAGAGGAGCGAATTCTTTGCTTCAGGTAGCTGTTTAACAATGCCGATACAGTTAATCACCACGTCGGGCCTTATTTCGTTAACAATACTATGGACCGAATCAAAATCGTTCACATCGATATTATTGCGAACTTTCTGCAACAGTTGAGGCGAGAGCCATCCCTCGAGTCCATCGTACCTGCGTGAAGTACCGAGGACGCTGAAATCCGTTCTCTCAGACAAACGAATGAATAGAGAATGTCCTAACATTCCCGTTATGCCTAGTATAAGTATTTTTGCGCTGCCTTGCATCATGCAAACCTCATTCCCTATCTAAAAAAGTCAGAGCCTGATTATAAAGGCCTTCGGGTCGGTCATCAATTAATTGCATGATAAAAACATGCCTCCGTTAAGGGGCTGATTTCGTTTTTATCTTATAACGATTCATTCTCTCCCAACAAATTTAAGAATAAATTTAAGGACGATGTTTTCAAAACGTGACGAATTTTTCCAAAAGACTGCGTAGTCCTGACCAGGGCGTTCAAATATAAGGGACATCGTTGAGTGCAAGGCAGCATAAGCCGGTTTGACGGAATCCCATGATATGTCATCAATGATTACAAATCCATTATTGTTGAGGCGGGGCAGATACAATCTTACATCATCCATCACCCGCTGTGTATCATGGTTTCCATCTATGTGAATAAGATCGAAATAAACATCATTTTCTAAAAAATAATTAATTGCATCTTGTGATGGCTCCCTTAATAATCTACAGTAATGCTCAAAATGATATGTTCTTCTGAATGATTCAACCTCTTCATAAACTTTTTGAAAATCGGTCGTTGTAACGAAATTTTCTATTTCAGCCTTCAACTTCTTATTGTCGTACTCCATGGCTTCACTCTTATCCCAAGGGTCAACTCCGTAAACAATCCCTCCGCTGAAGCGAGAATGTGCCAACGCCTGAGGGAAAAGCGACCTGCCTCTATAAACACCTATATCGACTGTTATTTTCAATTTATACCGTTTTATCAAATAGGCCATTAAAGATGCCTTGCTGAGACCACACCCCCCTCCAAAATCTGCAGTAATTTTGCTTAAAATGTCTTTAACATCATTTCGCAAGCTGCCCATTTGCTAGCTCTCCTCCAATAATCTCATTTCATCTGTTTTAAAATGTCACAGATTTTTTCCACATCGCCTGTAGAAAGGCCTCCGTACAGAGGCAACGATAATACCTGCTGAACGACCTCGTGCGCGACTGGTAAGTTATTTGGCGTGGCAGATGGAATTTGCCGGTAACACAAGTAATTACTGCACAAGGGATAAAAATATTTCCTGGTATATACATTGAATTCTTTGAATTTATTATAAACGTAGTCTCTCGACTTCCCGAACTTCTCTTCATCAATGCGTATTACGAAATACTGATAGCTATTGGTAACACTTGCCATATCTTTACTGATTTTAATGCCATCAATATTTTGTAGAGCACTTGTGTAAGCCTTAACCAGTTCTTTTCTTTTTCTCTTTTCCTCTCCTATATAATCCAAGAGCACTAGACCAAGCGCAGCCTGAATTTCATTCATCTTGCCATTGATGCCTGGCATAACTACTTCTTCTTCATTCTTTATCCCGAAATTTTTCAACAAATCTATGCGCGGCTTCAGGTTTTTATCAGAGAAGGCGAGAGCGCCCCCTTCCGCCGTATGAAAGAGTTTCGTCGCATGGAAGCTGAACATTGTTATGTCGCCAAAATTGCCGACCCCAATGTCGTCAATTTCAACGCCGAATGCATGCGCCGCATCGTAAATTACTCGTAACCCGTAGCGATCGGCCACTTTTTGTATTTTCTGGACGTCACACGGCGTGCCAAACACGTGGACTGCAAGAATCCCTGTCGTCTGCGGCGTTATCATGTATTCGATTTTATCGGGATCGATATTCATTGTCTCGTTGTCAATGTCGCAAAAAATCGGCTTGATATTATTCCACGTCAGCACATGCGACGTGGCCGGGAAGGTAAATGGAGTTGTTATTACCTCACCGGTCAGGCGCAGGCTCTGACATGCCGTGATCAATGCTATTGTGCCATTATTAAATAGAGATAAATTTTGTACTTTGAGGACACTGGTAAGTTTTTCTTCAAGCGAGATATGTTGTGGTCCGTTATTCGTGAGCCATTGGCTCTCCCACACTTCTTCAAGCTTATGAGTGACCTCCTTTAGATTGGGAAGGAGCGGTCGCGTAACGTAAATAGGTTTGTCAAACGGTTTTATTTTTGGAGACATCAGATCACCTCTAAAGCGAACATGCTATTTCATCCCAGTGTCAGAAAGGTATTTCTCATAGTTCCCAAGGACAGCGGATCGATTTCGATCGCTTATTTTTTTATTTCCAATATAGACGCCCCAAGGCTCCAAATCTCTCGTCACAACAGAACATGCGCCTATAGTAGATCCTTCACCAAGAGTAACGCCTGGCAGGATGACACTATTCGCACCTACGATACAGAACTTTCCGATTTTAATGGGTGCCCTTTTAGTGTTGCGATATTGTTCAGGGATAGTAGAATTTCCAAAGCCCCAGTCCTTAAAATCATCTGTGCCTGTCAGGATTCGACAGCCCTGTGATAATGCAGCGAAATCACCGATACTGACGAACTCGCCGCCCGTTATCGAGGCAAAACAGGCGATATGGACATGATTCCCAATTTTAATTTTATTTTTTGCATGTATAAAAACGAAATCGTCTATTATTATATTTTCACCAAATTCAATATTCTCAATGCCGACTATTTTCGTAAATTCGAATAATTTGATCCCGCGAATTTTGTAGTTATCCATGTCCTACCCCGCCAGTCAATTTCATGTAACCGTTTATCACTTTTAACCGAGCGCCAATTTGTTTGTCTTCGTCAAACATCTCTTGAATGGCGATCGTCCCCTTTTTGGCCAATTCATATAACCTTTTTGGATTATCATGATAATAAGTGATCTTATCCACAATTTCGTCAACGAGTGTATTGATGATAACGATATCTTCACCGTCCGCAAAAGAACAATTCAAATTAAGTATATCCGTAGCAAATATTGCTACACCACATATCCCAGCCTCAATGCAGCAACCCGTGGGAAAACCATCAAAGGCGCCTTGTTCCAGGAGAAACGGTTTATTTGGCGACAAAATGATATCCATATGAGAATAAAAATCAGGGAAGAAGCGTGTGTGTCGGCTGCCGTAAAAATAGATATCTCTATCAATAGCCGTGACGTCCATATCAGTTCTGTCGAAATTGCCCACAACATGAAATTTTACGTCTTTATTTTTCTTTTTTAATATCTTTGCAGCTTCGATGAATACGTCATACCCCTTGTCCCTGCCTTCAGGCAGGTATTTATTTGCCACGAAACAGATATCAAATGATGCCTTGTCGTCTGGATAATATTTCTTCTGCTTCCTATTGCGCATATACCAATGTATCGGGAGGACAACGCCGTAAACAAATTCAATCTGATCGGGCTTACAGAGCTTTTTCTGAATGAGATACTCATAAGATATTTTTTGCGTAACAATCACTTTCCTGAAATAAGGTGAGCTTAGTATTCTTTTAAGCCTGCTATCAGAAACTTTATTATCCAGACGGAAAAATCCCCCTGGATAAAGTTCAAAGACAAATGGTACCTTATACTTTTCAATGTACGGGAGGAACTCGTAAGTGTTATGAAGAAATACTATATATGCCAGCTTTCCCGAGAAATCTATGAATTTGTTAAATTTAAATATTCGGGACGCATATTGCGGATATAGTGTTCTATATTTCTTTTTTTCCTCACGGAACCTCCCAAATGAAGAGTACACTACTGAATTGTCAAAGTGGCCCAAATATGCATTGAATTCAGTTATTCTGAACGGGGAAAGAAGACAAGGAAATGTATCGTCATAAATAACCAATCTCTCTTTATCGGTCTTTGGATGCTCAGCCTTATAACATAAGAATCTTATCCAATCATTCGTTTTTTTTCGAATTGATTTCAAACTCATTTTACAGATCCCTTAATACTATATCCCCGTCTATGAACGCATGCACTTCAACGCCAGCTCAAATTTTTTTACAAATTCTTCCCAAAGCATCTCTCTTAATGTCCTTGCATATGCGGCTTCGCCCATTTTTTTTGCTATTTCGGGATGCCCCGCCAATTCTGCTATCTTTTCGGCTATATCACTTGGATTCAATGCGTCTGCGTGCAGTCCCGTGACCCCATCGACCACAATCTCCGATGGACCGCCGTGGTTCGATACTATGCTTGGTTTCTTCAATAGCGCTGCTTCGACCGGGACAAGTCCGAAAGGCTCGTCGAGCGGAACGTGAATGAGAATATCTGATTCCGCATATAATCTCCATACATCCTTGTGAGGAACTGCGCCAATAAACCGTACCGAGTCGCTCAACCCCATGCTGTGACATTTTCTTTTAAAATAGGCAAGATGAGGTCCACCCCCTGCTATTTTATAATGAAACCCTTCGGGGAGGCTGTTCCTCTCTTTCAGTATTTTTACAGCTTTCAAAATGGTATCAATATTTTTTTGGATTTCTACACGTGCAACAGTCACTAAGGAACTCCTTTGTTCATTAACGGCTGCAAAACGCGAAGCTTCCTCGATATAACTCTTGAATCGTTCAAGAGGAATCCCCAGAGGGCAGGACTGCACACCGATACCATAAATCTTTTTTGCCATGCAAGCAGTGTAGGTACTGTTCGCAAGTACGCTGTCGCACGAGGCGATCGCCGCCTTGTCAAGGCGCCTGTAGCCGAAAAGAGATTGTCTGAGAGAGCGAAAAATCTTTTTAGGGCGGTACCTGTTCCACATGTTTCTGAGCCCTGAAAGCTGCCGATAGTGGACACTTAATATTTTTTCATAAAAGTTTGGTTGAAGATTATGCAGATACAAGAGAACCCTGGGAAATTCCTTCATTTGCTGTTTTGCGTAATACACCCACAGGCTCGCTGGATAATTGTGCGGATTTATCACATCGAACTCATACAAGGACAATTTCAGGGCTCTCTGGAGCGCCATCCCTCCATCACGGTTTGTTCTCAGGGTCGACCGGTGTTTCTTGAAATCGAGCAGGCATACGTTGTACGGTCTCTCCCTCATATTGCCCCACACCTCCTCGGAAAACTCCCAGGTAAAGAGGGAAACATAGTGGCCGCGCTCGACCAGGCTTTCTGCAAGCCAGATAACGACATTTTCCGCACCGCCCACTGCGCGGAGCGAAGGATAAACGATTGCAATTCTCATTTGATCTCTTTAATGAGTTCCCACGGCGCGGTAAACTTCCATGAGTTTTTCACCGAAACTGTCCATGGAAAAGAAATCCCTTGCGTTTTTTCTGCAATCATCGGATAGAGCCTGATAGCGAGCCTTGTCTTGACGGAGGACTACGATTTTTTCCGCAAGGGTCTTGATGTCCTCCTGGTTGGAGTACAGCAAGCCGGAGCCGAAATCTTCAACCAGTTCTGCCCCTCCCTCTCCTTCACGCGCAACGATAGGAGTGCCTGCGGCCATACCCTCCATCAATACGATTCCCAGCGCCTCGTTCTCCGAGGGAAGCAGCGTGATGTGACTGAGAGATAAGATCTCAGATGTATCCGCCGTCCAACCGGTAAACTGGACGTTATCCTTCAGGTCAAGACTGGAGATGGCATCAACGAGCGACATATAGTAATCCCCTGACAGAGGATCTCCGATGACGAGAAGGAGCGGATTCTCCCCCAATTTTTTAAGGGCCGACATCAGTTCCAAGGAAATGAGGTGGCCTTTTCTCGGAATAATGCTGGCAACATGGCAGAAAACGGTGCTGTAACGGTCCGTATTGAGTTTCGCTCTCCAGGCTTCCCGTTTTTCCTGATCGGGATGAAAAAACCGATCAACATCGATTCCCGGTCTGATTACGCTGACCTTTTCCTGTTTAATTCCTTTTGACAGCACGACCTTTTTCAATTTATTGGATAGAACAACGACCTTGTCGGCGAACCTCAACCCAGGATGATATCGCGGAACCATCATTGTGGTCACCACCGGCCTTTGCGTCAAAAAGGAAAGCAATACACCGAAATAGTCCGCCCTGTCCAGCGTTGTGTGGATGATGTCTATCGCATGGCTGCGCACGAGCTGTCTCAGGCGAAACAGATCCTTGATGCCGTCCAACGGGAGCCCGTGATACTCAACCCCCATGGCCCTTACTGCATCAGGCACGAAGCCAGTGGTGCCACGGCCCACAACGATGACGCGGTTGGCCATTTTATCCAAGATGTGGACCTGATCAAGGAAAATCCTTTGTGCACCATAACGGTCGTTTTTCGATATTATAAGAAGGATGTTCACTATTTAACCACGGATCCGCGCTCGTTCAGATACGGTTGGATATTAACAACCTTGGGACCATCTGTCAATCAACAAGTACCAGAGTCCGCAATGATATTCTTCGTGTATTTCATCTTTTCATCCTCACAGGATAGCAGCCTCGCGGCTGCCCGCTCCTTTAGCGCGCTTTCTTCAGTGACTCAAAGAAATCATAATAGTCATCCACCATCCGTTCGCGGCTGAATTTCGCGGCCACCCACTGCCGTCCCGCATCAGACATTGCTTGCCTCAGAGCTTTATCCGCCAATACCCGTATGACCGCGGATGCCATCTCACGAGCTCCACCGTCAACCAGCATGCCCGTCCCGCAGCCCTCAAGGGCGTCCCTGATGCCACCATCGTTGACCGCGATTACCGGCGCACCCATAGCGAGAGATTCAAGCACCCATATGCCGAACCCTTCGTTGCGGTGAGTGCTAACCGCAACATCGATATCTCCATAGAGCGAGAGCATTTCTTCTTTCGACAATCTCCCTGTCCAGATCACGGCATCGGTAAGACCGAGTCTGGAGGCCCGGTCCTTGAATTCTCCGATCTGGCCTATGCCGATTGCAGAAGCGACCAGGACATATTTAACATCGGGAAACGTTTTCCGGATCTCCGCAAGCGCATCCAGGAACTCTATTTGGTTCTTCCAGAGGTCTCCCACCGTGGCAATAACTTTCGTGCCTGGGGAGAGGCCAAAACGGTTCCTGAACTGCCCCGATGGCGTTGTTCCCGGCTTGAATTTCCCGAGATCAATCCCGTAATACAGGATGCTCGTTCTTTTCGCTACGGAAGGAGCGAATTTCGCTATTTTCCCGGCGATGTATCGTGATATGGTGGTGATCCTGTCCATTCGGCTGAGAAGGAATCGGGATCTCAGAAATTCAGGGACCTGTACCGTGTAGGTGAGAATGGGTTTTCGAAGGGACAGCATCGAAGCCGTCCACGACTGGATGACATCATGGCCGCGTTGAATGCTTACGATCTCGTAACCGCCACGCTTTATGATCTTCGCGATCTTGAAGGCCGAAGTGAGGGCGCCGGCTCCTGAGCGGTTGATGGGATAGACCTCGATGCCGGCCTCCACGAACATTTCAGCAAGAGGCGTCTTCGGCCGACACACGAGCCCGACCTTCACACCCTTGCCCGCGAGCCCCGGCAGAAGGTCGCGAAGGAATTCCTCCCCGCCTCCTCTTCCCCGAAAATTGTTGACAAACAGGATTTTCATCACTGCTCGGCGTCTTGATGTCTCATGCCTGCTGACCCTCATGGTCGTTTATTGGGGTTTCTCAAAACCATCATTGCAATGAGCTTTCTTGTCCTCGATCCTTCTTTATCCTGGTCATTGCAAGATTACTAACTTTCGTTCAGCCTTTTCCCATGCTTTTAGTGTACTCCCATGCCTTTGCGTACTTGGCGAAGACATAGTACGAATGGAACAGATTCAACACAAGCCCGTGTTTCCCATCAAGAAAGCCGAGGCGGAAGATGTATTTTAACAGGAACGTCAGCACGGGCCGCAGCATGATATTCACGGGGCCCGCTTTTATGCTGCCGATGCCCTTTTCAGCCATTACACTGACGGCGAGGGAAGAGTATTTATTGATGGAAGACATGTAGGATGAAAGATCGGGATACGCCATATGCTCGATGGCGAATCGCGTTCGGCCGACAGTCCCCTGTACTTTGATCGCTTCATGAACGGCCCGCTCCTGGAAGCGTCCCCTGTTCCTACGAAATAATCGAAGATTGTAATCCGGGTACCATCCTCCGTGCCTGATCTGTTTTCCGAGGAAAAACGTCTTACGCGGGATCCTATACCCGGCATGGGACTCTTTGGACGATATGATGGTACGGATCTCATCAGCGAGCGGGGCTTCTATCGGCTCATCAGCATCAAGGCTCAATATCCAGTCGCCGCTGGTCTTGTCAATGGCAAGATTTTTCTGACTTGCGAAACCGAGCCAGTCCTGATGGAAGACCTTGTCCGTGTATTCGCGACAGATCTGGACGGTCTTGTCCGTGCTTCCCGAATCAACGATCACGATCTCATCGGCCCATTTGACGCACTCGAGCGTCCGGCGGATGTTAGACTCTTCGTTATAGGTGATGATGGCGACTGACAGTTTAGGGGCCATATTAACCATGAAAGATCTCAAGCAGTGGAAGCGAGCTACTTATCATCCTTCTGCCGACAACCCGGAAATCTTGATTCCTTCCCGAAGAACTTCCTCTACCGTAATTTGCTCCATGCATGCCGGTCTCAAGCGTGCCGAGGGCTCGCATTCAGAAAAAAACTTTTGCCTGCACGGGGAACACTTTAATCCTTTGTAAATGACCTTTGAGCGTTTGCTCCAGGGACCGAATTTGACCGGTGACTGCGGCCCAAAGAGGGCTACAAGGGGAGTCTGCGCCGCTGCTGCAAGATGCATGATTCCGCTGTCGTTTCCCACAAAGAGGGCGCACTTTTTCAATAAGGCGATCGTTTCGCGAAGCGTACACTTGCCGACAAGGTCTACGGTACCTTCCCCGAACTGATGCCTCACTTGATTGAATGTTCTGCTATCGCCTGTGCTTCCCAC
Source organism: Nitrospirota bacterium (assembly GCA_035623825.1). GTDB lineage: Bacteria > Nitrospirota > UBA9217 > UBA9217 > UBA9217 > DASPSR01. Next base: position 77,118 of record DASPSR010000020.1, read on the forward strand.
AATGATCGAACGGCAACCGGTTTCACTGCTTAACCGCTGGGCAAGTGAGGCAAAGTTTTCCAAGGGCCAGCCGCGCTCCACGACCGCAGAAAAGGGATGCAGTGCAACCAATTTTTCTCCTGGACCTATCCCCTCTTTCAGCAGCAGCTGCCGGACGGCCTCTTCTTCCTTCGGCTCGGCCCATATCTCTAAATAATCATCAGCTACTGGTATCCCGTCGGCACGCAATACATCAAGAAAGTTCTGGACCTCATGCCGATCATGTCGATAAGGGACCCGCGTTGTAAGGAGAAAGCCCCTCCCTTCCGTGTCGAACCCTATGCGCTCTCGAGCCCCACTTAGATAGGCCATGACAGCGCTCGTGAGGGATCGCTTGAGCACGTAAACCTTCTGGAAACCCCTGGACCGCAGATCGCGGATAAAAGAAAGTTTGGCAGAAAACGTCCGGTGCGTTCCCCTGCTATCGGCATGTATGGTCACCGGGTCCCAGTAGATCATTTCGTCCACATAGGGTATTCCTTTGACAACGTCGGAAGAACCGGGCGCCACCATCCACGCGATGAAGGCCTGCGGCTCGGCTCGACGCAGGTTCCGCAGGAACGGCACGGTCAGGACCGTATCACCGATGAACCGGTAGCGCATCACGAGTATTTTTTTCGCCTCGAGATTCATCCTGGATTGTGATGCATCCGTGAGAAGTGTTCTTTGCCACAGAGGACTTACTTACAGCTCATTTTACAAACAAGCAACTCCGGATGCTCTCCGTGACAAATGTCCGATGCTCCAATGTGACAGTCATCGTTTGTTCTAATTTGACTATCATGGACCATAACAGAATTTTCAGACCGGGATCATGTCTTTACCGCGATCTTACCGTGCTCTTCCACCTTGTTCGCAAGGAAGCTGACCAGCGTTTCCAGACCCTCGCCGGTCACCGCCGAAACAGGGAAGAACCGATACCCGGCCTCATGACAGTGCAGCTCCAGTGCCTCAAGCTTTTCATGGTCCGCAGCGTCTATCTTGGTTGCTGCCACGGCCATGTACTTCTTCATGAGATCCTTGCTGTAGAGTTCGAGCTCGGTATTGATCTTTTTGAAATTCTCAACAGGGTCACCGGGCACCATGCCGGACACGTCCACCAGATGAAGGAGGATTGAGGTCCGCTCGACATGGCGCAGAAATTCGAACCCGAGGCCCGCACCCTTATGCGCATTCTCGATGAGACCCGGAATATCCGCAACGACGAAGCTCTTCCTGCCTTCCGGCTTCACCACACCGAGCACCGGGGTGAGCGTGGTGAAGGGATAATCCGCGATTTTCGGCTTGGCGGCTGAAATGCGCGAGATGAGCGTTGATTTGCCCGCATTCGGGAATCCCACAAGCCCGACATTGGCAAGAAGCTTGAGCTCAAGAAAAAGTAACTGCTCTTCACCGGGTTCGCCAGGCTGGGCAAACCTCGGCGCCTGGTGAGTCGCCGTCTTGAAAAAGGCGTTCCCCTTTCCGCCTCTCCCTCCTTTCGCGGCAATGAACTCCAGTCCGTCGGCATCCAGATCAATGATCAGCCCGTGGGTCTCGGCGTCGCAGACGAGCGTGCCAACGGGCACCCGGATCACAATACCGTCGGCGTCAGCGCCGGACTGCTGCTTTCCGCGGCCCTGCTCACCGTTCTTGGCGAAATAATTCTGCTGGTACTTGAGATCGATAAGCGTACCGAGCTGGCTGTCTGCCCTGATGATGATGTCACCACCCTTGCCGCCATCGCCGCCATCCGGTCCCCCGCGCGGTACATAGGCCTCACGCCTGAAGCTGACACAACCGCGCCCGCCGTGGCCCGCCTTAACATCAATCTTGACTCTGTCAATAAAGTTGGACATCTTTACCCTGTAAAACTAACGCAAACACATCAGAAGCTGCATCATCATTGCATCCTCCCAAAAGGAGCGCGGCAACCCTCGCGGTACATCCGTGATTACTTAGACCGCCGCACTGCACGCAATGACACAATATCAGATGCTTTCGTACTCAATGAAAATATAATGAAAATATACAGAGACCATTCTAAAAATGCAAGCCTTGAAAACAAAGGAGAAAAATGCCATCAAGGCTTGAAAAAGAAAAAGGCGGCATGATTGAAATGCCGCCTCTTTAATACCCCCGGACAATGAAAGTCCTGTTACACCGCTTCGTAGACGCTCACCTGCTTGCGGGTCTTGTCAAAGCGCTCGAACTTCACAAAACCCCTGACCTTGGCAAAAAGCGTGTCATCACTGCCCTTACCCACGTTATTACCGGGATGGAACTTGGTCCCGCGCTGCCTTACGATGATCGTACCGGCGTTCACAAGCTGGCCGTCAAAACGCTTTACGCCGAGGTACTGTGGGTTGCTGTCCCTTCCATTTCTTGAACTGCCAACGCCTTTTTTATGAGCCATGATCTGATCCTCCGAAAAAACAATATCCAAATTTCAAGCTCTGACATGCAGAAAACTTCATAAATTTCAACGACCGAGAGCAAATCCCGGGCGCTCGCCCTACGCTTTGATCTCTTTCACCTTGATCGCCGTGTAATTTTGGCGGTGACCAGTGGTCTTGCGAAATCCCTTGCGCCTCCGGTGCTTGAATATGAGGAGCTTCTCGCCCCTGCCCTCTTCCACCACTTCCGCCGTAACAGTCGCGGATTCAAGTGTGGGCTTGCCGACGGATATCTTGTCTCCGTCTGCGATCATATAAACATCTTTTATCTCAACGGTATCGCCCTTCTTGGCATCAAGGGTTTCCACCCTTACCACCTCTCCGGGCGCTACCTTGTACTGTTTTCCCCCGGTCATAATGACTGCGTACATTCCGAAAACCTCCTTCGCGCGATTCAACTTCCAGTTGTGCTTGCGAATTTGTAAAATACCATGTAATTCATCGAATTGTCAAGGTAAAAAACAATTTGCCCTATAAATTCTGTCGATGTGGGTCCTCGACATGTTAAAATACAGCGGACATAGGAGCCTCAGAGATGGCATATCATGAGTTCACCATCCGGATACCAAACTTATTCAGAGACGCGCTTGTACAAATGCTTACATCAAAAAGCTGTCTCGGGGTTATCGAGCATGACAACGAGGTCATTGCCTATTTTCCGGAAACCATTGATAGCAATACCACATCAAGGGATCTCACCATTTTGAAGGAGCTTTTGAAAAAAACGCACCGAAATCTCGAACTGACCTTTGACCACAGCATCATCCCAGATCAGGACTGGAACGAATCCTGGAAAAAGGGCTTCACTTCTCTCGATGTCGGGAAACTGTTCACCATCCTCCCTCCCTGGGAGGGGGAAAAAAGCGGCCGCATAAATTTGATTATCGACCCCGGCATGGCTTTCGGCACCGGACACCATGAGACCACGCGTTCGTGCCTTGTGCTCATGGGAAAATATGCGATAAAAAGCTCAAAAGACCGGTTTCTCGACCTGGGCACCGGCACGGGTCTCCTCGCTATCGCAGCCTCGAGGCTCGGCTACAGACAGGTAGTCGCACTCGACATCGATCCCCTTGCCGTGGAGGCGGCAGTTAAGAATGTCTCACTGAACCGCATCGAAAATGTGCTGATCAAGACAGGAAGCATAACAGATGTAGAAGGATCGTTCGACTGCATTGCTGCGAACATCATCTCCAGCGTGTTGACCTTTCTGGCTCCCGAAATCTCTTCCCGTTTGAACCCCTCCGGCGTAACCATTCTTTCCGGCATCCTTGCCGAACAGGCGGATGAAGTCGTCAAGGCATACGAGCTGACAGGCCTGATGTTCATCGAGAATTTCCCTGATGACAAGTGGGTCTCTCTCGTATTCCGTAAATAGGCAATTTCTCCTATATCGGTAATGCTGATTTCATGTAGAAAGGAACGTGCGTCTGCGGGTCATTCAGTGATAGGGCTAAACCATGCCTTCGTCGGTCCCTGCACGTAATGACAGTTGAACGAACAATAGGTCGGATAATCGTTCAGCACGGTGGTCGTATATGCAGTGATTACCATCTCTCCGATGAGATCATTACCGAGCGTCAGGGTGTTGCTGTAGGCAAGCTCATCATAGACCGCGCCGTACGGAGTATTCGAACCGTGGACATCATGGCAGTTGACGCACGTGATCCCCGACCCCACAGCCGTCCCCCGGAACGAAGTAGGCGCGCCGAGATGGAACCAATGAAGATTGGAATCTTGCACCCATACACCATAATCGTTCAAAGGACTCCCGCTGTAAGGTAGGCCGGGATCCGGAACATTGTGGTCTGCAAAATGCGTGACCACCCCGGATGTATAATAAGGCGGGTTATATCCATTCGGCCCCCACAAGAAGCCGTAACCTGAATCCAGGATTCCTCCGAACTTGACGCCAAGGGTGTCTTCCTTCGTGAAGCCTGGATAGCCGGCATGGCAATTAAAGCAGAGCGTGAAGTCAGATTCATAGTACGTGGCCGTATTCTGGGAATAAACGAAGTTCTGCGTGGCCAGTATTTGACTGGTCGAACCATGGGCGTTGATGGCTCCGCTGTTGCCATGACAACCGGTTCCGGCAGCACCAGTCCCGAGACAGGTCAGCTTCAATCCCGATACATGGTTGCCGTTTGGGCCATGGCCATGGGATTTTGCCCAGCTGCTCGCAATCCTGGTGGCATAGGAATACGGGGGTGTGCCCAGTGCCGACCCGTCATCGAACGGGCTTGTGGGTGTCCCTCCGGAAACGAACGTAGCTGTAGCCCCGTTCTCGTCATGGCAGCTGAGGCAGAAAGGCTCAAGTCCGGCGACATTGGAAGGATCATAGGCGATGCTCGTACCTGCATTGTCGGCATTCCGCAGCCACACGGTGCCCGCTGTATGGTGTGACTGATCGTGACAGACCTCGCACTGCGTGCCGGCCGGATCGCCGCTGGTTGTGACATGATGGGACACGATCGAAGCATTGCTTCCAAAATCCCCCTCTGGACCTGTGATAATGCGCCGCGGGCCCAGGACGTACGAGTGGCATCCGCTGCAAAACTGGAAATTCACAGTCTCGGTCCCGTACCAGTCGAGCGTGTCCGTTCCATGGCAGTTGAGGTCTGTGCACGACCCGGTGTGAGGCCCGGTTTCGTTTATCCATCTGCCGTTCGGGTTCGTCGAATCGAAATAAACAATTAGAACGGCGGGATTGCCTGTATCAAGAACCCCGTTCATGTGGGTTGGCTTAGTATAATATCCAAAGTGACATTTCTGGCAGGCAAGGCCTATAACTTGGACATGAGCGACATGCTTTCCAAATGTGCCTGTTCCATTCGTCACCAAAGGATCTGGTGATGCCGTGCTCGTCGAATTATGACAGACTGCGGTACAGTCTGTTATCGGAGGCCCTGGAGTCACCTGCTTTGTTGATATGGCATCAGGCCCCGGACTGTAACTGCATCCGTAAGCGAGGAGGGCTATCGAAATCAAACCGATTATATGCAAAAAAAACGTTTTCATCAAAACCGCTGCCCCATTATTGTTTATGGCACAACCCGCAGTTCAAGGCCGGACTTACCGGATGCGGTGCTGACGTATGCCGCGCGACTTTGTGGCATACGACGCAGTTGTCAGCCGGTGCGAAACTGCCGCTGTAATGACACCATGTGCAATGCCGTTTGAGCCAGTTCCCGACATGGGTCCGCGGCTTGGTCTCGTTGTGGCATCTAACGCAAAAGTCCTGCTTATGACATGTCATGCAGCGCTCGCGGTTGCCTTCCGCCATGAACCCGTGGCTCAACGTGCGCCAGGTGTTCGTATGGTCGCGAGGCTTCCTCGTGTTATGACAGGTAATGCAATCATTCCACTTGTGACAGGTGAGACAGGATTTCCCGCTCTGGCCCGCCTCATTGAAGTTCATATTGGCCGATGCGCCATGAAACTCGATCCAGTTCCCCTTGTGCGAATCCGGCCTGGGGAACGGAATTTTGCCCCCGCCAGTTCCCGACACGCCAGACTGCACCGCTGGTGCGTAGCCGCCGTCTTCCGCTTGCACGTTCGCGCTGCTGCCCATCAGGCACGCCGCGGTGAGCACAATGCAGATGACGAACATTGTCATGACACGGACATTAAAAATCATAGCGCATCCCCAGTTTAAGCGTCTGATAGTTCTCGATGCCGGACTCATACTCATAGCCGCCGTTTATCGAAATTCTCTTGCTGAGCGGATATCTTCCGTTTATATAATACGTACGCACGTTTTCTCTGAGTCCTTCTTCAACGTAATAATCGTACTTGTAGAGGCTGTAGTAGGTCCCGGCGTTTATACTGGCGCTCTTTTTGTTTTTGAAGGTATATCCGATATCAAGCCCCGCAGAGTAGTAGTGCGTTCCCGTGGTTTCCCACCGTTCGCCGGTAAGGGTGAACGCAAAGTCTTTCGGCAAATCGATGAGTTCGAACACCAGAAAGGCCCGGCTGTAATCCTTGTCGAACGCGCTCTCCTCGTTCTCTTCCAGAAGGCCCCGTTTGAAGTAGCCGACGTCCACCGCATAATGCAGACCGAAGAGCTTTCGGAGTTTCACATCAATGCTCTGGTAGGGAGCCGACTGTCCGAGGACCGCATAGTACAGTGAGAGCTCGTTCGAGAGTTCGTTCTGGGTGGAGAATTGACGGAAGTAGTTAACGTACATTTCGGTGTCCGCTTCGGGAAAGGAGCTTATGGCCTTCACACTCAGGTCCCGCGGATCGTCGTTGAGATAACGGTACTTGACTGAGGCCTTCAAGAACGTTCCGAAGCTCTGCCAGAGCTTGAGGGAGATCATCCGGTCGTGCAAATCGACCGGGGTAGACGATGTAGGGGGTGATTGTTCATCCTCGACGAACAGATAATCCAAGCTGAACCTGGTGCTCGTGCCGAGAGCATAATCGAGGCCGGCACCAGCCAAGGTGTCATCGCCCCAGTGATAGCCAATCTCATAGAGATGGACGGCGACACCGCCGTAAAGCGTCACATTGAGCGGGGAAGATGGCTTGATGTCGGCTGCGATACCGTCAAAAAAGACCTGCTCGTCCCTCGTACCCGTCTGCCTCCCCATCCGTATCTGCGTGAAATACGGAAAGGGATTATTGATATCGAGATGCGCCTCGTAAAGGTATGCGTGGTATGAAGCCTGGTAGGTATCACCGATGTCTTTCAGGGGATTAAAAAACGTCTGGTTATTGAGACCGCTAAAATCATTTCTCGCGGTCCCGAAGAAATGAAATTCGTAACGGTTCTCCTTCGGCATGGTGGCATCAAGCCGCAGTTCCCCGTAAGCGTCCTGATCCCTCCACGTCGTATCGGAATAAGCGGCCGTTCGGTACTCGTATCTGCCGGCAAGATACCCGCTAATATTGAAAAGATTATCCGATGATTGTTCAGATCCGGACACGTCTACGGACGTCGTATACGCAAACAGATGAAAGGGGGAAAGAACGAACAACGAAAAGAGAAGTAAGAGGACTGAGAGAAGTATGCGGCGAAATAGTATATTTTTATTCTTCAAATATATATTCCCCCGTTGCTCCTGAACTACAATAGATAATAATCGATAAAATCATAATCTTGATCAGTGCTCCTGTCAAGTGAATTTTCCTGATGTTCCTGGTATGATCTCATGGTATTCCAAATGTTAAACAGTCTTGATTTTGCGTTCGAAGAATGCTATGGTATTTATGCATGCTCAGAAACTTATTCCTATCTTCGTCCCCTGGCTAAAAGGAGAAAAAATCTCCGTGAGGATAAAACCAGTTTTATCGATTACGCTTCTTTCCCTGTTCTGCATGTACTCCCAGGCCTCATCGGCGGAGATCGACTGCCTCCAGTGCCACGAGGAGCTTACCAAAGGGAAAAGCGTTCACGCGGCCGTTTCCATGGGTTGCACCGCCTGCCACACCGCCGTAGATGCAACAGACATCCCGCATAAGATGACATCTAAGATCCCGAAAGGGCTTTCCGCCGAACAGCCCGACCTGTGCTACGGATGCCATGACAAATCTCTGTTTAACAAAAAATTCGTGCACCCCGCTATAGGCATGGGTTGCACCAGCTGCCACAACCCTCATGCAAGCAAATACGCAAAGCTCCTGATCTCAGATCTCCCGGACCTGTGTTATGGCTGCCACGACAAGGGAATTTTCACGAAGAAGAACGTTCACCCTCCGGTTGCCGCAGGACAATGCTTGTTCTGCCACGACCCCCACTCCTCGGACTTAGCTTTCCGGCTTGAAAAGCCTATTGACGTACTCTGCGAGACCTGCCATGCCGGCAAGTCTTCGGGAAAACACATCCTTGCAGGATACGGTCTCGGCGATCGTCACCCGACGAAAGGCGTACCCGACCCCTCGCATCCCGGAAAAGAGCTCTCCTGCACAAGTTGTCACAGCGTTATTCATTCCTCGAATGGGAAGTTCCTGTTCCCGGACGAAGCTGTTCGCTCCGGCAATATGTGCCTGCTGTGCCACATAAAGATCAGTGTCCGTCCATGAAAGACGTTTCCGTTAGGAAGCGGTTTACAGCATTCTTGTGTCGAAATGTGCAGAATTCAACAATGATCGGACGGACGCTCATGCGAATCCATCCCGCTATCGTTTTGCTCCTCTCCGTTTTATCTTTTCCCTCGCTCTCGTTTGCTACGCCGGACTACGCCCGGCAGACGGGATTTGAGTGCAAGCACTGCCATATAGACGCCATCGGTGGCGGTCCGCTCACCCAGGCCGGGAAAATGTTTCTTGATGATATGAAGGTCAAAGGACTCTATCGGCCCCTGACCCCTGCGCAGCGGTACGTGCGCCTGATAATCGGATACCTGCACCTCGTGACGGCGATCGTCTGGTTCGGAACGATCATGTATGTCCATGTCCTCCTGAAGCCCGCTTACGCTTCTAAAGGCCTTCCAAAGGGCGAACTCAGGCTCGGCTGGCTTTCCATGATCATGATCCTCATATCGGGCGCGCTGCTGACAGTATCCCGGATCCCCGCTTGGAACGTCTTCGTCACCACCCGCTTTGGCATCCTGTTGAGCATAAAAATATTTCTGTTCCTTATCATGCTCGCCAGCGCGTTAGTTGTGACCATCTATATCGGCCCAAAATTAAAGAAACAGAAGGGCCTTGCCGCTTCTCTTGAGCCCGGCGACTGTACCCTTGACGGCCTTGCCCCGTTCGATGGTAAGGACGGCAGGCCCTCATACATTGCCTATAAGGGTATCATCTACGATGTGACGAGAAGCAGGTTTTGGAAGAACGGATCGCACGTTATGAAGCATGCGGCGGGAAACGATCTGACTGATTTCCTCAAGAACGCGCCTCATGGTGAAGACAGGATCCTTACCATGCCGCAGGTGGGCAAGCTCCTGGCATCTGAGGCAAAACCACGTCGACCATTCCATGAACGGCTCTTCTACTTCTTTGCATATATGAACCTCGTTCTCGTGTTCGTCATCACGTTCATCATCGCACTCTGGAGATGGTGGTAAAGATCCCGCCGATCTCTCTCCCTATGATGTGCATCATAGGCTCTTCCCTACGTTAATGATACAGTGTGTCAAAGAAGATCCATAACAAGATGAACAAGGAGGGAAAATATCATGGAGGTGCTCGATCTCAAGAAGTTGATGAAGTTCAACCCTGACAAGATATCACGAGAAATGCTGTCCGACAAGCCCGAGATGCGCGTCGCGCTCATGTGCTTGAGCCCTGGCCAGAAGCTTGAGCCCCACAAGGCGCCGTTGCGACTCATGATGTACTGCGTCGAAGGAACGGGGACTTTCACCGTTGGTGAAGAGAAAATCGAGGCGGACGAGAAAACCTGCATCCTGTGCGATCCGTCGGTGCCGCATGGTTTTGAGGCGAATAAGGGCCAGAAACTCGTCGTCATGGCGGTTGTGACACCGGTGGATTGAAACAGAAGAATATATTATAAGCGGTCTGAATCAAGATACACATCAACGGAACAATAAAAACGCCCTCACTTCCAAGTGAGGGCGTGCTCTCAAAGGGCAGCGCCGCTATGATCGACGCCCCTTTCATGTATTTTCTCCTCCCGCATTCCACGGATGCATGAAATGTCTCGTGACAAACCAATAAAGTCAACCCTCGATGGTGGTGCATAATTATGCAACTGCATGCTACTTTCGCATTATTGAACTGTAAACCGGATTTCTTCACTTCGATATAATTTCTTTTACAACTCGTATGACATGCATCATACCAGAAAATTGCGTTTTGGATTATGCTTTTCCCGTTACTGGCAAAAATCCAAACCAAGGAGGTGCGTATGGGAAATAAAGCAGCGAGGAATCTCTTTATCATTGGCAGTCTCTTCTTCTTCGTGGTCTTCCTTGCCCTCACAGTCGACACACTGGGGAAACTCGACAAACGGGCACCGGAAATCACGCAAGCAGTTGACGACGGCAAAATGGTATGGCACAAGTACGATTGCATCGGATGCCATACCATTCTCGGGAACGGGACCTATTTCGCTCCCGACCTGACCAAGGTAGCTGCTCGTAAGCCGAAAAGCTACCTTAAGCAGTTCATCATGGACCCCAAAGGAGTAAAGGGAGACGCGGTGATGCCCACTCTTGGGATCAGCTCCACCGAAGCTGACAACCTTCTGGCTTTTCTCGACTGGATGTCCAAGGTCGACACGAACGGTTGGCCTCCCAAACCGATACTTGCAACGGCCGCTGGCGTCGGGGGAAAAGAGCTGACTGCCGGACAACTGGTGTACCAGGCGCAGGGCTGCTCCAACTGCCATTCCATCAGCGGCATCGGCGGGACCTCTGGACCGGACCTGACGAAGGTAGGGAGCAGGCGCGATCGTGACTGGTTAATCGGCCATTTCAAGGACCCGCAGAAATATGTGAAGAATTCCGCGATGCCGCCGGTCACTGCCTCTAATGAGGAGATCGACCAACTCACAGCATACATGCTTACACTCAAGGAGGCGACAAAATGACAATGAAATATAAAAGTCAAAGGATCGCGCAGTACTTTTACACCTTCGCGATCCTGCTGTTCCTCGTGCAGGTGCTCGTCGGCCTTATCGGCGCCCTCGAGTTCATATGGCCGAACTTCTTCTTCCTGAAGTTTCACATCATCAAGACGCTCCATGTGAATGCGCTCGTGATCTGGCTCCTCGCCGGTCTCATGGGGGCGACCTACTATGTGGTTCCCGAGGAATCGGAAACGGAACTCTGGAGCTATCCTCTTGCCTTGTTTCAGTTCTGGGCAACGGTCGTTACCGTGACCTTGGTGGTGATCGGCTATATATGGATGGGTTTCGACCCCCAGGCGAATAAGACGGTGTTCGGCACTCTGATACTGAACGAAGGCCGCGAGTATATCGAGGCCCCGCGCTGGGCGGACATTCTCATCGTGGTCTCGGTGCTTCTGTTCCTGTTCAACAACTTCATGACCATGTTCAAAACCAAGAAATGGACCGGAATTCAGGGCACGCTCCTGGGCGGCCTCGTGTTTTTGGCACTCATGTATCTGCCGGGCATGGTCTATACCAAGAGCATGGTCAAGGACCAGTTCTGGTGGTGGTGGGTGGTCCATCTCTGGGTAGAGGGCGCATGGGAGGTCATCGCGGGCGCCTTGCTCGCATTCATGCTGATGAAGGTGATCGGCGCGAAGCGTGAAGTGCTTGAAAAATGGATGTACATTGAGGTGGGCCTCGTAATGTTCACGGGTCTTTTAGGCACCGGCCATCACTATTACTGGATCGGAACGCCGGGATACTGGCTCTGGGTCGGCGGAATCTTCAGTTCCCTGGAACCCCTTCCCTTGCTCCTAATGGTCTGGGATGCGTTCAGGACGACTAGGGAGGCGCGGCAGGTCACGAACCGTGCCGGACTGTACTATACCGTGGCGCACGCGATCTTCAATTTCGTGGGCGCGGGCCTCTGGGGTGTGATCCACACCCTCCCACAGGTGAATAAGTGGACGCACGGCACGCAGATCACCGCGGCACACGGCCACCTCGCGTTCTACGGGGCCTATGTGCTTCTGGTGATGTCCATGATCTATGTGACCCTTCCGGCGATCCGGGGAGTGAAAGAGTACGATCCGGGAAGAGCCTTTGCGTCTTTCTGGTGGATGACGATCTCAATGATATTCATGGTGTTCGTGCTCACCGGGGCAGGAATGGTGCAGGTCTACATGGAGCGGCTCATGGGGCTCGACTATGAGGCCGTGAAGGCGAATTACAATCTCTGGTTCTGGGTCTTCCGTGCGGTCTTCGGCGCCGGGTTCCTTGTGGGCGTCGCCATCTTCGTCGTCGACTACTTCAAGCTCGGCGGGGAAGCGGCCCCTGCGCTTCAGACGGCAACGGACCGCGGTTGATATCTGCCCGGTAATTGTGATAAAATTAAGAGGACGGCGATATGCCGTCCTTTTTTTTGCGTGAAGCGTTGATGGCGGAGACGCTTTTGGACTAATGTCGCTCATCATGGTAACAATCCGCATTCCAGAAGGACAACATATCGCTTCAATCTTCAAAGGGGCATGATGGACACGGATGTTTGATGCGGCGGATATTCTTTATTGAAACTTTCTATGTTGACGGCGGGCCAGGATAACGATATCGGACAGATAACCTCATCTCATTTTGCAAGCGAGGCATCATTTTGCTATAATTCCCATATTGGCTTAATTACATAGTCATACCTGATATTGCACTGTGCCAATCATTATGAACAATTCCCTATACCTTTTTCTGCGAACTGCGCTATTCATATTGGCCTCCTGCCTGTTGATCATCGGATATGGATTCTGGCAAAGGGCTGCTTGGGCCCTTGCACTCTGGCCGTGGCCGGATGGCCCCTTGAGTTATCTATTCATTTCATCCATGCTTCTCGCAGAAGGAGCCACCATGACGTGGGTTTGCGTTACGATGGAACTCAACGCGGTCCGTGGTGGATCGCTCGGATTTGCTGCCATGAATGCCGGCATTTCTGTTTTTACCGGCTACCTTTACGGTCAACGCCACCAATCGCTGCTGACGGCTTGGACAATCGTTTGTGGAGTCCTAGCCATCGGTGCGCTGGTCCTCTTCGTTATGGGCGCCAAATATGAACGCCGCGATGTCCGCCCTTCGCCGCCTGTCGTGCGAACCTCCTTCTTAGTCTTTTCAGTCGCGCTTTTCACCGCGACAGCAATGCTGCTTGCGAGAAGGCCTATTGTTTTCCCTTGGCCGCTCAAACCCGACAGTTCGGTTATGTTTGGTTTCCTGTTTCTGGCCTCGGCTATTTACTTCTTTGACGGTTGGCTGCGGCCAAGCGCGGCCAACGCCTCTGGACAACTTCTGGGTTTCCTCGTTTACGATATTGTTCTTATCCCCCCCTATCTTCATCATTGGAGCAAGACACTAGGAGGATTTCGTGTCAGTTTGGTGATTTACCTCATCGTCCTTTTCTGGAGCGCAGCTCTTGCGCTCTGGTTTTGGTTTAAATACGGACTCGTCAAGCATATAAAAAACCTGTGACCAATCACGAGGCCTCGCAATAATTGGCCGAATAAGGCATAGCTTGATCCGCTTCGGGGCGACACATCTGGAGAAAACATCTGAAATTATGCTATTAACTTATCATGATCTTATGCTATCCCATTGTGTGGCCAGATTTCCATTAATTTTAACTAGAACCACTCAAGGTAACGGTGAATCCATCGGCATTTCCCATTCGTACGCATATAGAGCGTATGACCTGAATCATATTCATTTTTCTCTGCATGTACTATAAATCCAGTATGAAGACGGCCACCTTAACCACATATCGAAGGATCACCCAGGTGCTCTTTATCCTGTTTATCTTCCTCATGCCCGTATTGAACATATTCCGGTATGACACGACAACCCATGAGCTGATCCTATTCGGAAACGTCTGGGGTCTCGGCCTTCGAGAGGGCTTCTCTTCCGACCATAGCATGGCCGGCTCGCTCCACATCCTGGTCCAATTTTTCTTAAAGGCGATCCTTCCCTGGCTCTTCATCCTGGCGATCTTTCCCCTTCTCGGCTATTTCACGGGAAGGTTCTTCTGCGGTTGGCTCTGTCCTGAAGGTGCTCTGTTCGAACTGTCCGATTTCCTGACCCTCAAGCTCCTCAACAGAAGAAGCCCGTACGGAAGGAGACCGAACGACCCGGAGGTGACTTGCACGAACAAGATAGGATACGGGTTGATTGCGCTCGCATGCGCAACGGTCATCCCTGTCCTCGGAGGTGTGGCACTCACCGGTTATTTCGTTGCCTCGAAGACCATCTGGCACCAGATCTCGACCTGGAGCTTCACCTTCGGCGTCAAGGCAGGCATCATCGGCGTTTCTATCTACATGCTCATCACTTCGATATTCGTTCGACACGTCCTGTGCCGATTTGTCTGCGCCGCCGGACTTATGCAGATGCTGTTAGGCTGGATCAGCCCCGTCTCGCTCCGGCTCAGGATGGACGCGGCCCGGATATCAGCCTGCACTGACTGCAAGGGCTGCGACAAGGCGTGCTTCATGAATGTTACCCCGAGAAAGAACAAGCGGGACATCTCGTGCGTGAACTGCGGGGCGTGCATCGAAGCGTGCAACAGAGAACTCGGCGAAGGAAAAGGTCTGTTCCATTTTGAATTTGGCGACGGATATGCTTCACCTCACAAAAAAACCGCGGGGATATTTCAACCGAAGAACACTTAAGACCGTGACAGAATTCTCGTCAAGTTCCAAAAACCATTTCCAATCAGACCCTATCGAACCTTTCTTGGACTCTGTGGGTAAAACGGTATCCCACTCCATGGAAACCATTTACTGCCTTGTTATGTCAAAAAACTTCTAAATTCGTGCTACAATTACTCCATACGCATTTCTCTGATCGAAATTCTTCATCATAATTCGCATGTTAGCTGCATGTTCGTGTCGACAAAATGCGTTTTTTTGCAACTCTCGTCATCCTGCATCAGGAGAAGGTAAAACCGCTTGACAATCACCTGATATATGGTAAATTAAGGTCTTAAATATCCTATATAGTAACGAAGGAGGACAACATCATGTCTAGTGAATGCTGTGGTATTCGGGTCGGCCAGACGGTGCCGGATTTCAAGCTTGAGACCTATGATCCCTCGAAGGGCGATTTCAGCGAGATCAGCCTCGCCGCGCAGAAAGCGGCAAAAAAATGGACGGTTCTTTTCTTCTACCCTGCCGATTTCACTTTTGTTTGAGCGACGGAATTTGCTGCTCTGGCGGAGCAGTATGAAGCATTCAAAAAAGCCGGTGCCGAGGTGATTACTGTAAGCACCGATACCAAATTCGTCCACCTCGCATGGCAACGTGACGAGAAAATGCTCGAAAAAGTCAAATATCCCATGGGCTCTGATACTACCGGCAAACTGTCGCGATCATTCGGCGTCTATGATGAGGAGACAGGTCTTGCGCTGAGAGGGACGTTCATCATAAACCCTGATGGTGTTCTGCGCAACTCAGAAGTTAATTATTACAATCTCGGCAGGAACATCGAAGAAATGTTGCGGAAGGTCAACGCGAACATTCACCTCGCAGCAAACCCCGTTGAAGCTTGCCCAGCCCAGTGGAAGAAGGAAGGTGACAAGACACTGAAACCCTCCGCTAAAATGGTCGGCAAGGTGTATGAGGCGTTGAAGTAAAAGTATGCTGGTGACCAGAGAAACGGATTACGCAGTGCGCACGGTTCTTTACCTGGCGCGCGACGGCAGCCGCTTGGCCAGCGTTACAGAAATCGCTCATGCCATGCACATCCCCAAGAGCTTTCTCGCCAAACTGCTCCAACGGCTCGTACGAAGCCACATCCTGACGTCCATGCGCGGCGTTAACGGCGGCTTTCAACTGGCCCAAAAGCCGTCCGAAATCACACTCCTGTCCATCATGGAGGCCGTTCAGGGGCCCGCCGGGATCAATGTTTGTGCCATCGATAGCAAGCTGTGCAAACTAAGTTCGACCTGCTCTGTCCATCCTGTCTGGGTTGAAATCCGAAAGGAGGTGGAAAGACGCCTCAAGAGGGCAACGATTGCTAACCTATTGGCAGATAGAAATTATTTAAAGAAAAAATAGGACTATGAATGTCATGAACAAGGAGGCAATAGTATGAGCGATTATCAATACGATAATCAGACGGTAAAAGGTTTTATCGTCTCCTCGATCTTCTGGGGAGTTGTCGGGATCGTGATCGGGCTCTGGATCTCGGTACAGATGTGGATGCCGTCGCTGAACTTCCCGCCCTATTTTACCTTCGGACGGCTCAGAGTGGTGCATACGAACGGGCTCGCCTTCGGGCTCGGGATCGGCGCGATATTCGGGATTTCCTACTATATCATAATGCGGCTCACGAAGCGACCTCTCCTCTTCCCGAAACTCGCACGGTTCCACCTCTGGTTCTTCAACGTCGCCATCCTGCTCGCGGCGCTCAGCCTCCTTGCAGGCATGAACCAGTCGAATGAATACGCAGAGCTGGAATGGCCGCTTGACATCGCCGTCGTCATCCTCTGGGTCATCTTTGCCGTCAACGTCTTCGGCACGATCATCAAGCGAAAAGAAGAGCAAATGTACATTTCTCTGTGGTATATCCTCGCGACGACTGTCGCCGTCGCCGTTCTGTATATCGTGAACAATCTCTCGATCCCCGCGGGCTGGAATAAATCCTACCATCTCTTTGCGGGCGTCAACAGCGCCAATGTAGAGTGGTGGTACGGACACAATGCGGTAGGATTCATTTTTACGACGCCGATTCTCGCAATGTTCTATTATTTCCTGCCGAAGTCCACGGGCCTGCCGATTTACAGCCACCGCCTTTCCATCATAGCTTTCTGGTCGCTCGTGTTTGCCTATCTCTGGACAGGAGCGCACCACTTGGTCTATACGCCTCTGCCCGACTGGATCCAAACCCTCGGGATCGCCTTTACCATCTTCCTGATCGCTCCGTCCTGGGGCTCGGTAGTGAACGGTTACTATACGGTCGGTAATGACTGGTCGAAGATGCAGACGAACTACCTTACCAAGTTCTTCATCCTCGGTATCACCTTCTATGGCCTGCAAACGGTCCAGGGTCCGACACAGGGACTGCGTGTCGTCAGCCAGTTGATCCACTTCACCGACTGGGTCCCCGGCCATGTGCACATGGGCACCATGGGATGGGTGACCATGACCGCTGCCGCATCGATGTACTACATCATCCCGAAGATCTACAACACGTCGATCTACAGCGAGAAGATCGCGAACATCCATTTCTGGCTCGTGCTGATCGGGCAGCTCATATTCTCGATCACCATGTGGATCACGGGGATCATGCAGGGTGCCCTCTGGAAAGCGACGAACCCCGATGGAAGCCTTAAGTATACGTTCGTAGAGGTAGTAGCGAAGAACTATCCATTCTGGAAAATGAGAACGCTCGGGGGCGTGATCTTCACGGTCGGCATGCTCTTTTTTATCTACAATATCTATATGACCATGCGCAAAGGCAAGCTTGAGCTTGCCGAAGCGAAGGCATAGGGGGTGATAACATGGCAGATGCTCTCTATAAGAAACCGATATTGTTCGCTATCGTCGCGGCAGTCGTCATCCTGATCGGGACCGCTGTGACCATGTTCATTCCGATGCTGACGCCGGAAATGCATCCGAAACTGGCGAACCTCAAGCCCTACACAGCGCTCCAGCTCGCCGGCAAGGACATCTACCAGCGGGAAGGCTGCAATAACTGCCACACCCAGACGGTGCGACCTCTGAAGACCGAGGTCATGCGGTATGGCGAATACTCGAAAGCGGGGGAATTCGCCTACGACCGGCCTTTCCTCTGGGGTTCAAAGCGCACCGGTCCCGACCTGGCACGCATCGGCGGGAAATATCCCGATCAGTGGCACGAGATACACTTCGATAATCCGCAGGCCATGTACGCGGAGTCCAACATGCCCGCCTACGGTTGGTTGAAGCAAAACAAGCTCGATCCATCGGACATCGAAGCCCACATGAAGGCAAATGATTTCCCGTACACGCGCGATGAACTCGCACAGCTCAAGGACAAGACTGAGCTTGATGCGCTGATCGCGTACCTCCAGGTAATCGGCACGGCAGTCACCAAGGCGAAATGACAGAGAGGAGGAATATTAAAATGGCGGAACAATCGGACAACGATAATATCGAGGCATTCGAATCAAAAGAGACGGGACGTCGCATTCCCCTCGGATGGCAGCTGTTGTTCTGGGGCCTGATCCTCTGGGGCATTTACTACGTCGCCGCGCATACGCCGGCCATTAGCGGATGGTCACAGGAGCGCGCGTACACGGAATCATTGAAGCCGTAACCCCCCTGGAGCCGGAGGATTTCAGTCGCTATGGCGCGGCCCCGGCTCCGCTTTCACCCCTTGCAACAAAAAAATCAGGGAGGTGTTTTATGGATATATCTGTTGCTGCAACAATCGGTTTTACCACAACTGCGGTGATCGGCATCATTGTGCTCTACTTTTCCGTCAGAAAAAGAAAAAACAGCAGGTAGTCAGTTCCGAGCGAATTGCAAAGATTGGAAGTAAGCATCGCTGAGGCCAAAAGGCATCAAGGATAGCCTTTCAAAACCCCTATGAGCCTTGCGAGAAAGCTTCCTGGTGCTGACGCTTGACCGGACCAATTTGGAGAAAGTTGAGGCAATCTCATGGAAAAGCAAGCATGGGCATATATCGTGTTCGGGCTCGTCCTGGTAGTGCTCTTCGTGATCATTATCGTGCATTATTATTCCAGGAAGCGGCACAAAAAGGTTGAAGAAATAAAGTATAAAATGCTGGATGACGATGAGTAAGAAGTTCCACAGACTCAGGCGATTTTCCGGAGCAGTTCTTCTCTTGTTTCTTATCGGTGTCCCCTTTCTGCGGATGCACGGAGAGAGCGCCTTTCGGTTCGATATCCCGTCACTCCGGCTTTTATTCTTCGGAACCAATATATGGCTGGCCGACTTTTTCATCATCCTGGTCGCCGTCATCTTCCTGACCTTCCTGATCATTTTCACAACGACCGTCTTCGGGAGACTGTGGTGCGGCTGGCTGTGTCCGCAGACCGTTCTGGTCGATACTACAACTTTCGTGGCAGCGGCCTGGGAACGGGGGCATGCCGCCAGAGCCGTCGCCGCTTCTGCGGGTCTCACGGTGAGCGCGGTCATTGCCGCAAGCCTGATCGGATATTTTGTATCGCCCTATGATATTCCATCTCTGCTCCGGACCGGCGGCACACCCGCGAAGATAGTACTAGGCTCCTGGCTTGCGCTTTCAGTGATCATGTTTCTTGATCTGATCGCGCTACGGAGAGGTTTTTGCGCAACGGTCTGCCCCTATGCGAAACTTCAGAGCGTTCTGTTCGACGATAGGACGCTCGTAGTCGCATTCGATTCCCGTCGAGCTGACGAGTGCATGCAGTGCAATGCCTGCGTGCAGGCCTGCCCCGTCGGAATCGACGTCAGGAGAGGCTCTCAAATGGCCTGTATCCACTGTGCCGAGTGTGTGGACGCCTGCACGGAGCGGATGGCCCGGCGTGACCGGAAATCGCTTGTCCAGTACAGCTTCGGACTTCCTGGTCAACGGGGCGTCGGCGTACGCGTGAACCCTCTGATGACCGGCGTCATCACCGCGATTTCACTTGTGCTTCTTGTTTATCTTTCCTTGTCGCGAATGCCCTTCGATGTGAGCGTTCGTCTGAACTATGCCGATGCGCCAGGGATGCGGTCAAACGGAAGCGTCACAAATTCATACATCCTATCGCTCAGGAACATGGGGACGTCCGATCTTGAAATCGATGTGAGTGCAGCCGCTTCGGCAGGGTCGGTCCTGGTGTCCCCTGACGTCGTGTTGCTCAAAAGAGGTACGGACATCACGAGAGTGCCGGTCTCGGTGACCCTGAACGGCGCATCAGGCGAAGAAAAGCATCCCTTGATGATCACTCTGACCGTCGGATCGAAACAGGTCAATAAGAAAATCACGAAAATTGTGTACTTCATGATGCCGAACAAAAATTAAAGGGCCAGAACATGCGCACCCTAATCATAGTGATCTGCGTCATAGCGCTTGCCGCGACAATCGCGGCGATCGTCGTCGGAAGTCGGAGTTTCGAGGGCCTCGTGGTAGATAAACCCTACGAAACGGGAATGGCGTGGGATGAAATGCGGCAGAAACGGGCAAGCCTCGGATGGACGGTTTCCGTGCAGGGAGCGCCTTTCAAAACCGGCAAAAATGAATTGATCGTAAAGATTCTCGATAAGAACGGTTCACTGCTTACGGATGCCACCGTCAGCGTAACGGTCAGCAGACCATCGACGCGCACATACGATAAAACCTATCAGGCCGTCCACGAGGCAGACGGCCGCTACCGTGCGTCCGTCGATCTTCTGCTCTACGGAAACTGGGACGTGACCATTGATGCCAGCCGCAATAATGACCGCTCCAGTTTTAAGGAAAAAATTTTTGCGGAACACGGCGGGAAATGAAGCGACCTCATGACCAGTTCGTCAATCTATTGATGTCCCTTGCCTGGGCTGTACTTCTGGCAGTGATTGGCGGGATTGGTGCGCCGCCCGATTCTGCCGCAGAGAACAGTACCACCTGCAATGTCCAAAACGGTTCCTGCCTCAAGGAAACAAGTGATGGAATGACGGTTGAATTTGATATTCAGCCCAAGCCCGTTTTGTCTCTGTCCGAACTCGCGTTCAGCGCCATCCTCGCTCGAAGCGGAGCTCCCGTAACGGACGCGTCTGTCGTACTCGATCTCTCCATGCCTGGCATGTATATGGGAAAGAACCAGCCGAGCCTGAAGTTCGCAAAGAACGGACGATATGAATGGAAAGGGATCATCGCGAGGTGTCCCAGTGGAAGTAGGATTTGGCAGGCTGAACTGACGATAATACAGGGGGGTAAGACGACTAAGGTTGATTTTGTGTTCGAGGTAAAATGACGTGGAGACGGGATTTCTACTAGCGCTCACGACCGGCGTTCTGGGAGGCTTTGGCCATTGTATCGGCATGTGCGGCCCCCTCGTGGCGTCATATGCACTTGCGCGGGATGCGGAGCCTCGGCCGATCTTCATCCGGCTTGCCCCGCACCTGCTCTATAATCTGGGCCGCATGACCACCTACGGACTCATCGGCGCTATCATGGGGCTTTCGGGATCATTCGTCAATGTCGCCGGCAGGCTTACCGGCGTCCAGAACGTCGTTGCCGTCGCTGCCGGCGTCATGATGGTCTTCATGGGACTGAGCATCGCCGGCGTAGGAGGCACGACGGCATGGATCGAGAAACATAATCTCCCTGTCCTCCGTGCGGCGCAGCAGGTCCTCGCCTCGTCTTCAATGCTTCGCTACTATCCGCTCGGTCTCCTCCTCGGGTTGCTCCCCTGCGGCCTGTCATACACAGTCTTCATTGCGTCCGCCGGGACCGGCGGCTTGGTTTCTGGAATGCTGACCGCCCTGCTGTTCGGACTCGGTACAGTGCCTGCACTCCTCGCCTTCGGGGCGGTCATGTCCTCTCTCCGGGCAGCCCTCCGTAACACGATCTACAGGACAAGCGGAGCGATCGTCATGATCATGGGGATCTATTTTCTATTCAGAGGTCTAAAGCCCTATGCCAACCTGTGATCACTGCATGCTCACGGTGTCCGAACGCAATGCCGTGTTCGATTACATAGACGGCAGGCGAAAGGTCTTCTGCTGCCACGGGTGCAGCGGGATCTACAGGATCATTCACAGCGAGGGGCTTGACGAGTTCTACGCAAAAAGACGGGAGTGGACCCCGGGACCAGCGGAAGACAAGGCCGTGGACGTATCTGCCTTCTTGGACGGTCTGAGGCCCGTAGGCCGCGAGATCGAAACGGACGTCATCGTCGACGGCATCCGGTGCGCGTCCTGCGTCTGGCTGAATGAGAAGTTACTGCTCCGGACGGAGGGGGTCTCGTACGCCAATGTGAATTATGCCACGCATCGGGCGAAGATCCGCTGGAACCCGGAAGAGATAGACATCGGCTCCATTCTCGCGCGCATCAAGTCCATCGGCTATGTCCCTAAACCGTTCCTTCCCAATGCCTGGGAGGACGAGCAGAAAAAGCAGGCCCGTGACCTGCTCATCCGCTTCGGCACCGCATCCTTTTTCTCCATGCAGCTCATGCTGTTCTCCATCGCCCTGTATGCGGGGTATTTCCAGGGAATCGATGAGAGGATCAAACTTTTCTTCCATCTGATCTCTTGTGCGCTCACGACACCGGTTCTGTTCTATTCGGGCTGGCCGATCATCCGGGGATCCTTGCGGGGTTTGAAGAATCTCACGTTCAACATGGATGTCCTGATCGCGGCGGGTTCCGTTTCCGCGTACGCCTACAGCATCTACCAGATGGCGGCCGGCGGCGAGGTCTATTTCGATACCGCGGCCATGATCGTCACCCTCATTCTGCTCGGCAGATACATCGAAGTAGGCGCCAAGGGAAAAGCGTCCGAAACCATCGGCAGGCTTATGCAACTCAGCCCCAAGGAAGCCCGGAAGCTGGAGATATCTCCGGACCAGGTTCGATCAATTGACCGGCTCCACCGCGCAGCTCGTCTGATGGTACCCGTATCGTCTCTGCGTCCGGGAGACATAATTGAAGTTGTTCCCGGAGAGAAGATTCCTGCGGACGGCGTCGTGGTTACAGGGTCGTCGGAAGCGGACGAATCCATGCTTACCGGGGAATCGAGGCCTTCGCCGAAGACCGATGGAGCGTTGATATTCGGCGGCACGCTCAACCTTTACGGAAGCTTTGTATTCCAGGTCACCAAGACAGGCAAGGACACGGTGCTTGCGCAGATCATCCAGGCCGTCGAGGACGCCCAGGCGCGCCGTGCCCCGATCCAGGCCGTCGCCGATCGCGTCGTCGGTTCCTTCGTGCCCGCGGTTCTGCTCATCGCCTTGCTGACTTTCCTCGGATGGCTCTATCATGGCACTGCGGCGTCGCGCGCGGTGATGAATGCGGTCTCGGTCATGGTGATCGCCTGCCCCTGTGCACTCGGACTTGCCACGCCACTTGCTATCCTGATCGGCACGTCCTATGGAGCATCTAGGGGAATACTCATAAAAGGCGGGGATGTGATCGAGAAGGCGGCATCCGTTGATTTTGCCGTGTTGGACAAAACGGGGACCATAACCGAGGGGAGGCCCGTGCTGAGCGAAACTTTTGGCGTAGGGATACCAGACAGCGAGGCACTCCGGCTTGCACTGTCCCTCGAACGACGTTCAGAGCATTCCCTGGGCAAGGCAATCGTCGAAGCGGCGGGGGGGCTTGACCCGTTCGAGGTTGCTGATTTTTCCGTAGTCCCCGGCAAAGGAATCCAGGGGATGATTCTCGGGAAACCGGCGCTCATCGGCAGCAGAGAGTTCATCGAATCCCATGGCATTTACGGCAACATTGACGCCGCCCTGGACAATGAGAAACGATCGGGTCTGGTCGAAGCGGAGAAGACAGGGGCCACGATCATCTTTCTGTGCTATGATCTAAGGGTGCGAGGAGCCTTCGTGGTTTCCGACAAAGTCAGGGTTGAGGCGGCGGAGACCATAGCTATGCTCAAGAATGCCAGGCTCGGCGTGGCCATGGTAACGGGCGACAACCTCAATACAGCTGTGGCCGTGGCAAAAAAAACCGTGATCGATTCCGTGAAAGCGCGGGTATCGCCAATGGAAAAGGCTGATGAAATTCGACGCATGAAGAATGAAGGAAAGCACGTTCTTATGGCGGGGGACGGTATCAACGACGCTCCAGCGCTCGTACAGGCCACGGTTGGCGTTGCCATGGGGCGTGCGACGGACATCGCTCTCGAGAGCGCGGACATCGTCATCATGCGCTCCGATCTCAGACTGGTCGCTGACGCCGTAGCGCTCTCCAAAAAGACCTTCAGGGTCATCCGCCAGAACATCTTCTGGGCATTCTTTTATAATATCGTTTTCATCCCCCTGGCCATACTCGGCATCCTTCACCCGATCATGGCAGCCGGCTCCATGGCTTTCAGTTCGCTCTCGGTGGTCGGAAATTCCCTGCGTGCGAGGATACGCTGATGTGGAGCGTGTTTCTTCTGATATTCCTTACGCTCTGCGCCGGTTTCGCCGGGTGGATGTTCTTTCTCTGGGCGGTCAAGAGCGGGCAGTACGATGATATCGAAGGACCGAAGTATCGGATGCTCGAGGATGAGGAAAAAGAAAAAAGAAAAGATGAAGGGAAAAAAGAAGGAAAAGAAGATTGATCTGCCGCAATTCGGAAGTGTCTCAATTACACCCAGTACTCCGGATATTTTCTGCTCTTCGAAAGATTGTTCACGAGCAGGGCGATAACCAGCAGCACAGCGGCGCCCGTACCTGCGGGAATGAAAGCATAGAGGAAACCGAGGTTGTGAATTTTTGCTCCGCCGATGACAGCGATGAGCGCCGTCGCTCCTCCGGGCGGGTGGAGCGTTTTGGTGACTAGCATGACGACGATGGCCACGGAAACGGCCATCGCTGCTGCCACCCAGATGGTGTTGCCGAACAGCTGATAGCATGCAACGCCTGCAAGGCCTGAGAGCACGTGTCCTCCGATGAGGTTTCTCGGCTGGGCCAGCGGGCTTTTGATAGCACTGTACACAAGGACCGCCGAAGCGCCGAACGACCCGATGAGCATCGTCATGTCTCGTGGTTCGAAGTACCACGATGAGAGATAACCGCACACACCGATGCCGAGCGCCGATCCAAGCCATGACCAGACCATTTCGATGATGCCGACGCCGGGCGGGCTCTTTGCACCGCCTTTCATCTTTGATAGATATTCAGCGATGGTCATGATATCCCATCCACAATAAGACGGTCTCCATGGCTTTCTTCTTCCGTCTTCCTCCTCACGGTTTCTTGCCTATCACCTTCAGGATATCAGCCCTCGAAATGATGCCGATGAGTTTGCCTTCGTCATCGACAACGGGAAGACGCTTTATTCTCCGATCATCGAGTATCTGCGCCACTTCGACTATATCGTCATCGGCTTTACTGGTAATAGGAGGAAAGCCCATGACATCCCCGACCTTGTTCCCGCCTTTTTTGGCGGTTACGGGCTCGCCGAGGATATTGCGTAAAATATCCTTAAAGGTATGCTCCTTCTTCATTCCCGCAAGGATAAGGATATCCGCCTCGCTGACGACGCCTATCACGCGGTTATTATCATCGACCACGGGCATGCCGCTTATCCTGTTCTCCGACAGGAGCCTCGCCGCTTCGTGGAGGTCGGCGTCCCTTTTAATGGTGACCACCGTCCTCGTCATCACATCCCGGACGGGAACACGCGTTGCCAGACGCTCCTGAGCATGACGGAGTGCGATCTCAAAGATCTTCTTCAGATCCTCCTCGGTCACGTCCATATAGGTTTTCATTTCCAGGAGTGCCGCTCTGAGATCCTCTTCCGACACCCTGCATTGTTCCGGCTGATTATCCATTCGTCCTCTCATGATATTGTCCGATGATAACAGAACCACCAAAGACCTGGTATGACGAAAATCATATGGGGATTGCGCTTCTTGTTACCTGTTCTTTTCCTCTGCCTTGGCAACGATCCAGTACACGAAGCCGATAACGAGGACGGCCGCGATGAGATAGTAGATGGCCTCCGGCTTTTCGTGTTTAAGGGTGGCGATCATAGTCTCCCGAATCAGAGTCACGAGGGCCACACCCACGAACACGCTGGTATGGAACTTACCCCCCTTGAGGTGCGATATCTCGGTGTTCATGAGCTCGGTCATGAGCCAGAGCAGCAGCATGGATCCCAGTGCCGAGATGATACCTGACTCCACATCGCCTGTGAGAAGGCGCATAACGTCATGAAGGAAGAGCCATACGACACCGAGTGTAAGGCCGATCAGCGCGATCACGAGCATGAGGTTCGTGGTTTGGGAGAAACGCTCGGAAAAACTGATCAGAGCGCTTTTTACCTTGTATACAGGAGCGAATGTCCTGAGCTCTTCCTCGATATAAGAAGTGGTGATCACATCCAGGCTGATGTCAAGGATCTTGCCGACGGAAATTATCTTGTTGGTTGCCTCCACCTTATCCTCTTCAATCTTTTGCAGGATGCCGATGCAGGCATTCTTTACGATGTTGACCGCCCTGTTCATGAAGTGAGGATCAACGTTCTGTTTGACATGGGTGGAGCCGATCCGAATGAGTTTTTCATAATATCGGTTGTCGTACTTGCCCGAAAAGAGTTCCAGAAACCATGTTCGTTGGGCGCCGAAGACATGCCTTTTCCGCGATTCTTCAGTAAAGAACTGTGCCGCGCCCTTGGTGCCCATGATCCAGAGACTGAGAGTGCTCATGACCTCGTCGACATGCTCTTCCATGAGCGGTCGCAGGCCAGCCAGGCGTTTTTCGTCATCTTCCGTGAACCGGTAGTCGTGTTTGATTTCCCTGAAAGATCGCATAAAAGGCAATATCCTTACTCTTTAGTATAGCATACTCACCGCTGCCGGAGTCGTATCCGCCTTCTCTCCTGCAAAAAAACAATATAAACGGGAGTAAACAGTGAACTATTCCTTAATTACGCCTGTTCTGTCATCCAATCAAAAGATTTTTCATGCTTTGGTAGACACCAGTTTCCACACCAACTTGCCCGAAGCTACTCGGGTATCCAGCTTTTCCTCCTTCGTCCTCTGCGGCATTTTCACCAGCGAGTCATAGGTGAGGATGAGAAAAATCACGGCTGATATTGCCGTTCCCCAGATGAAAATTGCCTTGCTTTGAGACAGCGTCATGCCATCCTCCTTTCCCGTCACTGCAATTATTTATTCCCATCCATCCTGTACGATCTTATGCGATTTCCTGTATGGATATTTTTCCACAAGTTTTTTTATCTGGAGCTTCTGGTCTCCATCGCGCATGGCATGAAGCAAGACGACGGATGCCCAATAGTCGCCGGCGTACTCGGAACCACGGAGCTGGTCAGGGACTCCTTTTTCATTCACCCGGTGGCAGGCCGCGCAGGTCACGGGCCCTGCGTATTTCCCGTCGGGACTGAACTGGAGCGCCTGCTCATGGCTCGTGAGGTCGACGGTCCCCTCAGGTCCTTCATATCGCACCGGGTAAAGACCGTGGATGGACTCATGACAGGACTGGCAGGCAATGGTCCCGTGAGCCTTGGAATAGCGGTAAAGAGAATATTTGTTAGGCTGGTCAATTGGGAAATAGCCACCCCCTTCGCTCTCTACAAAGGGGGCCAGATGACAATCCGCGCAGTGCGGCTCCCCTGCCGCCAACCACCAGTCCTTTCCTCCCGAAGCACTGTCATACAACACAGGATCGCCTTCTTTTGAGTTCCAAGGGAGAAGTTTGAGCTTCCCTGAGCTGTCAAATGAAGAGCGCACGAGTATTGCTCCGACATGTTCCTCGTAATACGAACGGAGCGGTTCTCCGTCGGCCCCTACGACCGGGTCGGCGAAAGTGCTTCTGAACTTCTTTGCGTTTCCCAGCGAGACCGTCGTTATGATATCGTTGACCGACTTGTTTCGAAGCGTTTTGCCTGTCTGAGAGGATGCATCTTTGAGATCGTCGTAGCGATACAGCTCTTGCGAAAGCAGGTTGTGACAGTTGGAGCAGTACAAACCCCTGGGCTTGGATAGGGTATTGCCGTCTTCGTCTTTCATGCTCACCCCCTTCAAATACCACTTGCCCAGGGGATTCAGAAAGAAAGGCGGTTTCGCGTCAGGGTTGGTGTGAGCGTCCCTTCTGAGATAGCACCCTCCGCCGGCGGACCTTACATCCTGCCCTGAAAAGCGCGGGTTCCCCTCCTCATCCACAATCCGGTATGGATTGGCCGAGGGGTCATTCATTTTCTCCTCCTGCCAGTGCATGGGATGGCATGCCTGGCAGCTTTGCGTCCTTCCCGCCTTATCAGGCATGGGGATAAATGCCGCATGCGCAGCATGGATCGCTTCGCTAAGCGCCCTCGCCTTCACGGCTTTATACCCCGTCGCGCCGAGCCTGGGTGTCTTGAGATTTCCCGAGACATTGTCACCGTGACAGTCCGCACAATAGACCGGACCGACGGAGCCAAGCCGGTTATATGATACATCTGGGTTGTACTGTTTCAAAAAAGCCGTGCCGAAATATTTATCATGCAGTTCGAGCACATTGATCATCGCCTGTGACTGCCTTGCCACGAACTCGGTGATATCAGGATAGTTCTTTTTCCAGTAGGCATACTCCTTGTCGAAAAGGGACAAACCCGCCTCCCTCGCCAGTTTAGCTGCCTTGCCTTGGCCCGAGTGGCAAAGGTAGCAATTCGGCAGATCTACGGGATTTGTGCCGAAAAACTGAATCGGTTTCCCTTCCGCCGTTACGGGCTTGCCGTCTTTGTCATGCAGCTGGACTACGGAGACCTGGTAGGGTTGAAAGTCTCTTTCCGTGATAGTACGAATAGTGCCCTTCCGACTGCTGTCGTTGAATGCGGTCAGGGGCAGCCCGAGCGCGTCCCACAAGAACGATGCGGTGAGCGTCAAAGGCACGTTTTTGACTTCCGGCAGCAGAGAATCGGTAAAGACTTTGTTGCCGCCAGTGCTCCCCGCATAGGAGAGGTAGCCGCCTGCAATGTTCTTCCCCGTGGGGCCGGAATCAACGGGAACTTGAATCTCCAGCCCCACACGCAACCTCTTCATTTTGTGCCTGTCCTGCGGGATGGTGCCTTCGAGATCCTGATAGATGAAAAGGTGCGTCCATACGTAATTCGCCATGTCATCTCCCGGTTCATCCATCCTGCCGCTGTTGACTACATCCTTAGGCACTTGCCAGTATCGCATCTTGTTTCCCTCGCTGTAGCTGTTGTCTTTTATAAAGTATGCGAGCGATAACCCGTCGTCCGGCGATAGCAGATGAGGGAGCGCGCCGTCGGCACTGGTCCTGACGGCCTGGGCCTGAATGCTGTTGTATGGCGGGATGACGCAACAATAGGAGATGTCGAACCCCACACAGTGCATTCCCAGCTCATAATTGATGAATATGGCGTAGGGATCCCTGGGGTCATAGAGGTTCACGGTCTTCCCCGATCTGTCCTTAACCGAGACTGGCTTCAGCAGATCTGTTTTGAAGGGCGGGGTGGGATCATAAGGTGGCTGGGGCGCTGCAATAAGAGTGAGCTGGGTAAAAGCAATGATCATCGCCAGGGATAGGCTGATCCCGATCAGCCGAAGGGCTTTCATAACGCCACCTCCTTATTTGCGCCGTTCAATCATTTCCTTGAGCGCAACAGCGTTGTTGTGCTCCGTATCCTTCGCCGAGAAGAGGAGCGTCACTGTCCCGCTGCTCGCTTCCTTTCGGAGCCGTTCGAGGATGTCCTTCCTGTCCGCGAGCTCTTTTCTGAACTTTTCCCGGAACGCAGGCCATTTGGCCGGATCGTGGGCAAACCATTTCCGAAGCGCATCGCTCGGCGCGATGTCCTTGAGCCATTCGTCGATCCTGGCTTCGACCTTTTTGATCCCCCGTGGCCAGAGCCTGTCAACGAGAATCCGCTTGCCGTCGCTCCGTGACGGCGGATCGTATATCCGCTTGATCATTATCATGCCCGAAGGTCATCTCGTCACTAAGATCTTCTCGAATTGATCTTTTGATGCCGCGCAGACAGGACAGGCCCAGGTATCGGGAATCTTCTCGAACGGCGTTCCCGGAGCAATGCCTCCGTCCGGATCACCGATCGCGGGATCATAGACCCAGTCGCAGACCGTACATCTCCATTTGTCCATCCAGCCACCTCCCGAAGGGAATTTTAGCGACAATCATCAGAGTCAGGAAAAACGGCATGAGTAATCACGGAAAAGACAACCGGAAAACCAATAAGGACTTGAATTTTATGCTAAATGTGTATACGAAGTTTATTAGACCCTGTTTGCCATTCCGAGCCTTTACGAAAAAAATGCTGTCAAAGAATGACAAAAATATAGCACATTCTTAGGATGTGTGCTTCATAATCATGTAATACTTTTATTGGAGCCGCTTTGAGCCGGAGCAAGCAGATCGTGACCTCCATTGTCCCGATAAGACAGCCGAGGTTATTGGGAACAAGATATGTCAGTGCGGTACCCTGCGGGAAAACCTCAAAATGCTAGCAACGAATTGCAGGAAGGAATTAATAACAGGAACGTAATAAATTA
The DNA here is from genome assembly GCA_035623825.1 of Nitrospirota bacterium. Taxonomy (GTDB): domain Bacteria; phylum Nitrospirota; class UBA9217; order UBA9217; family UBA9217; genus DASPSR01. The sequence goes on from DASPSR010000020.1 coordinate 107,279, forward strand.
CCGTGCCCCAATCGCCGATGCTGCCGCGAAGACTGCACGGAGTAAAACCGCATGGCTTCATCATTCACTACAATCTTCTTGAAATGACGAATGAATCCTGTTAAAGTTGACTAAATAACCGAACCATTTACCGCACTATGACATCCCGCTTATAATGTTCTCTTGGTTGTTTAATGACTTATGAGAAATGACAAATCAAGGAGAATCCCATCATGCACAACAGAGAACAGATTCAGCAGAGGCTTGATGAACTTATACGAGAATACGGCAGCTGGGCCAATGACATCCCTCTCCTTTTTGACGTCTGGACCAGGGGAAATCTGCGAATACCGCATACAAGACTCAAGCGAATAGTCCAAGCTGTGAGCGATCTATCCAAGAAGCCGATTTCTGAATGCCGCATCCTCGATTTGGGATGTCTGGATGGGATGTTCTCCATTGAATTCGCATTACAGGGGGCTGACACGATTGGTGTGGAGATAAGAGAAGCTAACATTAAGAAAGCCCTGTTCTGCAAAGAAGTTCTGAATCTGCAAAATCTGGATTTTCGCCGGGACGATGTCAGAAACATATCCGTCGAGTCGTATGGTAGATTTGACGCCATTATATGCAGTGGCATCCTCTATCACTTACCTTCCGTTGACGCGATCAACCTTATCAGGACTATGCATGAGATGTCGCATAGACTCGTCGTGATCGACACTCATGTGGCTCTTGAGCCGATAGGGAGAGTTCTTAACAACGGCGACGAATATTGGGGCGATATATACCGCGAGCACCCCGATGACTCAACTCCGGAGGAGAAAGCGAAGAGGCCGTGGGCCTCGGCAGATAATCCGCTTAGCTTCTGGTTCACCAGGCCTTCCTTGGTCAACATCCTCAGCAAAGCCGGGTTCTCCTCCGTATATGAGTGCTTTACCCCTGCACACTTGAATTATGGAAAACCCGGACTCGAACATCAGAATCGATGCACTTTCATTGCGCTCAAGGACGACATCAGTGAGCTCAAAACGTCGCCCGAGGCCAATGGTCTTCAGGAAAGATGGCCCGAAGGAAGCCTTAGTTACGCTCCTAAATCAAAAACCCGGATCAGGCGCTTGTACAAAAGAGTGTTACTGAAACTCAAGGGAATGAGAGCCTGACTATCGCGTGTTCACTCGATATAGGAAATAACCTCCCGCTCTCCTCGGCGGTCCATTTGGTAGGCTGAGCGAGACCCTAAGGGTCCGCGCAAAAACAGCGACGCACCTGAGAGGATCGAACGGCTATCAAGACGACGCATGCGCCCACCGACCCCACAGGGTGCTGCGTCCCCTAGCCCTTCACGCATGCGATCGGCCTGACCCGCGCCACTTTTCTCGCAAGGTTCGCAGAGTGCGCGGCGTCCACCACCTCGGTCACGTTCTTGTACGACTCCGGTGCTTCCTCGGCTATGCCGGAGTAGGAATGACCTCTCACCACGATCCCCTGTTCGGCGAGGGCCTTTATGACATCCCTGCCTTGCCAGCGCTTCTTGGCCTGAGTGCGCGACATGGCCCTGCCTGCTCCATGGCACGCAGACCCGAAGGCCTCCTTCATCCCTTCCTCGGTCCCGACGAGGATGTATGACGAGGTCCCCATAGTGCCGCCGATGAGCACAGGCTGCCCGACATGCCGGTATTCAACGGGAAGGTCAATCTGCCCGGGTCCGAATGCCCTTGTCGCGCCTTTGCGATGCACATACAGTCTCTTCTTCTTGCCGTTCACGAAATGTGTCTCTACCTTGCAGGTATTATGGCTGATGTCGTAGAGCATCTTGACCCGCCCTTCGGGATAGACCTCAGTGAATATCTCTCGCACCAGATGCGTGATGATCTGCCTGTTGGCCAGGGCGCAGTTTATGCCCGCGGACATGGCGCCGAAATACTTCTTCCCTTCCGGCGAGTTGATCGGCGCGCATGCCAGCTCCCGGTCCTTGATGGTGATGTTGTATTTCTGGAGGGTAAAGGCGAGGCTCGTTAAATAATCGGTCCCGATCTGATGTCCAAGACCCCGTGAACCGCAATGCACGGAGATCACCACATCGTCTTTCTTGAGGCCCATTGCCTGTGCGGCCCTCTCATCGTATACATCGGCCACAACTTGCACCTCAAGGTAGTGGTTTCCAGAGCCGAGTGTCCCCATCTCTCGGTACTGGCGTTTTTTCGCCGTATCCGAAACATAGTCCGGCTCCGCACCGTCTATCCTGCCGTGTTCCTCGATGTAGTCCAGGTCATCCTTGACGCCATAGCCCTTCCGAATGGCCCACTCTGCGCCACCAAGCAGCATCTCGTCGATCTGTCCGGGCGTGAGTTTGATCAGCCCCTCTGAGCCCAGACCGGCCGGCACGCGACGGAAGAGTTCGTCGACAAGCGTCTTGATCCGGGGGATAACCTCCTCCCGCGTCATCCCGGTCTTCATGGTCCTCACACCGCAGGAGATATCGAAGCCGACGCCGCCCATGGAGATGATGCCCCCCTCGTCCGGATCGAACGCCGCCACCCCTCCGATGGGGAAACCGTATCCCCAGTGGGCATCAGGCATGGCGATCGATGCGGCCTGGATACCCGGCAGCGCTGCGACGTTCGTGACCTGCTCACGCACCTTCTCGTCCATCTCCTGGATCAGCTTTTCGCTCGCGAATATTCTGCCTGGAACGCGCATCTCGCCCTGCCTTGGAATCTCCCAGAGGTGGTCGCTGATCTTAGATAATGTTTTGAGGTCCATGGTATTCCCTCTGCCGCTCACGGAAGCTTAAGACTGCGGCTGCTTCCTGATTGCCGGCCCCTACGCTCCAGTTCCTCTCTTTTAGACATCCACGACGCACTGCGCCGTGTATGCGCCGTTCTCCTCCTTGACGCTCAGCAAATAATACGTTGCGCCCTTAACTTCCACGCGGGGTTCGTGACGGTCCCGGTCCAGCGTCTCCCCCCATGCTGCTCCGGTAAGCATCGTGCCTTCTATATTCACGTCGAACTTTGAGAAAATCAGGCGTTCTATATCGGAGGTGGCAAGCAAGGCGTTCAACCATTCCACAAGCAGCAGCTCCCGGTCCGCGGCCGAGACCGAGAAGGTTCTCTTCTCCCGCGGATATACCGCGTCGATATTCACCATCACGGAATACATCGCAACTGCCGCGTTCTCGAAGGCCTCCTCCATGCTGTTGCCGAACCCGCGTATGCCAATGTCCGCCTCGTGTTCAAAGGTCTCGAATTGAACCATCAAAAGGCCTTTTCATGCATATTCATGCATATTATTGCATATTTTATGCACATTCTGAAGTCTCAATCTTCTCATGCCCGTCTGGCCTCCGTACCCTATCCCCACGACCCATCAACGGCCATTCCGCAGTAAGGACATTTGCCGTCTTTTATGTTGTTCTCATCAACGGAGAATCCGACCCGCTTGACCAGACTCTTTTTGCAATTCCAGCAGAACGTTTCCTCGCCCTCACCAGGGATATTCCCCTCATACACATAGCGGAGCCCGGCTTCGAGACCGATCTGCCTTGCCCGTTTCAGAGTTTCAAGCGGCGTCCGGGGCCGGTCTGTCAGGTTGTAGGTAGGATGGAACCTGGTCACATGCCAGGGGATGTCCTCACCCACAGATCTCACGAACTGTGCAATGCCTTTGAGCTCACCTTCGGAATCGTTGTGTCCCGGGATCACAAGCGTAGTGATCTCGATCCAGATGCCGAATTCCTTATAGAGCCTGATTGCGTCCAGGACCGGCTGGAGCCGGGCACCGCAAATCTTCTTGTAAAATTCGTCCGTAAATCCCTTGAGGTCGATATTTGCCGCATGGAGATAGGGGCGAATCACCTTGAGCGCCTCGGGCGTTATGTACCCGTTCGTGACAAACACGTTCTTAAGCCCCGCCTCGGCTGCCAGGCGCGCCGCATCGTAAGCAAGCTCGAAATAGATCGTGGGTTCGGTATAAGTGTATGAAATGCTCGCACAACGGTACTTGAGAGCTGCGGCAACAATGGCGGACGGCGGTACTTCCTCGCCGAGGACGGCACCGCCATGGTCCCGGGGGAGCTGTGAGATATCCGCATTCTGGCAATGTCTGCATCGGAAGTTGCAGCCTGGCGTTGCAACGGAATAGGACAGGCTGCCGGGATGGAAGTGAAAGAGCGGCTTCTTCTCGATAGGGTCTATGTTGCGGGCGATCACCTTGTCGTACACGAGGCTGTAGAGGACGCCGTCGCGGTTTTCCCGCACGGCGCAGATGCCACGCTTCCCCGGAGAGATGAGGCAGCGGTGGCTGCAGAGGCTGCACTGCACCTTTTTCTCTTCTCGCACCTCCTGGAACATTGCTTGCTTCATCGATTCGATTCCTTGCATGAGAAAAGACGAGCAGGGGTCAAGGTCCCTTCAATCGATCTCGATATCCCTTAAGGAATATGCTTGAGCAGATACGGCTTTATTTCATTGTCTTCTCTGTTTTGCGTTTATGCTCGACTGCCTCAGCCTGAATTCTCGTCTTGCATTCCGTGCAGATGAGATCCGGCGACGGTTTGCCGCAGGTAAGACACCGCCTGCCCTTGGAGGGCTGCAATCCCTCTGCCTTGAAGATCATCTCGAGGAATTCACTCTCCGTCACATGGCCGTCCATGTGGAGGTTCTCCCCGAAGATCGTCTTGGGCAGAGTCTTAATATCATATTTTCTAATGAGCTCCGGGAAGTCGCTCGCAATGACAATATCGGTATAGATAATTTTGTTTTCGAGCGCCAGCCCTATGGCTGTTTCCGCCACCGGCCGGCATTGAGGGCAGTCACTTTCCACGTATACCTGTATCTTGACGTCGCGTGAAAGATACTTCAATGTGCTCCTTATTTTCTCCGGGAACCATACTTTTTTCTCTGAAACAGCCAAGATCGTGTCGAAAAGCACTTCAAGGAACACATCTTCGAGCAGTCCGGAAAAAGTGACCGCGTGACCCTCTCCTCCCTGAACGACGATGGCCGGCACCATCTTGATGTCGTACTGGCTGGTTTTATCCCGATCCATCACCATGTCGTACTCTTCAAGGGCGATTTTCGGTGAATGGGTCCTTATCGCGCGGACGAGTTTGCGGGCTTCAGGACAGGTTTCACACCCGACATCGCGGGTGAAAAGGACCAGTCTGACAGGATTTTTCATATGAGCAAGCGCGGTATGTCTTTCGTTCGCCAGGCCCTCTTTTGTCATGGTCGCTCCATACGGTTCTCTTGTTTTATTTCCTATATTATATCAAATTTTCATAGACTGCTCAGGCACTAGAGCAAACTCATGAGAAAACATCTTGAATGGGTGAACTTGAATTGCTATAATGCCTCGGATTATCAGCAGACGGTCTTTGTGGAGGGTAAACGAATGAAAAGCGTGATGGCAATCTCCATTCTCGCGGCCTGCCTGGTCATTCCGCTCATCGCGCTTACGGACAAAGTTGGCGGCGGTGACCTGGCCTTCACGCCGAAGAACGCGGCGCCCGTCGTCTTCAGCCATGAAGTGCACGTGATAGGAAAAGGCCTCAAATGCACGGGATGTCACTATCAGGTATTCCAGATGGCCCAAGGGTCTTACAAAATGGACATGAGCAGGATCAACAAGGGAGGCTTCTGCGGCAAGTGCCATAACGGGCGGAAGGCGTTCGATACGAAGGACGAGAAAAACTGCGGAAAATGCCACAAATAGAGAATCAAGATTTCTTTAGACCGCGAGTTTGCTCCTAACAACCAGGGGCCTATTCGTGATATCCTTTCAATTGGAAACCCGTCTGTGAAACCACGCATGCTTCCCAGCGTCGGGGAGCGCTTCAAGGTATGTTGAGCAGTACTTCAGCAATCTCCTCGGGTCGCGAGACCATCATATCGTGACCCGCGTCGATCAAAACAGGTTTCACGCCGAGCCGGTCGGCGAATACCCTCGTAAGCTCAGGCGGCAGGCTCTTGTCCCTCAGACCCAATATGTAGGTCTTCGGTATTTTCAGGCTGTAAAAGCGCTTGAGGGGGATCTTTTCAAAAAAAACCGCCAGCGGTTGAGGCGTCAGCTGTTTCAGGAAAGAATCTTTTTCTTTGCCGTCGGGCAGATCGGTGAAATAGAGTGGCCTGAGAGCATCGATCGGTCCGTATATCTCTTTGGCCTGCCCCTCCATTTTGCGTAGCGTCTCCTGCCGCTCCTTTGTGAGCAGATCGATGAGCGCGTCGCCGTCGCGCGGCACGACCGCCGCAAGGTAAACAAGATGGCGGATACGCTCCGGCACCTCTTCGACAACCCTGCTGATAATGATCCCCGACATACTGTGCCCTACGAGGACAATATCGGATATGTTCTTTTGTTTGATATAAGTAATAACGTCATCGATGTAGGCGCTCATGTCCACGCCCGACCGCTCGGCCGATCTTTTGCCATGGCCCGGAAGATCGATGGCGATCACCTTAGCGTCGTCGCCCCTCTTCTGGATGAGAGGGATAATGCGCTCCCACAGCCATGCCCCTCGCAAAGCCCCATGGATCAAAAGGTAGGTCTTCATCAAATTTCTCCGAGGAAACTTCGGCCTTCAGCCGGATAGGAATCGGATGCCTCAGTTTCCAGTCATTGCGCGCAAATTTTCGGAACGCTGAAATATTTACCGGAAGGCGCTCCCGCTTCGTGCGGTCTCACTACAGACGCTTGACATGAAGGCTCCGGTCATCCAATTTCGAGATCAATGAATATCCCGGGATGAAAGAGCTCGCTATTTTCTGCGTTCCTTCCGGTATCTTCTGTCTTTTCCACTTCGCCGTTCAGCGCCCTTATAGGCGGTATCTTTTGGTCTTCTGCGGTCCTCAGCCGTTCTCCGATTCCTGCGAGACCTCCGTTCTTTTTGCACCAGTTCGAGGAGATGGTCAAGCATCTCCTTTCTTTTTTCCGTAAGGATATTTTTATGCGTCGTATCGCTGCGAGTCTCCGTCGTTTTCAACTGGAATTCATAGTCTGAGATAAGCGAGACAAGAACCTGTTCGAGCTGCGTGAAGAGTTCCCTGCCATCCTCATAACTGCTGTTCTTTCTGCCCTTGATCTTCTTCGTCAGGGTGGTTATCTCGTGGGCCATCTTCATTGCATGGTCGTGGATGGCCTCGTACAGCCTCGTCAAGGCGTACACGTCTTCCCTGAGGAGAGCCGATATCTCCTTCGAAAGCACAGCAACGTCTTTTTTGACGGTTTCGAGGTACTGCTTGGTAATCGGACCGCGGCGCAAGGAGTCCTTGAGATGATCCTTGAAGTGTGTCTTGATGTCCTCGACCAGCTGGTTCTCTTCCTTCCGTCCGATCTGGAAGCCTACAAGGACCACGATTGAAGCTTCGCAGAGCTTTTCAATCTTGACCAGATTGTCGCTGACATACAGCGCTATGCTGTTCAGCTCATCGGACAATACCGCCCAGCGCTTCTTGAGCGCTGCGAGCGTTTCTTTCCGCTCGGCGGCCATCTCCCGCAGCCTGGCAAGCCTGACCGCGTGATCTTCGTTATTCTGGTTGAGCCTGCTCATGTCTTCTTCGGCTGACCTGATAAACGCTGCCGGCTTCTTGAAATCGAGCGTTATGAGCGCGTGCAAGAGATACTTATACTGCTCCACCGCCGACTTGAGGGCGGGATTGATGAATCGGGAATGGCTGAGCACCGTGTAGAACATTTTCCCCGGGAGATCATGTCTCGATGTCCCTTGCCGCTTATGAAGCTCGAACACCTGAACGTCTTTGAGCAGTTCACGATACGCTGTCAGATCATCGCCATGCAACTCCGGCCCACCGTTCTTTTTCGGGCTTTCGAGGAAATCACTGAGTTCTTCCTGCGATGGATAGAGGTCCGCGTTCGATTGAAAGCGAAGGCCGAATATGGTGGTTTCTGTCGTCATGGGAATACCCGTCGTAAATGCGGCGTTAATGAATCATACAGAAATGAAGGTCCTCGGTCAAGAGGAGCGTTGCGATCGCGGAATTTTGGATGCGAACTCGTGCGGATCCCCTCTGGAGCAGAAAATCTCCGATCCTCCGCTGTTCCTGGGCTTCATCGTCCATGATCAGTACACGTGCTTCGTTCATCTGATACCCGATGCCTTCCGTTTCAATGATATATCGTGCACTCTTCGTCCTGCGGGGTCATGTTCAGGACAACGTACGGGTAAGTGCCGCGGAATCCTTCCCGTTCCATGTTTACTGCCCCTTGCTCACTCTCCCATGCAGGTCCATGATGATCCCTTCTCTTAAGCCCCAATCGCTTACGATCATCTTGGTATACCCATATCGCTCCATGATTTCCTTTGCGACCACCGCTCCTGCCAGAATGATATCTTCGCGGCCGGACTCGATCCCGGGAAGACGTTTACGCTCCTCGAGCGTGCTCGTGCTGAGGATGTCGATTATTCCATCTATTGCGTCACGGGTCAGGATGAAACGGTTGATCTTCTCAGGATCATATTCCGTCAGTCCCTGCTCCATAGCGGCAAGCGTGGTCACTGTACCAGCGGTGCCGGCGAAAACGCCTGCGGGCTCCGTACCTATTATGCTGTCATGAGCGCTTAGTTCATCATTGACTGAACGCCTGAGCATAGCGAGTTCTTCTTGAGTCGGAGGATCGTGTTTGATGTACCGTTCCGTCAGGTACACCGCACCAAGCGGCATGCTTACCATCACCGCTTCCATTCCCGGGCGGGTCATGATGATCTCGGTGCTGCCGCCCCCAATGTCGATAACGAGGGAGGACATCAGGGGATCGTCCCCGCCTTTGGCGCCGGCGCCTCTTAGTACGGCCGAGACACCGAGGAGCGTGAGCCTTGCCTCCTCCTCGCCCGTGATCACGCTGATCTCGAGACCGACCCTCTTCCTTACATCATGTATGAACTCTGGGGTATTTGATGCCTTTCTGAGAGCGCTCGTGCCTATCGTCTCAGTATGAAGCGCATGGTGTTTACGTATGCTGTCTTGAAAATCAAGGAGTGCGCTCATGGACCGTTCCCACGCGTCACGGGAGAGCATGCCCGTACGATCAAGGTCTTGTCCTAGACGTGTGATTCTTCTTTCGGAGCAGATTTCATGGAACGAATCAGGCCCGGTCTCGGCCACGAGCAGACGGAGTGTATTCGTGCCTATATCGATCCCCGCAAGGATCATTCGATCAGCATGTCCTTAAGCTTGGTGCTATAGGCCTTCACGCGCATGGCAAGCAGTTTCGCGATCGTCATTGCAACGCGTGCACCGGTCCTCGGGTCAAGTTCGACCAGTGCCTGGAAATCCTTTCTCGTGAGCAGGAGGAGTTCTACCGGCGTCTCGGCCCGTGCCGTCACCAGCCTGCTCTCTTCCTGCAGCAGAGCGAGTTCTCCGAAAAACTCTCCCGGCCCGAGCATGAGAAGGGGCTTTTCCTCACCCTCCCCTGCCATGATGCTGATCCTGACAATCCCGCTTTTTATGATATAGAGGGCCTCGGCAGGCATCTTTTCGGTAAAGATATTCGTATTCTGCTTTATCTGGCGCTCCTGGAACAATCCGGAAGCAAGCTCGATCTCTTCATTGCTGCTGCCCTTGAAGAGCACGGTTTTCTTTATAAGTTCCAGGTTATCCATTGTGGCCCCTGCAGTGACTTTAGGTTAAATAAAACACATGGTTGCATTATAAGTACGCACCTATAATTTGTCAAGGAATAGCTCATATCTCCTCCGGCGCGGCCATGATCACTTTCCGCTCCAAGAGGACCACCAGGCCCGGTTTCGCCCCCCGGGGTTTCTTTACGAACCGTGCGTGTGCATAGGTGATTGGGACTTTTGCCGCTTTCCTGCCCTTGCTGTAAAACGCAGCAAGCGACGCTGCTTTCATGAAAACATCCTCCGGAATATCGGTGCGGCCCGGGTTCCGGATCAGCACGTGAGAACCGGGCATTCCCTCGGCATGCAGCCAAAGGTCGTCGGGACGGGCAAGTTTCGTCGTGATGTAATCATTGCCCAAAGCACTTTTACCCACGAGCACTTCCCATCCCAGGCACAGGATCTTTCTGATCGGCACTCCCTTTGGCTCGGACCTGGCCGCATTCGCTCCATTCCCGCGCTGCATGATATAGCGCCTTACTACAAGTTCTGAATGGATCCGGACAAGACCTTCACGGTCAGGGGCGTGATCGATGTCGATCGACACGGATTTCAGATAAGATGCCTCTTCTTGCGAATGTTGCAGTCGCGTCGATATGATCTCGCGGCCCGCCTTCGCTTTCTTATATTTCTTGAAATATCTCTCGGCATTCTGAGCGGGAGAACGTTGCGGTTCGAGTCGCACCGCGACCATACGGCCATCGTAACCGGCAAGTTCCGCGTGCTTCATGCCCGTTGCCAGCTGCCCGATATGTGACAGGATCAGTTCTCCTGCCTGCCTGTACTCATCGGCACGGTCTGCAGAACGAAGGTCCTCGGAAAGAGCGGTTATCCTTCGTTCCACCTTTGACCGTGCCTGCCGGACGACCGTGGAGAGACGGGTACGGAGCGATGCAACATCCCGCTGCTCGATGAGACGCTCATAGAACGCTTCTGCGGCCCTGTTGAATGCCCGATCAGCGTCGTCCACGGGGGCAGACGTCCCTTCGGTCGCATCGGGCGCCCTTTTTCCTGAAACTGCGCCATGAGGTCGTTTTGCAGGTACGACATACTGGAGCCCCTGCAAGAGCGGGCGGCTGACGTTCTCTGCGAATGCAACCGCATGACGGACGGCGAGGATGGAATATGATGCATCGGTCAGAATGAGATTGGCCGAGGACCCCGTCAGTTCAATGACAAGCCTATATTCTGCGCCTGCTTTTGAGAAGCGTATTTCCGCTATCCTGTCTTGATTCAGCAGTACGATGGCCGAAATTACCGCTCCCGTCACTCTGCTTTTGAGATATTGGGCGAACCCGGTCAGAGCATGAACCGCGGGTGGTTTCGCGCTGACGAGATGGAGCCTCGGCATTGACCGGTCCGGGGAAATGAGCAGGACCGCGTTGTTTCTCCGGCGATGAAGAACAAGATAGAGTTCTCCGCCAAACCCCTGGTATAACCGGTCCACCCTCGCCCCAGTGATGAGAGTAGAAAGTTCATCTACGACCTTCTGAAGAATCTGAAAATCCATACACGTCGACAATCAGGCACTGTTTTCAAATTTTGAATCAAAATTTTATGATCGACACGATGTGCGACCTCATTGCACATGAAGAACTTTATGCACCTGGGGAATGACGCGCACATCTTGCAGTATCCGGAGGGCGGCATTCTGCAATTCAACCAGCGTAGCCGGCTCGGGAGCAAACCGGCCGCTCGCCGGCTGGATAATGAGAGGAATGGCGCCGTCAATACCCGCGATGATGTTCACTGATGTCATAATATCTTCGTACAACGTTTCCCGCGTCACTGCCAACTTTACAAAGACAGCTTTTCCGCGGACAAGGGAGAGAAACTTGCTGTGCTCATCCCAGAACGGCCCTAGGCCCGTTGCGGATGGAAGCTTGAAATCCATGCTTACTACGTCGACCAGGTCCCGGAGATCATCCATTTCCCGGTAATGGATGCCACTGGTTTCGAGATATATTCTGAAATCCTGCCTGATGTTCGGCAGCCATTCTGCCAGGAAATGATGTTGCAGCAATGGCTCGCCGCCTGTCAGACTGAGCGTGGAATTGGAGGGTCCCCGTACGATCAGCCGCTTACAGAACTCCGTCATTTGCTGAGCGTTTAGGGGATTGGGAACGCGCTCGTACTCGGCGGAATCTGTTGATCGTTGAGCGCGACAGAACCCGGGCTGCCCTTGACCATCTTCTCGCTCGACTGCATCTGGTGTATCGCAGTAGCGGCACCGGATATCGCATCCCATGAACCGTACGAAAATATGACGCTGTCCGACCCATAGGCCTTCACCCTGCACAGAAGAAAAAATTTCATTGACGTGTGCTTCCCTCATATTCGCAATAATACAGGACAAAAAACCGAAATACAAGGGCAGGCCAGAAAAACACTCATCCGGCTCTTCTCCGGTGCTAAAGATTTTTAAAAAAAATCCGAAAATAGTATTATGAAAGTATTCTTACACTTGTCTTTTTCCTGCTTGACAAACAAAAGCAAATCATGTAACTTAATAACTAAGTAGGAGGAAAAATGTCACGCAGAATTGTCCTTATTTTTCTTGCACTTATCTTCGTTATGCTGCCTTTTTCACGACTTTATGCACAGGCTGCGATATCTCCATCCGAGGTCTTGACCGAGGTTCCCCCTCAATTAAAACCGCCCTCCGAGGATGTAGCCCAATTGGATGAAGTCATGGATGATTGGGCGGATGATAAAATCTACAATATCCCCGTGATCCTGAACGACAGCGTGGAAAGCCAGATGGAATACTTCAAGTCACGAGGTAGAGACATTTTCCAGCTCTGGCTCGACCGCTCTGCCAGATATATTCCTGTCATGAAGGATATCTTCCGTGAGAAGAACCTGCCGGAGGATCTCGTCTATGTTGCCATGATCGAGAGCGGGTTTAATCCTTACGCTGTATCATGGGCGCGGGCGGTGGGACCGTGGCAGTTCATGCCTTCCACTGGCAAGCTGTACGGCCTCAAGATCGACTGGTGGATAGATGAACGCAAAGACCCCATTAAGTCGACGCAAGCTGCGGCAGAGCACCTGAAAGACCTTCATGATCTCTTCGGTTCTTGGCCACTTGCCCTGGCCTCTTACAATGCGGGCGCCGGCAAGGTGCAGCGCGCCGTGATCAGAACTCGCTCCGATGACTTCTGGGACCTCAAAGCATCCCGGTTTATCAGGAGCGAGACCAAGAATTACGTGCCCAAATACATGGCCGCTATGATCATCGCCAAGAACCCCGAGGCATACGGTTTCAGCCTGATGAATGTCGCGCCGTTCAAATACGACGAAGTGGTCATCAATGAGAGCACGGACCTCCGTCTCATCGCACGCTGCGCCGGCTGCACTTACGAAGAGATCAAGGAACTAAACCCGGAGATTAAACGGTGGGTGACGCCGCCGCAGTACAAAGACTATGTGCTGAGGATCCCGCCCGGAAGCAAAGAAGCCTTCCTGGCGAACTTTGCCGCGATCCCTCCTGAGCAGAAAATAACATGGGAACGTCATGAAGTGACCCGGGGCGAGACTCTTGCGGGACTCGCAAGGCAGTACAATACGACCCCCGAGGCCATCCGCGACATCAACGGCCTCACGAAGAACCGTATCACGCCCGGCAAACACCTGCTCATTCCCGTTGACATCAACAGCAAGGCGCAGGACGTGAGTTTACTCCCACCCGGACAGGGCGCCAAACAGCAGATCGTCTACCGGGTCAGACGAGGTGAAACGCTTACGAAGATCGCGATCAAGCACAATGTAAGCGTCGCAGACATCAGGGAGTGGAACAAAGGTATCGGCAAATCCGTGCGTGCGGGGCAGAAGATAAAGCTCGTCGTAGACGTTGATCAGATATAACCAAAAGACTGCTTAAAGAGCAATGTTACGAACAAAAAGGCCGGATGCACATGCATTCGGCTTTTGTTATTGATCCAGGACGATTCCGTTCGGCATCCTGCGATACCGCTTCTCCCCGGCAGAAACGGTCGTAAACGTCCCCGTCGGAAAATTTATTTATCTGATTTTCCCGGGAACGGCTGTGGAACAGATTCGATTTTCTGGACTTTTCCTGTCGCCTCTATACCCCAGGACGTTCCGGCAAGCTTTTCAGAAACAATCTTGTATTTTCTTTGTGCCTCCACTACGTTCCCGGACGTCTCATAGAGCCTGGCAAGTTCCATTGTAGCGGGCCCGGGGCCCATGAGCGACTCGGACTGCTCGAACGATTTCATGGCGTCAGCCTGTTTACCGAGGGCATTGTACACATAGCCCATGCGCTGGTATACAAGACCGAGCAGCAATTTGTCGGCGGCATATTTTGTGACGAAAGTTTGATATTCCTTGATCGCCTCCTCGGGCCGGTTCAGGTTGACGAGGCAATTGCCGATATAGTATTGGGCAACGGCACCGCTCATGGTGCCGGGATATTTTTTTTGGGCATCTCCGAAGAGCGCCAACGCTTTCCCGTAATCCGCACTTGCGCCCGCGGCAGAGCTGTAATATTCATACGCCGCAGCCAGAAGCGGGGCTGCCTTCTGTTCTTCCAGATTCTTCATGAGCCAGTATCCGGCAGCGATTACCAGAAGCACAGCAAGGGACGATAGCGTGATCGCCACTTGCTTCTTATAGGAGGACGCAAAGGATGATATCCTGTGCGCAATGCTCAAAATTTCCTGTTCCGGCTGCTTTTTTGTTGCGTATCCTTTTTTCTTGATTACGTGCATCTGCAAACCTCCGCATAGAATAAGATGCGATGGGGAAGGCCGACCCGCATTCCATCACGGTTCATTGCTTTTTCCAGGCGTTTATTGCTCTGGAGACCAGTTCTTTGGAGTTTCCGAAGATCTCTCCGATCCTTTCTTCGCTCAAACCTGCACCAAGCAGGATGTTGTGAGCTTGTTCATCGGTGATCAGGTCGCCGGGCTCGTGCGTGTCGGTGTCGATCACCAGTTTCGCCCCCGCTACGGCGGCTATTTTCGCAACGTGGCCGTTCGAGAGGCTGTGTCCTTTACGCGAGGTTATTTCCAGACAAACGTTGTTCTTCGCCGCCAGTTCAGCTTCGGCTTTTGATATCAGGCCGGGATGAGCGAGGATGTCCACGCGCGCTTCGATCGCAGCCCGGTTCGTCCCGGGATGAACGGGCTCCACAAGCGTCTCCCCGTGCGCAACGACAATGGCCGCCCCAAGGGAGCGCGCTCGCTCCGTGAGATCGGCAAATGTTTCAGGGGGGATGTGCGTGAGCTCGATTCCGGGCAGCGCTGTGATCTTCCACCGGCGGTTGAGCTCCTTGCACGTGGCGCGCACCCGGGGGATGGTAAAATCCAGATTCGAGGCATCGGCGTGGTCCGTGATGGCGATCGCCTCGTAACCTTTCATTATCGCTCGTCGCACGAGCTCCGACGGAACAAGCACGCCGTCGCTGAAAAGAGAATGGGTATGAAGATCGATCATGATATCACCTTCGGTTTAATGGAAATTGAAATGCGGCACATCAGTGTTCAAATTGATTCTTCCATTCGAGCTCATTTTCCCAAATCGCGCAGTGCTCGCAGCTTCTGTCCCTGAAAACTTCCTCTCTCCTCCATGAATGCGTCGAGATCATTCAGGAATTCGCTGCGGGTTTTGTTCCACACCGGCGCGATGAGGATATCCTCCGGGGCGGCGGCGAACAGCCGCTGGATCACGATGCGAGACGAGAGCCGCTCCAAAAAATCAGCGAGCATCTCGATGTATTCGTAATATCCGAAGGTGCGGAACGGCAGAGACGCATAGAGGTCGGCCAACGCCGTGTTCTTAACGACTTGGAGTTGGTGGATCTTGAGGAATTCTATGGGCAAGGTCGAGATCTCGTCGGCCATGGCGAGCATATCGTCCCTGGTCTCGGTCGGAAATCCGAGGATGATGTGCGCACCGATCTTGATGCCCCTGCCGATCGTAAGGGCCACAGCGTCCTTGAAGCACGCATAGTCATGCCCCCTGTTAATGAACGCAAGAGTTCGGTCGTGAATTGACTGGAGACCGTATTCCACGAGAATGAAGTAATCCCGCGCCAGAGACCCAAGGAGCTCGAGCTTTCCCTCGTCCACACAATCCGGCCTCGTTCCGATGGCGAGCCCGATCACACCGGGGTTATCGAGCGCCTCGCGGTAGAGCCGTTCGAGTGTTTCGACCGGCGCATAGGTATTCGTGTAAGGCTGGAAATAGACGAGGAACTTTTCCGCGCCGTAGCGGGAACGAAGGTAGGGAATGCCCTTCTCGATCTGCTCGCGCAGCGACGTCGCGCTTGTGCACGCCGTCGGCCTGAAGCTTTCGTTATTGCAGTAAATACAGCCGCCGGCCGCCACCGTGCCGTCACGATTGGGGCAGGTAAACCCCGCGTCGACGTTCACCTTGTAGACCGGCGCGTGGTACCGATCCTTCATGTACTGCCCGAAGGCATAATAGCGCCTCGCCGCCTGTCTTATCGGTATTTCCGAAGTTTTCATGATTGTGTGTTTCCTGTTCAATCCAAATTATCGGAACTGTTGCTGTAATATACCAGAGGAAAGAGAAAAAATCCAGAAGTGAATTTATAAGGTGACTGCCGGGGGCCATGTCAGATGGACCCGGCCGTACTGAAATTTCTCACGTATCCGCGCATTTTTCTCCTGCTTCGATGGCGATCGATGATCCTCCCATCAAGCGGATGTCATGCGATGCCCAATGGCGTCACCGCAGCATCGATGAAATCCTCCGCCTCGGCCATGAGCGCTTCTACCTCCGCTCTCACAATCATCCTCTGTCCACCCGGTGAACATTTCGGCTTCAGGTCAAATGCCCTGCGCAGGGCGTCCAGGAAACGTCTCTCGAAAAGGCCTTTCTCTACGAATTCCTTTTCGAAGAGCGAAATTGATACATTCTGCATCGAAGCCGAAATGCCCCTGGCGCGCAGCAGAGCGAGCACCGGATAGTAGTAGGCATAGTACAAAGTGTTTATCACATAGTGAAGGTCAGCACCGGCAGCGAGAAGGCTCTTAGCCTCTTCATATGCATCTCTCGCCTGCGCCAGCTTGAAACGCATGTATTCTTTGTCCGCATCTTTTATTTCCATAAAGGCCCGGTCTCATACCTCATATGTTTCGGTCCTGTGTCCGATGCTCAATCCCCTACCTTGTCCAGACCGCCGTCCTGCCGATAATCGATATGCCGATGAAGCCCCTGAGGTTCAACTGGCCAGGAGACACAAGCGTCATCTTTCCGCTGTACGTTTTCCCGTTTTTCGGATCATACACTTTGCCGCCTTTCCACAATCTGTCTCCCGTGTAAGCGAAATCATGCATGATCCGGAGTCCCATGACCGGCCTGGCTCTCTGCGTCGGATCCGGGTTGTTGCGGTCGAGCCTCGGCGCGCCAGGCGGCCCTTCGTTTGAACCCTCGAGGTAGTTCGGCTCCTTGAGCCAGACGATTTTGCCGCAGTACTTTTCTCCGCACTTGAAAATCTCTATTTTGGCGTCTTTCTCCTCATTGTTCCACACGCCCAGGATGTCGTCCGCCCCCGCGGCGTAAACGAATGTGGCGACCAATGGGAGCGCACCGCCAGTTAGCATGGCCATGACGGTTCTCATGGCCCCCCTACCGATCATTATTGCGATTGCCTTGTAAAAAGACATGTCCCCTTCTCAAACCCATTCTTTATGTGGAAACGGGAATCCTCTTCGCTGTGCGACGCCGATTTCGGCTCAATCCTATTACAGCCGGTTTGTTGTCAGCATCAACCACAGCACGTAACAAAACCGTGTTGTCGCCTTGACCTCAATACGATTCTTCCACGACCATTTCTTCTGGCAGCAATCGCTAAAAATTATCAAGACCGCGTCAATATCCGCTTCCGTGATTCCCCATGACCGTGCTCATAGTCAACCGCTATCTCCCCGTTAATGACCTCACAACCTTCATATTCCTCGGGTCGTCCTCCTCCGTCTCCTTCGGTGTTTCCATGATCTTGGGAATGTCTTTGAATATCGGGTGATTGAGCAGTATTTTGAAGCCGTCAAGACCGATTTTGCCTTCGCCGATATGCCAATGGCGGTCGACATGGGAATTGAAATCTTTCAAGCAATCGTTCAAATGCATGCCCTTAAGCCGCTTGAGGCCCACGGTAGACGCTATCTTCTCGGCAAGTGCATCTATCCCTTTTTGAGAACGGATATCGTAGCCGGCGGCAAAACCGTGGCATGTATCATAGCAAATGCCGAACCGTGAGGAGTCAGTGAGACGGGAAATGACCTCCTGTACCTGTTCAAGAGTGTACCCGACGTCTCCTGACTCGCCCGCGGTGTTCTCGAGCAGCGTCGTTGCCCTGGGAGGATGAAGCCTCATTGCCATGTTCAAGGCGCTCGATACGCGTTCGATCATCCAGTCCTCGCTGCGGCTGCTCGCGGAGCCAAGATGGGTGACGAGATATTCCGCGCCGAGCGCTTCTGTGCGTTCGAGATCAATCACAAACTGTTCTACGGACTTTTCGTACAGGTCGGGACGAGGCGACGCAAGATTGATAAGATAGTTTGTATGCACGAAGACAGGGCCGATGTCCCATTGCTCGCGAAGTCTTCTGAACTCGGCAATATCGCTTTTATCAAGCGGTTTCACCGTCCACCCGCGGGGGTTCCTGCTGAAGATCTGCATGCAGGTGCAGCCGAGTTCGAAGGCACGCCGGACCGCGAGGGAAAAGCCGCCGGAAATGGAGACGTGAAAGCCGATTCGCATAGAGCCCTTGTTACGGTAAAAGTCGCAGACGGCCCGGAGGGCAGCCTTTTTTACCGCGAATGAATGCGGGCTGTGAACTAGAAAGGCGGCCGATCATCTTTCGACCAGTTTATTGAATTCCTCTTCGCTCAGGACTTTTACGCCGAGACTTTTCGCTTTTTCATACTTGGAGCCTGGTTCCTCTCCCACGATAACATAACTTGTCTTCTTTGAGACTGAGCCTGAAGCATGTCCGCCCCTGCGTTCGATGATTTCTTCCACTTCATCCCTCGGCCGTGAAAGTGTCCCGGTGATGACGAAGGTCATCCCCTCGAATGGCCGCTTCTCTTTTTTGGCGCGTGCGCCCTCAAAATCGGGATTGGACACCCTCACCCCCAGTTTCTTGAGCCTATCGAGGGTACGGAGGTTCTCCTCTTCGGAAAAAAAGCCTGATATTGATTCGGCAAGTTTCTCCCCCATCTGCTTGATTTCCATGATGCGGTCGGGTTTGATTCGGTAGAGTTCCTCAAGTTTCTCGAAATTTTTTGCGAGGAGCTTTGCCGCGTACTCGCCGACATGTACAATGCCGAGGGCGTAGAGAAAGCGGCTGAGCGTTGTCTTCTTGCTTCTTTCAATGGCGTCTATGAGGTTCTGTGCCGACTTTTCAGCGAACCGGGGAAGCTCGAGCAACTGCTCTTTCTTAAGCCTGTAAAGATCATCAAAGTGCTTTATGAGACTGTTCGTATAAAGCAATTCGACGTTCTTTTCTCCAAGCCCTTCCATGTCCATGGCTCCGCGCGATGCATAATGAATGATCTTCTCCAGCACTTGTGCGGCACAGTTCAAGCCGATACACCGGTAGGCCACTTCGCCCTCTTCTCGGACAACCTGCGATCCGCAAACTGGACACTGTTTGGGCGGCGGGAAGTGCCTTTCCTTGCCGGTCCTCTTCTCTTTTATGACCGTTACCACATGGGGGATCACGTCCCCTGCCCGTTCGACGACGACCGTGTCTCCGATGCGGATGTCCTTTCGTTCGATCTCGTCCCAGTTGTGAAGCGTCGAGCGCGATACTGTCACGCCGCCGATTCGCACCGGCTTGAGCACGGCAACCGGTGTAACAGCTCCGGTCCTGCCGACGCTCGCGATGATGTCTTCTATCAGCGTGGTCCCCTGGTGGGCAGGGAACTTGTAGGCAATGGCCCAGCGCGGCTCGCGGGTCTTAAAACCGAGCTCCTTCTGGAGCTGGAGAGCATTCACCTTGACGACCGCGCCGTCGGTCTCGAAGGCGAAGTCAGGCCTCTTGCTTTCGATCTGCTTGACCAGATCGACGACCTTTTCTATCCCTCTCGCCTTGTCCAATATTGCGGGTGTGGGGAAATATGCCTTCTTGAGCCATGTTATGAAATCGATGTGGCCCTTGAAATCGATTCCCTTCATTGCGCCGACGCCGTAGCAGGCCATATGGAGTTTTCTTCCGGCTGTGATGGACGAATCGAGCTGGCGGACCGATCCTGCTGCAGCGTTTCGGGGGTTGGCGAACAACGGCTCGCCGTTCTTTTCCCGTTCCCTGTTCAGCTTCTCGAATTCATCGATGTCCATGTACACTTCGCCTCGGATATCGATCTCTTCCGGTACGTCGGCGCCCTCTATCCTGAGCGGGATTGCCTTGATGGTCTTCACATTCGCTGTGACATCCTCGCCTTCGTACCCGTCGCCGCGTGTCGACGCCCGCTCCAGAAGGCCTTTTTTGTAGGTAAGCTCCATGGCAAGGCCGTCGTACTTGGGCTCAACGGTATATTCTACTTCATCATCCCGCTTGAGAAACCGTTTCACCCGCAGGTCGAACTCCCGCACTTCATCATGAGAGAAGGCATTTTCGAGCGAGAGCATGGGCTCGGCGTGCTTTACCTTTTTGAACTTATCGAGCGGCCGCGCTCCGACGCGTTGGGTCGGTGAATTCGGAAGGACGTAGTTATACGTCTCTTCAAGCTCCTGCAGCCGTTTGAACAGCCGATCGTACTCTTCGTCGGAGATGACAGGTGAGTCGAGGACATAGTACCGGTAGTTATGCTCGTTGATATCCCTGACGAGCTTCTCGATTTCCTTTTTCGATTTGTCGGGAATTTTCTGCATAAGGCAAAGGATGGAGAGGTTCAGCTGTGAAATAATAAAGTCCTATATAAACCTCTCGTGCACCGCTCACCGCAAACCCTACTCCCCGCTCTTCTCCTCCAGCTGATAATCCTTTATTTTCGTCAGGAGCGTCTTGTAGCTTACCTGGAGTATTTCGGCGGCCCGCGTCTTGTTTCCGCCGGTTTGTTTGAGGACCTGCCGTATCCTGCGAGACTCCGCAATACGCGTCGCCGCTTCGGCGATAGCATGAAGCGGGCCATCCATTGGTACGTTTTCGGTAAGGGCGTCGATGATGCTTGATTCGCTGATGCCGAGATCCTGGGCTCGGATTACGCCGCCTTCGGCATAGATCACGGCGCGTTCGATCACGTTCTCAAGCTCGCGCACGTTCCCTTTCCAGGGGCACTTTATGAGGATGTCCATGGCCTCTTCGGAGATCGTGAGTGGACCCTTGCGGACCTCGGCAGAGTATTTGTTGAGAAAATGCTGGGCCAGTGCGGGGATGTCGTCGCGCCGTTCCCTGAGCGGCGCAATAGTGATAGGAAAGACGTTCAGCCGGTAAAACAAGTCCTCGCGGAACAGCTTTGCTGCCACCGCCTTCTCCATGTCCTTGTTCGTCGCAGCCACGACGCGCACGTTGATCTTGATGGGCTTGCCGCCACCGACGCGTTCGATCACCTGTTCCTGGAGCACGCGGAGGAGCTTTGCCTGGAGGGCCAAGTCCATGTCGCCGATCTCGTCAAGGAACACCGTCCCTTTGTCCGCAAGCTCAAGCTTGCCGAGTTTCCGGGCGTCAGCTCCTGTGAACGCTCCGCGTTCGTAGCCGAAGAGCTCGCTTTCAAGCAGCTCCCGAGGTATCGCCGCGGAATTGATCGCCAGGAACGGCGCGTCCTTGCGCGGGCTCAGGTGGTGGATGGCGCGAGCGAAGAGTTCTTTGCCTGTGCCGCTCTCGCCGTGTATCATCACGGTGGCGTTCGTGGGAGCCACTTTCTGTATCTTCGCCGTTATCTCCTGGAGCTGGGCGCTTTTGCCGATGATCTTCGGCAAACCGAGCCGGTCGGCAAACTCTTCTTTAAGCAGGATGTTTTCCGTGGCCAGACGCGAGGCGTCTAGCGCCCGTTTTATGATCACGAGCAGGTGTTCCGTATCGAAGGGTTTGGTGAGGAAGTCGTAAGCCCCCTCCTTCACAGCCTTCACAGCGGTCTCGATCGTACCAAACGCCGTCATCACGATCACCGGCAGTAACGGACTTTCCTCTTTCACGGCATTAAGCACGTCGAAGCCGTCCTTCTTCGGGAGCTTGAGGTCCGTGAGCACTATTCCGATGCGTTCGTCGGTAAGCTTCTTGATTCCTTCGGCGCCGTCCCGAGCGGGAATCACCCGGTAGCCTTCGGCCTCAAGGGTCTGCTTGAGCATGTCGAGCATGCTCTCTTTGTCTTCAATTACCAGGATCGTGTCAGCCATCCGATCTCTACCTCGCCGGGATTATGACCGTAAATTCGGTTCCCTTTCCTTCTGCGCTCTCCACCTCGAGGCGGCCTCCGTGTGAGAGAACTATCTTGTGCACAAGCGCCAACCCAAGACCTACGCCCTTGTCTTTGGTCGTAAAAAACGGAAGGAATATTTTCTTGATCGTGTCTTGAGGAATCCCCGTGCCCGTATCCGCTATCGCCACGGTGAGGTTCTTCCCGCCGCGTGCTTCGATGGTCAACGTCCCTCCGTCCGGCATGGCTTCAACGGCATTCTGGAAGAGGTTGGAAAAGGCCTGCCGCATGAGTCCTTCGTCGAGCTGGACCTCCACGTCATCCAGTGCCAAGACCGTCGAAATCTTTGCATCAGCGCTCCTTGCCTGGAGCACGTTAAAAAGGCAGCCCTCGATTAATTCTTTGATCTGTACGCTGATCCGGTTGATCGAAGCAGGCCGCGCGAACGTCAACAGGTCTCCGATGATCCGGTTCATGCCGTTGATCTCGGACGTGATATCACGGATGATGGCCTGACTCGCAGGGTCGACTTTTTTTGACAGCAAATTGACGTAGCCGGAGATGACGGCCATTGGGTTTCTAAGCTCATGGGCTATGCCGGCCGACATTTCACCGAGCGCCGTAAGACGTTCCTTGAGCTCCATCTGCTCCTGCAGCCGCTTCACCTCGGTAAGGTCCGAGAATGAAAGGATAACGCCGATTGCCTCGCTTTGCCGGTCGGCGAGGACCGCGGTGTGGAACCCGAGCCATGCCTTGCCTTGCGGCCGGTCCAGTGTGGTCTCCATCCTCGTCGACGGTAGTTTCCCATCCATCGTATCCCGCACTGCCCTGCAGATGGCGCCATCGCCGAAAATGTCCTTGCAATTCTTGCCGGATGCCTGTGCCCTGCTAATGCCCAGTGTGTCCTCAGCGGAACGGTTGATCGTGCTTACCATGCCGTTCCGGTCAAAGGTCATGACACCGCTCGTGACGCATTGCAGGATGTTTTCGTTATAGCTCTCTACGTTCTCGGCGTGCTGTTCCGCAAGCGACTTGAGTCGTTCGAGCTCCTTTTCTTTTTCCTTGAGCTGCTTCGTTACTTCATGGAACGCGTTGATGATGAATGCTGTCTCGGTCGTTTTCTCGCGTTCCTCTTTCAGGATGCCGAGTTCACGGCGATAGCGGCGGGCAACGCTCCAGAGCAGGGCCGCTCCCGCAAGAACGATGAAAAAGCCGAGGAGCAGTATGAAAAAAGATTGCGTGGTCATAGCCGGATTAGGCCCAGGTACCAGGATATGATATCGCTACCGTAGAATGCAGTCGCAACAGCGCCGAGAGCAAGGAAGGGTCCGAAGGGGATTACCCGGTCGACCGTGCGCCGTTTCAGTGCTATGAGCGTAAGTCCGACCAGTGAGCCGACAAAGGCTCCCAGCATGATGGTGAGGAGCGCTCCTTTCCATCCGACGAAGCTCCCGACCATACCCATCAGCTTCACGTCTCCACCCCCCATGGCTTCGACGTGTCTGAGCTTTTCCCAGACCCACCCGATGGACAGGAGCGGCAGCGCGCCGCATATCATGCCGATCACCGAATTCAGGAAGCTCTTCAGATGCGGCCATATATGCGGCAGGAGCCGGTCGATATCGAATGGAAGCGGGTCCGTCAGCGCAGAAACGAAGAATGGCGCGATCGAGACGCCGACAAGTATCCCCGGGAGCGTGATAACATCCGGGATGATCTGGAAATCGATATCGATGAAGGTGATGACGATGAGAGACGAGCAGAACGCCATCATGAGAAACGCCTCTCCGCTGATCCAGAATTCATTCACAATCAATGCGTAGAACAGGCCGTTCATGAGCTCAACGAGCGGATACCGCCACGAAATGGGCTCGCCGCAGTTTCTGCATTTGCCGCGGAGAATGAGAAAACTGACGAGCGGAATATTGTCGTAGAATCTTATTCGTGTCTTGCATTGCGGACAGTGCGAGGGAGGCGAGACCAGGGAACGGCCGCGCGGCAGGCGCACGATTGCGACGTTCAAGAAGCTGCCGATGATAAGGCCAAAAAGAAAGAACATGGCCGTGATCATTCGACGGTGTCCTCCTTCTGAGCCGGTTCGGGCCTGAATGCCGACTGTTCGTTCTCGATCTGCCCGTTCAGATCCTCAAGGTCTTTTTTCCGCGCCACGATCTCGGCAAGCGCGGCGGCGATGTCCTCGTCCTTTAACAGTTGCTCGCCTGCCTTCGGTATCGCCGCCCTGTTGGCGAGTTCAACGACCCTGCGACCGATCATCCGGTGCAGTTCGTCTATCCGGGACCGGACTTCGTCAAGCCTGATCCGCAGCCTGACGATGGCGATCTCTGCCTTGACCCGTTCTGCGAAGATTGCCGCGATGGCGGCTATCTTCCGGGCGCCCCTTTCCAGATTTACTGCGGCTCTTTCCCAGATGGCCATTCTCCAACCTCAAAAGGATGCTTTTTCAAGCCGTTCCGCGTTCGCCGTCATCAACCGGTGACACGTCGTTTCAGCCCTACTTTAACAGAATACCATGAAAATATCAACCTACGCTGATGAGACCGATTCTCCCCTTCCATTTCCGCTTGAGGAGTTCCCGGAGCCGGGGATAGCTTGCGAGCGCCGGCCCCTGGTCAATGAGCGCGAACGCCTCGATCCGGGCTTTTTCGAGAAGGTCGGCGTCGCGGAGGATGTTTGCGGCTCGGAGATCGGGCAGGCCGGACTGCCGTGTGCCGAAGAACTCTCCGGGTCCGCGCAATCGGAGGTCCTCTTCTGCGATTTTGAACCCGTCGTTGGTTCGCGAAAAAGCGTTGAGTCGTTCCCTCGCCTCTTCCGCGAACATCCTCGGACCCATGAGGATACAGTAGGACTGATGACCGCCTCGTCCTACCCTGCCCCGCAATTGATGGAGCTGAGCGAGGCCAAAACGCTCGGGGTGCTCGATGACCATGACCGTGGCATTCGGCACGTCCACACCGACCTCGATCACCGTGGTTGTGACGAGGAGGCGCGTCTCGCCTGATTTAAAGGAGGCCATGACCGCTTCCTTCGCTTCTGCCTTCATTCTCCCGTGAAGGAGCCCGACCTTCCAGGACGGGAAAACGTCTTTTTGTAAATGAGCGGCCATCTCTGTTGCGGCCTTGAGGTCGCTCTTCTCGGTCTCCTCCACAAGTGGATAGACCACATACACCTGCCTTCCCTTCTTGAGCTCGGTTTCGACGAATTGGTTTGCCTCCCGTCGCCTGCTCTCGAAATACAGCCGCGTGATGATCGGGCTTCTTCCGGGCGGGAGTTCGTTGATCACGGACACATCGAGATCGCCATAGACCGTGAGGGCAAGTGTCCGCGGGATGGGTGTGGCCGTCATCACGAGAACGTCCGGCTCATATCCCTTCGACGTGAGAGTGGAACGCTGAAGTACTCCGAAACGGTGCTGTTCATCGATGATGGCCAGACCGAGTCGATGGAATTTCACGTTCTGTTCAATGAGAGCGTGCGTCCCGATCACGAGCTGCGCCATGCCAGATTCGATCTTGGCGAGCAGCGCCTCTTTTTCCTTCTTTTTTGTGCTGCCCGTGAGCAAACCTACCGAAACTCCGAGGGGCAAGGCCATTGCGGTGATATTTTTAGAGTGCTGTTCCGCGAGGATCTCCGTCGGAGCCATGACGCACGCCTGGTACCCGTTTTCCACCGCCACGAGCGATGCAATCATGGCCACGATGGTCTTGCCGCACCCCACGTCTCCCTGGATCAAGCGGTTCATGGGGCGGTCTGCTGTCATGTCCTTCTTGATCTCCGCGATGACCCGTTCTTGCGCATTCGTCAGTTTGTAGGGCAGGTTCGTTCTGAGCTCTGTTTCGAGTCTTCCGATCGGATTGAACGAGATACCTTTCTTTTCGACCGTCACGCCGCGCTTCCTGAGTGCAAGGCCCAGTTCAAGTAAAAACAGCTCTTCGAAGCTCAGCCGGCGATGCGCCACGCTCGCTCCGCGGTTCAAGACGGTGATGTCTTTTTCGCTCGTTGGAAAGTGGACTTCGGACAGTGCACTCGCAGCGGGCATAAGGGAGTATTTCTTTATAAGGTAATCCGGCAAAGCCTCAGGCACAGCAGCGCAGCTGGAGTCGAGGATGGTCTTCATCATGCTCCGCAGGTAGCGAACGGACAGTCCTGAGGTCGTTCGGTAAATGGGGACTGTCCTTCCGGTATGGATCAGGTTATCGGCATCGTCATCGTCCATGATTTCGTAATCAGGGTTATCGATCTGCGGGATTCCGCCTTTATACGGATTGGATTTAACGATGCCCGAGAGGATCACTTTCTGGCCAGGCTTGAATGTTTTTTTCATGAACGGCTGATTGAACCACGAGCCGATGAGCATTCCGCTTTTGTCGGTGATCGCGAGTTCGAAGACCTTCACCCGCTTCCGCTTGGTGGACACAACCTCGGCCGATACCACCTCGCCCGCCACAGTCTCGTAGGTCCCAAACGTTAGTCGGCCGATCTTTTTGAGGTTCCCCCGGTCCTCGTAACGCCGGGGAAGATACGAAAGCGCGTCTTCGACCGTGGCGATGCCGAGTTTTTTCAGCATCTGCGCCCGTTTAGGACCGATGCCCTTGCAGAATTGCACTGAAGTGTCAGGGTTGACGGTTGCAACGAGCGAATTTTCCGTTGATGGACGCAGCGCTGCAGGCTCCGGCGAGGGAGCTTTACCCTCGTGATCAGCGTATTCTTGCTCGCGTTCAACTGCATCGATCAATTTTGTTGCCGTCAGAACACGCTCTTTCTTCTGTTCCGGGGTGAGGTTATCGAAGCCGGTGAACAGTTTTTCTATTTCGGTTATGCCGTGATGCCATGCGGCGGCCCGTTTCAATTCTTCCACCTGCGACCGGATGAACTGCTCCATGGCTGCAAGGCTCTTTACATGCGCAAAGTTGTCCCTGGCGGCAAAGGCAAGCGGTTTCCTGATTCTGTCGAGGATGGTCTTGAAGTCGTCCATAGGCGATGTCCTGAACAATATTAGATTATTTTCGATAATTTGTCGAGGAAAAGTGAAGCGGGAGGGCTAGCTATGCCGCATGCGGGCGTTGATCAATGCGGACTCGTTGCTTCGGGATCATATTTCATCAAATGACAGTCCGTGTTCTGATGGTCAGTCACTCATAGCGCAGCGCATCGATCGGGTTGAGCAAAGAGGCCTTGAAAGCTGGATAAAATCCGAAAAAGATCCCAATGAAGCCTGAAAAACTGAACGCCAGAAGAATGGAAAGAGCGGAAACGACGGTGGGCCAGCCCGAGAGGGACGAAAGGACCAGCGAAGTGGACACGCCGACAATGATCCCGATGACGCCGCCGATGAGGGAGAGGGTAAGCGCCTCTATGATGAACTGCAGCCGTATGTCCCAGGTCTTCGCGCCGATGGCCATGCGGATGCCTATTTCGCGCGTTCGCTCCGTGACTGACACAAGCATGATGTTCATGATCCCGATCCCGCCGACCAGGAGTGAGACGGAAGCGATCGCCCCGAGGAGCAGGGTCATCACCTTGGAGGACTGCTCCGCGGCCTGCATGATTTGAGTGAGGTTCCGCACGGTAAAATCATTATCTTGTTTCTGGCCGATGTGGTGTCTCTGCCTCAACAGATCGGTTATCTGTTTTTCGGCCGGAGATAGATCTTCCGCACTCTTGGCTTTGACCATGATGATCCTGACCATGCCCGGAAACTGGGTCCCGAAAAGCTTCTTCTGCGACGTCGTGACCGGGATATAAATCGCGTCATCCTGGTCCTGCCCTTGGGGCGATTGCCCCTTTGGCGCAAGTACGCCGATCACAGTAAAGGGAACGTTCTTGATCCGGATCGTCTGTCCTACAGGATTCTGGTCCCCGAATAGATTATCCACAACCGTCTGGCCGAGCAGGGCGACCTTGGTCGCACTCTTCACATCCTGATCAGTAAAGGGTCGGCCGGAAGCTAGCGGCCAATCCCGAACCGCCAACATGCCCGGTGTCGTCCCTGTCACGCCGGTGGACCAGTTCTGGTGTCCGAAAACGATCTGCGCGACTCCTCCGAGGACAGGGGCTACCTCCTGTACCGCCGGGCACTCTTTCACGATGGCATCATTGTCGCCCATGGAGAGCGTGGGTTGCGTGCCTGCCCCCATCCTGACGCCGCCAGCAGACGTAGAGCCCGGAAGGATTATGAGGAGGTTGCTACCCATGCTCGATATCTGTTCGGAGATCTGCTGGCTTGCACCGGAGCCCACCGCGACCATGGCTATGACCGCGCCTACACCGATGATGATGCCGAGCATGGTGAGAGCGGAACGCATCTTGTTGACCCAGAGGGCTCGAAAAGATATTTTTATGGTTGAGGGAATATTGATCATACATTAGATAAAGCATAAATTCTGAATTATCAAATATGTACTCAGTTCAAATGCTGATAATTTCGATTTTTGCGTTAAGATCCGTGATTTTCCTCTCTTGACCCTGATCGGGGCGTGTCATCTCTTCACAAATCTGTCAATACTTTTTCCCTCACCGGACTCGTCACTCACGATACGACCGTCAAGGAATTTTATTATCCTATCGCTGTACGCCGCTATGTCCGGCTCGTGGGTTACCAGTATGACCGTGATGTGAGCATCACGGTTCAGCTTCACGAAAAGCTCCATGATCTCAACGCTCGTCTTTGTGTCGAGATTGCCCGTGGGTTCGTCGGCGAGGATGATGGGCGCCTCGTTCACGAGCGCCCGGGCAATGGCGACCCGCTGCTGCTGGCCGCCTGAAAGCTGATTCGGGTGGTGGCCTTCCCTTCCTTCGAGGCCGACGTTCTTGAGCGCCGCCATCGCACGCTCCTGTCGTTCGCGCGCCGCATGCCCGTCGTAAAGCAAGGGAAGTTCTACATTCTCAATGGCAGTGGTCCTCGAGAGCAGGTTGAACCCCTGGAACACAAAGCCGATCTTTTTGTTGCGTATCTCGGCGAGTTCGTCTCGAGAGAGCCGGCCCACGTCCGTTCCTTCCAAAAGATAGGTCCCGCCCGTGGGCTGGTCGAGGCAGCCCAGGATATTCATGAACGTGGACTTGCCCGAGCCCGATGGGCCCATAATAGCGACAAATTCTCCCTTGACTATGGTCGTGGAAACCGACCTCAACACTTCCAGATCGATATCGCCGAGATGATACACCTTGGAGACATCGCGTGCTTCGATAAGCGCCATACTAGAACATCCTTGGAGCGGCGGTGGCAGGTCCCTTGCCTTTTCGCAAGGCTTCTACAATGATTTGTTCCCCTTCTTTTAAATCACCCGAGATAACTTCGGTGTAGTTCCCGTCGCTGATGCCCAGCGAGATCACCACGCGTTTTGGCTTCCCGTTCTCGAGTGCCCAGACCACAGGTCCCTTCTTCGCGCCTGCTCCCGTCGCGGCTGCGGGCTTTTCAGACAGCCGAAACCGCAACGCCGCATTCGTGATCCTGAGCACACCATGCTTTGTTGAAACGATGATCGAGACATTGGCCGTCATCCCGGGCATCAGCCTGAGGTCGCGATTATTCACCTGGATCACCACGTCGTAAGTCACGACGTTTTGCACTATGATCGGCGCCTGTCTGATCTGCCACACCTTCCCGTGGAACGTGGTATCGGGATAAGCGTCCACAGTGAATTCCACGTCCTGCCCCAATTTCACCACCCCGATATCCGACTCTGCCACGTTTGTGTCGATCTGCATCTTAGTAAGGTCCTCGGCGATAGCGAACAGCGTGGGAGTCTGGAAGCTTGCGGCAACGGTCTGTCCCACGTCGACGTTCCGTGATATCACGACGCCATCGACCGGGGAGAGGATCTTCGTGTATTCGAGGTTCTGTTTGGCATATTCAAGCGAAGCCTTGGCCTGTTCGATCTGTGCTTTGGCCGAGTCAACCTGAGCCTTGTCGGTCTCGTATGTCGTCTCCGCTGTGTCCAGATCGCTTTGCGCTATGAGGCTTTTTGATAACAGCTCTGTGTTCCGATCAAACGTCCTTTTGTCATTCGTGAGCGCGGTCTGTGACTTTTCAAGGTTTGCCTGAGCGGAAAGCAGGTTTGCCTGCGCCTGCTGAACCTGTGACTCGAACGTTGCGGGGTCGATCTGCGCGATAAGCTGCCCCTTCTTCACGCGTGAATTGAAATCCACATAGAGCGTTTTTATCGTCCCTGAAACCTGCGTGCCGACCTGGACGTTTGTTACCGCGTTGACCGTTCCTGTTGCCGTCACGGTCTGCTGGATATCGCCCCTGGTCACAGGGTCGGTCCTGTATTCCTGGCCATCCCCTTTATGGCCGAATACGAGGATCGCAACTACGGCCAGGACCACAACTATAGCCGAAGCGATTACTATCTTCTTTTTCATGCGGTCACCGTTCCATCCCACTGCAGCATCGAGTTCGCACGGATGCTATGCGCCTCCAGCCGAATACCGTTGCGTCACGTGCCAACCACTTCTCCCCGCGGCCGGAATATGGCAAGCTTGCCGAATCGCTTTTGAAATGTGTCCATATACGTATAGATCACCGGCGTAATATAGAGGGTCAGCAGCTGCGAAAAGACCAGGCCGCCAACCACGGCGAGACCGAGCGGCCGCCGTGCCTCTGCCCCGGCCCCGAACCCGATCGCAATCGGCAGCGTTCCCATGAGGGCGGCCATAGTGGTCATCATGATCGGCCGGAACCTGATGAGGGCTCCCTCGTAGATAGCATCTGAGGGGCTCTTTCCTTCCTTGCGTTCGGCCTCGAGGGCGAAATCTATCATCATGATGGCGTTCTTCTTTACTATGCCGATAAGCATGATGACGCCCACGTATCCGTAGATATTGAGCTCCTTGCCGAAGAGCAAGAGGGTCATCAATGCTCCGACCCCTGCGGCGGGAAGGCCGGAGAGGATCGTGAGGGGATGGATAAAGCTCTCATACAGGATGCCAAGCACGATGTAGATGACCAGGATCGCGATGATCAGCAGGATGATTATGCCCTGTTTTGATGACTGGAACGCCTGGGCCGTTCCCTGAAAGCTGGTGCTGATGGTCGCCGGAAGCGTGGCTCTGGCTGCCTTGTCAACAATAGGCACGGCTTCACTAAGGGATACTCCCGGTGCGAGGTTGAAAGATATCGTTACCGCCGGGAGCTGCCCCAGATGGTTCACGAGGAGCGGTCCCATGCCGACGGAGGGTTTCGTGACCACATTGAGCGGTACCAGCTTCCCCGATGACGAGCGGACGTACAGCATGGTCAACGAAGAAGGGTCCATCTGGTACTGGGGCAGAAGCTCCATGATGACCTGATACTGGTTAGTAGGGGCAAGAATGGTAGATATCTGGAGCGTGCTGTAGGCCGTGCTGAGCGCATTTTCGATCTGCTGCGCCGAGACGCCCAGGGCTGCTGCCTTATCGCGGTCGATCTCGAGGTTCACCTGCGGGTTTTTTATCTGGAGGTCGCTGTTCACGTCCTGCAGTTGCGGAAGCGCACGCAGCTTCGCTTCAAGGACCGGGGCGACTCTGTACAGTTCATCCGTGTCCGGGCCCTGGAGCGTATATTGATACAGGCTCTTCGTAAGCTGTCCGCCGATTCTGATGGGCGGCAGGTTCTGCATGAACATCTTGATGCCGACTACGCCCGCTGTCTTTTTCCGCAGTTCCTGGATTATCTCGTCCGCGCTCAATTTGCGCTCCGATCGAGGTATCAACCTCATGAATATCCTTCCGGTGTTTGCCGAAGCGTTCGGGCCGCTCGCGCCGATGCTCGACATGAAGGCCTCTATATTCGGATCTTGAGCGATTATTTCCATAAGTTCTTTTTGGTGTCTGGCCATGTCGTCAAATGAAATTCCCTGCTGCGCCTCGGTAAAGGCGAAGATCTGGCCGGTATCCTCGGTCGGGAGAAATCCTTGAGGCATCACCCAGAACAGGAGAATTGTTAATACTAGAAGCGCGTTGGTGACGATGAGGGTCGCAACGCGGTGCTTGAGCACCCACTGGAGGCTATGCTCATAGATCTTCAATATGCCGTCAAAAAAACGCTCCAATATTATATAGAACCTGCCGTGTCGCTCCGGTCCCACATGACGGAGGAAGCGGCTGCAGAGCATAGGCGTAAGAGTAAGA
Organism: Nitrospirota bacterium; assembly: GCA_035623825.1. Classification (GTDB taxonomy): domain Bacteria; phylum Nitrospirota; class UBA9217; order UBA9217; family UBA9217; genus DASPSR01. The sequence continues at coordinate 139,379 of DASPSR010000020.1, forward strand.
GAAACGACGCCTGAGACCAGGATGGAGACGCTGATCACGACGGCGAATTCATGAAGGAGACGGCCCATGATGCCGGACATGAACATCACCGGGATAAAAACCGCCACGAGCGAGAGGGTCATGGAGAGGATTGTGAATCCTATTTCCTTCGAGCCGTTAAGCGCTGCCTGCAGCACAGGCTCGCCTTTTTCCATGTGGCGGACGATGTTTTCGAGCATGACAATGGCGTCGTCCACTACGAACCCGACGGCAAGGATCATGGCCATAAGCGAGAGATTGTCCACGCTGAAATCGAGCAGGTACATCGCAGTGAAGGTGCCGATGATAGAAACCGGGAGCGCCAGGCTCGGGATGATCGTAGCCGAGAGGTTGCGTAAAAACAGGAAAATCACCAGGACGACGAGCCCTATGGCGAGGACCAGCGTGAACTTGACGTCGGCAACCGATTCCCGTATGGAGACGGAACGGTCGTAGATGACGTCCAAGTTCACCGATGCCGGCATCTGCTTGCGGAACATGGGCAGGAGGGCCTTGATGGAGTCCACCACCTCAACGGTATTCGTGCCGGGCTGACGCTGAATGGCCAGTATTACGGACCGACTGCTCGCTTTTCCAATATTGTACCAGCTTGCGATCTTGTCGTTCTCGACGCTGTCGATGACCCTGCCAATTTCCCGGAGCCGCACGGGATTGCCGTTGCGGAAGGTGACGATGAGCGGTCTGTATGCCTCCGCGTTCATGAGCTGGCCGCTCGCCTGTATGGTGAATGACTTGGACGACCCCTGCAGGGTTCCGGTCGGCAGGTCCACGTTCCCGTTCGCGACGGCATTCGATACTTCATCGATGCCGATGCCGCGTGTGGCGAGGGCGCGCGGGTCGAGTTGGGTACGGACCGCATACTTCTGGGAACCGAGGATCTGCACCTGGGCCACGCCGCTTATCATCGAAATCCGCTGTGCGATCATGGTATCGGCATATTCGTTGACCGTTGAGAGCGGGAGCGTCGGAGAATTAAGCGAGAGATAGAGAATGGGCTGGTCCGCGGGATTGACCTTTTGGTACGTCGGCGGCGTCGGCATGGTCGGCGGCAGCAGTTTCGCTGCCTTGGCGATCATGGCCTGGACGTCCTGGGCGGCGGCATCGATGTTCCGGCTGAGGCTGAACGTCAGCGTTATGTTCGTGATTCCGAGCGCGTTCACGGACGTCATGGAATCGAGACCTGCAATAGTGGAGAACTGACGCTCTAGCGGCGTTGCCACGGACGAAGCCATGGTTTCAGGGCTCGCTCCGGGGAGCGAGGCGTTCACCAGGATCGTCGGGAAATCAACGTTCGGGAGGTCGCTCACGGGCAAGAGCTGGTATGCCATCATCCCGAACAGGAGGACGGCAAGCATGACCAAGGTGGTCATGACCGGCCTGCGTATGAAAGGTTCCGCTATGTTCATAATGAGTTTTCAGACTTGCGAGCCTGCACGTTCGCAATCCTAGTTTGTTGCCTTGCCCGGTGATTTGGCGCCCGCTTCTGCCTTCTCGGCGCCGCTCTGCGTCTGTTCAGCTTTTACTTCTATATGGGCGCCGGGGAACAGCTGGAGCTGGCCGTCGGTGACGACTTTTTCTCCGGGTGTTACTCCCTGATCGACGATAACGAATTCACCGTACGGTCTGGAAACCGTCACTTGACGGGACTCAACCGTCAAGTCGGGCTTTACCACGAAAACGTACTGCCCTTGCTGTCCTGCCTGCGCTGCCGCGGATGGCATGATCACGGCGTTTCGCTGTACCGTAAGCGTCAACACCACATTGACGAACTGTCCTGGCCACAGCCTCTTGTCCCTGTTCTCGAAAGTGCCTTTGAGCTTTATGGTCCCCGTGGTGTTGTCGACGGCATTGTCAATAAAAGTGAGAGCCCCTCGGGCGGGATGGGTCTCGTCCCCGGGGACTATGGCATCCACATTCAGATCCCCTTTCGCCATGTATTTCTTGATATCCTCCAGGTTCAGCTCAGGCACGGAAAAAGTGACGTAGATGGGCAGGATCTGGTTGATAGTCGTCATCGCGACATCGCTCGCCTTCACGACATTCCCAGCATTTACGAGCACCGTCCCGGCGCGTCCGTTGATGGGAGACCTGATCGTGCAGTAGGCAAGCTGGAGCCGGCCGTTCTCCACATTGGCCTTGTCCGCCTCGACGGCGGCGGCCAGTGCGTCTGCGTTGGCGCGGAGCTGTTCGTATTGATCCTTGGAAACGTAGTTCTTCTGGACCAGGATCTCGTACCTTTTTGCTTGTTCATCAGCATTCTTGGCCTGCGCCAGGTCCCGTGCCAACGTCGCCTCGGCCTGTTTCAGCGCCGCCTCGTACGGCCTTGGATCTATCTTGAACAGGAGGTCGTTCTTCTTGACGTCCTGCCCTTCTTGAAAGTACACGCCCTCCACTTCTCCGCCTACCTGGGCCTTGATTGACACCGTACTATAGGCCTCGACGTTCCCGATGGTGCGGACCTGGACCGGCACGTTCTGCTGCATCACGTCCCCTGTTTTCACCGGCACCACGCGTTGTACACCCTGTTTCGCCCTGCTGTTTGAGGAACAGGCGCCAAGGAATACAAAGATCAACAGAATAAGGGCGAGCTTTGTGCCCCGGCTAAAAGATCTGGTTTTCATATCTCTCTTGCAACCTTTCTCACTTGACTTATATCTATCGCAATCTCGGGACGGAATGCTCCCGTGATGAGCAACATGTTATTATACACCTTCACAACCCTTTTTCCCTGCCCTTTACCAGACACCCATGGCCCTCTCGATATTTGCCTGGGCGAGCTTGTAATTGTACAGGGCGCCGTTATAGGCCGCCTGGGCTGTGACGTACGTGGCGAACGCGTCCGAAACCTCGATGGGGCTTCCTACGCCGGCCGCATATCTTCCGTTTGCGAGATCCAGGTTCTCTTTGGCCTGCGTGGCCGCCAGTTCTGACGTCGAAATACTGGCTTCCGCTGCCTGTAAGTTCAAGAAGGATTGCCGGACATCGAGCAATATCTGATACCGCAACGTTTCTTCATTCGCCTTCAACACATAGAGTGAGGACTTTGCCTCAGCCACCTGGTGGCTGGTGAGAAACCCGCTGAACAGGGGTATGGTTAAAGCAACGCCGACGTCCCAGCCGTGTTGGAGCCCGCCCGACGTGAGTGCACTGGGCGGTATACCTGCCGCTGCCGAGTTCAAGATGGCGCTTCCCGATAGGATAGGATAATAACTGGTTTTTGCTAAACTGATGTTCGCCTCTGCAGCCTGACGTTTCGCGATGATCGAGAGGAGGTCCGGCCTGTTTGCAAAGGCCCTGTTCGTCGCCTCATCCAGGGTCATTACATATTGACGGAATGAGAGGTTGTCCTCGATGTTATACTCGGGCGCATCAGGGACCCCCATCGTAGTGTTCAGGGTAACCCACGCTATTTTGAGCGCATTCTCGGCATTGATGAGGCTCAGTTGTGCGTTACTGAGATCCACCTCGGCCTTGATCACGTCGATTTTAGCCTTCGTGCCGACATCGTAAAACCCTTTTGCCTGGTCGAGATGCAGTTGGTACTGTTTGATGACGTCCGCTGCCACGTCCCGGTTCCGCTTGGCAGAAAGCACCCCGTAATACGCCTGCTTGACGCTCAGGGCAATCGTATCTTTAGATGCGCCAAGGTCAAAGCGCGAGGATTCAAGATTAAACTTCGAGACATCCACCGTTGACGAGGTCTTACCGAAATCGTAGATCGTCTGATTGAGGGTAATATTGGACGTGTACTGGCTATATACCGGCCGCGACCCGAATGGCGAGGTAGATGTACCGGGCACGGGACTGATCTTGTCATAAGTTCCCGTAGCGCTCAGCTGCGGATAATAGGCTGAACGGGCTTCGCCAACCCTGCTCTGATTGACATCCACGTTGTTTACCGCGGCAACGATGGCCGGGTTCTTCTTCAGTGCGATGTCGACGCATTTCTCGACCGTCAGGGTCTCGCCCGGGGTTATAAGGCCCCCGCCTGAGCTTTCCTGCTGCCCTGGTTTTGTCGACATAGGCGTGTACTGATACGTTTGTGCCGGCTCTTCTGCTGACAGAGGCAAAGGCGCGGACGCAAGGGAGAGAGTGAGCAACACCATCATGCTATTCATCGTGAACTTGATTATATGGCTCCGGAACATAGGTTTCTCCTATCGGCGACGAGTCAATCTGCGTCACGGACTGTGCCGTGCATGAAAATATCGATGAATTCATCAATGTTCTTTTCCATTCTGTTCTTCGTAATACCCGGTTCCTTCATGATCTCTTCAGCCCTGAAATAGGAAAAGATCATCCCATGGAACACTCTGGCGGCCATTTCCGGCGATACCCCCCTGAGTATCCCTCTTTTTTGCAAGGTCTCGAAATAGCCTGCAAGGGTCGCCCTGATTTCTTCAACGAACTTATTATAGACCCTTCTGACTTTTTCAGGATAGGTCGTAACTTCGGAGTACATGATCTTGACCATGGACTTTCGTTCCTTCAGCGACTGGAGGAACCGTATCGCGAGAAGTCTGAGGGCTTCCTCATAGGGCAAGCCTTCCAACTCCGGCAGGAGATCTCGCAGCATGGGCAGGAATGTGTAGCTGTTTAGAAGCTCCTCAAAAAGCTTCTCCTTGGAACCAAAGTGCCTGAAAAGAGTGAGCTCCGTTACCCCGGCCGCAAGGGCAATTTCCCGCGTTGTAGCGCCGAGATATCCTTTTTCGGAAATCAGCTTCAGAGTCGCCTTGAGCAGTTTTTCTTTCGTCTTCAACTGTTTCATAAATGTAAGTGTGTGCTTACATTGTATATATCAAATGAAGAACGATGTCAAGACTTTTGGGAAAAAACAGGCGGTATTTCCCTAAAAGCGCATTTTCCCCTTGCAACCGGCACATTCTTATGGTATCTTACGCCTGCTTTTCAGCAGTTATCTTCGATTATGCGGAGGGTCATATCGGTGGCAGGTACATGCGAAATTTGCGGCAAGGGCAAGCTCAGTGGAAACAAGGTGAGCCATTCCAACAATAAAACCAAAAAAGTGTCCAAACCGAACATTCAGAGCATTAAGGCAATGGGACCGCACGGCTCCCATGTGCGGATGCATGTGTGCACGCGCTGCATACGTTCCGGCAAGGTGAAAAAAGTCAGTTAATCCGTCTCCATCGCGCTCTAATATTCATTCAAACAAAAGAAATGATATTCGGTCCCTGCTTCAAGGATCTCGGGACCGTTGGATTTGCAGTCAAGATACTCTTATGCTCCATCGTATCAAAGTATCATATAACCGATGTCATTTCAATCCCGCGCTTTCTTGACTCACGGCTCAGGCACAGATAATGCACCAATTACGCCCATTGAGATTTCAAATTGTAATGAATCAATAGTGTAAAGTTAAAATTTGACGTTGACACAAATTTTTCAGTGGTCTATAGTGTTTCAGCATCAGTCGCGCGTAAGCCTTAGATATGCTTTCGTAATAATAATTTATCCTAAAAAATATTTTTCCTCTAGACCTCATGAGGAGAAGGAGGTGTGAGCAAGGCCGCAGTTATTGCAATGGTCAATTCTTGATGTTATATCTGGGCACGAAAGTGCTCGGCATTACAAACAAGAGGAGGAACTATGAGTCTCATGAAGAAAAGTGTAGCAATCGGGTTGGCTGTTCTTTTGGTGTTTGGTCTCTTCCTTGCCGTATCCAAAAAGGCGGTAGTTAATGCGGCGGATGTACAGGCTGTGGATGTAAAGGTGGTGCCGGCGGCGAAGTGCCCGACATTCAACGCCACGGCGTATATTGCCGGCCACGGCGGCCATCTGGCGATCATCGATATGAGAACGATGAAATCGCCGACCAACATCGAAAAGGACAGGATCGTCCTTTCTGAAGCAGGTTCTGAAATGGAAGGCAAGATCGCCGGGATGAGCTTCGAGGAGGTCAAGAAGGCCGGCGGCTCCCACGGCCAGGTCCTTATGACCGAGAAAGGCAAGAAAGTGCTCGTTGCCGGCACGTTGTCCGGGAATGTGTACAAAATAGACTTGGCCACCGGCAAGAAGGAAGGCCCCTTCAAGGTCGGCGAGAAGTTCTGCGGCGCAATCGCAGGGCCTGACGGCAATGTGTATTTTCAGGACATGGCTGACGGCAATGTCTACGTATGGGATTCCGGCAAGCTCAAGACCGTCGACAAGATGCCCGTCGGCAAGGCCGTCTGCGGCATCCAGTGGACCAAGAACGCCAAGAAGGCATACATAACCGACATGCCGCTGGGTGTAGTATACGTGTACGATTGGACCACCAAGAAGGAGATCAAGCAGATCTCAAGCCCTGAAATGACCTTCATTCACCAGGCACGCATGACCCCTGACGGCAAGTATCTCTGGGTGAGCGCACCGAACGAGTTCGATCCCGGCCTCAAGCCCGGGACTCACAAGAGCCAGGTCATCGTTATCGACACGGCCACCGATTCGATCGCCATGCGCCTTATCCTTCCGGACAACATACGGCCGCATGATTTTGCTTTCACCAAGGACGGCAAGTACGCGTTCCTCTCATCGAGAACATATGGCGACGACAGCCA
>DASPSR010000030.1:0-84503 GCA_035623825.1 Nitrospirota bacterium
CGTCGAATCTGCCGAAGGATCCCTATGTTGCACGCCTGTATTTGAGGTACTTCGTGCCTCTTTCCTCTGAAACCGAGAAGGTGGAGCGGGGGATGGATCAACTCCCGGGGTACCAACCAGTCGCGAGATGGGAAATAAAAGCCGGGAAGTTTACCCTCACGGACGATTTTGACCAGAACCGTTATGCCAATAATAACAGGACACAGTTCCTCAATTACGATTTTTTGTATAACACTGCCTGGGATTATGCATCGGATATTCAGGGCTACAGCTACGGATTTGTCACAGCCCTCGTACAGCCGAGATGGAAAGTGGCCTTCGGGGTCTTCATGGAACCGAATACCGCCAACGGCGCCGATTATGATTTCTTCAATACGCGTGAACTGGGTTACAATCTGGAACTCACCCTGAAGCCAAACAATGCGGGGACCGTAGTCCGTCTGCTCTCCTATTTCAACGAGGCGAGGATGGGAAACTACAATGATGCCCTGGAGCTCGGTCGTGCCACCTCCTCAACACCTAGTCTCCTGCTCGTCGAGAAGCCCGGCGGCACAAAGTACGGTTTTGGACTCAATTTCGAGCAACCGCTTGCGGACGAAGGAGAAACAGGCATGTTCGGGCGCATTGGCTGGAATGATGGTTACTACGAGAGCTGGACCTACACGGAGTCCGATCGCCATGCAAGCCTTGGAGCCCAGCTGAGCGGAGTGCACTGGGGGAGGAAGGAAGACCTGATAGGCATTGCGTACGGAATAAATGGCCTGTCTACCCCGCACAGTAGTTATCTTGCCACAGGCGGCATTGGCATACTTCTTGGGGACGGCAAGCTTAATTACGGTCTGGAGCAGGTTCTCGAAACTTATTATCGCATACAGATCGGCCGATACGCGCAATTGTCACCCGATTTTCAATACGTAGAGAATCCTGGATACAACCGCGATCGGGGACCTGCAGAAATCTATTCTCTGCGGTTACACTTGGTCTATTGATTCAGGAGTGGGAAATCGAACGATGAACTTTTTTCACGGGGCTTTATTATAATAATCACAGCAGGCCATCCCCTCCCGGTACTGTCGTAATGTTGCCACAGCCCATACTTTGAGATCGCTCCAAGCAATATCTATTTTTTGCCATTAACATTGTTTATTTCTTAGACATGAAAAAGATTTCTATTACACGTATATCTCGTTTCGCATCCTTTCAGATATCATGCAATAATGATGGAATTACTCTTTTGCTTTGCCCTTGGGTCGAAATACAGTGAATTCATTGACTATAATATCTGGAAGTGGTAACTTATAGAGAATTTTTCAGGTCGATGCGATATCAACATCAATGATACCTGCAGAGTGAGGCATGGCAGGCGGACCATGCATTCATCACATTTATTCCCAACTTCAGCCGCTGGAGCACCGCATATTACGGGTCATTTGCATGAGCATGCGCTGTCTGATCATAGAAGACGAAGCTGATACTGCTCGTTTCATTCGCAATGGACTCAAGGAAGCGGGCTATACAGTAACTTGGTGCAGCGAGAGCGTGGAGGGGCTGCATCTTGCCATGAGTGAGGAGTGGGACATTGCGATTCTCGATAGGATGTTACCGGGTAAGATTGACGGTCTGTCGATTGTTAAGACCTTGAGAGAACTAGGGAAAACGACACCGGTGCTGATTTTGAGCGCTCTGGCAAGTTTAGACGAACGCGTGCGAGGGTTGCGCGGAGGGGGCGACGATTATCTGACCAAGCCGTTCGCCTTTTCCGAGTTGCTGGCCAGAGTTGAAGCGCTAATAAGACGCTCCGGGAAACGGGAAGACACAACGGAGTTGCGGATCGCTGACCTGAGGCTCGATTTGAGGACGCGCAGAGCCGAACGCGGAGGGAAGCTGATCTCCCTGCAGCCCAGGGAATTCCGGCTGCTCGAATACTTGGTGCGTCATCAAGAACAAATTGTCACTCGCACAATGCTTCTGGAGTCGGTCTGGGACTATCATTTCGATCCCCAGACAAACGTGATCGATGTCCAGATCAGTCGACTACGCAGTAAAATTGACAAGGGATTTTCCCCCCCGCTTCTTCATACGATACGGGGTGCCGGCTATATGGTAAGTGCTCATGGTTAGACTGTGGGAATCGGTTGCATTCCGACTGGCTATATTCTGCGGGGCTCTGGTCATGGGCTCCGTCACAATTTTTTCCGCTATCTTCTATTTTGGAACTATCCGCGTACTAAATCAGGACGTCGATCGAAAAATAACTTCCATATCTCAGCTGCTTTCCGTCAAGTACGGGACTCAGGGGCTTGATGCGCTTCACAGGGAAATAGACGCAATCCTCAACGACAAGTTCGACGTTGATACAGAGATTTATTACCTCGCTGGAGCCGATGGGAGAAAGGTCGCAGGCAATATGTCGGACTGGAAAGAGCTTTCATCTCCGCTCGATCAGTCGATAGATCGGGATGTTCTTCGCGATGGTAATCCGTCATCCGCCCGGCTGCTATTGCACCGACTCCCTAATGGAGGCCTCGTTATAGTCGGCCGTGATATGAAAGATATAAACGAAATCACCTATCTGGTATGGCGCACGATAGGCATCGGATGCGGTGTTGCCCTGATGCTCGCTGTTGGTGGCACGATCCTTTTCCGATACCTGCTTCAGCGACGTGTGGGGGCCATCCGTAAGACCGTCGAAGAAATCGAAGCCGGGAGACTTGATAGACGAATTCCTATATCAGGAGTCGAAGATGAATTTGCACGCTTAGGCCGCGAGATGAACCGGATGCTTGATCGTATTGAGCACTTGATGGATGGGGTGCGCCACGTTTCCAACACGATCGCTCACAATCTGAGAACCCCTCTCGGCCGCATCCGGGGCCATCTTGATGAGGCCCTTCGCGCCGCTGATTCGTCGCAGCTTGCCGATGCAGCCGAGTTTTCAATTGAACAGATCGATGGCCTGATCGCCGTTTTTGACAGGCTCCTGCAGATCGCCGAGTCGGAATCTGGAATACGTCGTCAACCCTTCAAGACAGTAGCGTTAAGAGAGGTAGTGACCAACGTTGTCGAATTGTATGATGCAATAGCAGAAGAAAAGGGCATCGCCCTCGTTACGAACATCGAGGGCGATCCGAAGACACTGGGCGATAAGGACCTGTTGGCGAGCGCACTCGCAAATCTGCTCGACAATGCATTCAAATACGGGGGGCGCTCGGTTACAATCAGCGTTCGAACAAGGCAGAACACGGGAACAGTGTCTGTCGTAGTTCAGGACAACGGGCCGGGGATCCCGCCCGAGGAGCGTCCCAAGGTGACCCAGCGTTTCTATCGCCTTGACCAAAATGTGCCTGGAACCGGCCTTGGCCTTTCGATTGTTGACGCCATTGCTCAGCTGCACGGAGCCTCGCTCCAGCTAGAAGATGCTTCTCCTGGCCTGTTAGCCCGGCTTGACCTGCCGCCTAGTCCCTCTCAGTGAACAGCGATCAATAAACGCGCCCTTCATGGTTTCTCTCTCTTGATTCAGCCCCTATCCTGCACCCTCATCAACCTTTCCAAATGTTAATCTAACGGAAATGGAACGGAAAGACAATATCACTATAATAAGCACATAATGGCTCTCGGAGCCAGGCGCCTAGGAGCCATGTTTTTTATGAGCATGCATTGTTTGATTATAGAAGATGAACGGGATACAGCACATTTTATCCGTAAGGGCCTTAAGGAAGCAGGTTATATAGTCACCTGCTGTAACGAGCTTGCGGAAGGCCTCAATTTTGCCGTCCGGAAACAGTGGGACATTATAATCGTCGACAGAATGTTGTCCGGCAACGTTGATGGCCTCTTGATCGTCAAAATCCTTACGAAACTCGACAAAAGAACCCCGGTTCTGATTCTCACAGCTTTGGCGATGCTGGACGAACGTGTGCGGGGGCTTCGCAAGGTTGGCCATGATTACCTTATCAAACCATTCACCTTTTCACATTTTTTGGCTCGAGTGGAGGCGCTGACTCGCCGACACCTTCAATTGAAGAATATGGAAGAATTGCAGGTCGCAGATCTGAAGTTAAATTTGCGAACCCGCACGGCTGAACGAGGGGGAAGGCCGATCTCCTTGCAACCGCGGGAATTTCGGTTGCTTGAGCATTTAGTGCGGCATCAAAACCAAATAGTGACGCGCACGGCCCTGCTGGAGTCGGTCTGGGACTGTCATTTTGATTCCAATGCCGGTGTTCTGAATGTTCAGATCAGCCGTCTTCGGCGTAAGATAGACAAAGGTTTCTCGCCGCGGCTTCTCCATACGATACGGGGCGCCGGCTACATGGTGAGCGTCGATGGTTAGTGTTCCTTTCGCGAAACCGATACCAGATCAGTAGCTGAGATGCGTTCATTTCCTCGATGACGGCTACAGGATTCGATTGCTTATTCTGCTAATGAAAATGAGAGAGGAAAACGCAGTATCGTAAAATATCTGGCGTTGCAAGGTCTGGGAAACAATTATTAAACTATATACTGTGCAAAATGAGCAATCAGGCTAGAGTCGAGAGCGAGGTCTATCCATGCAATTAAAGAGAACTACCCTATTGGCCGCCGCTGCAGCAGTTGCAGTGATGGTGATCTCAATCGATATCTATTTCACAAGAACACGGTCAGGTTTTGGCCCTGAACAAGCAAATGCTGTTCGGGGCCAACTTTCAGGTCTATCGTCGAGTCAGACTCAGAGCACCGTGATCCTGGAAAAGGCACAACTAAAAACAATCAAGGTCGAGCCCGTAGGCACGCATCTTTTCCGGGTCGAGCGGGAGGCAGTCGGCGGCATTGATTTCGATGAAGACGTCTCCGTTGTCCAGGCTGAATCGGCTTTGGTTGGTGCGGCGGCGGCCCTCGAAGTGGCCAATAAGGAACTTGCACGTGCAAGGGAACTTTACTCGGCCAATGTTGGCGTGTCCCAGAGGGAGCTGGAACAGGCGATTGGTGATCAACAAACCGCTGCAGCCGCCCTCAAATCAGCTCGCGATGCTGTCCGGATTCTTGGGAAGACGGAATCGGAAATCGATCAAATGATAACGACAGGCAAGATCGAGCCAGCGCTTGTTAGTCGGGTTGCGGTTGCAAACGTCAGCGAAAGCGACTCCCCACTTTTTCAAGTGGGGCAGCCAGTTACCGTCAGGGTCATGGCCTATCCTGACCGTGTGTTTGAGGGCAAGATTTACAAGATATACGCCGTCGTTGATCCGAATACTCACAGGACCAAGATCCGCGCAAAAGTTGCAGATCCCAGAAGCGAGCTGCGTCCCGGAATGCTCGCAAGCATCATGATTCGCGTTCAAGAACCCCTGAAAGCCGTCGCGATACCAGCCACTGGCGTGGTCCGGGAAGGGGACGGCACCATGACCGTCTGGGTAACGACCGATCGTCATCAGTTCCTACAAAGGACCGTTAAACTCGGTCTGCAAAAAGACGGCTGGGATCAAATTGTCGAGGGTCTCAATCCAGGCGAACTCGCAGTTACCGATGGAGGCATATTCCTTAGCAATATGCTGGAAGCCCCTCCGACCGATTAGCCATGTTCAAGTCTCTTATATCATTTTGTCTAAGCCACCGAGCGATCGTCATGGTCGGCCTTTTGCTTTTTGCCGGGGCTGGATTCGTCGCTTTTCAGAAGCTCAACATTGAGGCGTATCCAAATCCAACACCCGTCATCCTCGAAATCACGGCCCAGGCGCCCGGTCTCTCGGCTGAGGAGATGGAGCGGTACTACACTCGCCCGATCGAGATCGGACTCTACACGACACCCGGCATTGATGTGATCCGTTCCACTTCGTTTTATGGCTTGTCGTTCGTACGGGTCGTGTTCAAGTATGGCGTGGACTATCATTTTGCCTATGCGCAGGCGGCGGTGGCTCTGCAGCAAAACGTCAGTCTTCCGGGCGGCCTGACTCCTACAATACAACAGAACAGCACAACCGGCGAAATCTATCGTTATCAGGTAATCGGATCGAAACATTTCGGTCTTATCAACCTTCGCACGGTCCAGGATTGGATCGTGCGGCGCAGACTGCTGACCATTCCAGGCATTGTTCAGGTTAACAGTTGGGGAGGCCCGACGAAGCAATTCCAGGTTGAGGCCGATCCCCTCAGACTCGAAGTCTATAACGTTACGGTGCCGCAAATGCTGACCGCGCTTGGTAACGCGAACCTCAATGTCGGTGGACGCGAAATCCGCATTGGACAACAATCGATCAATATCCGGGGAGTCGGGTTGATCGATGATGGCGGCGAAGATGACCTGACCAAAGGCTACAAAGTCGATGACATCGAAAATGTCGTTCTCAGCCAGGCAAATGGCGTTCCCGTGTTGGTGAAGGATGTTGCGAAGGTCTCTGTCGGTTATGTGCCGAGACTCGGCATCTGGGGACGTGACAAGGAGGACGATGCGGTTTCGGCAATCGTAGTGATGAGTCGGACCGAGCGAGGCCACGAAATGATCCCGAAGGTCAAGGCGGAAATCGCTAAGATGAATAGCGACGGAAGCCTGCCGCCGGGTGTCAAGATTGTCCCTTTTTACGATCGCCAATCGTTGCTCGACGTCACCACCCATACTGTCCTCCATAATCTATTGTTTGGATGTCTTTTGATTTTCATAGTTCAATGGATATTCCTTGGAAATCTCCGCAGTGCGATCATCGTCGGATTGAACATCCCCTTTGCGCTTCTCTTCGCGGTTATCCTTCTCGTGCTGCGTGGAGAAAGCGCCAACCTGCTGTCAGTTGGTGCGGTTGATCTCGGCATCATTGTGGATTCGGCGGTTATTCTCGTTGAGAATGTCTTCCGCAACTTTCAAAAAACTCCTGAAGAAAGAATGGGAATTGTTCACCGGCTCACGGAGGGAGTTTTTGGGCCGGACCCTACTAGAATCCCCTTACGCTCCGCATCGGTTCACGGATGGACGGACCGCCTGCGGCTGATTCTGATCAGCGCGATGCAGGTGGACAAGGCGATTCTTTTTTCGGGGCTGATCACGGTTGCCGGTTTTGTCCCGCTCTTTACCATGCAGGGCGTTGAGGGGCAGATTTTCGGGCCCATGGCGCGTACGTATGCTTACGCGCTCGCAGGCGCGCTACTGTCTACGTTCAGCGTCACTCCCGTGCTTACTTCCCTGCTAGTCCCTGAGCACCTTAAGGAAGCCGAGACATTCGTTGTCCGAGCTTTGCACCGTATTTATAAGCCCGTGCTTCGGTTTGCGCTGGCACATCAGGTGATCATGGTATTGAGCGGAATTGCTGCTCTTGCCGCCACTGTATTCATGGCTTTGCACCTAGGCAGCGAGTTCCTTCCAGCTCTCGAAGAAGGCAACCTTTGGATTCGTGCCTCTATGCCATTGACACTTTCACTTGAAGATGGCGAGGCGGCGGCGAGAAAAATGAGGCTGATTCTGCTGCAGCATCCGGAGGTCATTACAGTGACGTCACAACACGGACGCCCCGACGACGGCAGTGATGCATCGCCGTTCTCCAACGTAGAGTTGTTCGCACCTCTCAAACCGCGAGAACAATGGCCCAAGGGGCTGACCAAAGAAAAATTGATTCAGCAGATTCAGGATGAGTTCAACGACGAACTTCCGGGAATCAGCTTCAATTTTTCGCAATACATCCAGGACAACATCGAAGAAGGGATCTCGGGAGTAAAAGGTGCTAATTCGGTCAAGATTATCGGGCCCAATCTCGAAACCTTGACGACGCTGGCCGGGCAGGTCCGCGACCAGATGAGCCGGGTGCGGGGCGTAACAGATCTCGGCGTCTTCCCAGTGCTCGGGCAACCAAATCTGAATATCAAGATCGATCGGGCCAAGGCCGCTCGATATGGCCTGAATTCCGGCGACATCAACTCAGTCGTTCAAGCTGCAATAGGAGGCGTGGTGGCGACTACAGTGCTGGAGGGGGAGGGCCGCCAGTTCGGCGTTTCCATCCGGTTCCCTCCCGCGTATCGTGACAGCATCGATAAAATTAGAAATATCAAGGTGGCATATCAAATGGCGAATGGAGCAAATGCTTACATTCCCTTGGGGGAACTGGCTACTATTTCCCTGGATACGGGTGCGTCCTGGGTTTACCACGAGAGTACGGAGCGATTCATCCCTATCAAATTCAGTGTGCGCGAGCGCGATCTGGGAAGCACCGTCGCAGAAGCCCAGGAACTCATTGCGAAAAATATAAAGCTCCCGAACGGATATCGAATGGTGTGGGCTGGTGAGTTCGGGCAGCTTCAGTTGGCAAAGCAGCGACTATTGATAATAGTACCTATCACGCTCATGCTGATCTTCGGGCTGCTCTACAGTCTATTTAATTCGCTTTTGGAATGTCTTCTGACGCTCACCGGCATTCCTTTCGCGGTCGCCGGTGGCGTGTTGGCGCTTTATCTTTCCGGTCTCAATTTCAGCATTTCTGCCGGAATTGGCTTCATCTCGTTATTCGGCGTTTCCGTTATGAACGGAATTCTGCTGATGACCAATTACAATCGAGCAAAGCTTCACGGAGGAACGCCTCGTGACTCGATGTTTCATGCCGCCTCCACTCTTATGCGACCTTTGCTGATGATTAGCCTATCCGCGTGTATAGGCCTGCTTCCTGCAGCGATTTCGACCGGCATTGGAAGTGAAGTGCAGCGTCCGCTCGCCACTGTGATCGTCGGCGGCATGCTGGTAGGTCCAATCATGCTGCTCATCGTTGTCCCGTCGCTTAAGATGGTGTTTTTAGGGGAAAAGGATAAAAAGGAGTAAATGCAAAAGTTGAGAATTCACAGCCGTCGTGATCAGTGCTCAGGTTGAGTTACTTGGAGCGAAACCCGGCTTTGCGGTGGTTCTAGCATCTTTATCGGTTTACGCTTATCGCTTGAACAGGTTTTATACTCAGTAGTCTGATCATCGAAGGAGATGAAGTGCCTTGCTTTCTCGTCCTTCCGTGTAAGACGACGGGACCTGCATACGGCGGTTGCGAGTGCGAAGCGTGAGGTCAGTCAATGAGCCGTACTATCGGAGGAACAACACAAGGAAAATGAGCGCCTATTTAAAACGCCTTTCAGTTATTGC
This sequence comes from Nitrospirota bacterium, assembly GCA_035623825.1. Lineage (GTDB taxonomy): Bacteria > Nitrospirota > UBA9217 > UBA9217 > UBA9217 > DASPSR01. The sequence continues at coordinate 9,080 of DASPSR010000030.1, forward strand.
GGCGATAGTGTCGGCTGTTGCCCTTTTCACGGGTTGCGCAGTGGGACCAAACTTCCATCGTCCCGCTCCTCCGGAAATAAGCGGGTATACATCCCAGCCTCTGAGCGCGACGACCTCTACTGCAAACGTGCCCGGTGGTGAGGAGCAACGTTTTGTCACCGGCATGGACATTCCCAAACAGTGGTGGGAATTGTTCAAATCGCAGCCCCTCAACGCGCTTATCGAAAAATCGCTCAAGGCCAACCCGTCTGTCGATGCAGCAAAGGCGGCATTGCGGCAGGCTCGGGAAAATGTCGCCGCACAGGCCGGCTACTACTATCCTGCTGTCCAAGCCGGTTATTCGGCCAACCGTGCGAAGGACTCGGGCACCCTTTCGCCCGTTCTAGCTTCAGGCCAAAATCCTTACACTCTCCATACTGCTCAGGCGAATGTGACTTTTGTGCCAGATGTGTTCGGCGGCAATCGGAGGCTGGTGGAATCCCTGCATGCCCAGGCCGATTTCCAACGTTTCCAGCTTGAGGCGGCTTATCTCACGCTAACATCGAACGTGGTGGCCGCGGCTGTCCAAGAGTCCTCTCTTCGTGCTCAGATTTCAGCTACGGAGAGTATCATCGAGATTGAAACAGACATGCTCAATCAATTGCGAAAGCAGTTCGAAGTCGGCTACATTGCTGCGTCGGACGTGGCCGCTCAGGAAGCTGCCCTTGCCCAGGTTCAGCAGACTTTGCCGTCACTACATAAGCAGCTTGCACAAAATCGTGATCAGCTCATAGCACTTGCCGGACGATTTCCAAACGAAGATGTGGAGGAAAAGTTCGAGCTTGCAGATCTCAGCCTTCCACAGGAGCTACCGGTCAGCCTGCCCTCGAAACTTGTGGAGCAACGTCCGGATGTGCGCGCCGCCGAGGAGCAACTACATTCCGCCACTGCCCAGGTTGGCGTTGCGGTCGCCGCCATGGTGCCGAATATTACATTGAGCGCCGATGTGGGCAGCACCGCTACCGCAATCGGTCGATTATTCACATCAGGCACAGGCTTCTGGTCACTTGCCGCAAATCTGACACAGCCTGTCTTCCAGGGAGGAACACTGCTGCACAGGAAACGCGCCGCTGAAGCGGGCCTGGATGATGCGGAGGCGCAGTATCGCAGCACAGTCATCGTTGCATTCCAAAACGTGGCTGATGCCCTTCATGCGCTTGAATCTGATGCCGATGCGCTGAAAGCGGCAGCGGCATTCGAACAGGCAGCGAGGCGGAGTCTCGATCTTGCACATAAACAGTTTGAAGTCGGCTATGTCAAGTACTTATCGTTGCTCACTGCGGAGCAGGCTTATCAGCAGGCTGTGATCAATCTCGTGCAGGCGCGCGCAAACCGCTTGGTTGACACCGCAGCCTTATTTATGGCGCTCGGAGGAGGCTGGTGGAACGGTCCGGACCCGGCGCATCAGCCGGCAAGCCTGAATGAACGTCGTTAGCATTTTATCAGTTGCCGGGGATTACCCTGCTTGCGCTTTCGACCATATTTCGCCATTGAATTGCTGCAAAAGGGAAAAAGCTCACCGGCAGATACTCAAATAAATTCAACTCGAGTCCCAAATTGCCAAATCGGACAATCAAGTGGAAACCTTAATACATTCGCGCGGAAGCGGGAACTCGGGGCTATGATGTTCTTGCTGGATGCCCGTCTTCACATGCATGAAGAACTGTTTTCCGCAAGAGACCTTTCCTCATGCCTTACACCGGAAGCGTGAAGGCAGACAGAATTTCCGCCAGCGAGTCTACGGCCTTCCCCAGGTTCTTCGAAGCCCTTGCTGCGTTTCTCCCTAATTTTATGCTCGCTGGGACCAGCTTCGGCTTTGCGAGAAGGAGGCCTAAGGCCCGCAAAAAACGGTACTGACCCTTCTCGTCTGTTACCGCATGAAGTCCCTGAGGAACATCTTCACCCAGCCGGTCGGTGATCGAGCGTAGTGCGATAAAGGGGATCCGATTCTGATGCGAGAGCTTCGCAAGATAATATGTTTCCATATCGCACACAGGGAAGGGGAGGCTGACGGGAATCAGCTTCCTGATTTTCGCTTTCGCCATCATTTCCGAGAGGGTAACGATGATTCCCTCAGCAGCGGCGGTCTTCTCGCTGAGTTTTTCCCCTATTCGCCTGATGAAGGGGGAATCAGGGACGGCGTCTTCACGGACATGTTCGAGTCGCTCCGTCCTGTCTCCCCCGATGAGGAGGGAGCGGGAAGACCATACGATATCTCCTATTCCGGCATCTTCGTACAGGGCGCCGCCAAACCCAGCGGACAGAACAATATCGGGGCGGCGCTCCTTGAGTACGCGCCAGAACGCGGTTTCAATATTCGCAGCTCCCATTCCGGTTTGTATTGCGACGATCTCGCACGAGGGGTGCCGTTTTCCCTGAAAGGGAAAAGCTTCGCCGTCCATATTTTGTACGGATGAACGGTTTTTATGTATATGTTTTAATTCCTGCGGAAAGGCCGCAAAGAGTGCCACAATCATATAGAGAAGGTGCGCTCCCCCTGCCACAATCTTGAAGAAATTCATTTAATTCATGGAGTGAAAGGTCTTTATGTCTGACGTCGACGCGGTGTGTCCCGAAACATCTCTTTCCTCCTTTGAAACCGTTTTCTCGCGGGTACATTTTTTTGTCGTTTTGTAGTATAGTATAGCAGAGAAAGGAAGATGGCGAGCAACACTGTGAACGAGGCGGCGATTTATAATACCATAGATCTCTATGAGCGTGCAAGGGAGCCTTGGTCACTGGCAATCCCGTTGACGAGCCATGGCGCGGAACGCGAAGCGACATGATCATGATCGATACGATTCGGGCAATCATTATCCTGCTTCTCCTCTGTGCGGGCGGCTATCATCTTTTCTCTCTCTACTGTGTATGGAAATTTTTTCAAAAGGAGAAAAATGAGGCGGCGCTTCCGCAACATGTTCCTGTCTCAATTGTCAAACCGCTCAAGGGCATAGACCCTGGATTTGCTGAAAACCTCAGGACCTTTTGCGAGCAGGACTATCCCGAATATGAGGTCCTGCTCGGATTTTCAGACCCGGACGACGATGCTATTTCGCGGGTCAACAGCATGGTTGCTTCCCTTGCGGACCGCAACGTCCGTATGGTCGTCAGTACGGGCCGTCCAGGCGTGAACCGAAAAGTGTCGAATCTCGAAGGGCTGGTGGAGTCAGCCCGGTACCCCATTATCGCTATTAGTGACAGCGACATGCGAGTGGACCGGTCCTATCTCGCGAGAAGCATGGCGGAATACCTCAGCTCCCGAAATGTCGGGTTGGTCACATCTTTATACAAGATCTCAAACCCGGAATCGATAGGAGCTGCGCTTGAGTCCCTGACGATCGCGCTCGACTTCATTCCGTCCGTGCTTGTAGCCCGACGGCTGGAAGGCATAACGTTCGGATTAGGGGCATCTTTGGTGCTCTCAAAGAAGGCGCTGGAGGACATCGGCGGCTTTTCCGAGATTGCTGACTACCTTGCAGACGACTACCAGATCGGCAACCGGCTGTGGAAGCGGGGGTATTCGATCATCCTCTCCCGACACGTCATCGAAAACGTTGCGGGTCCCATGAGCGTCGCTGATCACTGCAGGCATCAGCTCCGGTGGGCGCGGACCTACCGGGCATCGAGACCGAAGGGGTTTGCCGGGTACGGCATTACGCACCTTGTCCCCTTTTCCCTGTTTCTCCTCATCGCAGATGGTCCGACCGCCCTCTCGCTGTCCATTCTCGGGTCCGCAGTCATGATGCGGTACTGCCTTGCGTTCGTCCTGCACAGAAGGGTCATTCGTTCACCGCAGTGGTTGAAATGGCTTGTTCTTGTGCCGATCAAGGACATCCTCGGCTTCGGTATCTGGGCATGGAGCTTCACGGGCCGCAAAGTCCGCTGGCGGGGCAGCTTGTATCGCATTCTGAAAGACGGAAAGCTCCAGAAGTCGGGGTAGACGCAAGCCAGCTGCAAAGCTGACCGCCACCAAAACCGTACTACCATTCCAACATAAAACTATGCGACTCTCGGCCTCGCTGCTGTTTTTGACAATGTTTTTAAGTGTGTTTGCCTGCACCACCATGGTGCCCGGCAAAAAGCTTCCGGACCCTTCGTCTAATGATACCTCGGTGCCTGGCAAAAAGCTCCCGGACCCCTTGACAAATGATCCCGCCGGAGAGCAGATGAAAGTAGTCACTGTGCCCCTGCCGGTCATAGCTGCCAGTCCGAACGAGGGGGTCACCTCTGGGGCCCTGGTCGCTTTCCTTCTCCACAACGAGAAGGACGAAGTCAGCACGCTGCTGGCCCCTCAGGTGAATTACAACTACTACTTCGGCACCTCCGCCACCCTCTACGGCGCCTTCTACCCCTCACCGGTTCGGAGTTGGGAATTCAACATCTCCAAGTCCACCCATGTCAACGAAGACTACGAAATCAAGTATGTCGATCGGTCACTGTTCAACGAAAAGGCAGAGGTGCGCTCCTTTCTCTACACTTTCACTGACGGCTCCGCGCGCTTTTTCGGCTTCGGGATCAACAGCCCCCGTGCGAATGAGACGAACTTCGGCGACAGGGAGTCGGGTATCACTTTGTCGCTGGCTTACACGATCGCCGGAAATCTTCGATTGGTCGTGGGCGAACGTTACAGGCGCGTTGATGTTGTGCAGGGAGCGGTGCACTCGGTCCCCTTCATCCGCGACGAATTCACATTGGCCGAGGTCCCCGGCATCGATGGCTTTACCGTGCACGCGCAGAAACTTGGTCTTGTCTACAGCACTCTCGACCTACCCAGCATGCCGACTGCCGGTTTTTACGCGGAGGCGTATGTTGAAGGAAGCGCGGAGGCCTTAGGCAGCAGCGCCAGCTATGTTCATTACCAGGCAGAGATGAAGGGCTACGTCCCGTCTGCGAGTGGACGATGGATCACGGTTTACCAGATCTCCTACAACAGCACTCCGGGCGCTGATGTGCCCTTCCTCGAACGAAGCATTCTTGGAGGTGAGACCACACTGCGCGGGTATGGCCTCAACCGTTTTATCGACTCCACTTCCCTGCTTTTCAACCTCGAAGAACGGATCTATGTCTTCCGCTGGAAAGTGTTCGATGTTAATGCTGACTGGCAGGTGGCGCCATTCGTCGATTGCGGCGGGGTCATGAAATCGCTCGCTTCGCCGCGGTGGGACGATTTCAAGATCAATCCCGGCATCGGATTCAGGGCAGAGGTCCGTCCCAATATTGTCGGCAGGGTTGACATTGGCTTTGGTAACGAGGGATGGGCAGTATTTGTCGGACTCGGTTACCCATTCTGAAGCTGCGCCTGTTTGCCCGATAAGCGAGAGAGTGCACAATCGCATTGCCCTGACATTTATAGTAAAGGGCGATAATACCTTTTTCGCATTGACATTTTTAAGGGCTCAGATATAATACATTTTTATGCGTGCGCGGCTGAAGCGCATAAAATCCCGACGGTTAAGCCACAATCCCGCCTGTTTTGGATGGAATTTCACTTCGGTAGTGAGATCGTTCGTTTTATCGAAAAAAACAGGGAGATTGGATCGTCACGTTCGATGAAAATGACAGGCGATAGGGGTAATCCTCGGCGGCAATGAACGAACGCCCCGTTTTCGGTTGCGACGGGATAACGGAGGTCAGACTCACGAAATTGAAGGCGTTGAGGAAGGATATCAAGAGGAATGGACATCTCCCACCCCCATGCTCATTTTTGTGATGGAGCATAGGGGCTGAGGACTGTTCGGCGTGTCAATTCGTGCGAAGAGTACGGGACTGTTTCCTGTTACCCTCCTCAATTTTTGCTACTTTAGGGTTTCATGTTATAATTCTTAGAGAAATAACAATGCGAACACTACTTCTTAACCCGCCTTCGTATGCGGGATTCGACGGCGGGGCCGGTTCACGGTATCAGGCCCGGCGTGAGATCCGTTCCTTCTGGTATCCCACTTGGCTGGCATATCCTACCGGCCTTATTCCGGATAGCCGCCTCGTAGATGCTCCTGCCGACGATTTAAGCAGAGATGACGTAATCCGCCTCGCCGATGGATATGACTTGATCGCCATGAGCACGAGCACTCCGACCATTTCTCATGATGTGGGGCTCGCCGGGGCGCTGAAGAAACAATATCCGCATGTCATAATTGGACTTGTCGGCCCTCACCCCATGGTGCTTCCCATGGAAACCATGGCGATGTCGGCAGCCCTCGATTTCGTCACCACGGGAGAATACGATTATACGCTGGCCGAAATCGCCAATGGAGTCCCGCTTCATCGTGTCAAGGGTATTGTCTTCCGCTCAAACGGGGAGCTGGTGCGTACGCCTGACAGGCCGCTCATCGAGGACCTCGATGCTCTTCCCTTTGTGAGCAGGATCTACGCTCGGGATCTCACGATCAAGAACTATTACAACGGCTATTTGCTACATCCCTACGTTTCTCTCTATACCGGCCGCGGGTGTCGCGCGCGGTGCACGTACTGCCTGTGGCCCCAGACGATCTCCGGGCACGCCTACCGGGTCAGAAGCGTGGAAAACGTGTATGAAGAAATGGTCCTTGCCAGGCAACTGTTCCCGCAGGTTAAGGAGTTTTTCTTTGACGATGACACGTTGACCCAGGATGCGCCGAGAGCCGAAAAGCTCGCCCGGAGGATACAACCGCTAGGACTGACCTGGTCGTGCAATGCGCGGGCGAACGTCAAAAAAGAAACACTTAAGGTAATGAAAGAAAGCGGTTTGCGTTTGCTGACCGTCGGGTTCGAATCGGGCAATCAGAAAATACTCGATATCATGAAAAAGGGGATCAATACGGGCCAGGCCCGGGAATTTATGAAGGCGGCAAAAGAGCTGGGCATTCTGGTACACGGGGCCTTTATTCTGGGACTGCCGGGTGAAACGAAAGAAACCATTGAAGAGACGCTTCGGTATGCGCTGGAGCTCGATCCCTACAGCATCCAAGTCTCTCTTGTCGCACCCTATCCAGGGACTGAGATGTATGCACAGGGGATAAAAGAGGGCTGGATCGTGCGAGCAGGGGAACAGTTGTTGAAAGACGGCATACAGAATGTCGCAGTTTCCTACGACGGACTTTCCCGGGAATACATTTTTGAGGCGGTGGAACGCTTCTACCGCCGCTTCTACCTCAGACCTCGCCCGATCCTGAGAATGATGCAGGAAATGATTCATGACAGACACATATTCGTCCGCCGTATAAGGGAGGGGGCGGAGTTCTTTTCGTTCATGGCGAAGCGGAAAGAGGTGGTCCAGTCGTAATGGCGAGTGGCCGCAAAAAATACGCGATCATCGTTGCTGATGATTTTGGCCGTTCCTCATCAGTGAACCTTGCCGTTGCCGCGGCGCATGACAGGGGGATGCTTACAGCGGCGAGCCTCATGGCGGGAGGGGCCGCCTTCGAGGAAGCGGTGGAGATAGCCCGGAAGCGAAGGGGCCTCTCAGTCGGACTCCACGTGACCCTCTGTGACGGAAGGTCCGTTCTGCCTTATTCCGAAATCCCCGATCTCGCGAATTCCCGCGGCTGCTTCGATAACAGCCCTTCAAGGGCCTGGATGAAATACCGTCACGCCGGCCTTCTTGACCAGCTTGACCATGAGATCGAAGCGCAGTTCGACCGGCTGGAAAAGGCGGGCATACGTCCGACGCACATAGACGGCCATCACCACCTCCACATGCATCCTGCCATATTTGAACTGCTGTGCAGGCACGCATCACGTCGGGGGATTCGTTGGGTACGGATGCCTCGTGAACCCCTGTCACTCCTGTTCCGCTTTCTCTCCGCCAGACGCGGCGCGATGTCATTTATCGAATGGGCAACTTTCGCAGTCCTTGGGAGAATGCATGGAAGAAAGGCACGGGAGTACGGACTGCGTTCCGTCGATGCGTACGGGTTGGCGCGGACCGGGCAGTGCGACGCGCGTTACCTGATGCACATTTTTGACCGCGCCAGTGGCTCCTTTGAGATTTTCACGCACCCCGATACCGCAACATTGGAAGGACAACGCGAACTGGAAGCCCTGACCTCGGGCGTGGTGCGTGCCGCACTCGCTGCACGCGGCGTTGTTCTAGCAGGATATCGGGAACTTTCCGCGGGAGTAGCAGTCCCTAATGGTGCGATGGAGACCGCATGAAGACGTATATCGTCATTATGATTGCCGCACTTTCTGCGGCAGTAGGCGAGTCCCTCCTGAGCTTTGGCATGAGGAGATACGGTTCGATGAACCTTGCGGAGCCGTCCCACTGGCTCGTCCTTATTTCTTCGGTATTCAGAAATCCCTATGTATTTCTCGGTATCGTCTTTCTTAGCATCTTCTTTTTTCTCTATCTCGCTGCCCTCTCATGGGCGGACCTCAGTTTCGTCCTGCCGTTGACCGCGGTTTCATATCTCTTCGCCGCGCTGCTGGCAAAGTTCTTTCTTAAGGAAGAGGTCTCATGGCATCGCTGGGCAGGTACCATTATCATTGTGATCGGCATCGCCCTGGTGGCCCTCGGCGGCAAATCGCGTTCAAGCGATGTTCCGCTTCCCGTGCCTCCTCATCACGGATTCACCGAGGATCGCGGGAGGGTGAACGGAAGCTGACCGTCATTCCGGCTTTTTTTCGCTCAAAGACGCTGCCGCTTCGATATGATGGCCATGCGGAGGAAGAAAGAAGCAATGAAGAGGTTATCTATAAACCACAACGAGAAAAAATCGGATTACGGGCGAGACTCCGAGGAGGTGGCCCGCATCCTGCCCGGAATCCGGAAGAGCGAATCCCGCGCTTTGCCGGGGCACTCGTTGTCTCTAAGGACAGTCTCTGACGCCATAAGGAAAACGCTATCCTATTACATTGACCAGCAAGATCCGGACGGGTACTGGTGGTATGAGCTGGAATCCAACGTCACCATTGTATCGGAATACCTGATGCTCCTTCATTTCCTGGGGCTCCGGGACGAAAACCGTGACAGAAAGATCGTACGCAACATCCTTCGAAACCAGCGGGCAGACGGGACATGGTCGCTGTTCTATGAGGGAAGAGGCGACCTCAGCACTACCGTTGAAGCATATTTCGCTCTGAAAATCGCTGGTTTATCCGCCGACGATGAGCCGATGAGAAAGGCCAGGGAATTCATTATCAGGGAAGGAGGGGTAGAGGCATCGAGAGTATTCACAAAGGTATATCTCGCCCTTTTCGGCCTCTACGACTGGCGGGCGATCTCTTCCATTCCTGTCGAGCTTACTTTATTTCCTGCTTGGTTTCCTCTTAACATCTATAACTTCTCGAGCTGGGCGCGGTCCACGCTTGTGCCACTGACAATGATCTGGGCGTTCAAGCCTGTGAGGACCTTGGACCATGTGATGACGCTCCGGGAGTTGTACCGCGAACCTGACAGGATGCCGCCGATCACGTCCGGCAAGCTGCCCCGCTTCTCGTTGAAGAGGATATTTATCGCCCTCGACAAACTTGTCAAGGTTTACGAGCGCCTGCCGGTCAGACCCTTCAGAAAGACGGCCCTCACGAGGACCGAACGATGGATCCTTGACCACCAGGAGCCAACCGGGGACTGGGGCGGCATACAGCCCGCTATGATCAACTCGATCCTCGCACTTACGGCGATGGGATATCCGAACAACTCTGAGCCTGTAAGAAAAGGGCTAGAAGCACTGAAGAAATTTACCATCGAGAGCAACGATGAGCTCGTTCTTCAATCATGCATCTCCCCGGTATGGGACACAGCCCTCACGTGCCTTGCGATGCACCACGCGGGATTGGGCAAAGACCATCCATCCCTCAAAAAGGCATGCACGTGGCTGGCCTCGAAACAGATTTTCAAGCGGGGCGACTGGAGCGTCAAAAGACCTTTGCTTGACCCCGGTGGCTGGGCTTTCGAGTTCGAGAACAGCTGGTACCCTGATGTGGATGACACCGCTGTCGTTCTTTTGCTCCTCAAGAAATGCGCCGATGAGAGATCGATCACAGCGGAGAACTTCTCCCGGGGCCTTCGCTGGATGCTGGGCATGCAGGGAAAAGACGGCGGTTGGGGCGCGTTTGACGTGGACAACGACATAAAGATCTTAAACCAACTTCTCTTCGGGGATCTGGAGGCAATGATAGATCCCAGTACCCCGGACTTGACCGGGAGGGTTCTCGAACTTCTCGGTTCGATGGGGTACGATCTCTCAAACGACGTAGTCATGCGCGCGACGGCGTTTCTCAAGCTCACCCAGGAAGAAGAAGGCTCTTGGTGGGGAAGATGGGGAGTCAATCACCTCTATGGAACGAGCACCGTGATGGCAGGGCTGAACGCAGTAGGAGAAGATATGTCGAACCCATATATCCGGAGAGCCGTGCAGTGGCTTCAAGCAACGCAGAACACCGATGGGGGATGGGGCGAGAGCTGTGAATCATACCGTCAAGCACCTTCGAACTCCTGCAAAAGGCTGAGCACCCCCTCGCAGACAGCATGGGCGATTCTGGCGCTGATTGCCGCAGGCGAGGCGGGCAGCAGTGGGGTCATGAATGGAGTGACGTATCTTCTCAAAAGACAAAGCGACGACGGCACGTGGAACGAGAAAGAGTTCACGGGCACAGGGTTTCCGAAGTACTTCTTCATCAGGTATCATAATTACCGGAATTGCTTTCCTCTGATGGCCCTCGGCAAGTATCTCTCCGCGATTGGGAACGAGGCGGCCGGGCGATGAAGGTCCTGGTAACCGGCGCAACGGGCTTCATTGGTTTTCACGTTGCAAAGCACCTGACCGAGAAGGGTTTTTATGTCAAGGCCTTGGTGCGCGATGAAAACAATGCGGCGGATCTCAAGGGCCTGGGCGCGGTCCCGGTCAAAGGAGACATCAGGGATTTCGACGCGTGTTACGACGCGCTCAAAGGATGCCAATACCTGTACCACCTTGCGGCCGATTACCGGCTCTGGGTCCCCGACCCGGCCGTTATGTACGCGATCAACGTGCAGGGGACAAAGAACATCATGCGCGCCGCCTTGATGCACGCCGTCGAAAAGGTCGTATATACAAGCACTGTAGGTGTTCTGACCTCGGGTGCCAACGGCGTGCCGTCGAACGAGGAATCGTCGGCCGATATCCGAGACATGATCGGCCACTATAAAAAGTCGAAGTTCCTGGCTGAAGGCGAGGTGCGGCATTTCATCGAACAGGGCCTTCGCGCCGTCATCGTCAATCCATCTACGCCAATCGGGCCTTACGACAGAAAGCCCACGCCAACCGGGAAGATCATCGTTGATTTTTTGAACGGAAAGATTCCGGCATATCTTGATACGGGCCTGAATTTTGTCGATGTTGAAGACGTGGCGGCCGGCCATGTGCTCGCTGCGGAGCAGGGAAGGATTGGAGAACGATACATACTCGGCAATCGGAACATCACGCTGAGAGAGTTCTTCGCTATCCTCGCGCGAATGACGGGGAAGAAGGCGCCGACCGTGCGGCTACCCTATGTACCGGTACTCATGGCGGCCTACATCAACGAGGCGCTTTCCACATGGATAACGGGCAAGCAACCCGTGATCCCGTTGACCGGGGTCAAGATGGCGAGAACGTACATGTTTTTCGATTGTGCAAAGGCTGTCAAGGAATTGCATATGCCCCAGAGTCCCGTTGAGGGAGCACTGGAGAAAGCAATACGGTGGTTCGAACGCAACAATTATATCAAGGCGAGGACGTCGTGACAGAGACAAGGACAACTCCGGCTGCGAGTACGGAAGTGCGCAAAGACAGAAAGCTCGGAGACGAGTGGATTGACTGGAAAGGCGAATCTGACCCGCGGGAACGGGAAATCAACGAAAACCTTTCCACTTTCCTCTCTCTGGCATCGGGCGTTCTCATAATCTTCATTTTGCTGCTGTTTCTCGGGTGGTTCATGGTGAAACCCCGGTTCCAACAATTCGACCCGCTGCTCGCGACGTGTGCCGGGTGGGTGATCGCCGGTTTCACGATATGTCTCGTAATCTCCGCGATTCTTGAGGTCGTGTTGCTGCGCACATTCAAGAGATCCCTGCTCCCCTACGGATGGATCGAAAGGCTTATTGTTTCGCTGCTCCCGAAGACGATCTGGCTCGGGAAAAAGTTCGGCATCAACAAGGACAGGATAGGGAATTCCTTCATCAAGATGCATAATTTCGTCACCATGAACTTTGTCGGAAAGCTCAATGCCGACCGGATCCTGGTCCTACTTCCGCGGTGCCTGAAAAGAGAGGCGCGGGCCGAATTGATGAACAGATTGCAGGGAAGCGACTATAAAGTCATGACTGCCGCCGGCGGGGAGGAGGCGCGGGAGGCAATCCGGCAGTATCGTCCCACGACTATTCTTGCCATTGCCTGCGAGCGGGATCTAATGGGCGGAATCAAGGATGTCGCGGACAAGATTCCGGTGATCGCCATACCCAATAGGAGGCCTGAGGGCCCGTGCAAAAACACCGATTTTGCCATGAGCGAGCTTGATGAGGCTCTGACGGCCTTGGCGGCCGCACGGTCTTAACCGGCAGGAACTTCACCACAGGGACGGCCGCGACGTCAACAGATCGTAGGAACGGGCCGCGGGAAACAGCGTCCAAGAGCAGAGAGCTTCCGGGTCATTCTAACGTTCGAGAGGTTTTCATGCGCTTTCCAGTCAGCTTGTATACATCGTTAACGAGATTTTTCGCGAGGAACGCACTAAAGGGCGTAAAGAGATTCCCGCTCGTCCTCATGCTCGAGCCGACGCATCGATGTAATCTTGCCTGCGCCGGCTGCGACAGGATACGGCTGTACGATGGCGAGCACACCGAAGACCTCTCCCCGGGCCAGTGCATCGATGCGGCCCTGGAGTCGGGTGCTCCGGTCGTGACGGTAACGGGAGGCGAACCGCTCTTGTATAAAGAATTGAAGTACACTGTGCGGGAGCTGCTTCGGCTGAAACGGCATGTTTATCTCTGCTCGAACGGCATTCTTACCGGAGACTTTATCGAGGACTTTCCTCCGCACCAGAGGCTAACGCTTAATATTCATCTGGATGGGATGGAAGAGACACATGACCGCATCACGGGCAAGGCCGGAACATTCAAAAAGGCGATTGCTTCGATCAACTTGGCCAAGCAAAAGGGTTTCCGCGTGAGCACCAATACGTCGGTGTACAAGAACACTGACATCGAAGAGCTGGAGAGATTGTTCAAAACGCTCAAGGAACTTCGGGTAGATGGCATCCTGATGTCTCCCGCCTTCAATTATGAACGGGTCGAGAACGACATCTTTCTCAGCAGAGAGGAGGCGATGGAAAAATTCAAGCGGATGGATTTTTTCAAGAGGTTCCCATTCATCAGCTCCCCCCTCTATATCGACTTTCTGAAAGGGAACAGGCACCTTCGCTGCACTCCATGGGGCAATCCGACGCGTAACCCGTTGGGTTGGAAATCCCCCTGCTATCTGATCACCGATGCCTACTATCCGTCATTTCGCGAATTGATGGAAAAGACACCCTGGGACCGGTATGAGGCCGGAACCGATAGGCGGTGCAGGGACTGCATGGTCCACAGTGGATACGAAGCGACCGTGCAGAGAATCGCCTTTTCACATCCGAAGGACTTCGTCAGGCTTGTTTTCTGGAACCTGGGAAAGACCTGAGGGGGCCTGCAAGAATGCTTCTCCTCGACACAATCCTCCTCAGGCCATACGTGTTCATCTTCCTTGCCGTCTACCTCGCTGGATGCTCTCTGCACTTGGGATTTAAAAGGGCCCTCCTATTCGGCGTCGTGGGATACGCGATCGCGTGGCTATCGGAATTTTCCTCGATTCACAATGGTTTTCCTTACGGGCACTATTACTATCTCGACGGCACGAGAGGGAAAGAGATATGGGTCCTTGGCGTTCCGCTCATGGATTCGATCAGTTACGTCTTTCTTGCCTATGCGAGCTATTCGCTGGCGCTTCTCGTCTCCTCGCCGTTGCGCCACTCAAGATGGTTGGTCTACGTCCTTGAGACGGAAAAAACAAGGAACTCTTTTCAGGCGAGAATGCTCGGTGCGCTGCTGTTCGTATACCTCGATATCATTATAGATCCACTCGCCTTGCGAGGAGATCGCTGGTTTCTCGGTCGAATCTACGGCTACCCCGAACAGGGGGTCTATTTTGGCGTTCCTCTCTCGAACTTTCTCGGGTGGTTCGTAGTTGGTTTCGCGATGATCTATGTCCTGCAAAAGATCGATTGGTACCTGCGGAAAAAAGGGGTCTCCGATCTTATAGGGTACAAATATCCCTGGCGATTTCTTATCGGTCCTGCCCTTTATCTTGGCGTGCTTGTCTTCAACTTATCGGTCACGTTCTTCATCCGGGAGCACATGCTCGGATGGGCAGGGATCTTTATCGTAATGCTGCCCGCGTTCCTCATGTACTCGATCGTGAGGGGCAGGATCTCGCAGGAAAGCGGCGAGACGGCGGTGGCGGAGCATTACAGGGATTTTCCCCAAGCGATGTCCAGAGACCACTGAAGGTTATGTTTGAGACGTGTCTGGATCAAAGGAAATCGATCTCGCTGATTCTCCATGGGACTGAGGAATACTTAGTATTATCGCGTATTTTAGGCATGTAGCAACATCATGCGATACGTTGCTTGCCTCGGTCGCGAGCCCGCATAAGGTATGAAAGCGGCAAACAAGAGTGCGGCTCCGCACAAACAAAGGGCTATGGGGCAAATCTATTCTCACCTTAGATTTCCGCGTCATCGGGAAAAGATCAAATAGTAATCTTGAGGCAAGAATGACCTTAAAAGGAATTTTTAATTTGCTACTGGGCTTTGCCGCCCGAAAACATGTATTCGCGTTTTTTTGTCTACTGATTTTTGCCCACGCGGCAATGGCGCAGGATTCGGCTTATACAAGCAAGAAGAGCGCTGACATGCCGGAGAACCCGGGGAAGTCGCTTGACTTGGGTACGAGCCAACTGGGCTTTTGGGCGGGATATTCTTCGACAAATCCGACTCTAATTGGCCATGCCATCAACCGCTCTCTCTTTGAGTTCAACGTGCAATATGCGCGCGTACTGAGAACGGGCGATACGTGGGCGCTGAAATATACCGCTGAAATCGTTCCTGTAGCAATCGTCAGGCAGCCGCCGCAGGGTTTTGCGATGAACGGGGATCCAGTTGATCTTCCCGGCGGCAGACAGAGGATTTACGGCGCCGGGATTTCTCCATTAGGATTGCAGATGAACTTCCGACGAGGTAGCGTTTTGCAGCCTTATGTCAATGGAACGGCCGGTGTTCTGTATTTCTCAAAAAACGTACCGGTGGCAGATTCTTCAAATTTTAATTTCACATTTAGTTTTGGCGCGGGTGTGGAGATCTGGTATCGAGAGGACCAGTCGATTATCCTTGGCTATAAGTACCATCACATTTCCAACGGTTACACTGCCTCTCAGAATCCGGGTGTCGATTCGAATCTATTCTATGCGGGATTTTTATGGAGCTGGAGCAAATAAGGCAGCAGTACGCGCTTTATGCGAGATTGCTCCGTTCTTCGCAAAAACAGAAAATACATTCCGTAATTGACAGATTCCGTCGTTCAGACTATCATTTGAGGTAAGCGGCAGCATGAGAGAACTATCGAATAGGAGCCACATGAATAGGGGTCAAATTACATGTACTGTTAGAAAGGTGAGGTGCATATGGCCCGTGAAACATCGAATCAATTCGATTTTACAATGTTTGGCTGTTATGTAGCGCTGTTCATTGTTTTGCTATCTTGCCATCCTGATGCCCTCAGGGCACAAGAACAATCAGTAACCAGACCGTCTCTTCCTCCGACCTTTCCCGCCGGAACAGATTTGCAATCAAAATGCTTGGAGTGTCACAATTACGGGGAAAATCACCACCCTGTCGGCAGTGCCCCTTCGAACCCTGTAAACTATCCATTTCCGCTTTATAACGGGAAAATCATGTGTTTGACTTGCCACACAGAGGACCATCAAACAGGAGGCCTAGGACTCTTACGAGGAGGTCCGTACAATGACAGGCGGGATATCTGTTTTAAATGTCATACTCAGAGAGAGTATGCTGGTATCGATCCTCACATCATGATGGATGACCGCGGTAAAATACGCAGCATGAACGGCCGACCGGTCTGTCTCTTTTGTCATTCCACATTACCTAACCCAACAACTGATAGAACCGGAGATGTCCGGTTCAGGGCGGATGTTGCTTTCCTCTGCTGGCGCTGTCACCCTCTTATGGCGAGCCCGATTTTTTTCAAAACGCACTTCCTCAAAAAGCCGTCAGAAGAAATGGAAAAGTACATAAAAGAAAAGGAACAACTGATACTAGTGACTATTCCCCTAGTGCCCAGAGACCGCATTACCTGTTCGACATGTCATAACCCGCATCAAAAAGGCGTCATTCTCTATGGCCCATCCGCTAGCGGGGCTGACCAAAAGAACAGGCTCCGGCTTCCGGGTGAAAAGCTCTGCATCGCGTGTCACAATTTCAGTTAACATGATAACGGAAGACGACCCTGTATTGATATACCACATTAACAGGATTGTCGCGAGAAACGGCATCGTAAACGCCTTAAGGAAAACAAATTGTACTGTTACTGCATAGTGTGAAAATATCGACTTCATGTTGTATTGTAAAATCTCCCGGCCATCCGAGGATTTGCTTGGACAGGAGAAATCTTATTTCCCCGCGCTGGCGGCTAAACCCGATTATTCGATAGAGACGGCAGGAAGGTATCGCCTGTGTGCAGGAATATCAAGACCCTCTTCAACTTTGAACCGCCTGTGACGGAAGAAGAGATCCGTGCGGCAGCACTACAATTCGTGAGAAAAGTGAGCGGTTTCAACAAGCCATCGAGAATCAACGAAAAAGCTTTCCTTGCTGCCGTCGATGGCGTAGCGACGGTTTCCAGAAGACTCCTGAGCTCGCTTGAAACGAATGCGCTGCCGAGGAACCGAGATGAAGAAGCCGCCAAGGCGAGAGCACGCGTTGCCAAGAGGTTCCCCGCAAAATAAATTGCCATCTGACCGTATATATTGAAGCGAAGCACCTCCTGGCTGCTACTCATATGCGCAATATATAATTATTACCTGATGAAGCCAAGAGAGGCGAAAGCGGCTGGTCTAAGATCGTGATCGCGACAGGGCCATGGCATCGGATCCCAGGACGTATGGAGCAGCGTCCCGATTCAATTCTCGTAAAGGATGAACGAGCGACGGGATAACCTCTATGAAAACCTGCCGACGGCATGGAGAACCGTGTCGATTCCGGGAAAACCGATGCTATCAATCGAGCTCGAACTTGTAACCGACACCGTATACTGACTGTATGAGTTTCGTTTCGGGATCGACGGCCTCAAGCTTCCTGCGCAATTTTTTTATATGGCCGTCGATCGTGCGGTCGTTGACGTAACGATCATCCGGATAAATTTTTTCCATGAGTTGCTGACGGCCGAAGATACGCCCCGGGCTGACGGCGAGGACTTGCAGCAACTTGAATTCCACAGCCGTGAGACCCAGGTCATTTCCGTGGAGCGTGGCCCGGTACCGGTATTCATCGAGAACAAGTTCCTGCGCCTGCATGGTCCTTCCATCGCTAGCACGCCGAAGGACTGCTTTGACCCGTGCAACGACTTCGCGAGGGCTGAATGGTTTGCATATGTAGTCGTCGGCCCCGAGCTCAAGCCCGAGCAAGCGGTCAATCTCCTCAACCTTTGCCGTAACCATGATGATAGGAACTCTGGAGAAGGTCCGGACTTCCCTGCAGATATCCATCCCATCGCGTCCCGGCAGCATCAAATCGAGGAGCACCAAATCCGGCTTGTGCTCCCTGATCCATGGCACCGCCTCGGTTCCATTCGTCAGAGCAAAGGGGTCGAACCCTGATGCCCTCAGGTACTCGGTCAGCAGGTCAGCCAACTTCGCCTCGTCTTCAACAATGAGAATCTTCCCGTTCATGCGCTCCTCACAGCGATCGGAAGAGTGATTCTGATCAGTAAGCCCCCCAGTGGAGATGGGTGGGCGGATATCGTCCCCTCGTGGGCCTCAACGATGTTTTTGCAGATTGCAAGGCCAAGTCCCGCCCCACCTGAATTCCGGCTACGAGACTCTTCCACACGGTAGAGGCGATCGAACAATTTGCCCAGCTCTTCCTCCGGTACGCCCGGCGTAGAATCTTGAAATTCAATAGTCACTTGTCCTCCCGTCGACGTAAGACCGATGACGAGCGCACCTCCCGTGTCAGTATATTTCTGTGAATTCTCGAGCACGTTCGTGAAAAGCTGATTCAGCCGCTCCCGGTCGGCAAACACCATGCTTGCCTGTTGCCGAGGAAAATTTTCGGTGACTGTGATTTCCTTCCGGCCGAACTCAGTGCGGTAGGACTCTAGGGAATCCCTAAGCACCGTGGCCAGATCAAGATTTTCCTTCCGATAGGTCAAGGCGCCGATATCGGAGAGGGAGAGTTGGTAGAGGTCGTCTACAAGACGGTTTAGCCTCATTGCCTCTGCGTGAAGTGATTGAACCGCTTCTGGAGTCATCGTTCGGATTCCGTCAAGGATCGCCTCAAGTTCGCCTCGCAGCACGGCGATGGGCGTCCGCAATTCATGGGAGATGTCGGCAAGCCATTGACGACGTGCCTTTTCATTTTTCTCAAGGGTCAATGCCAGCGTGTTAAAGTCACGGGCGAGCTGCCCCAACTCATCCGAAGAGCCGACTGGAACGCGGATCGAATATTTGCCGGACGCGAGGTCCCCTGTTGCCGCGGTCATAGCCCGAATCGGACGTACGAGGCGTTCCGCCAAGGGGAACGAAAATATAATAATAGCCAACACCATCCCGCCTGCTGCTAGAATCAGGGCGGATTTCTGCTGCCTGAGAAACTGAAGCTGATGAGGGTTAAGAAATTGTTTTGGCGGTATGAATCCTACATAACCAACTGTTTTCCCGTCGTGGATAACGGGTCTGAAGTCCACTCCCTCCGTTTCCTCGGTCGTTCCGAAGACCGGTTTCCGCTCTGAGTCCAGAACGATGAATGGCCATCGTGAACGGCGTCCGCTCCTCGGGCCCTGTGGAAGGGGCCGCATCTCCTTGCCGTCTTCACTTTTATTTGATGTGCCAGTTGCTGCGTCTTCGGATCTTGCATTCATTAGATTCGCTATCTCGACTCTCGGGTTGTTTCTTAGAAAATCCCAATTGCCATGCTCTGTATAGGATTCTTCCAGATTGCCGGCCATTTGCTCCAATCGGCTCTGGTCCAGTGTTTTGAGGTATTGGTAAAATCCCCGGTCAATATTCCACCGCATGATTAAGAACAGGGAAAGGATTGCCATGCCCGTGGCCGCAAGAATGGAGAGAAACAGCCGATAGGTAATGCCAATTTTCATATCAACCCCGTGCCTCGCAATAGTAGCATTTTTTGAATCGTGATATTGTAACCCATGATCAAGTGAAAATATACATTAAAGCAAACTTTCTCAATTCTTTCACATTTGAGCCATATTCGGTTGCTATTCTGTGATCGAGAAGACGGCGGGGTCAAATGCCGAATTTAAAAGGGGGTTCACATGAAAAGAATTTTAGCTGGTCTTATGGTGGGGTTTTTGGCCATAGTTTTTGTAACGCAGTATTCTTCTGCGCAGACTTGCGGCCAAGGGGGAGGTTTCCGGGACGCAGGCTCGCCAATGATGTCGTCTATGAGGCATGATGGCAGGGGCATGATGAGAAAGGAGCATCATCTCTGGAGATCACTCATGAGTCTCGGTCTTGATGAGAAACAGATGGAGGCAATAAAGGAGATTAAAAGCAGAGTAATGAAAGATACCATCAGGAAAAGGGCTGATCTCGAAGTGGCCAGAATAGACTTGAAGGATATTATTCATAAAGACCAGGTGGATATGAACGCGGCGGAGACAATGTTGAAAAAAATAGCTTCGCTGCAAACGGACATTCGCCTTTCCCATATAAAAGCAATGCAGGAGATCAAGTCAAAACTGACACCGGAGCAGAGGAAAAAACTCAAGGAGATGCGTGAAATAGGTCCCAAACAGGAAAGAATGATGCACGGCGGAATGCCAATGACCTCACAGACAGAGAAAAAGGAAGGAGAATCACAAGAGAAGGCGCAGTAGCAACGCACACGGTGTTAGATGAGGCCGGCCATTGAGAAGGCTTTTTTGATTGAATCGTGCCCTGTGCACATCTGGGGTGTCGAGGTAGTGTCGGCACCTTTTTTTTAATGAAGGTAGAAGTATTTGAGGTATCGGTGTGCGCTCATGTTCGGATATTACCAAAGCAGTAAGAAAATATTGTATGGATGTGAAACTAAATAGCTCTAGGAAGATTACAACAAGCGAAACTGAGCGATCTCGGCAAAAGGGGAAATGGAGGAGAGGCTTAAGCGCAAAAAGGAATAATTTTGAAATAAAATGATGTCTCTCTTTAGGAAAGGGGGCAGAGGTGAGCAGCGAAGCAGTGCTTGTCATCGTCGATGACAAAGCGACGAGAGATAGTCTTCAAATGTTTTTAACATTTGAAGGATTTATCATTAGTTCTTCTAAATGTGGAGCAGATGCTCTCGATGTGACAAGGAAAAAGCGCTTCGATGTACTATTGATATGTTATCGAATACTGGAGATAAATGGTGATGAGTTGATGAGGCAGCTTAGGTCTCGGTGCCCTGACTCGTTTATAATCGGTTTCGGCATCGAATCAAAGGGTCAAGCATTCTTGAGGGCGGGTGCAGACGCCTTTGTAAGAAAAGACAAGGTGGTTCATGAACTGGTTCCGCTCATTAGGAATAGAATACGGCGTTGACAGTGGTGTCAGGTCGGTGTTATGATTCGGTCTGTATTCATTTCCCCCTCATCTCAAACGAAAATAATCAAAAATTAATTCTCCTTGCGTTTGCTGATCCGAAGGAGGGATAATTATCGAGAGGATATAGCGATGACTTATTCGAAAGAAACGATGTCAGACGGCAAACAGGAGCAGACTCGTTTCCGGGCGCTGAATAACCGCTCGCGGATTATATGGACTATAGTTTGTCTCATAGTTGTTGGAGTGTTTATTTTTCTTGTAAAAGGTGTTAAAAAAGAGCCACGCGCTGCCCAGCAGGGGGCTGCGACAGCACCGGGTGTACCGGTCGTGGCAGCTCAGGTAAAGAAAGCCGAATTTGCTGTTTATCTATCCGGTCTCGGCGCGGTCACTCCGCTTAACACTATTACGGTAAAGACTCGAGTTGATGGTGAGTTGACGAAAGTCCTTTTTCGGGAAGGCCAGGTCGTGAACCAGGGTGAACTCTTGGTCGAAATCGACCCGCGACCCTTCGAAGTGCAGCTCACCCAGGCCCAGGGAGCCATGGCCCGGGATGAGGCGCTGCTCGAAAATGCAAAGCTTGATCTTGTGCGGTACCAGGATCTGGTTAAAAAAGATCTGATCCCCCTTCAACAGCTCGACACTCAGGCTTACCTGGTGCACCAGTATGAAGGAGAGGTCAAGGCCGATCAGGGCCAGATCGACAACGCCAAGCTGCAGCTGGTCTATGCCAGGATCACTGCTCCGATCAGCGGCCGCATCGGATTACGTCAAGTGGACCCAGGTAACATTGTTCATGCGAGCGATACCAGCGGACTTGCTGTGATCACCCAGCTCCAACCGATCGCAGTGATCTTTTCCCTGCCCGAAGACAATCTCGCACAGATATTGGCTAGACTCAAGAGTAGCGCACGCCTGACGGTCGAGGCGTACGACAGAGATCAGAAGCAGAAGCTCGCGACAGGGACTCTTTTGACGGTTGACAACCAGATCGACCCGAACACGGGCACAGTCAAGCTTAAGGCCGAATTTCCGAACAGAAACAATGAGCTCTTCCCTAACCAGTTTGTCAATGCCCATCTTATCATCGAAGTCAAGCACGATGCCGTCATTGTTCCGGCACCTGCCATACAGCGGGGACCTCAGGGCACATTCGTTTACGTGGTGAAAGAAGACCAGACGGCAGCACTGCGTTCTGTCACCGTCGGGGTCACCCAGGAAGGCAACGCGTCCATTGCGTCTGGTCTGTCAGTTGGCGAACTTGTGGTCGTGGACGGCGCAGACAGGCTTCGCAACGGCAGCAAGGTCGAGGTGAAGGGCCAGAACAGTGGTGCCCCGATAGCACCGTAAAGGCAGAGCAAATGAATATCTCCCGAATCTTCATTGAGAGACCGGTAGCAACCACGCTCTTGATGATTGCTATTCTCCTTGCTGGCGCCGTGGCGTACAAGCAGTTGCCGGTCTCCGCGCTGCCGCAGGTTGATTACCCGACCATCCAGGTCCGGACTTTCTATCCCGGGGCGAGCCCTGATGTCATGGCCTCTTCGGTGACCGCTCCGCTAGAGCGCCAGTTCGGACAGATGCCCGGTCTGAGCCAGATGACTTCGGCAAGTTCGGGAGGCAGCTCGGTCATCACGTTGCAATTCAGTCTTGATCTGAGCTTGGACGTGGCCGAGCAGGAAGTTCAGGCTTCCATTAATGCAGCATCCAATTTCCTGCCTGCCGATCTCCCGAATCCTCCGGTTTACAGCAAGATAAACCCCGCGGACGCCCCTGTTCTTATATTGGCACTGACTTCGGATACGATGCCCTTGCCGAAAATTGAAGACCTTGCCGATACACGCTTTGCACAGAAAATATCTCAATTGGCAGGGGTCGGACTGGTCAGCATCAGCGGAGGACAGCGGCCTGCCGTGCGGATCGAAGCCAATCCGAGGTCGCTGGCAGCCTATGGGTTGTCACTCGAAGACCTGCGGACTGCTATTACCGCAGCAAATGTAAATGAGGCAAAGGGAGGCTTTGACGGACCGAAACAATCGTACGTCATAGGCGCCAACGATCAGCTTTTTACGAGCGCTCAGTTCAATTCGCTTATCGTAGCCTATAGAAACGGCGCGCCTGTTCTCCTCTCCGACGTGGCCCGGGCAATCGATGACACAGAGAACGTTAATCAGGCCGCATGGATGAACACTACCCCTGCGGTGATAGTCAATATCCAGCGCCAGCCGGGCGCCAATGTGATAGAGGTCGTCAATCGCATAAAGAAACTGCTGCCGCAACTGCGAAACTCTTTGCCGCCCGCTATAAAGGTATCTGTACTGACCGACCGCACGACTACCATCCGTGAGTCGGTTGCCGACGTACAGTACGAACTTATCCTGGCGGTGGCGCTGGTCGTATTTGTTATTTTTCTGTTTCTTCGCAACCTGCCTGCCACTACAATTCCGAGCGTTGCAGTTCCATTGTCCCTTGTCGGGACATTCGGGGTGATGTACCTGCTGGGATTCAGCCTGAACAATCTGTCGATAATGGCCCTTACTATCTCAACAGGCTTCGTTGTCGATGATGCCATAGTCATGATCGAAAACATATCACGCTATGTTGAAGCGGGGGAAAGCCCTCTTGACGCTGCTCTTAAGGGGGCGCAACAGATCGGGTTCACCATTCTCTCCCTGACTGTCTCATTAATTGCGGTGCTCATTCCGCTGCTTTTTATGGGAGATGTCGTGGGACGCTTATTCCGGGAATTCGCTGTGACCCTCGGAGTTACGATCTTGATTTCGGCGGTTGTATCTCTGACGCTTACGCCCATGATGTGCTCGCGTATACTCAGGCATATACCGGAGGCGCGCCAGGGAAAGTTCTATCACAGATCGCAACAATTGTTCGAAAAGATCATCGAGGCGTACGGCAGGACGCTGAAATGGGTGCTAGATCACCAGACAGCTACACTTGTTGTAGCGGTGGCTACCCTCGTTCTGACAGTGTTGCTGTATGTTATAGCACCTAAGGGTTTTTTCCCTATTCAGGATACGGGGTCCATTCAAGGTATTTCTGAAGCGCCGCAGTCCATATCGTTCCTGGCAATGGCGGAGCGGCAGCAGGAGCTTGCAAAAGTGATTCTTAAAGACCCGGCAGTCGAAAGCCTGTCAACATTTATAGGGGTGGACGGCACTAATACGACACTAAATACCGGAAGAATTCTTATTGACTTGAAACCACTCGAAAGTCGCAAAGCGACAGCGAGCGAAATTATCCGCCGGCTCCAGCCTGAACTATCAAAAGTGGACGGGATCACGCTTTACATGCAGCCGGTGCAGGACCTTACAGTCGATGCTCGGGTCAGTCGCACGCAGTTTCAGTATACCCTAGATGACCCCAATGCGAATGAACTGAACCTTTGGGCACCGAGGCTCGTGGAAGTGCTCCGTAAAAGTCCCGAGCTGCGTGACGTAAGCTCCGATCAGCAGGATAGAGGGCTCAGGGTTGCGCTCTCAATGGACCGAAGTACAGCTTCACGCTTCGGCATCACTCCTCAGATCATAGATAACATCCTCTATGATGCCTTTGGGCAGCGGCAGATCTCAACGATTTTCACTGAATTGAACCAGTATCGTGTTGTTTTGGGTGTCAAGCCGGATTTCCTGCAGGGTCCGGACGGCCTGCAATCTATTTATCTGCCCAGCACTGCAAGCACTTCTGGAGGCCAGGTGCCGCTGGGAGCCGTCATCCAGGTGTCGGAAACAACAGGACCGCTCGTGATCAACAGGCAGGGGCAGTTCCCTGTCGTAACCACTTCCTTCAACCTGGCGCCAGGGGTGGCGTTAAGCAAGGCTGTGGAAGCTGTCGAGGATGCCGCTCGCAAAATAGGGTTTCCCGCAAGTATAGTAGGTAGTTTCCAGGGAACGGCACAGTCTTTCAAGGCGTCTCTCTCCAATCAGCCGTTTCTTATACTGGCGGCCCTCGTTACCGTCTACATAGTCTTAGGTGTGTTGTACGAGAGTTTTATTCACCCTATTACGATACTTTCCACCCTTCCATCCGCGGGTGTGGGAGCTGTACTGTCGCTGATGATCTTCGGTGCTGAGCTCGATGTGATTGCGATTATAGGCATCATACTTCTGATCGGCATCGTGAAGAAAAACGGCATTATGATGGTGGACTTTGCCTTGGATGCCGAACGTAAGGAAGGCAAGAAGCCGGTTGATGCCATTTACCAAGCCTGCCTGTTGCGGTTCAGGCCTATTATGATGACGACCATGTCTGCGCTTCTCGGTGCACTGCCGCTTGCGCTGGGGCATGGGATGGGCTCAGAGCTTCGCCGTCCTCTCGGCATATCCATAATCGGCGGGCTCATCTTCAGCCAGGTGCTTACTCTTTATACAACGCCGGTAATCTATCTTGCATTCGATAGACTGGCAGAACGCATTCGCAATAGCCGCGGGAAGCGCCCAAATCAGGCATGAATATCTCCGAAGTTTTCATCAAGAGGCCAGTAGCAACCTCGCTCCTCACATTCGGCATCGTCCTTGCCGGGGTGATCGCTGTCCGCCAGCTTCCTGTCTCTCCTTTGCCGCAGGTGGATTTCCCAACAATATCAGTATCGGCGAGCCTCCCCGGGGCCGACCCTGAAACGATGGCAACATCAGTCGCTGCGCCGCTCGAGCGCCAGTTGGGGCATATTGCCGGCGTAACAGAGATGACATCTGTTAGTAACAGGGGCACAGCGAGCATAACGCTGCAGTTTGATCTGGACCGTAACATCGACGGTGCGGCGCGAGATGTTCAGGCGGCGATAAACGCAGCTAGGGGATACCTGCCACCGAATCTCCCGAGCAACCCCACATACAGGAAAGTAAATCCATCCGACGCGCCCATTCTTATCATTGCCCTTACCTCCGATACATTGACAAGACCGCAGATATATGATGCGGCTTTTTCCATTATGGCGCAAAAACTGTCGCAGGTGAAGGGCGTCGGACAGGTGTTTGTGGGAGGAAGCTCTCTCCCGGCTGTCCGCGTCGAATTGAATCCATTGGCCCTCAGCTCTTACGGGATCAGCCTTGAGACCGTCCGCGGTGTTCTGTCCAGCACTAACGCAAACAGGCCGAAAGGAAAGCTGGCAAAGGGTGATAAAATGTGGGAGATCCAGACCAATGACCAGCTCTTTACCGCCAAAGAATACGAACCCACGATTATAACCTACAAGGCCGGGGCGGCCGTAAGGCTGCTTGATGTCGGACAGGTGCTGGATTCGGTTGAGGACATTCGCACGGCAGGGTATGTCAATGGCAAGCCGTCCGTCTTTCTTGTCATCTTTCGACAACCCGGCGCGAATATTATCGAAACAGTCGACAATGTTCATGGACTGCTCCCGCAATTACAGGCTGCCATCCCGGCATCGATCGACCTCTCAACCGTCGTTGATCGCACCCCGCCCATACGGGGTTCATTAAAAAATGTCGAGGAATCGCTCATCGCCTCGGGCGTTCTCGTCATCCTGGTTGTATTCTGGTTTCTCCGTAATGCCAGGGCAACATTCATTCCAGCTGTAGCTATAATAGTGTCGATTGTTGGGACATTTGCCCTGATGTATCTGTTCGGTTACTCCCTGGATAATCTTTCCCTTATGGCGCTTACTATCGCAACCGGGTTTGTTGTCGATGATGCTATAGTTGTTCTCGAAAACATTACGCGGTACATGGAAAAAGGGGAATCACAGCTCCAGGCTGCTTTTTCGGGCACAAAAGAGATTTCTTTTACGGTTCTGTCAATGAGTCTTTCACTGGTAGCCGTGTTTATCCCGATTCTCCTCATGGGTGGCATGGTCGGCCGCCTGTTTCGTGAATTTGCCGTGACGCTCTCCGCGGCAGTCATTGTCTCGCTTGTAGTATCATTATCGACTACTCCGATGATGTGCGCTACGCTGCTCAAGCCTGAAAAGCCTTATAAACGGGCGGCATTTTACCGTGCGAGCGAGCGGATTTTCAACTGGATGTATTCAACTTATGAGCGGAGCCTTTCTTGGGCCCTACGGCATTCCAGGTTCATGATCGTATTAATGTTATTGACGATTTTAATGAGTATCGCATTGCTTATTGCTGTTCCAAAGGGTTTCTTCCCGGAGCAGGACAGCGGGCGTCTTTCAGGCGGTATCCAGGCTGACCAGCATATATCGTTTCAGGAAATGGAGCAGAAGCTTCTCCAGATAGTCAATATAATCAAAAAAGATCCTGATGTGGTATATGTTACGGGGTTCACCGGCGGAGGCGGAGGTTCCACGACAAATACCGCACGCATGTTCATAACATTGAAGGCCTTCGGAGAGAGGAAGGCGACTGCTATGCAGGTTATTGCGAGGTTGCGCAAGAAGCTTTCACTGGTGGCTGGTGCGTCGACTTTTCTTGCCCCTGTGCAGGACTTGCGCATCGGGGGCAGGATAGGAAACGCATTATACCAATACACTCTTATAGGAGACAATGTAACAGAGTTGAACAAGTGGGGACAGAGCGTGCTGCAGAAAATGCGCACCTTTCCCCAACTTACCGATGTGAACAGCGATCAGCAGGATAAGGGACTGCAGGCGATGCTTGTCATAGACCGCGATACCGCCTCCCGGATGCAGGTAACCCCGCAACTTCTTGATAAAACCCTATACGATGCCTTTGGTCAGGAGCAGGTGTCTGTCATGTACACCCTCCTGAATCAGTACCATGTTGTCATGGAAGTGGAACCACGTTTCTGGCAGCACCCTGAAACGCTGAGGGAAATTTATGTATCGACATCCAGCGGAGCGCAGGTGCCCCTGAGCGCATTCACCCATTTCGAGCCGATTGCCACGTCACTCGCGGTGAACCATCAGGGCCAATTCCCCGCTGTGACAATATCTTTTAATCTGGCGCCTGGCGTGGCGCTTGGTGATGCGGTTAAACTGATCGAAAATAATATTCGGCAAATGGGATTGCCGGAGAACATACGGGGCAGTTTTGCCGGGACAGCCCAAGCGTTCCAGGCATCTCTTGCAAACGAACCGTTCCTTATCCTGGCCGCACTTGTCACGGTATATATTGTATTGGGAATTCTGTATGAAAGCTATATCCACCCGATTACTATCCTTTCCACGTTGCCTTCCGCCGGGGTGGGGGCGGTGCTCGCGATGCTGATCTCCGGCACTGACTTAAGCATCATAGCGCTGATCGGCATGGTCCTGCTTATCGGTATAGTCAAAAAAAATGGTATCATGATGGTCGATTTTGCGCTTGAGCTAGAACGTAAGGAAGGCAAAAGTTCCGAGGAGGCTATATACCAGGCTTGCCTGCTGAGGTTCCGTCCCATTATGATGACAACTATGGCTGCACTCCTGGGGGCATTGCCGCTGGCAGTGAAAGGCGGAGTCGGGTCCGAAATGCGCCGCCCGCTTGGCATTGCCATTGTGGGCGGGCTGATATTCAGCCAAATGCTCACGCTTTACACAACGCCGGTAGTTTATCTTTACCTTGACCGGTTCAGGATCTGGTTTGAAAGTGTGCGCGGGCGCCGCAAAACCCAAAGAATTCATGTATCGGGAGCCGCGGCGACAAGAGACGGAAATCGATGAGAGGAAATGTGGTCATGAGAACGGTAGTATTCCTATTTTGTTGCCTCATTCTCAGCGTGAATGCCTATGCAGCAGAACCCGGTTATCATATCATCAAAAGACTGCACCTCGGCGGAGAAGGCGGCTGGGATTACGTCACTGTGGACAACGCAGCTCGACGGTTGTACATTTCTCGAAGCTCCCATGTTCTGGTGCTCGATATCGATACGGATAAATTGGTTGGTGATATTCCTGATACACCAGGTGTACATGGAATTGCAGTGGCTCCGGAGCTGCAACGCGGTTTTATAAGCAATGGAAAAGCAGACACGGCAGCGATTTTCGAGTTGGGAACATTGAAGGTCCTCGGGCGGGTGAAAACGGGAACCAATCCTGATGCGATCCTTTATGACCCCGCGACGAAACGGGTATTCACGTTCAATGGCCGCAGCAATGATGCAACGGTGTTCGATCCCATGTCCGCTAAGGTCGTGGGTACGATCGTACTCGGCGGTAAACCAGAATTTGCCGTAACAGACGGCAAGGGAAGGATCTATGTGAATATAGAGGATACGAGCGAAATTGTTGAAATCGACAGTCGCGAATTGACGGTAATTAAGAGGACTTCACTTAAGCCTTGCAAAGATCCCACGGGAATGGCCATCGATGCGGGTCGTCACCGGGTCTTTTCCGGCTGCCGCAGCAAGGTTATGGCTGTTCTGGATACTGAGTCGGACAAAGTGATGGCCTTCGTTCCAATCGGCGAGGGTGTCGATGGAAACGGGTTTGATCCGGGGACAGGACTGGCGTTCAGTTCCAACGGAGACGGCACTCTTACGGTGGTGCACGAAGCATCTCCCGGCAAGTTTGAGGTGGCCGAGACAGTCACCACGCAACGGGGATCTCGCACGATGGCCATCGATCCGAAGACCCACAACATATACTTGCCAGCTGCATCGTTTGCACAGCAGACGCCAGCAGAGGAAGGACCAAAGCAGCGGCCGGTAATGATCAGGGACAGTTTTACAATCTTGGTGGTCGGGAGATAGGCTTCGTCGACAAGGACCCGTCCATTAGACAGGGAGGCAATTACTGCCCTCGGGGGAAACTAATATGGGGCTCGATTATTTGGAATGTTGATATTGCTTATTTCGGAGTTGGTTGTATTTACATGTTATGGGGGAGGTGGAGGTATTTCTCTAGTCAGCATGAGAACCGTGAACGTGACACATCTGGCCGGATCGTCAGAGGCGTGTGAACAGCGGCCCGCCATGGTTACGCTCTTTTATCATGACTGATGGTTTCCTCATTGTTCAGATCCTGATTCTACTCATTGGAAGTGTTATAATCACTCGCGCACCCTTTTCCATTCTTTGAAGCGAAAGCGCGCCTCCATGCGCAGTTGCAATTTTTTTCGCAAGATACAATCCCAGCCCGCCACCACGGGATCGGTTGGTTACGAAAGGATCGGTCAATTTATCGAGATCTTCAGTCGGAGAAAACCCCGCTCCATTGTCTTCGCATGTGATGCCCACATTCGACATCCCATCCTCCGGGCGGGGATTGAGATGAATTTTGATTCTGTCCGCCCCGGCTTCCCGGCTGTTTCTCAGCAAATTCTTAAAAAGCAGTTCCAGATAGAATTTGTCCCCAAAGATCATAAGCTTCGTGGGGATATCCACGATTATCCCTATCGTCGCGGCTTTTTTCAAAATATCTCCGATTGCGGTCCATTCACCGTTCCGGACATCGATCTCCTTCCCGTAAGCAAGGAGATTGTCTATCAACTGTTGGGTTCGATTGATCTCTTCACCGGTTAGTTCAATGAAGCGTTTGACGAACTGTTCGTCCGCCCGGCGGGAGGGAAATGCCTGGAGAAGGTTCGATATAGAGGCAATCGGGGTTTTCAGTTCGTGTGCAAGCGCCGCCGACATGCGCCCGAGCAATGCCAATGCTTCATGCTGATGCAAGGCGGTGGTGAATTGCTGCTTCATGACGAGGGACTTCTTCCTATTCTCGAGGAAGTAAACAGTGAAAGTGAAAAAGATGATGGTCGCTGCAATCCCTGCATAAGCCCTCACATCCAAGAAGGTGAACTCGGATTCCAGATATTCATCCCGTAAGTAAACGTCGAGCAAATAGTCCCTACCGCTCAACGTAAAAAGGAAATCTTCATCGTCGACTCCAGGCCCGCTGGCTTTCCCATGTTCAAAGGCAACCACTTTGTCTGCCATGACCGTCTTGATATAGTTTGTGATAAAGCTCTTTTCGTGGCTGGGTCTGTTAATGGCCGCCTCGTTAAACAACACGAGGGTTTTTTTGATATCGCTTTCCACGGATGCACGGATACTTTTTTCAATTGCAATATTTTCAGTCTTGTCGACGATAAAAGCAACAACGATACCGACAATCACGGAACCAACGAGGCAGGAAACGATTGTTAATGTCTGCTTCAGCATAGAATTATTCATAGTGAAATCTGCACTTGAAAATTACCACCATTGCCTTACCCCTGTCAATCGATATTATAATGGGAGTGGATGAGCAGGGATCCCGACTCGCGGACGGCAGAAAACACAAAGAAGTCTTATACCGGGAACCGGCGCAACGAGAGAAGAAATCGAAGATAGGGAATGTTGATCCGGGGACGGGACTTGCGTTCAGTTCCAATTGGAGACGACACGCTGCCGTGGTGTATGAAGCATCTTGGCAAGTTTGAGGTGGTCGAGACAGTCTCCACGCAACAGGGATCTCGCACGATGGTCATCGAACCGAGCCGGGGCCCCACAACATATACGTGCCACCTGTATCGATGAGGACCTGTCTGTTAAACCGCGGGAAATTATTCTCTCGGGAAAAACTAATACGGAGACTCGAAACAGGCGCTGAACCCCTTCGATGCCTGCTCCCGATGTACCACTTTCTGCAGTTGTTGCCCGCTTGATTCAAGCATGCTGGACGCGGAGAATTGCTCCCACTTACTGACATGCATGAGCCTGACAACCCTGTTAGCAATGCTTTTTCTTTCATCCGGTGTTATCACCACGCATGATATGCTTTTGCGGCAATATCCGGAATAGCTGCAACCGACATTATGGCACATGTCATCGACGGATATACTCTTGGACAAATTCCTCGGCTGGTCGATATCACAGCCTTTGATCGCTGCGACATGATATGCAAGGAGCTGCAGCGGTACAATGGTGACAAAGGGGACGAGTGCGGGATGTGTCGACGGCACAACGATCATGTGGTCCACGTTGTCGCGAAAGGCAGCCGGAGAATCCGTAACCACGATGATTCTTCCGCCTCGCTCTTTCACCTCCTCGATGTTCGATAGGATCTTCTCTTGCAGGCCGTCGATCGTTGCAAGGAATACAACGGGGACTCCGTCCTCGATGAGCGCGATAGGGCCATGTTTCATTTCTCCCGCCGGATATCCATCCGCGTGAATGTAGGCGAGTTCTTTCATCTTGAGCGCGCCTTCAAGCGCTATAGGGTAGTTGATTCCCCGACCTACGTACAGCATGCTCTTCGCGCCCGCCAGGGTCTTTGCGATTTCCTTGATTACTCCCTCGGTTTGTAGCGCCTGACGAATGAGCCTGGGCAGATCGAGCATGAACGGCTTGAGCGTCTGAGTCTCGAGGTCGCTAAGTTTGCCTTTCTTAGTACCCAGGGCAATACCCAGAAGGCTCAAAGCGGCAAGCTGAGCGGTAAAGGACTTGGTGGATACAACCCCGATCTCCAATCCCGCTCGCGTGTAGAGGACCGAATCCGCTTCGCGGGCAGTTGTGCTCCCGACGACATTGCAGATCGTTAGGGTCCTTGCTCCTTTTTTCTTCGCTTCACGTTGTGCTGCGAGGGTATCTGCTGTTTCTCCAGACTGCGTAATGGTGATGAGGACAGTTCCTTTCGGGATGATCGGGCACATGTCCCGGAATTCCGAGGCGATGTCCACAGCCACAGGGATTCGCACAAACTTCTCGATCATGTAACGGCCGGCTAGGCCTGCATGGTAAGACGTACCGCAGGCTACAATATGGAGCCGCCTGAGATCCTTGATGGTACCTGAAAAGCCGGTCTCCTCAATGAGCCTGTTCGTGTCATCGGTCCACTCCCGCAGAGTATCCATGACCCCCTGGGGTTGCTCGTATATCTCTTTGAGCATGAAGTGGTCGTATCCGTGCTTTTCTGCCATTGAAGGCGTCCAGTCTACCGTCGTTATCTTCCGTTCCGGTTGCAGGGTCTCCAGAGACACGACATGCTTCAAATCGACCCCGCTACGCCTGAGCGCGGCTAAGTACTGATCTTCGAGATAAATGAAACTCTTCGTGTAGGGGAGGAGTGCGGCAACATCAGATGCAATGAAATATGCATCCGTGCTTATTCCAATGACTAGCGGGCTGCCGTTGCGGATCGCAAACAGCGTATCAGGCGTGCCATCGTATATGATCCCTAGGGCGTAGACCCCGCGAAGGCGCTCGATTGCTCGTTGGATCGCCTCATCGATCTGAAGACCTTGGTCGAGGTAGCGAGCGATGAGCTGAGGTACTACCTCTGTGTCCGTCTGGGATGTGAAAACACAACCTGCCGCCGTTAGTTCGGTCCTCAACCCGTGGTAATTTTCAATGATGCCGTTATGTACCACGGATACTCCATTCACGGTATGCGGATGAGCATTGGCTCCCGATGGCACCCCATGTGTGGCCCATCGGGTATGACCGATACCGAGCGTGATGTCTGGTAACGGAATCGGCATTATCTTCTGGAGGTCCCTCAACTTGCCTTGATTCTTATAAATCTCGATACTCGATCCGTTTTTAAATGCAATTCCCGATGAATCGCAACCACGGTACTCCAAACGTGTAAGACCATCAAAGAGAAGCTGCAAAGAATCCTTTTTCCCAACATATCCTATAATTCCGCACATGATTTCTCCCTCAAACAGACGACATTATATCTATAATGGCATTCGTATTCTAGTCATGATCACTGTTAAATCTCAAGCAAGAAAAATGCCGGATACTGTCAATTTGGCCCGGGAGTGATGAAATTTCTTAAGTTCTCCCCTTTTATTTTATATTTTAATGAGTTATAACTCTGCATCACTGGTATTTTAGAATCTTAGAAAAGGGAATGACCTTAAATTTCTTATTTGGGGTGAATTGGCACTGAATCAATCATTAAGTATTACAATTAGAGTATACAAAGTATCCAAAGAAAATCAGAATTTTAATTAATTCTCAAATAGGGCATAGTGATGTATCCATAAGATACAATATTATTGTTTTTATTTATATAATGTGTGTCAAATATATACATAAATTAATAAGAAATGCAAGTGAGCCACCAAGTTTTTTCGCCAAAGATTGATATTTCAATTTACACATGCTATAGTTCCGCTCATTTAATAACATTTTGGTATAAAGGGGCGCATGAGAAAAGATTGCAGCATAGTCATTCTATTGTTCTCAACAATAACGCTTTTCATCTTCGGGTGTGTATCGGAGCCGGGCGTAGAAAAGGGAAAATTCCTGGAATTGAACCGGGCTGTTGAGGACCTGAAAGCCGCTATCATGTCGGGTAATGCCTGTGATATGCCCGATACATTGCAGCAAAGACTCGCCGATGGGATAGCTGCTATAAACGGCAAGGCGGCCTCAAAGGGTGAGCGTGACCTTGTTGCTGCCTACTCGCACCTTTTAACTACGTACAAGGATGGCTTGTTGCTTTGCCAATCTCGGAATCTGTTGTCCGACTTTCAATTTGTGCCGCGAGGACGCATCTATGTTTCCCAAGAACTCGATCCGCTGGTAGAGAAATACGGCTTGTCAACCAAAAGACACCTGTACAGCCCCACTGGGCAGTATTGGAGGAGTATTGACGGGGACTCGATAAAGGTGATATGGGAAAGCGCGCAGGTCCAGATAAAGAATATAGAGAACATGATGAACTACAATTAAATGTATCGAATCAATACGCGGAGAATATGAGGAATGACACTGGTGCGGACGGTGCTTTTTACGGAGCCGACTCCGCCATGTCCTCATGTGCCGTCAACATATCTCCGGATCCTCTCCCTTGCCGCCCGGCATCAGGTCGCATTCATTGAAGACGCGGAGGATGCACACCCGGCACCGTTCCGGATCGAGCCGCGGAACGAGTTTGCGGATGGCTGCAGTTTTCGAACCCAGGATGTTCTCCTCTCCGATTCGCTTGATATATCCGCCGCGATGCAGCGTCTCTATCACCGCTCCCTTGAGCGAGCACAAATAGAGCTTCCTGCCTTCCAAGTGAAGCCTGTGCGCCTCGTTCGCGAGTGTCTCCGCTCCAGCAACGTCGATGAAGTTGATTCCTCCGCCCACGATAAGGATATGTGCCTGCTCCGGGCTTGTCTGAGTCGCCGCGTTCAATTCCTCAGCGAAATGGTTGACGGCGCCGAAGAATAGGGACCCGTCCACTCGCAGGATTTTGAGCTGTGGACACTCGGGCAGGTCCTTTCTCTCGACATTAATGAACCGCTGATGATACCCTTCGTGCTCAGGAACAAGCGTGACGAACCTCGGATGGGAGGTGCGATTGAGGTACAGGAGCAGGGACAACATGACACCCACGTAGATAGCGAACTCCAGTTCCACGAGCAATGTCGCCAGGAATGTGACCGCCATTACTGCCGCTTCCTGGTTACTGGTCATGATGATGGTGCGGATGTGATGGAAATCGATCAGGTTCCAGGCCACCAGCAGGAGGATGCCTGCCATGGCCGGCATGGGAAGGTACGCCGTGAGCGGCGCAATCAGGAGCAGAACCAGGGCGAGCGCCACAGCGGCGATCACGGCGGCCATCGGCGTCTGCGCCCCCGCGTCGTAGTTTACACCCGTGCGGGTAAAGGACCCTGACGATGCATAGCTCGAGAAGAAGCTGCCGACCATGTTCGCCAGCCCTTGGCCGATGAATTCCTGGTTGCTGTCAATGCGTTGGTGGGACCGAGTGGCCACGGCGCGGGCGATGGAGACAGCCTCAGCAAGGCCGAGCATGGCCACAGCCAACGCACTAGGAGCAAGGGTCCGAATGTTCTGCGTTGAAAGGTCGGGCACCGAGAGCGGCGGCAGGTGCGCGGGCAGCGAGCCCACAAGCCGCACGCCGCGGGCCTCACCATGCAGCGCTATGCACGCAAGGCTGCCAATCACCATGGCGATCATCATTCCTGGCAACTTCGGCACATAGATTTTGAGCAAGAGTGCTGCGGCAAGGGTGACAAGGCCGATGGCGACCACGAAGGGGTTGATGTCGGAAACATGGTGTAGCAGGTCCGTCCAGACATGAATGAACGCATGCCGTTTCGATCCTGGCACACCAAGCAGGTTGTTCATCTGACTCGTACCGATCAGGATCGCCGCGCCAGCGGTGAAGGCGACTACGACCGAGTGTGAAACGAAGTTGATCAGGGCGCCAAGTCGAGCGATCCCGAGTGCCAGCTGGAACAGCCCCGCCAGGAACGTGATGGTCAGAATCATCTCAAGATAGGTGACGGTCCCGGCCTGGGCAAGGGGGCTTACGGTCGAAAAGAGCACTATCGAGATGGCTGTGGTCGGTCCAGAGACGAGATGGTACGAGGACCCGAAGAGCGCGGCGAAGATCGCCGGCACGATGGCCGTGTAAAGGCCGTACTCCGGAGGCAAGCCCGCAATGATGGCAAAGGCAACACCCTGCGGCAGGACTATGACCGCGCCGGTCAGGCCCGCGAAGAGGTCCCCGCGAAGCGACCGACGGTTGACTTTCGGCCACCAGGCACGGAATGGCAACGCCGCGTTTAGAAGATCGGATTTGTCCATAGCAGTCGGTCGGATCAGTAAAGCAGGCCTCGCGGAATATGTTCATATTGTACCATACAGGTGTGAAAAGTGCAGTTATGAGTGCGCAGATCAGCTCACATGCGGGGAATCGCTTTTTTGCAATCACAGCACTTCATACCGAATTGTTCTCCTCCCGGAGCGAACGAGGGAAATCGGCCTACGCCTCGCGGTAGGAGCGAAAGCACGGATAGAGGCCCAGTTCCTGAGCGAGGCCGTCATCTTGAGCCTGTTCGGCAGCATTCTGGGGATCTTCGTAGGCGTGGCCAGCTCGTTCATCGTGGGGCACGCATTTGGATGGCCTATGTCCATTCCTCTTGAAGCGCTCACCGTCGCTCCGCTGTCCGCTGTCGGTCTCGGGGTTTTCTTCGGTTTCTATCCGGCGTGGAGGGCCGCACGGCTGGATCCTATTGTCGCCCTCCGTCATGAGTGACAGGAATGATCAGAACTTTTTATAGCTCGTTCCATCCCGTAATTTGTCAATATTCCATTTTGACAAAAAATCCGAATTAATCCAGAATTGTTTTGCCTATGCCAAGTCAGCATATATTCTGTTGACAGAAATGACGGCATAGTCCTCCTGATTGACGTTTATTTGCTTATGTCCTCTTGATCTGCCGGCATCACCTTTTCAATGACCGTCCCGAAGACGGTCAGCGTCACCTTCGGCCGCTTGGGGTCATTACTCGTGACCTCGATTGTTTCGGTGATTACACCGGTTTGATTCAGCGTTGCAACCTTGGCGCTGATGGCACCCTCTTCTCCCTGCTTGAGATGGCTTGAACTAGCCATCACGGCCGCGCACCCTCAGGAGGTGGTAAGGCTGTTGACTACCAGTTCGTCGGTGCCCTTGTTTTTGAATATAAAAGAATATTCCACCTCTTCGCCTCGCATGACTTGGCCAAAATCATGCTTTTCGGTCACGAATTCGATGGATGGCTGGCTCCAAGCGAGAGTTGGCTGACATAGTACAAGAATGAGAAAGAAAATCTTATTCATGATTAGAGTATAACATAGCGCCTATTGACATAACGTTGCACAGTAATCTGATAAAATATAGATGATTACCAGAAAGGAGACTGTGTCATGATGAGAAGAGCGATAATACCGTTGGTTGCCGCATTTTTAATCATCTCTGGAAACGGTTATGCAGCCGCTGCAGGCAAGACTCCCGATCAATTAGTGAAAGAGGCCAAGGCGTCTATCAAAGAGTTTACGGTCAACGATGTCAAGAGCATGATTGACGGAAAAGAGAAGATCATCCTCCTTGATGTCAGGGACAAAAACGAGTTCGAAGAAGGGAGCATCCCCCGTGCAATAAACATCTCTCGTGGAATGCTCGAATTCAAGGTGGCCCTGGTCATCCCCGATAAGAATGCCAAAATCATCGTATTTTGCGGTCTCGACCTCAGAGGGCCTCTGGCAACGAGATCCCTGAATGAAATGGGCTATATGAATGCCGCGAACATGATCGGCGGCCTCAGGGCATGGAAAGAGGCGGGCTATGCCATCGCGAAATAGAATGTCCGATAGCGTATCCGGTCGTTCTTTGCTGGTTTTTCCGGGAGATAATCTCTCTAAAGCGCAGGCCGCACCCGGATACGCGGACCGAATGTTCCGTTTACGTACCACAACACAGCGGAGGGGAAAATGGCGGTTAGGAGGAAATCATGAGGACAATTGTCCGAACATCACTGCTGTTTGCAGTTCTTATTTTATCAGCAGGTGCAATTTTTGCCGTTGAGAAGGAGGACACTCAGAAATCGACCCCAAAGGGAAGGACGTCCGTCCTGATAGAACCGGAATTTACCATTCTTCCGGCAAAAACAGCAGTGCTGATAATGGATTATGAGAACGATATCCTTGGCATGATTTCAGATGATGAACGGACGGCTTTGGTGGAAAGAGCGAGCACGGTTCTTCAAGAAGCTCGAAAGGCCAAAATTACCATTATCTATATTGTCGTACGTTTTCGTCAAGGCTACCCTGAAGTCAATTTGCAGAATAAACTTTTCAGCAGCTTGAAAGAATCTGGACGTCTTCTCGAAGGAACGGCCGGTGCGGAGGTAGATTCGAGAATAGCTCCGCAACCGGGTGATATCGTGGTAACGAAGCGACGAGTGGGTGCTTTTGCCACGACCGATCTAGAAACGATTCTGAAGTCGAATAACATCAGCAGGCTGGTTTTATTCGGGATCTCGACGAGCGGCGTTGTTCTCTCTACGGTTCGATGGGCTGCCGACATGGACTACTCACTGGTCGTTGTCTCGGATCTTTGCGCAGACCGGGATCCGGAAGCAGGTCGTGTCTTGATGGATAAAGTCTTTCCGTGGCAGGCTACGGTTGTGAGCAGTAAGGAATTCCTGAAGGCAATCGGGGCGAAGGACGCAAAGTATTCCGAAAAACTCGGCCGAGAATGACCAATATAAACGAGTCGATGCATGTTCAACTTGAATTTTGCCTCCCGCTGAAATCGGGTCATAATTTATCGATGACAGAGTAAAATGTGAAGAGGTTGAAGATTAATTTCTCCCGTATTGATAACAACTCGGGACCGTCAGCCAAAATTGATCATGACAGTGAATGCTTTCAAATGCGCTTACCATAAAAACCGTGCTGCGATCTGGCTCATAGCCGCCTTTACAGGCGTGCGTCTCCTTGTCGCGCCAACATTCGGGCTTGGGACCGACGAGGCCCATTATGTTCTCTATGCGAAGTACCTGGATCTTAGTTACTTCGATCATCCCCCGCTCGTCGGCTGGACCCATGCGCTTTTCTATTACACGTTCGGTACGAATGAATTTCTGGCGCGGTTGCCCGCGATACTTCTTTTTACGGTCACATCGTTCCTCTGCTATCGGTTCACGCTTTTGGAAGGAGGGGAGAGGACAGCGCTTCTTGCAACCGCTGCCTTGAATAGTTCGTTTCTGCTGAGCGGCCTCGGCCTCATGTTGCTTCCAGAATCACTGCTCTTAGCCCTTGTTTTTGCGCTCATCTATGCTGTCAGAAAGCTCGAACGCTCTCCGGACCTGTTGAACTTCGTCCTCCTGGGGTTGATCCTAGGCCTCGCCGGCCTAACCAAATATACAGCCATTCTGTTTGTCCCCGCCATTGCTTTCTACGCGGTGATAAAGCGACGGTATGACATACTTTTCAATCCGAGGCTGCTTATATCGGCGGCCGTTGCCTTCATCTTCATCACTCCCGTGATTTATTGGAACGTCCAGAATGGTCTTATAAGCATCCGTTACCAGATAGGCCATGTGCTTGGCAGCCATTCACCCAGCTTCGGGACTTTGTTGGCTTCGCTTGCCGCGCAATTCGGCGCTTATAGCCCGCCTCTGTTCTGTCTCGCTTTTTATGGTCTCTATGCGTCGTTGAAGAGCCTCGACGATCTCCTGCTGTTGCCCGTGCTGATCGGGGGATCGGTTTTACTCTTCTCTATCTATGAGTCCTTGTTCAAATTTACGCTACCTCACTGGTCTGCGGTTTTCTATGCAATCTTTATCCCTCTCGGGGTTGTTATGATGGACAATGGTCCCGTACGTGCGAAGCGCTCCATTCTCCTCATTTCCCTCGGGTTCAGCATCACTGTCGCCCTGCTCCTCCAGGCGGAAGTTGCGGTAAAGGCCTTTAGGTTTCCCGACTACAAGTCCCCATTCAGAACTGTATACGGGCTCAAGGACGTGGTCAGGCGAGCGAACGACACCATGGCGAAAGATCCGTCTTCCGACAAAGCCCTTGCGGTTCTGAACTGGACCGATGTCAGCAGGACCTTATACTACAATCTCCCGTTCGGCAGCAAAGTATTTCTTGTCGATAAGCATGACGAACGGTTTTCCCGGTGGATCACCGGATCCCCCATCGGTCTAGATATCCTGTTCATCAACAATCATTTTCACGGACGTGACATCGGCAACGATATGAGGTGCCGTGAAGCACGAACCGCTGGCCGGGTTGATATCCTTTTGAATGGCGGCAAGGTTGACACAGTTGATTTCATATGGTGCAGGTCCTTCGGCGGAGTAAAACCCGGCAGGGAATAGAGACTCGGAATAGGGGGTCTGTATGAACGGCGATGCATGTTTGCCAGATAAATCGCATTATGCGCGAGATTCTGACATATTTGGGGAAGCACCCGGATGCCCAGGGAACGTTGCATGGTATTTTGCAGGACTGACTTCTTGACAATCGTGAGGGAAAACGTTTCAAAATACTTCGTCCAGACCGTATGTGTAGGCTCTAGCCATCAAGGCAGAGATTATGCAGCTTCCCTTTTCCCCGCTCTGCTGTCTGAGCAGGACATGAAAATCATTTACGATATCGAGAAAAGCTCAGAGGTTCGTTTTA
Organism: Nitrospirota bacterium; assembly: GCA_035623825.1. Lineage (GTDB taxonomy): Bacteria > Nitrospirota > UBA9217 > UBA9217 > UBA9217 > DASPSR01. Next base: position 49,687 of record DASPSR010000030.1, read on the forward strand.
ATAATTACTAGTCGGCAGGCTACATGACCATTTAGCAATCCATTTATAACGATTGACTATTGTGGACTGGAAATGGTAAAAAGAAACGACGTCTGAACCTCAAACGACTGGGATTATTGCACGCGTTATTTCTGATTACATAATGGGAAAGGCCGTCCACACTGGCCTGCTTCTTGATAATGCCCGATAATTAAATGATTTTATGGAGACAGATTTATCTGGGTCTTCTTTTCAAGAAACTAATCAGCAACAGCCGCGAAGCGCCGGCGAGCTACGCGTGAGTGCGCACATCCCCCATAAGCGAGCGCCCATCGCGGAAAGGGTGCTTGAAGATGACGAAATTGGATTCCCGTTGTCTGCCGATCTGGAAAAACTTACAGCACCCTTTGAACAAGCTGGTCATGGGGTGGTGGACTTGGTTTGTATCTTTCGGATAAAGTTGTGATGGCGCACTGTGTATTCTATCGCCGGCAGGAATGGAAGTGGAGCTCAGGTCATCATGACATTTCTTATGAAACGGATAAGAACCTGATATCATGAAAAAACCGACAGTAATGATCGTTGACGATGAAAAGAATTTTGCTGAGTCGCTGCAGCTGGCGATCGAGGACGCTTTTACCGTCGTTTTAGTCTCCAGTCTGAGAATGGCGCGGGATGTAATCAAGGATAGTATGCCTGACGCCATCTTGCTCGATGTTTATCTACCTGACGGCGAGGGGATTGAGGTGCTTCGTGAGCTGAAAAAAAATCCTCGAATGCCTATCGTTATCGTCATGACTGCTTTCGCAACCATTGAAAACGCCATCTTGGCGCTTAAAGAGGGCGCTGTCGACTATGTCACAAAACCCTTGGATATTGATAAGTTGAAGCGGGAACTGGGAGTCTATCTCGAAAACAGGTCGCTTCAGAAGAAAATCAGCAATCTTGACCGCGAGATAAAGAGGATCGTCCCGCCTTTTGTCACTTCAGGGAAAGGCTCAATGAAAGCAATTGTCGAACGAGTACCGGCCGTGGCTCATCTCCCAATACCCGTTCTTATCCAAGGGGAAACGGGGACCGGTAAGGAGAAACTGGCACAGTGGATTCATGGTCTATCCGATTTGCAAGGTGAATTGGTGACGATCAGCTGCGCCGCCGTTCCCAAGGATATTTTTGAGAGCGAACTGTTCGGATACGTAAAAGGGGCGTTCTCTGGCGCCGTCGGCAACAAGGAGGGTTTGATAGAACGGGCGGAGGAAGGCACCTTATTCCTCGATGAGATCGGTGAACTGGCGGATGAAACGCAAGCGAAATTGCTTCGTGTCCTTGAATCCGGCCGGTACTTTAAACTCGGCGATGTGCGTGAACGAAACGCACGCTTCAGGCTCATTACCGCTACGCACAAGAATTTGAGCAATCCGGCGAACAGATTCCGTCAAGACCTTTATTACCGCATAACGGGAATTGTGTTGGAACTGCCCCGTTTGCGCGATCGCAAAGAGGACATTCCTCTTCTGACGAGAGCGTTCTTGAACGAAGCCGGGTATGCATATAATAAAAGCGTCAGAGATATTTCCGATGGGGCATCGGAGATGCTCCTGAACTATGACTGGCCCGGAAATATCCGGGAACTCAAATGGTGCATTCACCGTGCCGTAGCAACAACGACAAAAGACATCTTGAACGAGGATGATCTTGTACTTGGTCCTGGATCAATGAAGAATTCATGCGTGAATGATAACCAGGTTCTCACTGTTGCTCTTAAGGACGCGGTAGAGGAAGTGGAAAAGAAATGCATTAAAAACGCTATGACCGCTGCGAGGAACAATAAAACTGAAGCAGCCAAGATCCTGGGCATATCGGTAAGACAGCTTCATTACAAACTCAATCAGTACTCCCTATAATTCACCTGGAACAAACTCGCGGCTACTGCATATTATCTGATGAAATCCACACACATGATTTGGTCAAATAAGCACTGAAAGTTATTTGTAATGCGATCCACACGATTCGCCCCGTCCCTGCAATCCTTGTATACAATTTGTGCGCTTTCCCCATGATGTCTAAAATTGGCCCTTGAAAAAACAGCATTTTAGAATGGCACTCTATTTGCGTATCTTAGTTAATCACGAGTGAAAGATTCATACAAATTCGATTTTGTAAATATCTCTAACTAATTTAAGTATAAGCGTGAAAATGGACTTCCCTGGTAAACCAACTTTAATGATCGTAGATGACGAGCAGAATTTTACTGAATCACTTCAGCTTGCCATTGAAGATGAATTTACGATATCCGTAGTAGGGAGTCTTGAAAGCGCTCGGCAAATCCTGAAGAGATTCCAGCCCGCCGCAGTCCTTCTGGATTTGCGGTTGCCGGATGGCGACGGACTCGATTTGCTTCACGATCTCAATATGCTAACCAAGCTGCCCGTTGTTGTCGTCATGACAGCCCACATGAGCGTGGAAAGTATCGAAAGGGCGATGAGCGAAGGTGTTGTTGATTACTGCACGAAGCCTCTTAATATTGAAAAATTGAAGTTAGAACTCAAAAAAAATATACAAAGAAAAGCAGAGCAAAAATAGATTGCTTGGTGAGAATCAGAAAAAGTTCACTTTTCGTAAATACAATTGTGTGATGAAAAAAATGATATATTCCCGCATCTTTCCTGTTGAATTTTTGAAAGATGAAATGTATACTGCAAAATTGCACTCTGCAGTGAACCGCGGGCAAGAAAGGAAACGATAATTAATGAAAGCACCGTATTTTGTTGCCATCGATTTTGATGGCACGGTAACCGATGTAGACATCATCGATGCTATCCTGCAAGAATTTGCAAGGCCGGAATGGAAAGAAGTGGAAATATTATGGGAGCAGGGTCTCATCGGGTCCCGAGAATGTCTTGAGCGACAGATGGCCATGGTAGACAGGACTCTCGGTCAGCTCCTTGACTATACCGACCGATTTTCTATCGACGAGACATTCGAAAATTTTGTTGGCATTCTTGAAGACCGGCAGATACCTTTTGCAATAGTCAGCGATGGTTTTCGTGTGTTCATAGAAAGGGTACTCGAAAATGCCGGACTAATGGGGGTGCCAATCATTGCAAACGGGCTTTGGGAAGATCAGGGCAGGCTAATTACTGCTTTCCCCTACGCTGATCGGGATTGCAATGCCGCCAACTGCAAGTGCACGGCCGTGCAAGACTTGAGCAAGGACCGCTCACTTATCCTGATAGGCGACGGACAAAGTGATTTTTGCCTCGCACATAAAGCAGGCCTTGTCTTTACAAAGAAGAAACTCACTGCTTACTGTCAGAGATGCAAAATACCGCATTACCCCTTTGATAATTTTGCTGATGTGGCGAAATTCTTTGATGTAAAGCACGCTGAAGCGGCGTCCTTATATTCTGTTGTTTCAGGAAAGGATTAATAATGGAAAAACTTCACGCCGAGCAGCTCACCGAGCAGGGATTGCTCGATCTTGAATCGCGCTACTGTTCATACGGCGACACGGTGCATTATTCAGAGCGCCCTGTCATCTTCGATGAATGCGAGGGTTCCTGGCTCTACGACATGCAGGGGACTCCTTATCTGGATGTACAGATGTGGTACTCCGCTGTAAATTTCGGGTACCGGAACAGAGATATCGAAGAGGCACACAATCATCAGATGAAGAGGCTGCCTCAGGTTGCATCCCAGTATCTCCACAAGGAGAAGATACTTCTCGCTACAGCCATTGCGAGGGAGACAGAAAAGAGGTTTGGCTTAAAAGGCAGAGTGCATTTTAATGTTGGCGGAGCGCAAGCTATCGAGGATAGTATCAAGCTCGTGCGCAATTTTAAAAAAGGCAAATCTCTTATGTTTGCGTTCATGGGCGGATATCATGGCCGGACCTTGGCCGCGACAGAGCTTACGAGCAGCTTCCGGTACCGGAAAAAATATGGTCATTTCGGCAGCAGAGCAACCTTCATCCCTTTCCCCTATTGTTATCGGTGCTTTTACGGCAAAGAACGTAAAACCTGCGAATACGAATGTGTTCGCCAGTTCGAAAAACTTTTTGAGTCAGAATACTATGGGGTGATTGATACCAAGGAAAACGAAGTCGAATACGCAGCCTTTTTTATTGAACCGGTCCAGGCAACGGGCGGATACATCATTCCGCCGCCCGAATACTTTGCCCGGCTTGCAGAGGTGCTCTCGAAGCACGGCATCCTGCTGGTTGATGACGAGATACAGATGGGGTTTTACCGGACGGGGAAGTTGTGGGCATTGGAGCATTTCGGGGTAAAACCGGATGTCGTTGCCTTCGCCAAATCGCTCACGAACGGTCTTAACCCATTGTCCGGCATCTGGGCGCGTGAAGAACTCATTAACCCGAAGATGTTCCCGCCCGGATCGACTCATTCGACATTCTCAAGCAATCCTCTGGGTACTGCCGCCGGGCTTGCTACCATGGAGCTTTTGAACAAGTATGATTTTGCAAAAATGGCCGACGAAAAAGGGAAGTACCTGGTCTCGCTGCTGAAAGACCTTCAGAAAGAACATCCTGTGATCGGAAATGTTGATGGTTTGGGACTAGCCGTGAGGATCGAAATGACCAAGTCCGATGGTATTACGCCGGACAAAAAACTGACAGATGCCATTTTTCAGGAAGGCATGAAGGGGGATATCGCCATCAACGGCAAAAAATATGGCCTTGTACTGGATGTCGGAGGTTATTACAAGAACGTATTTACCTTGGCGCCGGCTTTGACCATAACTTACGAAGAGATGGACTTGTTTATCCGTCTTTTCGAATCTCTACTTAATAGATGCGGAGAATAGACCTGGTTGTAAAAGGAGGATGAAGCACTGTGACCACGACCTTGGAACGTATTAAAAAACTGTTTCTTGAGAACTTCGACTTTCCTGAAGAGCGGCTGCGTCCGGAAGCGACCATTGAGAGCATCGGCCTCGATTCTCTTGATAAGATTGAGTTTTTATTCGCCCTGGAAAAAGAGTTCGACATAAAAATCCCCGATCGTGAGGTGAAGCTCGACTCCATCCAGGACATTATCGATGTGGTTGAGCGATTGGTCATGGAGCAACATGCGGAGCAAAGGCAGAGTGTTTAGATGACACGAGTGGTCATAACAGGGATGGGCATCATATCCCCTGTGGGGAACAGCTGCGAGGAATTTTTTGACAATCTTGCTGCGGGTAGATCGGGCATCAAAAAAATGTCCTGGGATTTCGCCGATCGATTGTCAGTGAAAATATCTGCAGAAGTGGATTTCGATGTCGAAGCCTATTTCTCAAAGAAAACCGCGCGCACCCTTGATAGGGTCAGTCAGTTCGCGATGGTCGCTGCCTCACAGGCCTGGCAGGATGCTGCTATACAGCTCCCCGAAAAGGAACAAAAACGTGCAGGTGTGTATCTGGGAACAGGCATGGGAGGAGCGCGAACGCTTGAAGAGTCCTATGTTCAGCTCCTCAAACAGAATGTGAAGCGACTTCATCCTCTCACTGTGGTCATGGTCATGAATAATGCGGCAGCGTCCTATATCTCCATGACGCATCGGCTGAAAGGTCCTTGTCTCACCTATTCGACAGCCTGCTCATCCTCGGCAGTAGCTATCGGTGAAGCTTTTCGCCAGATCAAGCACGGGTACGCTGATGTCATGCTTGCTGGAGGGACCGAATCACTTCTCACGTTCGGTATTTTTATGAGCTGGGAATCAATCGGAACTCTGGCACTGGAAGCGGAAGATCCATCGACGTCGTGCAGGCCTTTTTCAAAGGATCGGAGCGGCTTCGTACTCGGCGAAGGGTCGGCAATTCTGGTCCTTGAATCGTTGGATCGGGCAAAGAAACGGGGCGCTCGGATTTATGGGGAAGTAATCGGCTACGGATCAACGGCGGACGCAGATCACATTACTAAACCTTCAGTGGAAGGACAGGCTGATGCCATGAGGGCGGCCCTAGAAGAAGCCAGAATAAGCCCTGACGATATTGATTATATAAACGCGCATGGTACTGCCACAGTGGCGAATGATGCTGTCGAGACAAAGGCAATAAAGGAAGTATTCGGCCAGCGTGCCTGCCATATTCCGGTAAGTTCAACAAAATCAATGCATGGACATCTCCTGGGCGCGGCTGGCGCCGTGGAACTTGTAGCGGCAGTTCTCGCCCTGAACAAACGAATCGTTCCACCAACGGCAAACTTGATGGTGCCAGATCCCGAATGTGACCTTGATTATGTGCCGGGAAAAGCAAGGACTGGCCTCGATCTAAAGGTCGTAATGTCCAATTCGTTCGCATTTGGCGGAACCAATGCTGTGCTTATTGTGAGAAAACATGAGTGAACATAAAATTGACATGAGGGGGGGAGAACATGCAGTTCTTCTGATCCATGGTCTGACCGGCAGCCCCTTTGAAATGAAATATCTGGCTAGGGAATTAAACCGCGCAGGTTTCACGGTAAAGGGCCCGTGCTTGGCTGGTCACGGTAAGACACTCGGGGACCTGAAGAGAACGCGATGGCAGGATTGGTATAGGACAGTATGCGAGTCGTTCCAAGAACTGAAAAGAAGTCATGCAAAGGTCTCTATCGCCGGTCTTTGCATGGGAGCGTTGCTGGCCCTTAAGTTATCCGTTGATTTTGAAGAAGAAGTAAGTTCTGTTTCTCTTATTTCAACGACATTGTTTTATGACGGCTGGGGGCTTCCTTGGTACAAATTCCTGTTGCCTCTGGCTTACTTTGCTCCTTTCTGCCACATGTATTCCTTCAAAGAGCGCGACCCGTACGGTATCAAGAATGAGGCACTCCGGACGAGGATTGTCGAAGGCATGCGGGACGGGTCCATTGCTCACGAAAGCGTTCCTGGCGTAAGCATGCGAGAGCTCTACCGGTTTATCGATGTAACGAAGAAAAAAATCATTGCCCGGGTAACCGCACCCACGCTGATCATCCATTCGAAGGATGACGATCTTGCGAGCGCAAAGAACGCCCTTTATGTTCTTAAGCACATCAAAAGCAAGGATGTCCGCATGCTATTGCTCGATGACTGTTATCATATGGTTCCGATCGATAACCAGCGTAGCGTGGCGGCAAATGAGATCATTCATTTCTTCAAAGGTCAGTCCTGCTTGGCAAGAACTTGACTAAGACCTTGATTTCCACCAGCGAGACAAGTTCATCCAAAATGCATCCTGCTGCAAACCGGTTCAGGCGTTCTTACTCAACACAATGAAAATGCAGCATCAGCTCACAAAAAAGTTTGCTGCATGCAATGTTGTCCGGGTGATCTTTACCCATCTGCTCGTCGTGTATACCAGGCCGAGCCTCGTTCCGCCAGTGTCGTCGAGAATAGTGCGGCACCTTCCATCAAATCTATTGACAAAACACGTGCATTCCTTATAATCCCTTGATTGCTGCTTGGACAACAATCGGAAATCCTCATGTCAAAACCTGACCAACATGAAGTTGTTCTGGCATCGCCCGGAGAGATACGGACCGTAGTCATCGGCCTGATGCTGGCCTTGACGCTCGCAGCTCTCGACCAAAACATCGTGGGCGTAGCCCTGCCCCGGATCGTGAGCGACCTGGGCGGCCTCGCACATTTGTCGTGGGTCGTCACATCGTTCATGGTGACCTCAACTGCCACGACGCCTCTATATGGCAAGCTTTCTGACCTCTATGGACGAAAGCCACTTTTCATCACATCGATCCTTATCTTTCTCATAGGCTCCAGCCTCTGTGGCCTATCGCGCTCGATGGCCGAACTCGTGGTCTTTCGTGGAATCCAAGGGATCGGCGCGGGTGGTCTCATAACCCTGGCTATGACGACCATCGCCGACCTCGTGGCCCCGCGCGAGCGGGGAAGGTATCAGGGCCTGTTCGGCGCAGCCTTCGCCTTTTCGAGCATCGCGGGTCCGCTCCTAGGGGGCTTCATCACGAGTGCTCTGTCGTGGCGATGGATCTTCTATGTCAACCTGCCGATCGGTCTCGTGGCACTGTTTTTTTTCATCTTTGGTTTTCACCGTCCTCATCGCCGCGTATCGCATCGTATTGATTATCTGGGCGTGGTGCTCCTAACATCCGGGACCGTGGCGCTGCTTCTGGTCCTGAGCATGGGCGGTGTGCAGTACTCCTGGTCGTCGCCGCTCATCATCGGGTTAGCGGCATTGGCAGGACTGCTCTGCTGCCTTCTGGTTGCTACGGAGCGACGCTCCGCGGAACCAGTATTCCCCTCCCATCTATTTCAGAGCCGGGTCTTCATCATTGCTTCGGGAACCATGGCGACCACATTTATGGGCCTTTTCGGCGCCGCTGTGTTCCTCCCCCTCTTTTTTCAACTTGTTTTGGGTTATGCGCCGGCTGAGGCGGGGCTCTTGATGGCCCCGATGACCGCCGGCGTGGTCGTGTCCTCATTTCTCGGTGGCCGACTCGTCTCTTTGACCGGAAAATATAAGATCTTTCCCGTCGTCGGTCTTGCAGCGGCAAGCCTCGCATTCCTGACGGTAATGGCTGCGTCAGCCCTGCACGCAGGAATCGTCGTCATCGAAACGTCACTCATCGTTCTGGGCATCGGGTTCGGCCTGGTCATGCCTAATCTTATGGTAGCGATTCAAAACTCGGTCAGAAGCCGGGAATTGGGCGCAGCGACAGCTGCCTCGACGTTCTTCCGTTCCCTCGGCGGCACCTTCGGTGTCGCTCTGTCCGGCGCTATCATAACGGCCCAACTCAAGGGACTGCACCTTGCCAGTACGCCGAGTGCCAGCGCCCGATCACTTCTCGAGCAGGGGCTCAGGGAGATCTCGCAGCTTCCCGAAGTCCAGCGAAACGTCGTCATTGAAACCTACCGCCACGCAATCACCATAACGTTCCTCGTAGGTGCTATCATCACCGGCCTCGCCTTTACGCTCGTGCTTTTTCTTCCAGAGCATCCACTCCGATCCGGCCGGCACAGCGAGAAAACAAGGGAAGATGGTTAATGTTGATTCTCACTCGAAGGACACCGTTATTGTCGCACTGAGAACACCGCCAGCGTCAGCTTGTTCACATATTTTCAACCCGGATTGGTTCCTTCCAGAGCCCACGTGGCTATAAATTTCGTCCCGCCTTGATAAACCACCTGCCGCGTGATATCCTTTAGCAAGTTAATGAATCAATTTGTCAACCACTATCTGGCTTCATCAGTAAAAAAACGCTGTCTCGAAGAAGGGAGGAGAGTATGCCGCCTCGTTCGATTTTGGTTGCCGATGATATAGAAAACCAGACCGATGCTGGTAAAAGACGCTCGCTGGCGATATGGAGTGTCGCCACATTTTTAGCACGGCGGCTCAATACCACTATTGACCTGCTGTATGTGGAAGATATAAAAGCATACCCATACCGCGGTTTTGATCCAGCTCGTTTCCAGGGATGGCATTCACGCCATGAGATAAAAATTAAAGAGCTGGCTCGCCGCAATTCGATTTCCGTCCGCGCCGTTTTAAAAGGCGGGTCTGTTCCCGATGAAATTCTTAAGACCTTACGAGTGAAGACAGCGCCGGAGCTCATCGTTATGGGCACACAGGGCCGCAAGGGATTGAATCGCGTGTTCATAGGAAGTGTCGCCGAAGAAGTGGTCCGTCACTCGCGGCGTCCGGTGATTGTGATAGGACCCGTCGCCCAAAAAAAGAGTCAGGATACGGGCGCACTGAAAAAATTAGACATTCTTGTTGCGACCGATCTCAGCAAAAACAGCCGTCCAGCTGAGCGGTATGCGCTTTCTCTTGCAAGGCGCATCGGCGCACGAGTCGTATTGTTCCATTGTCTCGGGGACAGTTACCGGATCATCATTCATGAAAGCAGTATGGTTTCCGGCTGGGTGCCGTTCAATCTCGAGGACATATTAGAAGATATCCGAAATAATGCGGAGAGATCCATGAAGCAAAAGACGGATTTTTTCCGCAGGCACGATGTGCCGTGCGAATATAAAATAGAAGATACCCCGATAACGTCTTCCTGCGCGGTTTACCAAGAGGGCGACAAGGGCTATTCGTTCATCGTAATGGGGACTCATGGCAGGAATGTATTGCTGGAAGCCTACTTTGGAAGCACTGCCCGCGAAACGATCTTAAACGCATCGATCCCTGTGATAATAGTGCATTCAGGAAAATAGACATTATCGATCCTGGAGAGTCACTTTTCAGCGAACGGCCGACGGGGAGGGGAGGTCCGGTGCTGCGAACGTTTTCGCGGCTCACGCGCAGGTCCGGTACATAACCAGGTCATCCTGTCCTGCCGAGCAATGCTGAAGGAGATCCGGGGCTAGGAAATCGTCACCAGAATACCGCTACCCTTGGCTTTTTAGACCTGCCGGGGATGCCCTCGATTTTAGCCGGTGAGGACGTCAAGAGCCTAACTTCAATGCCCTTGATAAACTTTTTTTGAAATTCACCTATCTCTTGATCATCCTTCATTAGTCCCACCGCTTAGGGAGTTATCACAATCCGTTTCTTATATTTCTTGATATATGATATTTTCATTTGAAGCAATGCACCAATAAAATATCAGTTAAGATGATCAGTGCAAACAAAGAGTGGCAAAGCAGTATCATCTATGATATCATTTCGACGGTCTAAAACTGTTACCATAGTGACACACCGCGGTCACAACGAGTCTCTGCAAGAAATCATGCAAAACGACATCGAGGGAATTGATAAAGCTGGAAGCTCTTCCGGCAAAATGAGGCACACGGGTTTCAGGGTTCTAGCCGCAATCAGTTTTTCGCACTTTCTGAACGACATGATTCAGTCGTTAATTCTTGCGATCTATCCATTGATCAAGGGGACATTCCAACTCACCTTTGCGCAGATCGGTCTGATTACGCTGACCTATCAGATCACCGCTTCCCTGCTCCAACCCATGGTCGGGTTCTACACTGACCGCCATCCGAAGCCCTACTCCCTGGCCCTCGGCATGGCCTGCACCCTTGTTGGCCTACTCGTCCTGGCCGCGGCGCCAAACTACAGTGCTCTTCTTGTCGCCGCGGCGCTCGTCGGGACCGGTTCGTCGATCTTTCACCCGGAGTCGTCACGGGTGGCCCGCATGGCTTCAGGCGGCCAGTACGGGCTGGCCCAGTCGATCTTCCAGGTCGGGGGGAATTCAGGAAGCGCGGTTGGGCCGCTCCTTGCCGCCTGGATTATCATCCCACAGGGACAGAAGAGCGTGGCGTGGTTCTCGATCGCGGCTCTTCTTGCTATTTCGGTTTTGTGGCAGGTGGGGGGCTGGTATAAGCGCCGGCAGGCAAACATTGGTCATCGGCCAAGGTCGCACGATGGTCTACACACGACCTTGCCGCCGCGCACCGTTTTACTCTCAATGCTGGTTCTCCTGCTGTTGATCTTCTCGAAGTTCTTTTATCTATCAAGTCTCAACAGCTATTACATTTTCTATCTGATGCATCGCTTCCACCTGTCCGTGCAATCAGCACAGGTGCACCTATTCGCGTTTTTATTCGCAGTGGCGACGGGCACCGTCATGGGTGGACACATCGGTGACCGTATCGGAAGGAAGCGAGTTATTTGGTTCTCAATCTTGGGTTCAGCACCCTTCGCGCTTGTCATGCCATATGCGAATCTTGCATGGACGGGCATCCTCGCTTTCATCATCGGTCTTATCCTTGCTTCCGCCTTCTCAGCTATCCTCGTGTTCGCTCAGGAACTTATTCCTGGAAAAGTGGGTACCGTGTCAGGCCTCTTCTTCGGCATCGCTTTCGGTATAGCCGGGATCGGTGCCGCTGTTTTGGGCAAAATAGCCGACCAGAACGGCATCGAATTCGTTTACCATGTGTGCTCGTATCTCCCCTTGATCGGTGTATTGACCGCCTTTTTGCCAGACCTCGGTCGCAAGAGAGACTCAGCCATTTCATAGATTGTCCTGTACTCCAGCACTTCCATCTATCAGGTAACTGCTTAACTTCATTAATTTCTTGACAAATATCCGATTTAGAGTATACTAATCTAAAGTAAACTCTAATAGATCAAATTGTAGTGGACCAACTTTATTTATTCTAAATCAGCTTGCGGAAGGCTGATTTCTTCATTAGGTGAAAAATATGGCAAAAACAGATAAAATTTCAGTTTATTATGACAAGGAAAAAGATGGAGATTTGAAAGGGATGATAAAGAAATTGTCGGAAAGTGAGGGGAATTTTTTCCGCCGTTCTGAAAGCGAAATCATAAGAATGATATTGTCGAAAGCGCTACCTAAAGAATTAGAAAAATTTGCGCTGAAAAAATGATGAGTTCCAAGATATTAAACCTTGTGTTTTAAGAAAGGTTTGCAGTTTGCTAATGGTTGAAGGACCTGAGATTCTCGTTCGTGCTCAGAGTCAAGCCGCAATGAAGTTTTTCGAAAGGGGGGATCACACTAAGATCTGGAACTCATTAGCAACAAGACGCAACAATACCGTTTCTTCCATTGCCCGGCTGCAGTTGACGATACACAGTAGGCGATCCAATAGGAGATAGAGGTATATCACGGTAATGTTCTTGCTAAGGAGACAATCGGATATGAAAACTATACTGTTGGTTGATAATAATCTCGCTTTTTTGTATGACATGGGAGAGGTTTTGAGCATGTTTGGATACAAGGTTATTCAAAAACCTGATGCAGAATCCGCGCTATCCATCATTCAGAAAGGGGTAAGGGTTGATCTTGTAGTGACGGATTATCATATGCAAGGGATGAATGGCCATGAATTTCTTTATGCTCTCAAAAAGATTTTGCCATCTGTGCCGACAATTATGCTTACCGCACACGGATCCGTGGAGACCTATTTAAAATCTCTCAGCCTTGGCGTGTTCGAGCATCTCCATAAGCCGGTCGAAACAAAGGAATTGGGCCGTATCGTTGAGGCAGCACTCGAATGGTCAGATGCCGGTCATTCCTTGTCTGTTTCATGATGTGGGGGATCAGCACTTTCGCCATGTGCTGACGAGACGGGCACCTCTTGCCTGTCCATGAACTTTTAAAGAAAGCTGTCGGTGTAAAATTTTTCTTCACTTTTCACGCTATTTCCCTTCTCCAAATACTACCCCGGAAGGCCCGCCAATGATACCTGTTTTAGTTCACGCCTGAGAAAAATGCCGGGTTATGGAATTTTAAGTTTCCAAGTCTCGATAATTCTGCTATCGAGTCAAATTATAAAGACTGGAAGAGAAATACTGTAGGAAAGTATTATTTATGATATAGTATCTAACTAAGGGGCTTTATCCACTTTCACTTGACACATTATATCTAAATGAATAAATTACATCAAGAAAATACAGCCCAATCTCAACCGAGCGGAATGCAGTCGTTCATTCGGCGTGATTGCCGTGCCGGGGTCGCCAGGAAGGAGATAGTGGACAGGTTATACTTATGAAGACAATACTTCTGGTAGATGATGATCGAGACGTATTGAGTTACTTGGAGGACACCTTGGCCACGCTTGGCTACAATGTTATCCCAAAACCAGATGCAGCGTCTGCCCTGTCCGCCATCCGGGACGGGGCGAAAATTGATCTTGTGGTGACGGATTACCGTATGCCGGGGATGGACGGCCATGAATTTTTCACTGCGCTCAAACAGGCGCTGCCGTCCGTTCCAGTAATTATACTCACTGGACATGGCTCTGTGGAGACCTATTTGAAGTCTCTGAGCCTCGGGCTGTCAGATTATGTCAGTAAGCCTGTTGAGCCAAAGGAACTCGATCGTATTGTGAAAGCGGCGTTACGCAGGTCAGAGACGGAATGATTTTCATGCAGAGATAGAATATTCCACCATTCTATTTAAGTGGATAGGAGGACATATTCATATAGGTACCACTTCCGGGATCTAGTAACCGCCTGATTTCTTTGATCAATTGTAGGTTCCAGTCGCGCTTCGGGAAGTTCATGATAATTAATGTCGCGTTTCCTTCACGGCCCAGGTAGTGAGGGGGTAATGTTGTTAATAAGAACCCTTACGATAATTACCCTACTCCTTATAATTGGCGGGTGTTCGACTACTCGCGTTGTCATGCTTTATGAATCGGCTAATTATCCACCGACCACCAATGTGGAAATTTTATCGGCAGCTCCAGACAGGCCGTGTAAAGCGATTGCTATACTGGAAACGACTGGACCAGCTAATACGCCGCTCCCCGATCTCTTGGAAAGCATGAGGCAAAAGGCTAAAGCTATTGGCGCTGACGCAATCATTCCGACACAAGAGGCAAGTCAGCGGCAGGTGCGGAATAGTCTGTATGTCCCATGGGTGAGTGAAGGTCAGAGTACGGATGCTGTCGTACCGAAGATACGGGGTATCGCAATTAAGTATCAATGAAAAGGCGACATCCGGACTGAGCGTACGACGGCGCTCGACCTGGGCAGTAATTATGAGGATTAACCGAATTGATTCAATCCGTGTCGCAGCAATCCTAGCTGTCATATGTATTCATACCAAGCCGTTCTTGGGACCCGCCTACCCCTCACCACCATACAAATTGTTCGGCCTCCTCATAAACCAGGGGAGCCGTTTTGCCGTTCTTTTTTTCTTCATCATTTCGGGATATTTCTTCGCTTGCAAATTAACACAGGGAGACGGTCCATTCGAGCTTGCGAAAAAATATAGCTCTTAAATTCTGCCGGCTTTCTTATTCTGGGATTTCATCTATCTCTTGTCGCCAGCGCTTACGGACGAAGTCCTGAAATACGGGATCCTGCGTCCAATATATTGGAATGCGCGTCATTTGATCCAGAACCCGCCCGCTCTCGTGTTTGAAGGCACAAAAGTCCATCTGTGGTTCATGGTTTCACTTTTGCTCGCTTTATGGATGTTGGCATTTATGGTTCATCTGAACGTGAGGCAAAGAAACGTATTTGCCTTTTCTGTCGCACTGTACTGTCTGGGGTTGCTTGGAGGATCCTATGCGACAACTCCAGTTGGAATCAGCCTGCATTTCAATACGCGGGATTTCATTTTCCTCAGCATGCTGTGCGTAACGGTCGGATGGGCATTGTCTCAGCACGATGTGAAATTATTCTTCAGATTCGCAGGCATGTTGATAGGCCTCGGACTTGCCTCGCATCTGGCGGAAGCCTACCTGCTCTGGAAGTATTGGCGCGTAGACCCGAGTAAAAACGATTACCTCATCGGAACAGTATTCTTTGCTACGGGTGTGGTGCTCTTGTCCCTGAGAAAGGCAGGGCGTGACACGGAAACACTTATATCTCGATTCGGTCGCTACACGCTCGGCATATACGGTGGGCCTTATGTTTTCGTAGATATGCTCGAGCCGTTGGGACATTATATCCCGACGGGACTTTGGCAAATTGCATTTCCCGTGTTTGTCTACGCACTATCCCTGACTGCAGCGATTGCCTTGTCTCGGACACGGCTGAGACCGTTCGTCGCTTAGCAAAGGCGTGAAAACAAGCTATTTGTTTACGGGTGCCGCACCCGCAGCAGACGGTTGCGCGGTCAGTGTCGGCTCGCTTGCCGGCTTTGGTACGGACGGGACGGCGGGAGGCTGCGAAAGAACAGGCATCGTATGCGTAGTCCTCAACTGCATCGCCTTTGTCAAGTAATAATATCCTATTGACACGGAGAGCACAATGAGTACGCCAGTTGCGGCCAACAGTATCTTCGTGAATGTCCCCATCCCAGGTGCCTGGGATATTGCCACTTTTTCGTCTTCGGGCGGAGCCTCGAAGACTTGGACGTCCACAAGGTAGTCCGAAATCCGTTTGAGCGAAGTCGGTTTGTCCATACCTTTGATTCTCTTCCCAAGCGCCCGTGCGAGCTCCTGCATGGACCCATACCGCCTGTGCGGCTTTGTTTTAAGGCACTTTTTGATGATGCGCTGGAGGCTCCGCGGGATATCGCTGTAAATGCTGCGCGGCGCCAGGAATTTTCCTTTCAATATTCTTGAGCTGCTCGAGTCGTCTTCCTCTTCCGGAAATGGTTTTACCCCTGTGAACATCTCATATAGCACGATACCGAACGAGAAGATGTCCGACCGGGCATCGAGCGGCTGGCCCATGATCTGTTCCGGAGACATGTAGGATGGTGTGCCCATGAGGGTGCCCGGCAAGGTGAGAGATTCCATCTCCCGGAGGCGGGCAATGCCGAAGTCCATGAGCTTTACCTCGCCGTTCCGCTTAACCATAATGTTGCCTGGCTTGATGTCGCGGTGAATGAGCCCGCGCGAATGAGCGTACTCCAGGGCGCTTGCCACCTGGAGTGCAATCATGACTCCGACATCGGTCGGGAGTGCGCCAGTCTCCTCGATGATCCAAGCAAGCGTGGATCCGTCCACGTACTCCATGACAATGGCGTAGTTGGGTTGTGCCAGATAGTCGTAGACGTGGACGATATTTTCGTGCTGGAATGACGCCGCCATCCTGGCTTCACGTTCGAAGCGCTGTGCGACCCTGCTGTCGGCTTGGTATGCCTTTTTCAGCTCTTTTATGGCCACAGGACGGTTGAGCGACCTCTGCACGGCCTTGTACACCGTTGCCATCCCCCCGGAGCCAAGTTCGGCGATGATTTCGTATTCGTCTTTTATCCTTTTCGGCATGGCGCTGACAGACTCCCTTTCACACAGAATACCTGTCCCTATCAGACGTATCCTATTCTTACCACGACGGCTGTTATATTGTCCACCCCTCCGTTATCATTTGCCAGGCGTATAAGGCTCTCTGCTGCAGCCGGAGGCGTTTCGCTAGCTAGGATTCGTGCGATGTCGTCATCTCTGACCATCTCCGTCAAGCCGTCGGTGCAGAGGAGGAGCGTGTCGTTCTGCTTGACCTCGAACGTGCGAAGATCTGCGTGGACGTCTGGGTGAATGCCGACGGATCGCGTGATCACATGCCGGTAGGGGCTCATCCATGCCTGTTCCTGCGTGATCAATCCGGCGCGCACTTGCTCCGCCACGAACGAGTGATCTTCCGTCAGCTGCTTGAGTGTTCCGTCACGGAACAGATAGGCGCGGCTGTCTCCCACATGGGCCAGAACGGCAGTCCGGGACCGCAGGAGAACAACGGTAACGGTCGTCCCCATGCCGGCGAGCACCGGATTCTGCTCTGCTGCCCGGAGTACTGCTGCATTTGCCAGGATTACTGCATCCCTGAGCGCCGAGACGCATTGATTTGTATCTTGGGAATTATGGGATGAGGGCCCGCCTCCGCCGCGTGCAAACTCATTGTGCAGCGCTTCAGACAGTGCTTCCAGGGTCATTCGGCTTGCCACTTCTCCGCCTTCGTGGCCGCCTATACCATCAGCAACAGCGTACAGTCCGAGTCCGTCGTCCGCCAAGAAGGCATCTTCATTGTTTGGCCGCTTTTTGCCCGGGTCTGTTTTCCCTGAGGAGATCTGTTTCATAAGGATCTGCAGCAAACTGTCTTCCAGTTCTCACGTTAGGGATTTCCCGACTTTGATTGTATGATAGATGAAGCACGGCATGGCGTCAAGCTTTAAAAAACAACATACGCAGTACAAGGAGTTTCTTGCTATTTTTGCATCAACATTTTATAATGCAAAATGATCTGCTATGCGGTCAGCCGTCGTAGAGACAAGAATCCTCCGACCATCTTGCCTTCTCCATCCGCTGAGAGATACCTCGATCAGGGGAAAATGCAGTATCCGATTCATTTGAAAAATTCCTGATCATCGTTACCGACGCGCTTTTATGCGATCAGGATGAACAGTGATATGATGGGCTGCGTCTATCGCATTCTTGGCAGTGCTGGCACTTCCCTATCCAGGAGACGATATGGATTTTAGCTTCGATGCAAAAGACCACGAATCGGCGCGTAAGTCATTTAAAATCCAGGTGCCCGAGTACTTCAACTTCGGCTTCGACGTGATTGATCGTCACGCCGAGGTCGAGACAAAGCGCGCCCTTGTCTGGACCGACCCTGACGGGCAAGAGGTCAAAGAATATACATTCAGGGACATCTCGGCCCTTTCGAATCGTGCAGCGAATGTCCTAAAGGGGGTCGGCGTGAAGAAGGGC
The DNA here is from genome assembly GCA_035623825.1 of Nitrospirota bacterium. Classification (GTDB taxonomy): domain Bacteria; phylum Nitrospirota; class UBA9217; order UBA9217; family UBA9217; genus DASPSR01. The sequence goes on from DASPSR010000030.1 coordinate 67,677, forward strand.
GATCGCGTGTTCATCATGCTAGGCAGGACCCCGGAATGGTACTTCATCCTCGTGGCATGCCACAAGCTCGGAGCCGTGATCATGCCCGCGCCGGTTATCCTTCTGGCAGCGGACATCGAGTACAGGCTTATGAAGGGCCAAGCGAACGTGGTGATCACCAACAACGCGAACCACAGGAAGGTCGATGAAGCAATCCAGAGAATAGACGCACCGTTCCTGAGGCAAAAAGTTCTCGTTGACGGCGAGGCACCGGGCTGGCACACATTCGAGCTGTTGATGGATGGCGCATCTCCGATGCTCAAGCGGTCTGATGTAGAGCGGACCTCGACTCATGACTCGTTCCTCATCTATTTCACATCGGGCACGACTAGATATCCAAAGATGGTGCACCACATCGGCTCTTATCCGCTTGGTCATCTGCGGACTGCGGCGTTGTGGCACAATCTCACCGGCAAGGATCTCATCTGGGTTGTCTCGGACACGGGCTGGGCAAAGTCGGCCTGGGGCCTGTACGGCCAGTGGACGATTGGCGCTGGGCTTTTCGTACACCATGCCAAGGGACGCTTCAACGGAAAGCTTACGCTCGAGCTTCTAACAAAGAAGGGAGTCACCGTATTTTGCGCACCACCCACGGTCTACCGCATGCTGATCCTCGAAGATCTCACAAAGTATGACTATTCAGGCCTCAAGCACTTCACGTCAGCCGGTGAGCCGCTCAATCCCGAGGTGATCAAGGCATGGAAAGATGCTACGGGCAAGACGATCCATGAAGGCTACGGACAAACCGAGACGACGGTGCTCGTTGCGAACTATCCGTTCATGACCGTAAAACCGGGGTCCATGGGAAAGCCGGTACCAGACCTGACCATCGAAATACTCGATGAGGACTTCAAGCCCGTGCATCCGGGAGAAGTGGGCTTTATTTGCGTCAAGATCAATTCAGTCAAGCCGGTAGGCATCTTTGAAAGCTATCTTGATGATCCGGAAGAAAATAGCAAGGTTTTCCAGCACGGGTGGTATAATACGGGAGACAAAGCAATCAAGGATGATGAGGGCTACTTTACTTTCGTTGGCAGGGGAGACGATATCATCAAGGCTTCAGGCTATCGCATCGGCCCCTTTGAGGTAGAGAGCGTGATCCAGGAACACCCCGCTGTTGCAGAGAACGCGGTCGTGGCGAGCCCGGACTCAGTCCGGGGCGAGATTGTGAAGGCCTTCATCGTACTCGCGCCGGAGTATAAACCCTCGGATAAGCTTGCTCAGGAAATCCAGGAATTCGTGAAAGCCCGCACTGCTCCGTATAAATATCCACGCGAAATCGAATTCATAAGCGAGCTGCCGAAGACCGTAAGCGGCAAGATAAAGCGCGCGGTGCTTAGAAGCCGCGAGATAGAGCGAAAGCGGGGAAAGACCGGGGGCGGATTAGGAGGGTAGAAGATTTAATGCACGATGCCTACCACCGAAGCAGGGAGGGAAAAGGAGGCTTTGCGCTCATTACGTGATGGAGTTACATGAATTGCCAAAACAGATGAACACTGATTTACTATGATGAGGCTTAGACAAGTTTAGAATTGGTCAAATTTAGTATTGGTCAAAAAATGCAATTCGGATCATGAAGATCCAGCGAACATCGGCGAAAGTATTTATTTATGAAATATAAGATCGATCTGCATGTCCATTCAAAATTTAGCGGCGATAATGATGCAGACCCAGAGGAAGCGGTCATCCGGGCAATCGCACTAGGGCTTCACGGCATCGCTTTCACCGAACATTATTACTACGGCGCATCGGAGCCTGCCGAAATTCTGAAGGAAAAATACAATCACAGCATCAGGATATTCCGCGGTGTCGAGTTCTCAGCGGCCGAGGGTCACTGTTTGATTTTCGGCGTCAATACCGACAAGCTTTCGGTCAAACACGCTCCGGTCATCGATGTAATCAAGATTGTCGGCAAGCACGGCGGCGTAGTGATTCCATCGCATCCATTCAGGCCAGGAACGAGCTTCGGCGATCTCGTTCGGAACATGCCCGGCGTCTCGGCCCTCGAAGGGTGTAACGGATGCAACATGCATGCGTTCAATGTGAGAGCAATCGAGGCCGCGCGGGCGTTGAACCTTCCCTATACGGGCGGATCTGATGCCCATGCCTCTCAGGATGTGGGCTCCTGCTTCACGGAGTTCTCTGAAGACGTGACTTACGAGAATTTTATCGGTTTGCTGAAGGAGGGGAAATACCAGGGCGTGGATACAAGAAAAATATCAAGGGTGCCCTCACCGATGTTGCAGTGGTGAATGCGCTGAATTATGCCGCAAAATGTCTTTTTGCAACGATCGACGCTTAAAAATCAAGATACCACAGATCCGTCTGTCACCATCGCCAATCTGAACATGTTGAATTCACTCGAATCGCGTGATTGCCTCCAACCACATAGATGAGCGGATGATTCCCGGCCTCTACCGCACCGAGCAAAACAGCATCTATGATCAGCGGTACACGGCGACGGCAATCTATTGACTGAAAGACCTCCCCGGACATCCGTACCCGAGAGCTTTCTGGACAAACCGCTTGATCGTCCCTCTATCCGTCATCGCGGCGGGGACCCTCCCCGGAAGCGGCACAGTATTGATTCACCCTCCGTGGCGTCGACCTAATCCAGCTCGAAAGGAGGAATGACGGCGTGCGCATCATGAGCCATTTCCAGAACTGTTCATATCCAAGCTTCCCGGCAGGTATATCAAGAAACTTCTCGAGCGCTGCAGGATTATCGAAAAATACACGGATGAAAAGTCTCTGATACCGGTCAAACAGCTTTCCCATGGAGAGTGCAACGCGCAGGTTCTTCCCGATGAGCAGTTCGCATTCACGCCGATACCATGAAAAGGACGCTGATTCGTCTCCCGCAGAAGTGACGATATCGGCTAGGGCCCTTGCCGCCAACTTCCCCGACAGGATTGCGTAAGATATCCCTTCTCCGTGGAACGGGTCTGCAAAGCCCGCGGCATCACCGACGAGCAGTATCCTCCCCGACTGTATCGTTCTTTTTATTCCGCCCCGGGGGATGAGATGACCACGAATATCACTGAGCGGGATGCCGAGGCCGCGGGAGAATGCGGACAAAGCGTCCTGATGACGGAATGATGTCGAAGACAAAGCCATGATCCCCACTGAACGGTATCCGCGATGAGGAAAGACCCAGCCGTATCCCATGGGGGCTATTCCAAAATGCATTTCCAGATGGCCGCGGAGGTTCTCGCTGCTGTTCCCATTATTTCCGGGGGCGCAGCTCACGAGGGCCACGGAGACCTCTTCCCTTGTGAAAGGCGGCCTTACGGCCCGCGCTACAACGCTGTGGACGCCGTCGGCTCCGATGACATATCGCGCATGATACGCGGACGAGTCAGTTCTCACTTCCACAGAGTCCAGATGCGAGGTCACCGTAGCACATGATTCATTCGGAAAGAATTGCGCACCTGCTTCGATCGCTTTTTCCAAAAGAAAGGAGTCGAATTTGTCGCGGCTGACGAGCACTGCGATCCGGTGCTGTTTCGTCACCTCAACGGAACGGCCGTGATAGTGGATTCGTGCCCCGTAACATTCCTGCTCTGCAATCGCCGATGGCAGCGTGAAGTCAAGGTAGGACAGCGCCTGCTCAGAAACGGCACCGCCACAGGGCTTTGAGCGGGGAAATGTGTCACGGTCGATGAGCGCTGTTGTCAAACCAGCGGCAGCGCATGCCCGTGCGCAACTCGAGCCCGCTGGCCCGGCCCCGACGATGAGCACATCAAACATGGAACTGCCTCCTATCAGAATATGCCGACGCTGACCTGTTCGGGCGTGATCTTACAGCCACATTATGGGATATTTCGCATCCCTACTACGGGAGTTTAGCACCCCCGAAAAAGAGAGTCAAGAACGCAAAGGGGCGATTGAGAAGAATCTGAACAACGATGATAACGTCCTGTCCGCGGCAAATGAACAGGTCACTGAAAGTATGATGAGAATGAAAAACTCAAGTCGGGTTTCTGAGAAAGAATGGGCAGAGCTCGATCCAGTTTACCCGATGTGATAAAACTTCATGACCTTCACAACTGCCCATGCAAGCCCGACACAGAAGGGGAGCGTAAATACCCAGGCCATGACGATTTTTCCTGCAATGCCCCAGCGAACGGCCGAGAGCCTCTTTGTTGCGCCCACGCCGAGGATGGCCGTGGACACGACGTGGGTGGTGCTCACCGGCAGGCCGAAGTGGCTTGCCGCGACGATGATAGCTGTTGAGGAGGTTTCAGCTGCAAACCCATGGATGGGCTCGAGCTTGAGCATCTTGACGCCAAGGGTCTTGATGATTTTCCAGCCGCCGAACAGCGTTCCAGATCCCATGGCTAGGGCACAGATGAGGATGACCCACTTCGGCACTTCAAGGGTATGGATGACGCCGCCGCTCACAAGTGCCATGGTGATGATTCCCATGGCTTTCTGGGCGTCATTGGAGCCGTGGCCGAAGGCCATGAACGACGATGAGAGAATCTGGAGCCGTGCGAAGTATTTGCTGACGATGCCGGGAGCCAGGTGCCCGAAAAGAGAGAGGACCAGCTTCATGAACACATAGCCAATGATGATGCCGAATATGGGCGAGATAAGAAGAGACATGAGAATTTTCAGGATCCCCGACATGTTCAGTATCCCTATGCCGCCGTGCGCCACGGACGCTCCTGCGATGCCGCCTACGAGCGCGTGGGATGAGCTGACGGGCAAACCCATTAGGATGGTGATGAGGTTCCAGAGAATGGCAGAAAGCAGCGCGGCAATAAGGACCAGGTCTGTCACCGCTTTGGGGTCAACAATCCCGGTGCCAATGGTTTTTGCGACGGCTGTTGTGAGAAAAGCGCCGGCAATATTCATAGTTGCGGCAAGGACGACGGCCATCATGGGTGATAGGACCTTTGTCGAGACTACAGTGGCGATGGCGTTGGCGCAGTCATGCCAGCCGTTGGCAACATCGAATAGTACCGCAAGAATGATGATAATCAGGATATTAGGCATGCTTCAGGACGATTCCTTCTAGGATGTTGGCGATGTCTTCCGCACGGTCTGAGGCGTCTTCGAAGAGCTGATAGATGTCCTTCCATTTGATGATGTGCACGGGGTCGGTCTCGTCGTTCACGAGCTTGCCGAGCGCGTCGCGGTATTTCCGGTCGATTCTGTTCTCGAGCCGATTGATCTCAATGCAGTGTTCTTGGACGTGCGAGTATTCTTTGGACCGGAGATCACGAAGCGCTTTCTTCAGGATATCGGTCGTCATCTGGAGGTCTTCTGCGATGGAGATGACCTCCGGCGTTGGCTTGTCGATCTTGTACACCACCATCCTGTCCACCGCGGCCCAGATCATATCAAGGACGTCGTCGATCCTCGATGCGAGGGCATGGATGTCTTCGCGATCGATGGGGGTGAGGAAGGTTTTATTAAGGTCCTTCATGATATCGTGGGTGAGCATGTCGCCTTCCTGCTCGAATTCGTAGATGGCCCTTGCTTTTTTCTCGAAACTCTCGAAGTTATTAAAGGTATCGACGAGCACGTTTGCTGCCCGTGAGAGGTTCTCGAGGGCGCGGTCGAACATTTCGAAAAAATCTATTTTCTTGGGGAAGAGCACCATGGCGATCTAAGGACTGATCCACTCCTCTGTTCAGGCTTTTTTGGGGGTCTGCTCCATGATTCCGGACCTTCTGAATTCGGGCACAAGGATATCACAATCGGTCTTCTCCCGCAACACGAAAAAGTTTGCAAGACCGATTCCCGATCTACTTCATGAGATCTGTTGATTCTTGAGATATGGGGCTATTGAAGCCCTGCAGGATAGGCTTAAGAGAGGTGAAAAAGAGGGCTTCTTCGCTTGAAGTCCAGAGAGAAAGAACCATGCGAAAACACAGGGAGGAGGTAAACGCGTTAGCTCTTGGCTGCCTTCAGGAGCTTTTCGAGCTTCTCCGCACCCACGCACTCTTTTGCGTAAGCGCACCACTCGATGCAGGACGTGCCGATGGGGCGGGCGTTTAGATGGCCGCATTTCTTGCACTGGGTCTCGGGCTCATCGCTCCAGATCTCGATTTTCTCGCCACACTTCTGGCACCTGATATCCTCAGGTTTGGGCTGGCGTATCTCTATGCTTCCGGGACATCCTTCTTTGAACATGGCCTTATACTACCTTTTTAAGTATAACATATCTATGATGCAAATCATATCGTCGAATACTGGCCAAAGCCTCCAGCTACGTTTTTCCTCTTATCCGCCCTTTCTCGGTTCCTCCCTAAAAGGGGTCATGTTATACAAGTCAAGAACTTAATCATAGTTGCACCTCGAATTCCATGTCCTTTTCACCCAGCAGGAACCGCTTCCTGATCACGCCTACCTTCACGATATCACCCTTATGCCTGAAGAACAAAGCCAGTTTTATGTCTGGCACATCATGTACGGCAGCGCCGTCGAGGGTCACCAGCACATCACCCTTCTTGAGCCCTGCATTTTTCGCAGGGCTGTCCTTGGCAAAGTCCATAAAGATGACTTTCCCATCCTCCTCCCTGAACGTCGCCATCAGCTTTGGAGAGGTGACACCGTCGAGGGGCTGCGGAAAAACGAGGTAATGGGCGATGTCCTTGTCGAGTTCACCGTCATTCAGGATGATCGCATATGGGAATCCGTTCCTCCGGAACGCCCGCTTGGGGATTCCTGAGCCGTAAGAGACGTGCCCGCCGCCCGCGATTACGATCATGCGCCGGTCCGGGTTCTTCCGCAGGTATTCATCGATGGACATGGCCATGGTCTCATCCCAAAGCACTTGGGACTGGTAGAAGAAAGCAAAGTCCCTCTCTCCTGAACTTTTGTGCTGCTCGAAGACTTCTTTGATCCTATCGCGGTACTCGTCGTCGGAAAAGTCCATCTGCAACGGGATCTCTTTTCTTTCGTCTTCCGAAAGGGAGTCGATGCCTCCTTTCGAGACCTTTTCGATGATTTCGCTCCTGAGGTTCAGGGCGACCACTGGGATCTTCTCGCCGCGTGCGAAATCGAGTATCGGTTTGTACAGATTGTAATCAAAACCCCAGCGTTTGAAGTACTCCGTGGCCTTCAGGAATTCCCGTTCATCGATGGCGCCCTTGATGTAGTTGTCGAGTGTCTTTTGAAATGGCCGCTGGAACATCTCCATGCCTACCGCAAGTTTCGGGTCCTTCTTGTACAGGTCTTTAATGACTTCGAGCTCAACAGTATGATGGCTGAATCGGTCATGGAATTCGCCTACGTACACGATTTTCTTGCCCGCAGCATCCTCGATCACGTTAGAGAGAGTTCTGATCGTCGAGAGGTCTATGGCCGTCGCCGGCTGCCTCAGTTCGATCTCTATCCCCCTTTGTGACTCCTCGATTTTCTTCGACACGTTCCTGCCTTCGTCGTAGGCAAGCACGCTGTAGTTGCCGTCATGGGCAAGCTTGGGTAAGGCGGCCTCCGCTTCCTCGGCGGAGCGCACATTGACGATTCCTACCACTTTTTGTTCATTCCAGGGGTTCTTCCTGGCAGCTATGCTGAATCCTGCTGTCCCGCTCTCGGCCTTGCCGAAGAGCCTGCTCACGAGCGGGTTATCGTCGCCAAGGATTACAAGGGATGAAACTTTGATCTCCGAGTCCTTAAGACCGGCGGCCTTTTTCCCCTGTGCGCCCCTTTCTTGCAGGGCGGTGATGATGGTTTTATATGCCTCTTGGTTCGAGACGGGCAACACGATTATAGGTTCATCGCTTAGGAGCTTGGCAATGATTGGCGGTGTTTCCGGCTCTGTGAGCTTTCGTGCGACATCATAATCTCCGTCGACTAACATATCGAGCGGTTCAAAGTCAGTGGATATTTTGAAGGTCCTCTTTTCCGCGTCGAGCGAGAGCTTCTCCTTTTTCGTGTTGCCTTGGATGGAGGTGACCACGATCGGCAGATCCAGCACGTAGTTCTTGCCATTCTGCAGAATGTCGAAGCTAATCTCAAAAGCATCTCCTGAGCGTTTTACGGACGCGTTCGCCAGGCTGATATCCGGGAGCCCTCTCCCGTCTACCCACTGCGTGAAAAAGGGAGTCAGGTCTTTTCCTGACTGCTTGACGAAAGCCGACTTGATATCGTCCCATGATGCCCGTTGATACTGGTTCCGGCTGATGAATCCCCTGAGGGCGCTGAAGAACTGCTCGTCCCCCACCAAGTCCTTGAGCATATGGAAAACCATGGCGCCCTTACTGTACCCGACAACCTGGGATACGCGGCCTGTCACTTTCGTGAATTCACGGAGGGATATCTCATTTTCGGGGTTCACATAGGTATCATAATTCACGAGCTGCTTCTTGCGGCATTCCCATGCTCTGCCGTTCTGCTTCTCATGGAGGCAGTCCGCAAGATAGGCGATTAGCCCTTCGGCCCAGTTGCCCTTGTCAAGATCGATGAACACGGAGTTGCCGAGCCATTGGCGCAGAATCTCATGGCCGAACGACGTCCCTGACAGTAAGGAGGGTTGAATCGAGTCTTGTCCGAGAAGCGTGAATGTCGGCCTTGAATACCCCGAAGACAAGAAATTCTCTGCAATAGAAAATCTTTTATAGGGGTACTTCGTGAGGAGCTTCTCGTACGCTTCTATATATTTTTTCGCTTGCAAGAGATAGTTCCCGGCCAGTTCCCGGTCTTCGGGAAAGAAGTAAGCATACAGATCGATGTCGCTCATCCGGTCATGTACCACTTCAAACCGATTTGACGCGACGAGGTCGACGCCCTCGATCGGGTGATCGAAATGGAACAGAAATTCCCTGCTGTCGCCCTTTTCGTGTTTCTCAGTCGAATCGGCTTCGGACAACGCATCATATTCTTGCGGAAGGGTCACGGCAAGTCGGTAACGGCAAAGCGTCTTCGGCTGCGGGTACCAGATGCCGCTGAGGGATATCCCCTTGGCATTGATCACGCTCTGCTCCGCACTGTCATTTCTCTCCCTGCTCATCCCGTTGCCTTTGAACACGCCTTCATATCTGATTGCGAGGGAGCCGCTCTCCGCTGGTTTTATCCTCAGTATGTCATCATGGGCTTCTAGATCGATCTTCCGGTTATTGAGGGTTACCTCTAAGACAACGAGTGACCCATGAGTAAACACGATTTCGCGGTCGCCCTGTACGTACATGGTCGCAAGACCGGTGATTCGAGATGCGGGGATGTCGAACGTTACTGACAGGTCGTATTCCGGGACAGCAGGAGCGGGCGGTTCATCAGGCATCGCTTTACCGGGGAATGATAGAATAAGCAGAAAACACAGGGAAAATAGGCGCATGGTCATCTCTTTGCACAACGGTATAATGTTATCATAGCAAAAAAAACGAATCATATCCATACGTTATTATTGTTTTCTTAGAAAACGCTCTCTTTTTCTGATCGACCTTGGAATTGGCATTTTCCTGACAAAATGTCTTGAATTTGCTTTAATAGATAACTATAATGTGTTCCTTAGTTTCACATGCGGTCAGTCAGGAGGTATTGAGAATATGGCGGTAAAAAAAGGCGTAAAGAAGAAAGCAGCCAAGGCCAATGCAAAAAGGCTGACGAAAAAGGCCGTACGGAAATCCGGCACCACAGCGAAACATAAGGCGAAAAAAAAAGCCGTGAAAAAGACGAAACAGAAGAAGGCCTCAAAGAAAGCCAAACAGAAGATCGTTTCATCGATGCCATCTTTAAACGGCAAGGTAACCCAGCCGGCACGGATACCCGCAGCCATGCGGAAACGCCATGAGCTCCTGAAAAAACTGCTGCTCAAAAAACGTAACGAAGTGGTAGAAGGCCTTGAAGTGAGGATGGGGCGCAGGCTGGTTCCCGAGACGGGTCAGAAGATAGACTCGGCCATGGACAGTGCCGACCTGTCCTCTCAGGACATGGACCAGGGCATCGATTACTCGCTCCTGGAAATGAAGTACGAACAGTACAAGGACATCGCCGATGCATTCCGCAAGCTCCAGAACAGCACGTATGGCCTGTGCGAAGAGTGCGGGGAGGAGATTGACATCAAGCGGCTGCAGGTCAACCCCCTGGCACGGTACTGCATCAGTTGCAAGACGAAAAAAGAAGAAATTGAGCGGATCCAGAAAGAAGAGACGAGGTTCAAAGAATGAGAGCCAAATTTCAATGCCCAAAGCATGAATAAATCCCAATCCGCCAACAGCGCAGTCTGATGGTTTTGTATATTTGAACTTGTGTCTTTGATGGTATTTGAGATTCGCTTTTGAGGGTCTGTTATTCCTCACCTTTTTACTTTTTCTTGACAAAGAGGCCGCAATACAGTATCTTTAACCTCTAAATTTTTTCGGGGCGGTGTAGCTCAGCTGGTAGAGCAGGGGAATCATAATCCCTGTGTCCGGGGTTCGAGTCCCTGCACCGCCACCATTTTTCCCCCGCATGTTTGTGCTCTCTCCGCGCTCCGGCATGGTAAAAACAATGGCAACCCCGGGAAGATAAAATTCCAAATTTACAAGACTCCAAATAGTTTTCATTGCCGAATTACTAACAGACTGAAACTGGCGGTATTGAGCTTATCGGTGGTTCGGTGCAGGCATTGAGTGCGTTGAGCGTGGTTTGCCAGTCGATATCATATGCTTCTTACAAAGGTCAAAGAGATTATAAGGAAGTATGCCATGCTGAGTCCCGGCGATCGCGTGGTCGTGGCCGTCTCGGGCGGCCCTGATTCGGTCTGTCTGCTGAACGTCCTGCAGGCTTTGTCGAAGGATCTCAGCCTAGCTCTTCACGTTGCTCACCTCGACCACCTCTTCCGAGGTAATGAGTCGGCTGCTGAGGCCCTGTTCGTGGCACGCCTCGCGGAGAAGATGGGCATTCCTGCGACGATCGAACAGTTTGATGTGCCAGCCTTCTGCCGAGAGCGCGGGCTATCCTCGCAGGCCGGGGCACGTGAAGTTCGATACAGGTTTTTGCACCGCGTTGCAGAATCGGTCGGAGCTTCCCGCATCGCAACGGGCCACACGGCCACTGATCAGGCCGAGACCATCCTTATGAGGCTTCTGCGGGGCGCCGGCATCGCGGGCCTCTCGGCAATCCCGCCCGTGCGGGAAAACATCATCCGTCCCTTGATCAACGTCACAAGGGAAGAAGTATTGGAATATCTCCGATTGAGCGGGCTTGAGTACGTGTCCGACCCGTCGAACATGAGGCCGGTCTACACGAGGAACCGGATTCGGATGGAAGTTCTGCCCGTTCTCAAACGGCTTAATCCCCGGATCGTTGAAACGCTCGCATCAGAGGCAGCCCTGCTAAGAGATGAAGGTGAAGCTGCAGAGGCATGTCTAAGAACGATCGAAGCCGAGGTGCTCGTGCAGGGCGAGGATGGTGTTGCACTGAGGAGGGAGAGCTTTAATGCTCTGCCTCAGGCATTCAAGCGCAGGGTGCTCATAAAGGCCGCCGGTCTGGCAGGATCCCAATCGTCAGGGTTGTCTTCGGTCCAGATCAATGACGCAATTGCTTTCATGGCGGCGTCCCAGACCGGCAGGACCATGCGAATGCCGTACGGCCTCGTCATGGAACGCGAATATGAGAGATTCATCCTGCGCTCGCAGGCGGCTACAGAGGGGTTCTCCTATACGCTTCCGGTTCCCGGCAGCATTGCGATCCCAGAGCTCGGCATGGATGCTGAAGCAGAGGTTTTAGACCGCCTTCCGGACGAGAAGTACGTCAAAAATTACCGCTGGCAGGCACTGTTCGATTATGATAAGATAGGGTTGTTAACGATAAGAAACAGGCGCCCGGGCGACTGGTTCTGTCCCGCAGGTATGGGAGGGAGGAGCAAGAAGCTGCAGGACTTCTTCGTTGACGTGAAGGTGCCCAGACGCCGGAGGGATACAGTCCCAATCATCCTCTCGGACAATGACGTTGTCTGGGTCGTTGGGCTCCGTACTGACGACAGGTTTCTGCCAGGGAGTGTAACGAAAAGGGTGCTCGTGGTTCAAGTGCGGCGTTAATGGACGGGGTTCAGGGGCACAGGGCGCGGTTTTTGGGATAATGAGGTATGTCCCCTTACCATCGCGAAGATATTTCTCAAGTTGCGTCCTAATTAATTTTCGTGGAGGAAATGCAATGGTAGGCATTGATTTCGGGAAGCCGCTCTTTACTCGTGAGGAGATCCAGCGGAAGATCCAGGAACTAGGCGCCAGAATATCTTCGGATTATGCGGAAAAGGATCTGCTCGTCGTCGGTGTCCTCAAGGGGGCGATCTTTTTCATGTCTGATCTCCTTCGATCGTTAAAAATCTCTGTTCGCATGGATTTCATACACTGTACGAGTTCCAAAGGCAGCCATCCCGTCCAAATCATTTCTGATATGAAAGAAGACATAAAAGGTAAGGACGTCCTGCTTGTGGAGGACATTATGGATTCGGGAGTGACGATCGATTACCTGAAGAAGATGCTTATTGCACGCGGCCCGGACTCGCTCAAGGTCTGCGTACTGCTGGACAAAGCGGAACGGCGGAAAGTCCAGATAGAGGCGGATTATGCGGGATTCCGAATACCGAACAAGTACGTCGTGGGCTACGGTTTAGACTACAAGGACCGCTACCGGAACCTGCCATACATCGCCGTTCTGCCAATGGAAGAGCGTCAGGGATAAGCGGGTCCCGACGCAAGTTGGATAGAACATAAGCAGGATAAAACTATTGTCTCCCTGATGATAGTGTGTTATTATTTAAGAATATTTAGCAGGCAAAGGCCTGACGGTATTCGGGAGGTTTCAATAAGTGAGTGCATTCTATAAAAATTTGGCGCTGATACTCTTGTTCGTCGTGGTGTCGGTGCTTATCTTCAATCTTTTCAATCCGGTCAATCCTACGGCGGTGCAGATCCCCTTCAGTGACGTAATGGACAAGATAGAGAAGGGAGAGGTGAACGACGTTACGATCAAGGGCACGGAGATGTCCGGCAATTATAAGACGGGAAAGTCCTTCAAGACCAACCTGCCGGACTATCCAGACCTTGTCAAAGACCTCCGGGCCAAGGGAGTCAAGATCAACGCGGAGCCCGTGAAGGAGTCAGCATGGTACAACTTCCTCGTCGTCTGGGCACCGCTCATTCTCATGGCGCTCTGGTTCATGTTCATCATGCGAAACATGCAGATGGGCGGGAACAAGGCCCTCTCCTTCGGGAAAAGCAAGGCTAAACTCCTCAATGAGAGCTCCAAGAAGGTGACTTTCAGCGAAGTGGCCGGTATGGACGAGGCCAAGGTCGAGGTCCAGGAGATCATTGAGATTCTCAAAGACCCGCAGAAATTTCAGAAGCTCGGCGGCAAGATTCCAAAAGGAGTGCTGCTTGTCGGCCCTCCAGGCACGGGAAAGACGCTGCTTGCGCGTGCCATCGCGGGCGAGGCGGGTGTGCCGTTTCTTTCAATCAGCGGATCCGACTTCGTTGAAATGTTCGTGGGAGTCGGCGCGTCGCGTGTCCGCGACCTCTTTGAGCAGGGCAAGAAGAACGCTCCCTGCATCATCTTTATCGACGAGATCGACGCTGTCGGCAGACATCGCGGCGCGGGCCTCGGCGGCGGTCATGATGAGCGCGAGCAGACCCTGAATCAGCTGCTGGTCGAAATGGATGGTTTCGAGAGCAACGAAGGCGTGATCCTTGTGGCGGCGACGAACCGTCCCGATGTACTCGACCCTGCGCTCCTCCGTCCGGGCAGGTTCGATCGGCAGGTGGTGATCCCGCGTCCCGATCTGAACGGCAGGGTCGGCGTGCTAAAGGTCCATACCCAGAAGATCAAGCTAGCGCCGAATGTTGACCTCGAGGCTATTGCACGTGGCACGCCGGGACTTTCGGGAGCTGAATTGGCGAACCTCGTTAACGAGGCGGCCCTTCTCGCAGGCAGGATGGGGAAAACGCAGGTCGAGAACGACGACTTCGATCGCGCCAAGGACAAGATACTCATGGGCCTAGAGCGGAAGACAATGATTATAAGCGATGCGGAGAAGAGGAACACGGCATATCATGAGGCGGGCCACACGATGGTTGCGAAACTCATCCCTGGCACCGATCCCGTGCATAAGGTATCGATCATCCCGCGCGGCATGGCTCTCGGCGTCACGCTCCAACTGCCGACGGCTGACCGTTATTCTTACGACCGAGAGCACCTTTTGAACAATATCGCAATCCTTCTGGGCGGCCGAGCAGCCGAGGAGATAGCGTTAAACCACATGACCACTGGAGCAGGCAATGACCTCGAGCGTGCCACGATGCTGGCCAGGAAAATGGTGACTGAATGGGGCATGAGTGACAAACTGGGGCCCCTAACTTATGGCAAAAAGGAAGAGCAGATATTCCTTGGCCGCGAGATAGCGCAGCATCGCGACTACAGCGAGCATACAGCGGTGGAGATCGACCAGGAAGTGAAACGCATCGTCACCGAGAACTACGACCGGGCCAAAAGACTGATCATAGACCGTCGGGAAACGCTCGACCGGCTGACCAACGCCCTCCTAGAGAAGGAAACGCTCGACGGCCCTGAGATCGACGCAATCGTCAACGACGGCCGGCCTGCGGCGGCGTAGGAGGACGGCATGGAGCCCGTCCTCCGGATCTCCGGCCGCGGGGCAATTACTCTGACCCTGAAAGGCCTGACCTCCGGGCAGGCGACCGCCCTGCGCAAGTTCATCCGATCATCAAACAGCGGGACGAGCATCATCTGCGATCCGTTGTCTGTCGTAGACCGCAGCGAATCATCGCCAGGTCTAGCCCTAACAGGAACTCCCGACCAACTGAAGCGCTTTCTCCGCGCGTTTGGCGCTCACGACGACGCATCCGGAAATCTTTCCCAAAAGATGGACTCTCTGCTTGACAACTACCTGCGCTCAGATTATAAGATTACCTGCAGAGGGAGGATCCTTGAGCTTGGCAGCCGCACGCATGTCATGGGGATCCTGAACGTGACGCCCGATTCTTTTTCCGACGGGGGGCTTTATGCCAATGAGGAACGGGCATTTGCGCATGCGCGGGAGATGGCCACAGCAGGTGCGGACATCATCGATATCGGCGGAGAGTCCACGCGGCCCGGTGCGGAGCCCATATCCGAAGAGGAAGAGCTTCGCAGGATTGTCCCCATCATCGGACGCATGGCGACCGAACTCATGGTACCTGTCTCGGTCGATACCTACAAATCGTCGGTCGCCAGACGCGCCCTGGAGGCCGGTGCATCGATCGTGAACGATATCAGCGGCCTCCGCTTCTCACCTGACATGGCGAGGATTGCAGCGGACTACGGTGCGGCTGTGGTCATCATGCACATAAAGGGCACACCTCGCGATATGCAGCAGAATCCTGTCTATGACGACGTGGTCGTCGAGGTCATGTCCTTTCTCGCAGAAGGGATTGAAATCGCCCTCAAGGCGGGTGTGGAACGGGAGAAAATCCTCATCGATCCGGGCATCGGATTTGGCAAGACGCTCGAGCACAACCTCACGCTCTTGGACCGTCTTGACGAGTTCCGAAGTCTGGGCAGGCCAATCGTGCTCGGGACATCAAGGAAGAAATTCATCGGGACGATCATCGGTATCCCAGTGCCGGATCAGCGAGATGACGGGACGGCTGCTACCATCGCGTTCGGGATTGAGCGCGGCGCCAGCGTAGTCAGAGTCCATGACGTGGCGCGCATGGTGCGGGTGGCTCGCATGACGGATGCGGTTTTGAGGAAAGGCTCATGATTCGAAATAACAATCTCAAATAACATCGAAATACTCAATTCGGCGCTATAGACGGATAAATTTGTCTTTTGGTGCGTGGATCTACGCTTATGCTTATCAACTTCACCGCAATAAGGGAGGCCCTTGCTCACTACCGGTGGTTTCATGATACCATCGACATTGCGCTTGTCTACTACATCATCTACCGCCTCCTTCTGATCATCAGGGGTACCCGCGCGTTCCAGATGCTGGTAGGTATCGGCCTCATTATACTCGTGCTCATCGCCTCGCAGGCGCTCGAATTCCATACCCTTGACTGGCTAATCCACGGCGTCTGGTCTCAGATCGTTCTTGCCGTCGTGGTCCTGTTCCAGCCCGAAATACGGCGGGCACTGGCGCAGGTCGGTGAGCGCCATCTGTTCAGACCCCTTTCGCCTGTTGAGGAGTCCAAATTCATAGAGGAAACGGTAAAGGCCGCGGTTTCTATGGCCAACAAGAGGATTGGCTCTCTCATTGTGCTTGAGCGCGATACGGACCTCTCGACCATCGTCGAGATGGGAACCGAACTCGACGCCAAGGTAACGAAGGAAATCCTTGTGAGTATCTTTCTCCCATATTCGCCGATACACGACGGGGCAGCGATCATCAGGAGCGGAAGAATCATAGCAGCAGGTTGCTTTCTGCCGCTGACATTGTCGTCGAACATTTCTAAGGCGCTTGGCACCCGCCACCGGGCCGCGGTAGGCTTGACCGAGGAAAGTGATGCCGTCGTGGTAGTGGTTTCTGAAGAGACGGGGGAAATCTCCGTTGTCACGGGCGGTTCAATCGTGCACAACGCGGATGCATCGGCTCTTCGAAAGACTCTCTCAGACATCTTCGTCATGAAGAAGGACAGAAAGGTCTAAATGGATTATCGCAAGCTGCTGTTGGACAACTGGGGCATCAAGATGGTATCGCTCGGCCTTTCACTCACGCTCTGGTTCTACGTCACCTCAAAAGGAAAGACGGAAATGACACTTACCGTCCCCCTTGAAATGCGGAACATCCCCCAGGGGATGACAGTGGTAGGGGATGTGGCGGGAAGTCTGGAAGTGCGTGTGCAGGGACAGGAG
>DASPSR010000045.1:0-87629 GCA_035623825.1 Nitrospirota bacterium
GCGGAACGGAAGAGACCACGACGGGTGTGATAAGGCTCCGCAGCATGGCCAACACCGGCGTGCTCAAGTACCCGATCATCGCGGTGAACGACGCCCAGACGAAGCACTTCTTCGACAACCGCTACGGCACGGGCCAGTCGACGATGGACGGCGTGATCCGCGCTACGAACCGGCTGATCGCCGGCTCCGTCTTCGTGATTGCCGGATACGGTTGGTGCGGCAGAGGCCTTGCCATGCGGGCCAAGGGCATGGGAGCCAACGTGGTCGTGACCGAGATCGATCCCTTGAAGGGGATCGAGGCCTTGATGGACGGCTACCAGGTCATGTCCATGGCAGAGGCCGCGAGGATCGGCGATATCTTCGTCACGGTCACCGGCGACATCAAGGTGATCCGCAAGGAGCACTTCCGCGTGATGAAGGACGGCGCGATCATCTGCAACACCGGACACTTCAACGTCGAGATCGACCTTGAGGCGCTCGACAAGATGAAAAAGAAAAAAAGGCGGATACGCGAGTTCGTCGAAGAGTTCACCATGGCCAATGGCAAGAAGATCAACGTGCTGGGCGAGGGCAGGCTGATCAACCTCGCATCGGCCGAGGGCCATCCCTCGAGCGTCATGGACATGAGCTTCGCCAACCAGGCGCTTTCAGCCGAGTACATGCTTAAGAACAGCAAGAAGCTCAAGAAACAGGTCTACGGCGTCCCCGAGAAGATCGACAAGGAGATAGCCCGGCTCAAGCTGGACGCCATGGGTGTCAAGATCGACAAGCTCACCCCTGAGCAGAAGAAGTACCTCGCATCATGGGAGATGGGAACGTAATATAATAATATAGGAAGAAAACAGGCAGGAGTCAGAATAGGGGCCAGGGGCCGGGAAACGGGAATCAGAACTACTTGCATTCTGATCTCCGTCTCCTGATACCTGGCTTCTTTTATTTTAGGACATGGCAAACTACCTCAAAATAATCTTCGCCATGCTGATCTGGAGCACGTGGGGCCCGATGATCCGCTGGATCGCGCTTCCGCCCGTCGTGGTCCTTTTCTATACCTCACTGATCGCAAGCTTCACAGTCCCCGCGGTCCTGAGGGCCCGTGGCGATTTCCCCGAAGGCATGTTGAGCCTCAGATCATGGTATCTCTTTGTAGGTTACTCGTGTGCCTCGATCGTGAACAACATCACCTATTTTTACTCCCTTGGGCATACCACGGTCTCGAACGCGGTCTTTACCCATTATACGGCTCCCGTGTTCGTCGCCGCGATCGCGCCGCTCCTGATATCCGAACGCCTGCAAAAGGTGACGCTCATCTCGCTCCCCATAGCCGTTCTTGGCATGATCATGATCGTCGCAGCCGCGGGAAAGTTCAGTCTGAGCAGCGCAGAGAGCGCCGGCATCATGGCCGGCACCGCCTCGGGCCTGGCCTATGCTTTCACGATCATGATCTCGCGCAGGCTCAGCCAGTTGATGCTTCACCACAAGGCGATCATCGTGAACCTCTGGATCACGGCCGTCGTCACCGCTCCTGTTGCGCTGACCACCCAGCACCACATTTCCTTCCGTGCCGGGGCACTTCTACTGATTACGGGGTTGTTTCATTCAAACATGGCCCCGCTCCTTTACTTTAACGCTCTAAGGCGTGTGCTGGCACAGCACGCGGCCATCCTGGGCTACATGGAACCTCTTTGCGCCATACCGCTTGCGTTTTTTTTCCTTTCGGAGACCCCAACGTTAGTGACCCTGTTCGGCGGACTTTTGATACTTCTTTCCGGGTATATGGTGATGCACTACGGGAGAGGGAACGAACCACAGTCCGCGACCGGTAATTGAACCTCGAACGGGGCTTGCCCATTTGCCGCCTGGCCAATTTATCACTCCCAAAATGTTTTTCCTTCCTTGATTTAGGATATTTTTACGCTATACTAAATACTGTACGTCCCTCAACTTCGATCAAATCAAAACCAAAAGCATTATCCATCATACTTTCGGAGGACACAGGCATCGGGAAGACATCACTACATTACCATGCAGCCACCGTTCCCGCGGTCAACGTGGACCGCAGAAGTGAACAAGATGATCAAGGTCATGGGCGCGCCGATCAATGAAGAGGACGCGAAGCCATCATCGACTATCTTTCGACGAACTACGGCACGGGGAAGTGACGCCAGAGCAGTCGCAAGGAGGCTGATCATGAAAGACAGAGAGCGGATGCCGGCGAGCACAATCCCATGGCTTTTTCTTTCTTTCGCGCTTGTGCTCTTGCTGGCAGTCAGCGCTTTGGCCGGAGCAGAAGATAAGGAGCTCGTCACCAGGTCGAACCAGATCTTCGGCCCCTTGCCGCAGTCAATGCTCTCGGAGCAAAACCCGATTACCCCGTCTAAAGTGAAGCTCGGGAAAATGCTTTTTTACGAATCCCGGATTTCCGTCGATGGTACTGTGAGCTGCGCCAAATGTCACCCCATCAGCCTGTACGCGGCCGACGGGCTCAAGAAGGCAAGAGGCAACAACTGCAAGGAAAACCCCCGCAATTCGCCCACGATACTGAACGCAGCGGCGCAGATTTCCGCTCACTGGATAGGCAACCGGACGGGCGTGGAGGACCAGGCAAAGCAATCCCTTGTAGGGCCGCCGTCCTTTGGCATGCCGTCCTACGAATCCGTGGAAAAGATCCTTGAGGGGATCAGGGGATACGTTATCCTGTTCCAGGAGGCTTTTCCGGAAGAGAAAGAACCGGTCAATGTGGATAACTTCGCCAAGGCGGTCAGCGCCTTTGAAAGGACCCTCATGACGCCGGCCCCATTTGATGATTTCATGAAAGGAAACGTCGCGGCGCTGACCGAGCAGCAGAAGAGGGGACTGCAGACGCTTCTGGATACCGGGTGCATGACCTGCCATTTCAGCCCCTACCTGGGCGGACAGATGTACCAGAAGTTCGGAATACTTGAGCCTTACTGGAACTATACCAAGAGCGAAAAAGTCGACGATGGGCGTTTCCCAGTCACGAAGAACGAGGCCGACAAGTACGTCTTCAAGGTGCCGATACTCAGGAACGTGGCGATGACGTCGCCGTACTTTCATGACGGTTCCGTCGATAAGCTCGACCGGGCGATATGGATCATGGCAAAGATCCAGCTCGGGAAGGAGCTGTCGAAGCAGCAGGTAGAAGACATCGACGCGTTTTTGCATTCATTGACGGGCAAACTGTCCGATGACATAGTGACCGTGCCGGTTTTGCCGGCAATGGAATGATAATGATTAATTCTGATCATATATTAATAAAGAAGGGAGATATTGTATGAAAAAAGTTGTAGTCGTTTTAGCTTTCAGTGCAGCGATATCTTTCATTATGACATCTGCATCCCCCGTGGTGGCTGATTCAGCGAAGTCGGGAGAGGAACTGTTCAAGCAGAACTGCGCGGTGTGCCACGTCGATGGCGGCAATATCGTCAACCCGAAGAAAACGCTTCATAAAGCGGACCGCGAGGCCAATAATGTCAAGACGGTAAAGGATATCATAGGTAAAATGAGAAATCCTGGGCCCGGGATGATCAAATTTGACGAGAAGACCATCCCCGACAAGGAAGCAAAGGAGATAGCCGAGTATATTTTAAAGACTTTCAATAAATAGTATCTCATTAGGTTAAGCGGCCGAAAGTATTAGGGAAATTTCGTCACCAAAAAAAAAGCACAAAAAGTAACGGAGTCCCTTGACAGGTAGTCAACCCTCATATAAACTTGAGCTATCTTTTTTTTAAAATTTAATAAATTATCCCTATAAGGAGGCTTTTATGCGTGATGACAGCGTGTATCAGAGTCTTGTCAAGCGCGGTGTGTCGCGGCGGGATTTCATGAAGTTCTGCACCGCCATGGCCGCAGCGCTGGCGCTGCCGGCATCGTATGCGACAAAGATCGCCGCAGCGTTGGAGAAAGCTCAAAAACCGTATGTTGTATGGCTTGAATTCTCGGACTGTGCTGGCGATTCAGAGGCGACGCTCAGGGCGACAAAGCCCACGATTGCCTCGCTCGTCCTCGATGTCATATCGCTCGAATATCACGAGACGATCATGACGCCCTCTGGAAAGGCTGCCGAGAAATCTCTGATGGACGTTGTCGATAAACAAAAAGGCAAATACATCGCTATCGTGGAAGGCGCGATTCCGATGAAGGAGAACGGTGTCTACTGTACCGTGAGCGGCAAGACGGCTGTCTCCACGGCCAAGCATGTGTGCGGTAATGCCATGGCTACCATAGCCGTAGGCTCGTGCGCAGCATGGGGCGGCGTTGCAAGCGCCTTCCCCAATCCGACAGGTTGCGTAGGCGTAAAAGATGCCGTAGCAGGCATCACCCTGGTGAATCTTCCCGGGTGCCCCCATAATGTCGAGAACCTCACTGCCACGATCGTACACTTCCTGACCTTCAAGTCCCTCCCGCAGTTAGACAGCCACAATCGTCCGCTGTTTGCCTATGGCAAGAGGATCCATGACAACTGCGAGCGCCGCGCTCACTTCGATGCCGGCCAGTTTGTGCGGAAGTGGGGCGATGAGGGTCATCGGCAGGGCTGGTGCCTGTACGAAATGGGCTGCAAAGGGCCGGAGGCGTATTTCAACTGTCCGACGGTCAAGTACAATGAAGGCACGAGCTGGCCTGTCCAGGCCGGCCACGGCTGCATAGCCTGCGCAGCCGATAACAACTGGGACACGATGTCGCCGATGTACAGGCGGCTGCCCACTGTTCCGGGGTTCGGAGTTGAGACAACGGCTGACAAGATCGGCGCCGGTCTCGCGGTAGCAACAGCAGTTGGTCTCGTGGCACACGGCATCGGAAGGGCCGCAAAGCCGAAAGATGAAAAAAAGCACGAATAGCTTGATATTCATAAAATTTTACTAAGGAGGAGGAGCTATGCCGAAGATCGCAATAGATCCTATTACCAGGATCGAAGGTCATCTGAGAATTGAAGCTCAGGTCGAAGGCGGCAAGGTGACGGACGCATGGTCGTCCAGCACCATGTTCCGGGGCATTGAGATCATTGTCAAAGATCGTGATCCCCGCGACGCGTGGCTGTTTGTCCAACGTATTTGAGGGGTCTGAACGACGGTTCACGCCACCAGCTCGGTTCGAGCTGTAGAAAACGCCTTAGGAATCGTAATACCGGACAACGCACGGATCATCAGGAACCTCATCTCCGGGATTCAGTATGTGCAGGATCATGTAATACATTTCTATCACCTCCATGCCCTTGACTGGGTCGACGTCGTGAGCGCGCTCAAGGCGGACCCGGCAAAGACGTCGTCTCTGGCCATGTCAATATCTGACTGGCATAATTCCTCAACGACGTATTTCAAGGGCGTCCAGCAGAAGGTCAAAGCTCTCGTAGAGAGCGGCCAGCTCGGCATCTTTGCCAACGGGTATTGGGGCCATCCGGCCTATAAACTGCCTCCCGAGGCGAACCTCATGGCCGTTGCCCACTATCTCGAGGCGCTTGACTGGCAGCGAGATGTCATCAGGATGCAGGCGCTCCTTGGCGCCAAGAACCCGCACGCCCAGACGTACCTGGTGGGCGGCGTAGCCATCCCTGTCGACCCCAACAGCCAGAATGCCTTGAACGCGGGCAGTATTGCGTTCATGTCCGAAATCTCGAAGAAGGCATACGACTTCGTCGCGAAGGTGTACATTCCCGACCTGCTCGCAGTCGCCTCGTTCTACAAGGACTGGGCGGCCTACGGCGCCGGCGTGGGCAACTTCCTTTCCTACGGTGAATTCCCTAATGACAATGCGTTGAATACCACGAACCTCTGGTTGCCGCGGGGCATCATCAAGAACAAGGACATAAGCAAGGTCCTTCCTGTCGACCAGGCAAAGGTCTCGGAGTATGTCAGCCATTCCTGGTATGATTACAGCGGTGGGGACGCGAAAGGAAAGCACCCGTGGGAAGGCGAAACGAACTTCAAGTACACAGGCCCTACTCCGCCCTTCGAGAACGGCTTTGTGAGCGACAAGCAGAAGTACTCCTGGGTCAAGGCGCCACGGTATGAAGATATGCCGATGGAGGTTGGCCCGCTCGCGAGGATGCTCGTGGCATACGTGTCGGGCCACAAGCGCGTAAAAGAAGTGGTGAACATGTGTCTGCAAAAGCTCGGCGTAGGCCCGGCCGCTCTCTTCTCGACCCTCGGCCGCGTCGCGGCACGGGGTATCGAGACGTTCGTCACTGCGGAGATGCTGCCCACCTGGATCGATCAGCTCGCGGCGAACATGGGCAAGGGCGACCTGCGCATCCACAACGGCGAGAAGTGGGATCCCGCTACGTGGCCCAAGGAAGCCAAGGGCTTCGGGTTCCATGAGGCGCCGCGCGGCAGCCTCTGCCACTGGATCCTCATCAAGGACGGCAAGATCGCAAATTACCAGGCCGTCGTTCCGGGCACCTGGAACGGCTCGCCGCGTGATGCGAAGGGGCAGCACGGCCCCTGGGAAGCAGCACTCGTCGGCACTCCGGTACATGACCCGAACAAACCGATAGAGATCCTCCGGACGGTCCATTCATTCGACCCCTGCATGGCATGCGCCGTGCACGTGGTGGACCCGGAGGGCAAGGAAGTCACGAGGATCAAGATCGTCTAAGAAAGGAGGTAGACCATGCAGCCAAACAGGATTAGGGCGTATGTATGGGAATTCCCGGTCCGGTTCACCCACTGGATCAATGCCCTTTGCATCGTGATGTTCTGTATCACGGGCTTCTACATCGGGCGTCCGTTCATGCACGCCGTTTCATCTGAGCAGTACATCATGGGATGGATGCGGTTCCTCCATTTCGCTTCGGGATACATATTCCTCCTGAGCATGATCATCAGGATCTACTGGATGTTTGCCGGCAACAAGTATGCGAGCTGGAGAGTGTTCATCCCCCTGACCAGCAGGCAGTGGGAGGACATGATCGGCGGGCTGAAGTTCTATCTCTTCATGAAGAAGCAGCCGCCCTACGCGGCAGGGCATTCGGCCATGGCGTCGATCACGTACCTCGGCGTGTTCATCCTGTTCCTCTTTGAGATCGCGTCTGGGTTCGCGCTCTATTCCCAGAGCCATTTAAAGAGCACGGTCCTGTGGCTTTGCGGCGGGTGGATGCTCAGCATCCTTCACGTGCAGACGGTCCGGCTGCTCCATCACATCGTCATGTGGCTCCTGATCGTCTTTACCGCCATCCATGTGTATATCGGGTGGTATCTTGACATCGCCGAGAAGAACGGAGTGATGGGCTCCATATTCGGCGGGTTCAAGTTCATTACGGGAAAGGAATGGGAATAAAACAGTATCGTGGGTGCTGATCAGAAGACATTTAGTCAAGACATGGTACGCCCGGAAGGTCACCGTGACTCCGGGCGTATCAGTGTTTTAGGCCTCGGCAACATTCTGCTCACCGATGAAGGCGTCGGGGTACACGCGGTAAACGCCATCAAGAAGAAGTATGCCTTTTCTCCCGAGATCGATATCATTGATGGCGGCACCATGGGTCTCGATCTGCTCCCCATCTTTCAAACGCAGGATAAGATCCTCATCGTTGACGCCGTCGACTTTAAAAAAGAGCCGGGTCATGTAGGCATCGTCGAAGGGAAAAACATCCCATCCGTTCTCAATACGAAGCTTTCTGTCCATCATATCGGGCTCTCTGACCTTCTTTTTACGGCAAAACTGACTCGCACCACGCCGCTGGACGTCTACTTGGTCGGCATACAGCCGAAGTCATTCGATGTTGGCCTTGACATGACGGACGAGATCCGCACGCGGCTGGATGACATCATCGAGATCGCGTTACGGAAACTCAAAGAATGGGATGTACAAATTAACATCAAGCCCCTGCCTTGACGTGTCACGTCATCAGTATCCGCTCAACTTCAACGCTCATTAATTTACACAAATCTTCCGCTCCTCCTCAAAAATTTTAGAAACAATCTATCAAATTTACAGATATTAGTCATAGGAATTCCCTATCGTTCATTAGAAAAATCATTTATTAATTAAATACATAGAATATATTTTATTTCATCGCAGATTTGACAAATACGAAATTACCTGCTAATCTGAAATCGTACTTTACGCGGTGTGCTGTAATTGAACGCGCACGATCAAGGCAAGTCCTATTTCCCTTCTTTACATATTTAAATTGAGAGAATATTCTCGATTCCTTTTCAGAGTGATAGCTTTCTTGACTTATTTTTTTTGCTCATTTCGGCGTAAGTAGGGACCGGTTTTACCACGGACATTGCCTTTTTGTGCGAAAGAGCTCTTTTTTCCAATCCTGCAGTATCACATTACGGACAATTTTCATTTTTTAAAATACTACAAGGAGGATGCGCAAATGAGTAAAAAGGAAGGTGCGAGTAAGCAGTTTCTTGACTCATTGGAGTTCCGTGGTATCAAACGCAGGGATTTTTTGAAGTTCTGCGGGGCAACTGCCGCCCTCATCGGACTCTCAGAATTTTACGTTCCCAAGATAGCCGCGGCGTTGGAAAAAGCCGCCAAAAGACAGCCGGTTGTATGGCTCAATTTTGCGTCTGATACGGGTTGTACCGAGGCCTTGATCAAGGCAACGTACCCCAGCGCCGCTGAGATCATTCTCGATATCTTGAGCGTCGACTACAACGAAACGATCATGGCGGCCGCAGGGAAGCAGGCGGAGGAGATCCTTGACAAGTCTAAGAAAGCAGGGGGCTATGTCCTTGTTGTTGAAGGCGGGATCCCGACCAAGAAAGGACACGGCATGATCGGGAACAAGGAGATGCTCGATGTCTTCAGAGAGTTTGCCGGTCCTGCCGTCGCGGTATTGGCGGTCGGCAGCTGTGCGACGACGGGAGGCGTTCCGGCGGCGAAACCGAACCCCTCGCAGATCATCGGCATCTC
The DNA here is from genome assembly GCA_035623825.1 of Nitrospirota bacterium. Classification (GTDB taxonomy): domain Bacteria; phylum Nitrospirota; class UBA9217; order UBA9217; family UBA9217; genus DASPSR01. The sequence goes on from DASPSR010000045.1 coordinate 8,887, forward strand.
CGAGGCGCTCAAAAGGGTCGGCATTAATAAGCCGCTGATCAATCTCGACCTCTGTCCCGTGAACCCGCAATATCTCGTAGGCGTGGTGGTCAATTTCCTGCTCCTCGGAAAGCTCCCGGACCTCGACAGTGTCGGCAGACCGAAGATGTTCTACGGACAGACGATCCACGATAACTGCGAGCGCAGGGCGCACTTCGATGCCGGAAGGTTCGTAGAAAAGTTCGGCTCCAAGGAAGAGGCTCTCAACTATTGCCTCTACAAGATGGGCTGCAAAGGTCCGATGACCTATTCGGCTTGTTCAAAGATCCAGTATAACAACCGAACAAGCTGGTGCATAAAGGCCGGAGGCCCCTGCATCGGTTGTGCCGAGCCCGGATGGACGGACAAGTTCGCCGGCTTCTATGAGAAACTTCCCGGCGTCAAGATCCCCGGGATCGGCGGCGTTGAAAAAGGCGCTGACACAATCGGTGCGGTTGCGGCAGCCGCGACAGCCGTGGGCATAGCGGTCCATGCCGCGGCAACGGCGGCGTCGGGCAGGACCAAAGAAGAAAAGGGAGGTGAAAAATAATGGCCAGGATAACGATAGACCCATTTACGAGGATCGAAGGACATCTGAGGATCGACGTCGAGATCGAAGGCGGCAAGGTCAAGGATGCGTGGACGACAGGCACGCTGTTTAGGGGTTTTGAGATCATACTTCAGGGCAGGGATCCCAGAGATGCCTGGCATATTACCCAGCGCATCTGCGGCGTTTGTCCCACATCGCACGGACACACCTCGTCAATGAGCATGGATGACGCCTTCAAGGTAAGGCCGCCGGACAATGGCCGCATCCTCAGAAATATAATCGAGGGGGCCCAGTTCGTTCACTCCCATATTCTCTGGTTCTATCACCTGAATGCGCTGGATTATGTTGATGTTGTATCGGCACTGAAAGCCCAGCCGAAGGAGGCCTCGCTCAAGAAGGTCCATGCGAAGCTCAAGGCATTCGTCGAATCGGGGCAGCTCGGCCCCTTCGCCAATGCCTACTGGGGCCATCCCGCATACAAGCTGCCGCCGGATGTGAACCTCCTTGCAGTGGCACACTATCTCGAGGCACTCGAGATGCAGGCCAAGGCAGCTGAGGTGAGCGCCCTGTTCGGCGGCAGGATGCCGATGACCATGACGAGCCCTCCGGGCGGCGTAACGCATGTGCCGAGCGTCGATGACCTTAAAAACTATCTCTTCCGGATGAAAGAGCTTCAGGATTGGATTGATAACGTGTTCATTCCGGATGTCCTGGCCATCGCTCCGTTCTATCTCGACTGGGCAGCGGTAGGCAAGGGATTCGGGAACTTTCTTTCCTGGGGCGTGTTCGAGGATGCGTCCTTCGATCCCAAGAAACGGCTCCTGCCGAGAGGAGCAATATTCGCTTCGGATTTCCCGAAGGTCCACGATGCGAAGCCGGAGGACGTTACAGAGGACACGTCGCATGGCTGGTACAAGAGCGGCAAGCCGCTCAATCCGAGCGTGGGCGAGACGGAACCCGAATACACGGGCTACGACCCGAGCAAGAAATACACCTGGGCAAAGGCGCCTCGGCTCCAGGGCAAGCCCATGGAGGTCGGGGCCCTCGCCAGGATGCTCGTTGCCTATGCCTCCGGCCAGCCCACGGCCAAAAAGCTCATCGACAGCACGCTCACCGCTATCGGACATCCAGGACAGCCGCAGGTGCTCCTTGGCGTGATCGGAAGGATCGCCGGGCGGGCGCTCGAATGCAAGATGGTGGCGGATGCCATGTATCAATGGGGCCTCGACATCATCGAAAACATCAAGAAGGGGAATACGGCGGTGTACAATGAGTATAAGATCCCCGACAAGGCCCGCGGCATCGGACTTTGGGAAGCTCCGCGGGGCGCCTTGGGCCACTGGATCGACATAGAAGGCAAGAAGATAAAGAACTACCAGTGCGTGGTCCCGACTACGTGGAACGTCTGCCCCCGTGACGAGAGGGGGGTGCGTGGACCCATTGAAGAGGCCTTGATAGGGACCACGGTGGTGAATGCGGAGAAGCCGCTCGAGGTCATTCGTGTGGTTCACTCATTTGACCCCTGTCTTGCATGCACGGTGCATGTGATCCATCCCGAGTCTAACCGCATTATGGACTTCAAGGTCTGTTGAGGGAGGATGCGATGGAAAAAGACATGATACGAGAATGGAGTACGGGATACATTATCGAGCACTGGGTCCGCGTTATTTCCATAGCCGTCCTGACCTTTACGGGCTTCTACATCCATTGGCCCTTCATAGCCGGCGGCACGGATAGCTTTATCATGGCATGGAACCGTTTCTTTCACTTCATGGCGGCCTATGCCCTGATCCTCGGCCTTGTGGTGAGGGTCTACATGGCGTTCCGGTCGACGTTCGACAGCGACTGGCAGGACTTCGGTCTTGTCCGGAACATTAAGAACCTTCCGGACATTCTGGGCTACTACCTGTTCATCAAGGGCTCGCACAAAGAGTACCGGAAGTATAACCCCCTGCAGGCACTGGCGTACCTCGCCATCGGTCTTGTGATCATCTTCGAGGCGCTGAGCGGCGCGGCCATTTACCATGGATACTTGTTCGGGTTCATTCCCTGTCCCGACAGCTTCAGGTGGGTGCTTAACCTGCTGGGCGGAGAAGGCGTCACACGGATGATACACTTCTTCGTGATGTGGTTCTTTATCATCTTTGTGTTGATCCATGTCTACATGGCCTTCATGATAGGTTGGGTGAACAAGGACGGAACCTTTACTTCGATTTTTACGGGCTATAAGCTCAAGAAGCACCACGAATGATGTCAGATCGTCAGATGAGGGGAGACGCTCAGGCGTCTCCCCAATCGATCTTGATTCTCGGTGTCGGAAATCTCTTGCTCGGGGACGACGGTTTCGGCGTTCATCTCATCAATGCGCTTAAAGATATCCCGTTTCCCCCCAATGTGCATCTTCTTGAGGCTGGTACGGTAAGCCACCAACTGATCCCCCTGTTCCGGGAGATCGAACATCTCATCGTTCTTGACGTCGTGGAAGCCGGCGATATCCCCGGCTCCATCTTCCGCTTTTCTCCCGACGACATGCAGTTTCCGACAGAGCAGAAAGCATCCCTGCACCAGATAAGTCTTATCGATGTCCTTCGCATGGCGGAGTTGACGGGCGGCAAGCCAAAGACCGTCATACTTGCGGTGCAACCCAAGGATGTCTCTTCCTGGTCTTTAGATCTGAGCGACGAGCTCGAGGCAATCATTCCCAAAGTCAAGGAGCTTGTCGTTGAGGAACTGAAAAAAATCAAGGCATTATGACCTGCCCTGTTTATCTTAAAGAGCCGTAAAACCCCGTCATTCATGGCGGGGATATAGGACGGCGCTGCAGCGTCATCACGGTGACTTCTGGCTTTCGATATACCGTTTGACAATATCGAGAGGCGCCCCGCCACAGGAGGCCGAAAAATAACTCGGAGACCAGAGGGCGTTCTTCCAGTAAAACTTCCGCAGTTCGGGGTGAGATTTTCTCAGTATGCGGGATGACACCCCCTTCAGGCTGTTCACCATCCTGGAGACCGGTATCTTGGGAGGATAGGTGACCAGAAGATGGACATGGTCCCGTTCTCCGTCGATTTCAACCAACCGGGCATCAAAGTCCGCAAGAACTCGGTCAAACACCATTCGCATGGTGTCATAGTGTCTCCCTGCGAACACGGGCTTGCGGTATTTCGTCACAAAGACCAAATGCACGTGCATGGCGAAAACACAATGCCTGCCTTGTCTTAATGCATTTGACTTTAGCATAGGCCAATGATACCATAGAGAAATGCTGATACGCAAGGCATTTCAGTACAGGATCCGGTTCTCCAAACCGGGCGAGGACGCAGCACTTACTCGGTTCGCCGGATGCTGCCGCTTCGTCTGGAACAAGGCCCTCTCCCTGCAGAAGGAGCGGCTGGACAGCAAGAAGCGCATCCTTTCCTATCCGGAGATGGCAGACCTTCTCCTTGTCTGGAAAAAGGAGCATCCGTTCCTCACGGAGGCCCCCTCGCAGGCGCTGCAGCAGCGGCTCATGGATTTAGACAAGGCGCTCCATGAAGCGTTCGACCCTCATAACCCCAAGCGGTTCCCCAGGTTCAAGAAGAAGCACAAGTGCCGCGAGTCCTTCAGGTACCCGCAGGGGTTCGCGGTGAAGAAGAACCGGGTCTATCTCCCCAAATTCGGCTGGGCCAGGTTCTATAAAAGCCGCGAGATATCCGGCAACCCCAAAAACGTCACAGTATCGAGGAAAGGGGGCCATTGGTTCTTCTCCGTGCAGACGGAGATGGAAGTTGGCGGGCCGGTGCACCCATCCAAAACACAGATCGGCGTGGACTTCGGTGTCAAAAGACTCATTACTCTTTCCGACGGTATGGGGTTTCTTCCGATTAATGCATTAAAGAAGCACCTTAAGGGCCTGCGCGATGCGCAGAGAAGGCTCGCACGAATGGTAAAGAGGTCTAACAACTGGAAAAAGCAGAAAAGAACGATCCGGGATATTCATATCAGGATTGCCGATATCCGCTCAGACTGGCTGCACAGGGTATCACACTATTTGAGCAAAAACCACGCTTTGATCGTGCTTGAGGACCTTGGCATCAAAGACATGAGCGCATCGGCAAAGGGGACGATTGAAAATCCCGGAAGGAACGTTAGGCAGAAGGCCGGTCTCAACCGCGCCATTCTCGACCAGGGGTGGGGAGAACTCATGCGCCAGATACAGTACAAGCAGGAATGGCTGGGCGGCATGACGCTCTTCGTCGACCCCGCCCATACGAGCCAGGAATGCGCCGTATGCGGCCATGTTTCGCCTGAGAACAGGCAGTCTCGAGATTTGTTCAACTGCGTGCAATGCGGCCATGTTGAGAACGCCGACGAGAATGCCGCGAAAGTCGTGCTGTCAAGGGTGGGTCACACCCGGGTGATCTGTGGATCGAACGGTGCTGTAATGCCGTCGGAAGCAGAAACCGAAACAGTGCTGTCGTAAGGCAGAACTGCGGAATCTTCGGCCTTCAGGCCGGAGAGGATGTCAATCGTAAATAGATCTTAAGGACTTGACAGAACAGGCAATATATGGGATAAATGAGCATGATATTGCTCCTAAATGATCGGCCGTTATTCCCGGAATCGGATATTCTATGTGCCTTGCCATCCCTTCACTGATTGTAAGCATCGATGACCTTATCGCAACGATTGACGTGTACGGCGCACGACGACAGGTGAGCCTCATGCTCCTGCCTGAGGCTCCGCGGATAGGGGATTATGTCCTTGTCCACGCCGGATTTGCGATCCAGAAGATAGCCAAGGAGACCGTTGAATCAGGTGAGATCATGCACGAAGCATCCATAGCCTTAAGCATCCTCGATATCGTCCAGACCAAATGCCAGGAGGAAGGGTGCCGCTCGGTGGATTCCGTCAAGGTCAGGATCGGAAAGGCGGCGGGGATCCTTCCCGATTCCCTTATATTCGCTTTTGACGCGGCGAAAGACAACACGGTTGCGAAGAACGCAACGCTCACCATCGAGACTGTGCCGGTCGGCGGTACCTGCCGTGACTGCAAGAAAGAGTTCACGGTCGAGGACGCGCAGTACGTATTCTCTTGCCCTCACTGCGGCTCCAAATCCTTCGAGATCACCAGTGGCCGCGAAATGGATATCGTGGACATGGAGATCAACTAATGAAGGTCAAGGTGGTCACCCGCATCCTCGAAGCAAATGACCGCATCGCCGAGGAGAACCGGAAACGGTTCCAGGACGCGGGAGTGTATGTCGTGAACCTCATGGGAGCGCCCGGGGCGGGGAAGACCTCGCTGCTCGAAAGGACGATCCGCGAGCTCAAGCCGCATCTAGAGATCGGGGTGATCGAAGGCGACATCGTAGGGAGCGACGACGCCGAACGCATAGGAGCTCTCGACGTTCCCGTGGTGCAGATCAACACCGGAGGGGCCTGCCACCTCGATGCGAATATGATCAACGAGGTGCTGGACGAACTGCCGCTCAAGGAATTGGACATGCTCATCATCGAGAACGTCGGCAATCTCGTCTGCCCCGCGGAGTTCAAGGTCGGCGAAGACATGAAGATGATGGTCCTGAGCATCGCCGAGGGGCATGACAAGCCGCTCAAATACCCCCTGATGTTCCAGGAATCATCGGCCCTGGTCCTCAATAAGATCGATCTCCTCCCGTACATGAATACGGACATGAACAAGGTAAGGAACGATTCCCTCGCACTCAATCCGAAACTGAAGATTTTCGAGGTCTCCTGCGCGAACGGCGCGGGAATCGATGCTTGGGCTCAATGGTTGAGCGCGCTCACATCATAGTCAAAGGCGTCGTGCAAGGCGTCGGCTTCAGGCCCTATGTGTTCACCCTTGCCGAGCGCCTCGGCCTCAAAGGCTATGTCTCGAACACCGCCGACGGAGTGGTCATCGAAGCCGAAGGGCGCTCCCTCCCTGAGTTTATCAGTCGTCTTCCGAAAGAAGCCCCTCCGCTGTCCCAGATCTCCAGCGTCTCCGTGACTTCACTCCCCCTCTTAGGCTACAGGGACTTCACCATACAAAAAAGCGTTGATCAGAAGGGTAGCTTGCCGTTCACCCTGGTCTCGCCCGATGTCTCGGTCTGCGACGACTGTGCGCGGGAACTGCTCGACCCTAGGGACAGGAGATATCTTTATTCATTTATAAACTGTACGAACTGCGGTCCCCGGTACTCGATAACCAGGCACGTCCCGTATGACAGGCCGAACACCACCATGGCCGATTTTGCCATGTGCCCCGAATGTCTCAACGAATATGAAAACCCGAGGGACAGGAGGTTCCACGCCCAACCGAACGCATGCCCGAAGTGCGGCCCGGATGTCGAGTTTCGAGTGCGAAAGAAAGAGTCCGGGCCTACGGGCAGTGAAGCCATTCGCGAGGCGATCCGGGCACTGCAGGGCGGCAGCATTCTTGCGGTGAAGGGTCTCGGCGGGTTCCATATCGCCTGTGACGCGTCGAATGACGCCGCGGTGGCGCGGCTTCGCCTGAACAAGAGGAAGAGCAACAAGCCGTTTGCCGTCATGGTCCCGAGCGTTGAAGCGGCACGGCGGTTTTGCATGGTTGCCGATGCCGAGAAGGTCCTCCTCGAATCCAACAAGCGGCCTGTCGTTCTCCTCGAGAAGACAGCGGACCATCTCTCCGCTTCGGTTTCGCCGAATAATAAATATGTAGGATGCATGCTCCCGTACACCCCGCTTCACTATTTGCTGTTTTTCCATCCGCTGGACGGAAACGAAAAGAGAACGGCCCCGCATTTCACCGCACTCGTGATGACGAGCGGAAATTTGTCGGAAGAACCGATCGTGCGGGACAATAGTGAGGCGCAGGGCAAGCTGTCCGGGATAGTCGACGGCTTTCTCCTTCACAACAGGGACATCTTCATGCGGGTCGATGACTCGGTGATGCGGGTGCAGAGCAAAGGCGGCCCCGGGCCCCGGACACCCAACTCCGAACCGGTTTTCCTCCGCCGCTCCCGCGGATATGCTCCCGATCCCATTGCGCTCCACGATGAAGGCCCGGAAGTCCTGGGCTGCGGCGCGGACCTCAAAAACACCTTCACCGTCACCAAGGGAAAGTTCGCCATACCGAGCCAGCACATCGGCGACATGGAAAATTACGAGACGGTGAGATTCTTTGAAGAAAGCCTTGCGAACATCAAGGCTGTGTACCGGGTAAACCCTGTAGCCATTGCGCACGACCTCCATCCGGGATATCTTTCGACACGGTGGGCGATTGACCAGGGGGCAGGGGGTCGAAGTCAAGAGTCAGGGCGGGGCTTTAAGACCTATGCCATCCAGCACCACTATGCCCATATTGGTTCGGTGATGGCCGAGCATGGCCTGGACCGGAAGGTAATCGGCGTTGCATTTGACGGAACGGGATACGGAACGGACGGGAACCTCTGGGGCGCGGAATTTTTGATCGCCGATACCGACGGATTTGAACGGGCGGGGCAATTCCAGTACATCCCGCTGCCCGGCGGCGAGGCTGCCATCCGGGAGCCGTGGCGGACGGCAGTAAGCTACGTTCTCGAGGCGGCGGGCAGCGAGGCGCCGGAGTATCTCGAAAAAACGGGGTTCCAGGAGAGATACGGGAAAGCGTCCATGGAGCAGCTCGTCAAGGTCGCCCGCGCACGGGAGCTTTCTCCCCTCTCATCAGGCGCAGGCAGGCTGTTCGATGCGGTTTCCGCCCTCCTCGGGCTGTGCAGTGTGAACACCTTTGAGGGAGAGGCGGCCATGGCACTGGAGGCCTGCGCCCAAGGTCGCGGCGACGACCAGTATCCGGTTGAGTTTGAGAAGGAAAACGGTTATACTGTCGTGGATTTTTCTCGTACCATCACCGGGGTCATAGAGGACAGGATAAAAGGACAGAGCGCAGGCTTTATCTCCACGGCATTTCATAATACCGTCGCTTCGGTCATAGAGACGGTTGCTGCTTCACTGAGCAAGGACCTGGGGATCATGGATGTGGCCTTGAGCGGGGGAACGTTCCAGAATCTGTATCTTCTGAACAGGACGGAACGGCTGCTCAGAGCTCGCGGGATGAACGTGTTCGTCAATCATAAAATGCCCGCTAACGACGGGGGCATATCCCTCGGCCAGGCGTACATCCTGCGGGAGAGGCTCAAGAAGGGGACCTTATGATTAAACAGATGCTGGAGGAAATGCATAAGCTGGTGGGCGGCATCGGGAGACCTCTTAAACTCATGGAGGTGTGCGGTACCCATACGGTCGAGATATTCCGGCACGGCATCCGCGATGTGATTCCCGGGACGATCACGCTTTTGAGCGGCCCCGGCTGTCCGGTGTGCGTGACGTCGGTCCAGGATGTGGATGCGGCCATTGCGATCGCGAAGATGCCCGGGGTGATCATGGCGACCTTTGGGGACATGATGCGTGTGCCCGGAGGCACGGAATCGCTGCTCGAGGCGAGGTCGGAAGGCGCGGACGTACGGGTCCTCTATTCCCCCATGGACGCGATCTCACTCGCGCAGAAGGAACCGGACAAAGAGGTCGTTTTCTTCGCAACGGGCTTTGAGACGACTTCCCCGCTTATCGCGGCGACCGTTGCGCATGCGGTGGCGGCTGGGATCAGGAACTTTTCCGTGTATGCCGCGCACAAACTCGTTCCGCCGGCGCTTACGGCTCTGCTCGACTCGTCGGACGTGAAGGTTGACGGCTTCATCCTGCCCGGGCATGTCAGCACGATCATCGGCAAAAAGCCGTATGAGTTCGTTGCCGCCCGCTACGGCAAGCCGTCGGTTATCACGGGATTCGATGCCAAGGACATCATTGAAGGCATCCTGATGATCGTGAGGCAGGTCGCGGAGAAGCGGGCAAACGTGGAAATCCAGTACAAGAACGTCGTCAAGGAAGAGGGGAACCCCAAAGCCGTGGCGCTGCTTGACGAATACTTCGAGCCGGCCGACGCCTACTGGCGCGGCATCGGCGTCATACCGAGGAGCGGGCTGAAACTGAGGGACAAATTCGCCGTATTTGATGCGAACAAGAAGTTCAGTCCGCCGGTCTCGACATCCGCGGAGCCGGAGCTTTGCTCGTGCGGCGATATACTCCGCGGCGTGAAGATCCCGACGGAATGTCCTCTGTTCGGCACAGGATGCACGCCGGACAGCCCCGTAGGGCCGTGCATGGTGAGCACCGAGGGCAGCTGCGCGGCGTATTTCAAGTATGGACACAGGTGATGCAGGTGCAGTAATCAACTAGGCCTTTTCCCTCGGCTCCGGAAGGTTTCTTCGGCAACATCTCCTCTCCCGCGGTTGGGATCTATCTATGAGACAAAAGAAATACCGATATTTTCTCGCTGCAATTGTCTCTCTTGCGACCTTTTCTCTCTATATCGGCGCTCTCCGGAACGACTTCTTGCTGTGGGACGATCAGAGCTACGTATCGAGCAACTATCATATACGGGCGCTGGATTGGTCGCTCGTTCGGTGGGCTGCCACGACCTTTTACTCAAGTAATTGGCATCCCCTGACATGGATCTCGCATGCTCTCGACTACGCTGTCTGGGGGCTGAATCCCATGGGCCACCATCTGACCAATGTTCTCCTCCACGCAGCAAATTCCTTTCTGGTCGTGATCCTGTATTTGAAGCTCCGTGACCTGTGGCTTGAAAGATCGATGCAAGCGGCGGATAGAGATGCCCGGGAGTGGCGTCTGGGCCTGATGGCTGCGGGCGTTGCCGGTCTGCTGTTCGGACTGCATCCCGTGCATGTGGAGTCAGTAGCATGGGTATCGGAGCGCAAGGACCTTCTGTGCGGACTGTTCTTCTTGCTGACCCTTTTAGCGTACGCAAACTATGTAAATTCCCCGTCTGCGGTTTCCAGTCGCATGCGGCCGCGGTCTTTCCGGAACGTTTTCCTGGAGAGGAGTTATCTGCTGTCCATCGCATGTTGTGCGCTTGCGCTCATGAGCAAACCAATGGCCGTGAGCCTTCCTGTGGTGTTGCTGATCCTTGACTGGTTCCCTTTCAAGAGGATCGATTCTCCGGCGTCATTTCGGTCTGTGCTGCTTGAAAAAATGCCGTTCATCGTCCTTGGCGCCATTGTTTCCCTTCTGACGATGATGGCGCAGAGGTCTGGCGGCGCCATGGAGCTTACTGACATCGTCCCGCTCTGGGCACGCGTCCTGGTGGCGGTAAAAGCTATCATTGCCTATCTCGGCCACATGGCATTGCCTGTGGGCCTAAGCCCGCACTATCCCTATCCGAAGCCCCATGAGATCGCTCATCTTGCGTTCGGTGACCTCGCGGGATATCTCCTGGTAATCGCTCTTATCGCGGTTTTCTCTGGTATGATGAAAGATCGATCGTTGCTTCTGGCAGTCCTGTTGTATTATGGAGCAACGCTCCTTCCCGTGTTGGGCATCGTTCAGGTGGGCTCACAGGCCATGGCAGACAGGTACACCTATCTGCCCAGCCTTGGTCCGTTCTTCCTTGTCGGGACAGCTTCAGCTTGGGCCTGGGACCGACCGTCCCGTGAGCAACAACGGGGCCGCATGGCCAGATATGGCCTTGCTGCTGCCCTGGTCGTGGTGATGGTGACCCTGTCCATGGCAACAGTTCGGCAGGTATCCGTCTGGAGGAACAATATAGAGCTCTGGAGCTCAGTTATCGAACATGGCACTGTTGACGTCCCCTTTGCCTATGTGAACCGCGGTTCTGCCTATGCAAAACAGGGCAGGCATGACCTGGCGATGAAGGATTATGACAGGGCGATAGCACTTTATCCTTCGGATGCTGAAGCGTACAATAGTCGCGGCATGTTGTACGAAAAGCTGGGTCAGCTGGACCGTGCGCGCGAAGATTATGACAAAGCCATCGCTCATGACCCTTCGAACGCTTCCGCATACAGTAATCGCGGTATCATTTACGGCGAAATGGGCCGTTACGATCTGGCGCTCGACGACCTCACGATGGCGATATCGCTGCGGCCGGGCCATGCAGATGATCACATACGGCGCGGCAGGGCATTGAGGGAGCTCGGACAATATGCCCGTGCTCTCGATGATTATACTTACGCCATTACCCTTGATCCTGCGAAAGCCGAGGCGTTCAACGGGAGGAGCATTGTGTATAAGTACACGGGACAGTACGATCTGGCTCTAGCCGATTGTGACAAGGCCATCGAATTGAACCCATCGCTCTATTTGGCCTACTGCAATCGGGCTGTTGTCCTCGAAAAAATGGGCCGCGCGGAGCTGGCAATCAAAGATTATTCTCGGGCCCTGGCACTGAGGCCTGATGTCGCACAGATCTACTTTGAGCGGGCTCAACTATACTTGAGAACCGGCGAGCGGAACCTTGCATCGAACGATTTCCGAAAGGCATGCACGTTGGGCGGCACGGCAGGATGCGATATGTTGCGAAAGCTTCGGTAAGGCGCGTTGACGTATAATCGGAGTATTCACAAATACCAGGTGTACGCGAAAGGTTGAGAACCTATGGATAAGATACTCCTTGGACATGGCAGCGGCGGCAAGCTCATGCACGAGCTGATACGCGAATATTTCAGCCCCGCTTTCGGCATAGAGGGAGCGGGCGATTCCGCGATCGTGAGCATCCCGTCAAGAAGGCTTGCCTATACCACGGATTCGTACGTGGTCACGCCCCTCTTCTTTCCTGGAGGCAACATCGGCGAGCTTGCCGTGAACGGAACCGTGAACGATCTGGCCGTCTCCGGCGCAGAACCGCTCTTCCTGACGGCAGCGTTCGTCATTGAAGAAGGATTCCCCCTGAAAGACCTCAAATCCATCATCGCTTCCATGTCGGCGTCGGCCCGGGAGGCTGGGGTCAAGATCGTGGCCGGAGACACCAAAGTGGTGAACAAAGGCAAGGCTGACGGCATCTTCATCAATACATCCGGCATTGGCCTGCTGCACGATGGAAGGGAAATCGCCGCTTCACGGATCAAAATAGGGGACAAGATCGTGATCAGCGGAGAGATCGGGAGCCACGGGGTCGCGGTCCTTTCGGAGCGCAACGGCCTCACGTTCGAACCGCCCGTCAAAAGCGATACCCGGCCGCTGAACGGCCTTGTTCGCGCCATGTACGACGTTTCTAATGAGATCCATTTCATGAGGGACCCGACGAGGGGCGGACTTGCAACAACGCTGAAAGAAGCGGCATTGGAATCAAAGCTGTGCATGCGCATCCATGAAACTGCGCTCCCCATTCCGCCGGGAGTGAAGGGAGCATGCGGCCTCCTCGGCCTTGACCCCCTGTATGTGGCAAACGAAGGGATCCTGATCGCCGTGGTCGATGCATCTGTAGCCGACGCGGTCGCGAGCGCCATGAGACGTCATCTGCACGGCCGGCAGGCGCAGGTCATCGGCGAGGTGGAGGCGTCTCCGGCCGGCGTGGTCTTGCTGGAAACATCCATCGGCGGCAACCGGATCATGGACATGCTTCCGGGAGAGCAGCTACCGAGAATATGCTGAGCAGGAGGATTACCGATGTTTGCGGTCATCTTCCTGTGTTTTCTTATACGATGAGACTTCCGGTCTCAAACAGGCCCATCTGACCCGCCAAACTCCCTGATGCACTTCTGATAGCCCTTTACTTGACCAACGAAATATAGTATCAATGAGCTATTTATTTGAAAATTCGGGCGATGCGCCCTTACAGTCTCTATGGAAAAGAATATAAGACAACAGGTTTTTTCCCTTGCTCTGCCCGTCGTGCTTTCGAGCCTGCTTCAAAGAGCTGTCGGCATCGTGGATATTTTCCTGGTCGGCGGTCTGGGAGCATCCTCCATAGCCGCTGTCGGTATCGCGCAGGTCATGGTTTTTGTGGTGATGAGCGTCTCCTGGGGCATCAATGTCGGCGTTACTGTTCTGGTGGCGCAGTTATGGGGTGCCGAGCGCAAACAGGACGCCGCACGGGCGGCCTACCAGGCTATGCTGATCGCTGTCGCGGCTGCCGGCGTTATTACGCTTTTCGGGCTGACCTTCGGTGGCAGGGTCGCAGCGATGCTAGGAGCGAATACGGTAGTCGAGGGGATCCTCTCCGAGTATACGAAGATCATCTTTACCTTTATCCTCTTTACCATTTCCATCAATGTTCTCGCGGGGATCATGCACGGCACCGGCGATACGAAAACGCCGCTCTACGCGATCATGATCGTGAATGTCCTGCACGTGATCGTGGCTTATCCGCTGATCTATGGCTACCTGGGTTTGCCGAAGCTCGGCGTCAAAGGCGCGGCAATCGCCATCGCGATCTCTGAAAGCACGGGCGCGGCGTTCTTGCTCTTCCGCTCCGTGCGCAAACGGTATATAATCGTAACGAAGGCCCTTGAGATCAAATATACGGTTACGATGTTCAAACTGGGGTATCCGATATTCATCGACCGGCTCCTCCAGAACACGGGCTCGCTGTTCTTCGCAAAGATAATCCTCCTGTACGGCACTGCCGTGTATGCCGCCCATCAGGTGGGGCTGGCGATCGAGGCATTTTCGTTCATGCCCGGTTACGGCATTGCCGTGGCCGCCACGATGGTCGGTCAGAACCTGGGCGCCGGCAGACATATGGAAGCGCGGCTGTCAGCATACGAGGCGAACCGGCTCGCCGTCATCCTTATGGCCATGATGGGCTTGGTTTTCTTTTTCTTCCCCTACGGCCTTCTCCGGGCGTTTACCGGCGATCCCGAGGTGATCCGCTACGGCATCCTATACATGAAGATCGTGGCCTTCGCGCAGATCCCCTTGGCCATCACAATGGTTGTGGGCGGTTCGCTCCGCGGAGCAGGGGATACGGGATTCATCATGTTCGCCACGATCGCCGGCATGTGGTTCATACGCTTGCCGGTCGCCGCTTTTCTTGCGGCAGTGGTGAAAACCGAGATACGATACGTATGGTCAGTGATGATCGCGGACTGGCTTGTGCGGATGAGCCTGTTGCTCTGGAGATACCGCAAGGAGAGCTGGGGGAGACTGGAAATATGAAGGGCAGGGTAAGACCGCAAGAAATGAGAGAACAGAAGAAGGAGGAGGTATGCTTGACATTCAGTCTATGATCGGCAAGGAAGTCGAGATCATCGCGAACGGGGTAAGCTATACCGGGGTACTGATCGAGGTGTCGGATGCCGAAGTGAATCTAAAGGGATCGATGCAATGGATCGCACTCCCCGTATCGACCATAAGCGTGGTGAAACTGAAAGATAAGGCCTGACCGCTGTGCGGCCGAACCGTTAAAGAACCGCCGGAGAGAAACGGCCTAAAAGGCGTCACTCGCAACCGCTAAATTTACACAGAGGCGCTAATACTTTAATCTGATTGACATTTTTGGTGACCATGCTATTTTTAGACAGGGTGGTTTCTAAACTGTCTAAAATCAGTCGCATAGTTCCGGAAAATATTCATGAGCGGACATCTTCGCGGGCTTAAGGGGAAATAAGCAGGTCATAACGGAGGAAACATCATGCGTGCGATCAGATCATTCACTATGGTTACCATGTCCTTCTTGGCGATCTGCCTCGTTGCCGTATTACCGGCGTGTGAAGTGCAGGGAGGGGAAGCGCTGTTTAAAGACAGATGCCAGCAGTGCCATACCCTGCCGAACCCTGAGATGCGTAGCGCTGCCGAGTGGCCTGCCCTTGTCGAAAAAATGGGCAGATTCATGCACATTGCTCATAAGAGAGAACTGACAGAACAGCAAAAGCAGGAGATAATCGACTACCTGCAGGCGCACGCTGGCGGAAAGAAGTAACAGTGCTCGTTGAGAGAGACGACTCCTTCCGAAAGAGGAGGCTATTATGAAAAAAATCGGAATGGCAGGGAAGTCAGGGCTGCTTGCAGTAAGCGTTTTCGTGGCTGCTGTGATTTTCGTAGCGTGTCAAAGCGCCCCGCCGCAGATCAGCATTGAGGGAGCACAAGCCGAATTGTCTCCTGCAATCGTGGGAGAAGCCATGGTGACCATGACTATCAAGAACCAGGGGGGCTCGGACGCGCTTACGGGAGTATCGACTGACATCCCGGGTGCGAAAGCTTCATTCCACATTATGCAGGGTGAGCACATGGCCAGTGTCGCCAGGGTGAAAATACCGGCAAAAAGCAATGTGGAATTCAAGATGGGCGGCAGCCATATCATGATCATGGATATGCCCAAGACCGCAGTGGAAGGTTCCCAATTCAACGTGACGCTGACCTTTGAGAAATCCGGGGAAAAGCAGGTACCGCTTACGCTTCGGGGAGCATCCAGTATGCCCGGCATGCCCATGGGCCATGAGCATCATATGTAACAAACGGAGCCGCCTGCTTTTTTTCAGTCACAGGATTCCGGCATGGAAATTATCTTTACAGCAAGTGTCCATGTAAATGCCGTCTGTAAAATGCGTTCTGTCACGCCGTCTCTATTCTGAGCTTCTTCAACTTTCTATACAGTGTGGCAAGGTCGACGCCGAGCTTGTTCGCAGTAGTCTCTTTGTTCCCCTTGTTTTCCGTCAGACTGCGGCGGATGTAATCCCTCTCAAAGGTATCCAGGGCCTGGCGGAGTGACGATGTAGAAACTCCCTCGACATCCAGGGTCCTGAACTTGTCCGGCAGGTCGTGGATGGTTATCACTTCTCCGTCGGCGAGCACGGTTGCCCGTTCTATCGTGTTCCGGAGTTCCCTGATGTTCCCCGGCCAGTCGTAGGCGAGAAGCGCTTGCGTGGCCTCGTAGTCGATATCCTTGATGCTCTTTCCGGCCTCTTTCGAGAAAATCTCCCTGTAATGCTTTATCAGAACGGGGATGTCGTCTCTCCGCTCCCGCAGCGCCGGCATCCGGATCTCGATGACATTGAGCCGATAGTAGAGGTCTTCCCGGAAACGGCCTTTCTTTACCCGCTGCATGAGATCGGCATTCGTGGCTGCGATGATCCTGACATCGACGGTGATGACACGGGTATCTCCAACGGGCGTCAGTTCCTTTGTCTGGATCACATGGAGCAGCTTTACCTGGAGGGCGGAAGGGAGCTCGCCGATCTCGTCGAGGAAAAGCGTGCCGCCGTTCGCCATGGTGATGAGGCCCTTTTTGTCGTCGACGGCAGAGGTGAACGCGCCTTTCTTATGGCCGAAAAGCTCGCTCTCAAGCAGGTTTTCGGGGATTGCGCCGCAGTTGATGGCGATGAACGGCTTGTCCTTGCGCGCGCCGCCCTCGTGGATGGCCTGGGCCACGAGCCCTTTGCCCGTGCCGCTATCACCGGTGATCAGGATGTTGCTCTTGCTCGGAATGACCTTCTCCATCACACTGAAAACCTTCTGCATGGCTTCCGAACTGCCGATGATGTTGGTGAACGCCGCCGGCCGCTGGCTGAGTTCCTGCCGCAGGATCTGGTTTTCCATCTGGAGATCTCTGCTCTTCAAGATCCTTTTGATGGTAAGCCTGATCTCATCGTTGATGAACGGTTTGGTGATATAATCAGCGGCGCCCGCCCTCATGGCTTCAACGGCCGAGCCTACCGAAGCGAATGCCGTCATCATGATCACCGCCGTCTCCGGGCTTATCTTTTGCGCCTCCCTCAGGACCTCGAACCCGTCCATTTTTTCCATCTTGATATCGGTCATGATGATATCGAAGTTCTCCTTCCGGATGCGTTCGATCGCCTGTTCGCCGTTATAACACTCCTGGACATTGTAACCCTCTTTTGTCAAGAGGATCCTTAGTGCCATGCAGATGTCTTTTTCATCGTCCACGACCATTATGTTCGGTTTTTGCATGATGGCTGCTCCCTTGTCTCATCCGTTCTCTACGGGAAGTATGACGGTAAACACGGTCCCTTTCCCGGTTTCGCTCTCTACCTTGATATCGCCCTTGAACCGTCTGACTATGCTGTAGCTGACGGAAAGGCCGAGGCCCGTGCCTTTGCCTGCTTCTTTGGTCGTGTAAAAGGGGTCGAATATCTTCTCGATTTCGCGCTTGGCCATGCCGATGCCTGTATCGGCGAACTCGACCATGACCGAGTTGTGCCCCTGGTCGTCTGCTCCCCGGTGCGTGGAAACGCTCAGCTTGCCCCCGTCAGGCATCGCGTCGAACGCGTTCAGAATGATATTGATGAATACCTGCGATATCTGGCCTTCGTCAATCATGATCTTCGGCAAGGCGGGATCCAGGACGACGCCGATCTCGATGGAGCTTTTCATGCGCTTGTCAAAGCGCATCAGGTCCAGCGTCGAATTCACCACGTCATTGATCTGCACTGATTTTATGTTCAATGCGTCGGCTCTGGAAAAAGTTGACATCCGCCTCACGATGTCGGTGATCCTCTGGATGTGGTTGTTGATGATGTCGAGGCTGTTCTGCGTGAACTCATCCGTCGCCATCTCCCGCAGGAGCTGGGCGAAGGTGGAGATGGAGGTGAGCGGATTGCCGATCTCGTGGGCAACTCCCGCAGCGAGCCTGCCGAGCGCCGCGAGCTTCTCGGAGTGAAGCACCTGCTGTTCGAGCTTCTTTGCAGTGGCCGTGCCCCTGTCGACCTTGTCCTCGAGCTCCACGGTATACTGTTTGAGCGCTTCTTCAAGCTCGACGCGCTTGGAGACGTCGTTGCTCGCGATAAGGATGCCGGGCGTCTTCCCGTCGAGCAGGAGCGGGCTGATGTTCATGCTAAAATATACCGGTGAAACGAGAAGCCCCGTTATCTTGTAGTCCCTGATCTCGAAGCTGCGGCCCGCAAGGGCCTTCTGGAATATGGCCTCAATGGGGATCTCCTCGTACGGGGGAAGCTTGTCCGGGAAGAGGGATAATAACGGCTTGCCGACGATGTCCTTTTTGGAACGGCCGAAGGTCCGCGCCTGGGCGGAGTTCACGGTCCTGACCACCATATCCTTGTCGACGACCATGAGGTTCGTTTTTGTTTTCTCGATGATATTCTCCAGAAAGTCTTTTGAAATTTCGATCTCACGTTCGAGTCTGCGCCGGTTCTCGAGATGCAGGGCCTTTTCTTCCGCCTGGATCTTCTTTTTGTAGTTGATGACCGTGGCTCCCGAAGCCAGCAGGGTGGTAAAAAAGATGGAGACGATGAGAAGAGAGTAAAATCGGCGGCTTTTCTGCATGAGCGCTATCACATCCGAATAGGGCGCCGAGACCACGACGATCCATGACCTGTGCGCGATCGAGAACCGATAGAATCCTGCAAGCTTGTTCTCACCGCCCGGGGCCTCGTAGGAACCGAAGGTTTCTTGTGCGCCCTCGATCATCTTCTTTTCAGTGTCGAAGGACTTATGGCACTGGAAACACGATTTCCCGGTCTGATAGAGGTTCTTCCCGACCATCTGGGGCTGGGTGGGGTGATAGAGCAGGGTCCCGTCGCTGTCCATCATCCAGGCATAGCCGCGCGTCCCTGATTTGACAGGTGCAATATATCTCTGGGTGATGCCTTCCAGGGAGAGCACGGCAAGAACGACGCCGCCGAATTCAGGGACGGGCACATTGGGCAGATGATGGTAGATTGGGGTTGCGATGATGAACCGCTTGGACTCAGGCCGCGGGTCCGTTGACGGGAGCAGGTCGGTGATCAGCTTCTCGCTTCTGGGGAGAACCCGGGCTCTTTGAAAATAATCTGTCGTGGACAGGTCCACTCCCTCCCGGCCGGGGGACGCGCTGTCGTAGATCACAATGCCGTGCTTGTTAAGGATGCGGATGGAGACGAGCACCTCGTTCTGGATGTTGAAGTTCATTGCCTCCAATACGGTACGATTCTGGCTGCTCTGATTGATTCTTTGAATTTCGGGCATTCGGGAGATCACGAGGATATCCTTGTACGTGTTGTCGATGAAGCTCTCGATGTTCATCGCAACCTCGCGGGCGAGCAGCAACTGTTGCTTGTTGAACTGCTCGGCCATTTCCTCCTGAAGCGACTGGTGAAAGAACTGCCCGAGGATGATGATGAAAGAAAGCACGACGAGGAGGGACAGAATGAATATGGTGGGCGTAAACAGCCCCCTCTGCTTAAGGGAACGAGTAAGGCTTTGAAACATGAAGTAATTTACCGCTAAAACATGAACGATGTCAAGGAGGAAAACCGGGACGAAGGACGAAAGAACCTGTTCCGTCTGGTCTCCGTCGAAGGACAGAAGAGCATTAGGAGGGAATACGGCAGAGTCCTCCAGATGAACGGGAAGCGCATGGTCGCAAACAGGAAGTGACGCATTTCCCCCCATGGTGATCTACTGCTACAGGCACAGGTATTTGGCCAGGCTTTTAAGAACAGTTTGATCATAAGCAGGGAAGACGGAGGGGGATGTGGCTCTCTGGGTCAAAGCTGGGCGATGATGCTCTGTTGCTGGCCGGCTACATGCCAGGCTTTGTCCAGGGGGAGGGTGAAGGTGAATACGCTTCCGTGGCCCGGCGTGCTCTCGGCCCAGATAGAGCCGCCGTGATACTCTATGATCTGCCTCGTGATCGTGAGGCCAAGCCCCGAGCCTTCCGTATTGTTGGTCAGGACATCGCCGGAACGCCGGAATTTATCGAAGATCAGATTCAGGTCCCCTGCCGGAATGCCGATACCCGTATCAGACACGGACACCAGGATTCGCGGTTTCGGCGTCTCCCCAAGGCTGGTCGTGATCTGGATCTTGCCGCCTTGCGGCGTGAACTTGATGGCGTTCGAAAGGATGTTGTTTATCACCTGTATCAAGCGGTCCCTGTCACCGAAGATGAGCGGCAGCGGGTTCTTCACGCTGGTCGAGATGGCAATGCTTTTGTTGTCAGCGAGCGACTGTATGCCGGACACCGAAGTCTGGATTATCTCCTCGAGAGATACCTTGGCGATGCGCCAGCTCAATTTCCCGGCCTCGATCTTCGTGAGATCAAGGACATCGTTTATGAGTCTGGCCAGACGGTCGGTCTCATTGTTGATGATCGTGAGGAGCTTGCTCCGTTTTTCCGCGGGCATCTTGGGCTTGATCAGGATAAGCTCCGTGAAGGCCTTGATGGAGGTGAGCGGTGTCCGCAGCTCATGCGAAACAATGGATATGAAGTCGGATTTGACCTGGTCGCTCTCTCTGAGCTTCCTGTTCGCCTCTTCAAGGTAGCGATTTGCAGTGGCGAGATTCTGGTTGGATGTCTGAAGACGCTCATACGCCTTCGTCAGGTGCTCGGTCTTCTCTATCACCCGGAATTCCAGGTTGCGGTTGAGGTCCTCGAGCTCGCTCCGGTTCTTCTCGAGCTGCAGCGCCATTTTGTCGAAGCTCTCGGACAGCACCCCGGTCTCGTCATTGGAAATGAGGTTCGCTCTTGCGTGCAGGTCGCCTTTCTCAATCTCCCGGATCACGGTCATCAGGTGTCCGAGCGGTCTGGAAATGCTGGTGGCGAGCAGGATGCCGATGCCTGTTGCCAGAACGAGAGCGACGGCGGTGACGACGAGAATGATCCCGAAAAGGTGTGACATCACATGCTGCACGAAGGGGACGCTCCCTAAAGCGGCGCCCAGCTCCGTTCCCGTACGGTGATAGACGAGCGCCCCCAGGGCCAGAAGTGGCACTATCACCGTCGCAAGCAGGATGGACAGGAGCCGCATCCGGGTGCTGACATGGATGACATTGGACTCGTTGACGCGAACGGACTTGGTCTTCTCGGCGAGGACCTTCCGGACCGGATAGAGAAGGCGCTCGGTTAAAAAGAACGAGAAGATGGGATAGACGGCAAGGAGCGCTGCGGCAGAGATCCCAAGACGGATGTTTTCCTTGAGCGGAAGGCCCCCGAGCGTTCCCATGTAGATGCAGACGAGCATCGTTACGATTTCGTAGCGGACGAGGACGGATAAGGCATGGACAAGGGGAAGGTTGAGAGCCCTTACCCTGGCGGCGGCAATGACGTCGTGAGGAGGTTCCAGCCGGCGCTCCATGTAGAAAGTGAGCATCTCTATGGGGCGGCACTCCCATCGGTCGATGAAATAGAACGCCGAGGCGATCCCCAGCGGGGTGAGAATGATCATTGTCACAATTATGTAATGGAACAGTTGGATCGGGCTGAAATCCATGCTCACCAGGATGTAGGGTATCAAGGTGGCAAAGATGACCGCAATGATAGCCAATTCGCTGTATGCAATTTTTGCCGAGACTTTTAGTTGTGTCGTCATATTTCCGTCAAGGGAACAAGAGCTTGATCGCTGCTTTCCGGAGCATAGCGGGATCGAGGCCGAGCTTCTCCAGTATGGGCGGCACCGCAACCAAAAGATCCTTTGCCGTATTTACGTCATTGTTGCTGAGCTTCCATCTATCGGAATCGCTCATGCCGGTTACCCTGCTGAGCGGGGCGTCGTTCTTCGACGTGTACATGACCACCATCCTTGATTCACCCTGGATGATCGGCAGGAAGGTATAGTGTTTTATGCCGGCTTTCCTGATGATCTCGTCAGCCTCGGTCTCGGTAAAAAATCCTGTGTAATCGGTGAATAACGTCGAAAGAAGCACATCGACGGCGATCGTTTCGACGTTATTGACGATCACCTGGTTGAAGAAAATGCCGTACCGGGAAACTCTGACCATTTCCTGGAGGAACCTTTCCCTCTTGTAGACGGGAAGATAGTGCAACACGTTTATCGCGGATACCCAGTCGTATGCACCGTCGTTGAATCGTGACAGGTCCATGACATCGCCAACCTGAAGTTCGACCTGGTCCTGGAGGCCCGCATCCGTATTCTTCCGTTTCCCGAGCTCGAGGGTATGGATATTGATGTCGAGCCCCGAGGCGCTGATGCCAGGGCAGACCTTAACCGTCTCCCGGAGGACCGTTCCGTCCCCGCAGCCCAGGTCAAGGATCATGTGGCCGGAGGAAAGTCCGGCCCACATGAAGAATTCAGCGGAAGCCTTGGAAAGATGAGAGGCTACCCGAGGAATGTATTCGCGGCTGATTTTCCCCTGCGTGATGCTGTCTAGGCCGACCCCTTTCTGATAGGCCTCTTTGGAGTTCTGGAGGGCCTTGGTAAAATAGCTGAACATATGATGCAGCCCGAGCAGGTCGGGCGCCGGAGTGCCCCGCCGCAAGAGGACGCCCTTGGCTGTCAGGCAGTAGCCGTTATCGGCCCTGCTGACATAACCGTTGGCGACCGCAAAGCGCAGCCACCGTTCGACCTTGCTGATGTCATATCCCATCTGGGCGGAAAGTTCCTGGGCCGTAACGGCTTTTTTGTCCGGTATCCAGTCGAAGAAGCCGAGCTCGATCCCCTGGACGGTGTCGAGGGCAATGGTGCCCTGAACGAGCATGTTCAGGAGGTCAGCCGAAAATTTCTTTATGTCATCAGGGTCCATTGACCGCTCCATACGGCATGTGACTGGAATGTTTATCCATCATTTCTTGTTTATCAGTGCGCCGGCAGCGATGAGACCGTAAACAACCCAGATGATCAACAGCGTCCCCCAGATGTAGAAACCCATTCTCTTCACGGTATCCGTACGGGTTGCCTTGTTTTCGCGCCTGGTCTCTGCGTCCTTCTGCCGAGCACGCCGGTAAAAATCCTCGAATTGCCGGTATTGATCCGGGGCAAGTTCGTAAAGCCTGGCAAGGGGGATCGCGCTCTTGGGGAGCGAGAACGGAAACCGGAAGGAAATGTCGACCTCCGGCTCTCGGGATAGCAGGGCGTTCTGCGTCCCGAGGTCGGTGTTCTCGAGCTCTTTCGCATAACAGTAGATCATATTCTGGGAGAGGTCTTTGCAGAATTCGCGGAAAGGTTTCTTTTTTTCGAATTTCGAATTGATGAGGCTGGTTTCGTAACAGGTCAATGCCGTTTTGTACTCGCCGAGTTTCTGGTGACACAGACCGGAGACAGCGAGCGAGGTTGCAAGCCCTGATACCCCGTTCGCGAGGGGATCGCTGAACGGACGTCCTTTCACATCCAGCTTGCGGAAGGAGTCTTCTGCCCGCCGCAGCTCATTGAGCGCCTCTTCGTAGAGTCCTTGCTGAAAGAGGGCGTGGCCCGAATGATAAAGCTTTTCGGCCGTTTGCCTTTTAATGGTTGTGGCCATACCGGCATTACTTATCGAAGATATGCTTTATCTTCGAAAGTATTTCCATCGGGCTGAACGGTTTCACGATGTATTCATCTGCGCCGACTTCTTTGCCGCGTTCCTGCTCGGCCGCCTGACCTTTGGCGGTCAGCATGATCACGTAGGTGTTTTTGAGGACAGGGTCGCTCTTGATGGCTCGGCAGACATCGTAGCCGTTGATTTCCGGCATCATGATATCGAGGAACAGGATGTCGGGGCGGAATTCCTTGACTTTCTCGATCGTCTCTGCCCCATCCTTCGCCAGCGACAATTCGTATCCCTCATCTTCGAGAAGATAGGTGAGAGCGTCCCTGATATTTTCGTTGTCGTCGGCTATGAGGATCTTCTTCTGTTCCATGATTGTGAGTCAACCAATATTTTATAGTCTATTAAAAAAATATTAGCTACTATTTATGTTTTTGTCAAGCGTGAAAAGGGTTCCTTTCCCTTCACTGTGTATTTGCGTAGAGGCGGGGGGATGTCGCTAGAGAAAAATTCTCTTTTAGCGGCGGCAAAGTTGAAAAAATGACGAACTGGATGTATTATATAAGGAAATAGTATTCTTTGGGCTGTGGGCGGCAGTGACAGGCCCTGAGATCACAGTGACTCGCGGGAGTCTTCGTAAACATCCGACCGAGGGGGGCTTCAAGTGCAGGACAGGTATTTTGATGTCGACTCTCGTTCAGTCTTGGCGAGGGCGTTAAGGAACGGAGGTGAATATGCAGATCTGTTCCTTGAGCGGAGTACGCCTTTTTCCATCATGTGCGAGGACGGCAGGATCGAGAAGATCCTTGCCGGTCTTGATTGCGGTGTCGGTGTTCGGCTGATATTTGGAGCGCGGACGGCCTATGCCTATTCAAATGATATCTCTCTTGCATCCCTTCTGGCTCTCGCCGATGCGGTCAGCCAGGCAGCTGCAGCTGAACGCAATGCTTCGCATGCTTCTGTCATAAACCTTACCCGAAAAGATACTCACGTCGATTTCCCCATCGAGAAGTCGCCGGAAGCGGTCAGCACCGATCAAAAGGTCGGCATGGTGCTCCAGGCGAACCGCGTCGCCCTTTCCATAGATTCCCGCATCAGGCAGGTGATGGTCGTGTACCGGGAGAACCGTCAGCAGGTGCTTATAGCAAATTCCGACGGGTTCGTTGCAGAAGACGAACGCAGGCACCTCACCGCGGTTGTCCACGTGGTGGCGGCAAGCGGTGAAGTCGTGCAGACGGGATACGAGCCGGTCGGCGGGTTTGCCGGCATGGAACTGTTTGATCGTGAACCGCTTGACAAAGCGGCAGAGATCGCGGGCCGGCGCGCTGTCATGATGCTGTCAGCCCGGAAGGCGCCTGCCGGGAGGATGCCGGTGGTCCTGTCGTCTTCGGCGGGGGGGACGATGATCCACGAGGCGGTCGGCCACGGGCTTGAAGCGGATCTGGCGCAGTCCGGTCTCTCCGTGTATTCGAACAAGATCGGCCAGCGGATCGCTTGCCCGCTCATCACCGTGGTGGACGACGCTACGCTCGCAGGGAAACGAGGTTCGTTCCGGTTTGACGATGAAGGCACCGAGGCCGAGCGAACCGTGCTGGTGGACAAAGGCGTGCTCAAGACGTTCATGTATGACAGGCTGACGGCCATGAAGGATGGGGCGCGCTCTACGGGTAACGGGAGACGTGAATCCTACAAGAATCGGCCAATCCCGCGGATGACGAATACCATGATAGCTCCGGGGACATCCGATCCGGGAGAGATCCTGCGCACTACATCGAACGGCCTGTTCGTAAAGAAGATGGGCGGCGGTCAGGTGAACACGGTGAATGGCGATTTCGTGTTCGAGGTGAGCGAAGGGTACCGGATCGAGAACGGTACGATCGGCGAGCCGGTGCGCGGCGCCACGCTCACGGGAAACGGTCCGCTGGTGCTCATGTCCATCGATATGGTCGGGTCCGACCTGGGATTTTCCATCGGCACCTGCGGCAAGGACGGCCAGGGCTCTCCGGTAAGCGATGCCCAGCCTACGCTCAGGATCCCGGAGATCACCGTCGGCGGAGAAGTGGCGTGAGGACCGGGAGAGAAATGGTGCGGCATGATTGAGATCGTCAAAAAAAGGCTTGAACTAAAGATCATCATATCCCTCATTGCCGTCCTTTGCTGCATTATCGGGATTTTCACCTATGCAGATATCCGGACCATGCGGGCCGACACGATCCGGGACTCGGAGCAGAATCTCGGGGCCCTGGCACGGTCGGTCAAGGAGAGCGTGGCGGCCGCGATGAGAAAGCAGCACCAGGACGAGGTCCAACACATCATTGAAGGGGTGCAAAACACTTTCGGCGTTGCCGGCATCGTCATTTACAATGAAGAGGGGAAAGCGCTGCGTCGCACGGGAACGGAAAGGAACGGCAAGGAACCTGATCTGCCGATTCCGCCGCAGATACTTCACACCGTGTCCGATCGTGACCATGCCGATATCCAACGGCGGAATGGGATTTATTACCTCTCCTATTACTCGCCGATAGCAAATCTGTCCGAGTGCATTACATGCCACGGAGATCAGAATAAGCTGAACGGAATTCTCAGAATAGATTTTTCCCTTCAGGACAGAGAAAAACTCATTGCTTCACGCCGCAACACCATTCTTATATGGTCTGCGTTCATGATTGCAGCGCTCATCGTGGCGCTGATGATCCTGCTTAGAGTCGTCGTATACAGGCCGGTCAGGGAACTGCGTGACGCCATGGTCCGTGCCGAATCGGGGGAGGAGAAGGTGCTGCTGTCGACTGCCGGTGACGATGAACTCTCCGATCTCAAGCGGAGGTTTGTAAGCATGCTCGACAGGATAAACGCCCTGCATGCAGCCAATCTCGAAAAGGAAAAGGAAATAGCGCGGAATCAGGAGATCATGCGGTTTCGAGCTGAACTCCAGACCATGTTCGATGCCATGCCCGAGGGCGTGCTCCTGATCGACGGGGACTTGAAGATCGTTCAGATAAATCCCCGGGCATATGAATTGCTGCCATGGCTGAAAACAGCCGCCGGACGGATTCCGCCCGAAAGAACGAAAAAAAGTTCTTGCCCCCATAAAGGCATACCGGAAGCGTTTGAAGAAGGAAAGATGTTTGAGCATCAGTGCAGTATCAAGCTGCCTGACGGCACGGTAAGGCATCTCCACAGCATCTGCGCGCCGATCCTCGAGGACGGCAGGGTGCTCTACGTGGTCGAGGTCATCCGGGACATCACCGAACGGGTCAAAACAGAAAGGGAGCTTGAGGAAAAAAAGTCGGAACTTCTCGCCGCGAACAGGCTGCTGTCGCAGGTTGCCATTACGGACAGCCTCACTCAGGTATATAATCGCCATCACTTCGATGGGCTCCTTCACAAGGAGATAAAACGCCTTACCCGGAGGAAGTATTCACATCTCTCGCTCATGATGATCGATATCGACCATTTCAAAAAGCTAAATGACAGGTATGGCCACCTCACCGGAGATGCGGTGCTCAGCGAGGTCGCGAAAGTGCTCAAGGAGCACATCAGGACAACAGATACCATCGCACGATACGGGGGCGAGGAATTTGCCATTGTCATGCCGGATACCCACCTGGAAGGCGCGGTGTACCGGGCGGAGGTTCTGAGAAAGACAATTGAGAACACAGAATTCCAGGGACATTACGGTTCAATCCGGATTACGATCAGCATCGGAGTGGCTGTCTATTCCGTCGGTTCTCCCCGTGACTTTGTTGCGATGGCGGACCAGGCACTGTATCAAGCCAAGGACTCCGGCAGGAATGCGGTGGCCGCGAGCAGAACCGAAGATGTGGCAACCCTGTGAATTTGCGCAGTTCCAATACGGGGGGGAACCATGATCCGTGCGGCAATTATCACGCTGAGCGACAAAGGCGCATCGGGAGAGCGGCTTGACGAGAGCGGTCCGATTATCCGCGAGATGATCGCCGGCATCGGCGCCTCTGTCGTTCACTACGACATCCTGCCGGATGAAAAATCGGGAATCATCGACCTATTGATAAGATTATGTGACGCTGGAAACGTCGATCTCATCATCACGACCGGCGGTACAGGCGTGGCCCCGCGGGATGTGACGCCGGAGGCCACGCTTTCTGTGATCGACCGCGAGCTTCCAGGCATGGCGGAAGCCATGCGAGCCGAAAGCCTCAAAAAGACGCCGCGCGCCATGATATCCCGGGCCATTGCCGGCATCAGGAAACACACCCTGATCGTGAACCTCCCAGGCAGCCCCCGGGCTGTGCGCGAAAACCTTGCCGTGATCCTTCCTGCCATCCCCCATACGATCGAAAAGATCAAGGGTGATCCTTCGGAATGCGGCGGTTTGTAGCCGGGGCACGGCGCACACCTGCGCATGGCGAACAGCATCCGACGTAGCCCCGTTCTCGCGCGATGCGGCACTTTCCCCTGGTCATTCCCATGAAAAAATCCATTTGTCTCTCTCCGGTCTCTGTGATACACTTCTTAAAAATGCTCAATACGACCATGCATAACGAGGAGGGCCTATGTTCTGTTCCCAATGCGGCAAGGAGGTAGCTGAAGGCCAGGCATTCTGCCCGCACTGCGGAGCCAGTCTTGCCGAACCCGCGCCGCCTGCCGGGGCGAGGGAAAAGACGCCTTGGGAGGACCGTGAAGCGCGGGGTTTTTTCACCGGGCTTTTTACGACCGTCAGGGACACATTGTTCCAGCCATCGGAATTTTTCAAGAAAATGCCGGTCACCGGCGGGCTTACAGACCCATTGCTGTATGCTCTGATCGTTGGGATGATCGGCCTTATGTTCTCGTATTTCTGGCAGGTCCTGCTTCAGGGTGCAATGCAGGAGACCATGTTCCCCGCGATGAAGACCGTTGCAGGGCAGAACATGTTCCGAGGAATCGGCATGGCCGCTCTGGCCTTCTTCAGTCCTTTTCTGATCATTCTCTGGCTCTTTGTCTGGTCGGGGGTTCTCCACCTGTTTCTTATGATGGTCAAGGGTGCGAGGTCCGGCTTCGAGGCAACCTTCAGAGTGGTAGCCTACAGTTCCAGTACGAACCTTCTTCTCATCGTCCCCTTTTGCGGAAGCATTTTCGCGGGGGTGTGGGCCATCGTTCTCACGATCATCGGGATCAGGGAAGCACATGAGACGACGGGGGGAAAGGCGGCCATTGCGGTCTTCTTCCCTATCGTCGTCTGCTGTGGACTGATTCTTGCCGCCATAGCGCTGTTCGTGGGCGCTGCAGCGGTATCATTGGGCACTTTCATGCAGATGCAGCAGTGATGTGAAACGCATACTGATATGCGCCTGATACTGAAAGAGCGGATGCGTGGTCAAATAGAGTTCGGCATCATTTATGGCGGCATTGCCTTGCTCGCGGTCTTCGTAGGGCGGTTTGTGCCCGTACTTTCGTTTGCCCCTTCCTGCGTTTTCAAAGGTCTCACGGGCGTTCCGTGCCCCACCTGTGGCGCCACGCGTTCGGTTGTGCATTTTGCCCATGGAGAGCTTTCCGCGTCGCTTAGTTTGAACCCGCTGGTCCCGTTGTGCCTTGTCATTGCTTCCATTATATTTTTTTACAGTCTGACTACCCTGATTCTTGGCATCCCGCGCATCGGGATCATTCTTTCCGATCGTGAAAAGAACATTGCAAGGGCCGCAATGATCGCTCTCGTTTTGGCGAACTGGTGTTATCTGATCTTTTCGCGGTAATTTCCTTATCTTCACGTCTGTCCTTTCTGTTTGAATAATAATATTATTTACATTTAGTCCATAGTATGTTAAAATAATTATCTTTTAGGAATAATCCAAATAAATTAGGCGGTTACGGAGGGTACGGCGTGGACCGTGCTGTGATAGGCGTGGACCTGGGGGGCACGAATTTAAGGACGGCCCTTGTAAGTCCCGACGGAGAGATTCTCGACAAGCACAAGGAGGCAACTCAGGCGGCCGACGGCTGGATGAAAGTTGTAGCGAGGCTGATTGATAACATCAAGCGGCAGAAAGAAAAAGGTGCGCAGAATGGAATGGAAGTTTCTTCCGTCGGTGTCGGCGCACCGGGCGTTATACTGGTGAACAAGGGTATCGTCGTGAAGTCTCCCAACTTCCCTGATTGGAACAACCTCCCGCTGAAGAGCGAGCTGGAGAAGGCGCTCAATATCCCGGTCTTTATCGAAAATGATGCCAATGCTGCGGCCCTCGGGGAGAAATGGCGCGGCGCGGGACGCGATGTCGCGAGTATGATATTGCTTACCTTGGGCACAGGTGTGGGCGGCGGTATCATCCTCGATAACAAGGTATGGCATGGAGCAGACGGCATGGCCGGCGAGATAGGGCACATGACGCTCATTCCGGACGGCAGATCGTGCACCTGCGGCAATAACGGCTGCCTGGAAATGTACGCATCGGCACGCGGCATAGTGCGAAGTTACCGGGAAGAATTGGAAAAGCGCAATCTGTCCGCGACGGCTAAAGACATCACGTCGGAAAAAGTGTATCAGGCGGCGCGCGAGGGAGACGCAGTCGCCCGAGGGGTGATGAAGGACATGGGCCGCATGCTCGGGATCGGCATCGCGAGCTTGATCAACATCTTTAACCCGGAGAGGGTCGTGATCGGCGGAGGGGTCAAGGATGCATGGTCGCTGTTCATCGGGGCAACGCATGAGGAGATCATGAAACGGGCATTTCAGGTCCCTGCTGAGCGGACCGAGATCGTGCCGTCATCGCTGGGCGATGACGCAGGCATGGTAGGTGCCGCCGCAGTAGCGCTCGAGAATCGTGCCGGACGATGTTGAGGGAAATATCGCGGTTTCAGATGAGGGTCAGGACCGAAGATACTGTTTCAGCGTGATGATCATCATGCCTATGATCCAAACGTTGTAGAATTGGAACGCGGGATCTCAGGGGTTATGGCAAGTACGAATATCAGGAATTTCTGCATTATTGCGCATATCGACCACGGCAAGTCCACTCTTGCCGACAGGATTCTTGAATATACCGGCGCGCTTTCGGATCGGGAAATGCAGGCTGCTGGCGGCGACCAGGTGCTCGATGACATGGACCTCGAGCGTGAGCGGGGCATCACCATCAAGGCCCACGCCGTGCGCCTCCGCTATAAGGCATCGGACGGCAAGGAGTATGTGTTGAACCTGATCGACACCCCTGGCCACGTGGACTTCACCTACGAGGTTTCGCGCAGCATGGCGGCCTGTGAGGGAGCGCTCCTCGTGGTGGATGCGTCCCAGGGGGTGGAGGCCCAGACACTGGCCAACGCCTATCTTGCGATCGACCACAATCTCGAGATGGTCCCCGTTATCAATAAGATCGACCTGCCGAGCGCGAACATCGAGGATGTAAAACGGCAGATCGAGGAGGTCGTCGGGCTCGACTCCTCCGGCGCCATTCCGGCGAGCGCCAAGGAAGGCATCGGGACCAAAGATATCCTCGAGGCAGTCGTGAAGCATATCCCGTCGCCGTCCGGAAGCCCGGATGCTCCGCTTCGGGCGCTGCTGTTCGATTCCTGGTATGACACCTATCAGGGAGTGGTCATCCTTGTGCGGGTAGTCGACGGGACGGTGCGGCCTAAGCAGAAGGTCAAGCTCTACTCGACCGCCGCAGTGTACGAAGTTCAATCCGTCGGGGTCTTCACGCCGAAGATGCAGGAGACGCCGGAGCTGTCGCAGGGCGAGGTGGGCTACATCATCGCCGGCATCAAGCGGGTCTCGGACGCGAAGATCGGCGATACGATCATGGATGCCGACCGACCTGCGGACGCGCCGCTTCCGGGATACAAGGATGTGAAGCCCATGGTCTTCGCAGGCATCTACCCGGTGAACAGCGATGATTACGAGGACCTCCGGGACGCACTCGAAAAACTGAGGCTGAACGACTCGTCATTCAGCTATGAGCCGGAGACGTCGCTCGCCCTCGGGTTCGGGTTCCGCTGCGGGTTCCTCGGCCTCCTGCACATGGATATCATCAAGGAGCGGCTCGAGCGCGAGTTCAAGCTCTCGCTCATCCCCACGGCGCCGACGGTCGTCTACCGCGTGACGAAGAACGACGGCGATATCGTGATGGTCGACAATCCGGCCAAGCTGCCGAAGGTCCAGGACATCCAGCGCATCGAGGAGCCCTTTATCGTGGCCTCGATCATCACTCCGGAGCAGTATGTGGGTTCGCTCATCGCCCTCTGCCAGGAGCGGAGGGGGACCCAGAAGGAGATAGAGTACATCACGAAGGACCGTGTGCTGATCACGTACGACCTGCCGCTCAACGAGATCGTAATGGATTTCTACGACCGGCTCAAGTCACTGACCAAAGGGTACGCGTCGCTCGACTACGAGCTTTCGGGCTATGTTGAGTCGGATCTCGTGAAACTCGATATGCTGCTGAACGGCGAGCCAGTGGATGCGCTGTCGCTCATCACGCACCGCGACAAGGCAGCTGTCCGGGGCAGACAACTTGCCGAAAAGCTGAAAGAGGTGATCCCTCGGCAGCTGTATGAGGTGATCATCCAGGCGGCGATCGGGTCCAAGATCATCTCACGCGAGACGGTGAAGGCGCTCCGCAAGAATGTGACCGCAAAGTGTTACGGAGGCGATATCACGAGAAAACGCAAGCTCCTCGAAAAGCAGAAGGAAGGCAAGAAGAGGATGAAACAGGTAGGCAGCGTGGAACTTCCGCAGGAGGCGTTCCTTGCGGTGCTGAAGGTGGGAGAATAGACAGGTCAAAGGGCGAAGCTGAAAAGTCCACAATAGTGAGGGTAAGGTTCCAGTGTATAGCATTAATTTCGGCGTTCTTGATGCGGTGATCCGCTGTTGGAGGCATGATGTCTGAGACTAAGCAGGAAATCACGAAGAAAAAATCATTTTACAAGGAGTGGATAGAGCCTTTTCTGATCGCGGCGATCGTCGCGCTGTTCATCAGGCAGTTCATCGTGGAAGCGTTCAAGATCCCGTCGGGGTCCATGATCCCAACGCTCACGATCGGCGACCATCTGCTCGTAAACAAGTTCGTTTATGGCCCGCGGATACCCTTCATGGACAGCAGGATCTTCTCCTGGCAGGTCCCGAAGCGCGGCGAGATCATCGTCTTCAAATATCCTGAGAACGAGGACAAGAACTTCATCAAGCGCGTGGTCGGTCTGCCGGGAGATAAACTGCAGATCATAAGCGGCAAGCTGTATATCAATGACCAGGCCGTTCTCATAACGTCGACCGGGCCCCCTGCGGATAGCAGCGTTGAGGAGGGGCCATCGTTCGGCAAGCCGGCGTTTTACGAGGAGCAGCTCGGAACGGTCGAACACAGGATCCAATACCTTATTGACCAGTCCCACAAAAACGAAGGCCCCTGGCTTGTGCCCAGGGATTCTGTGTTTGTTATGGGAGACAACCGCGACAACAGCCAGGATAGCCGCGTATGGGGATTCGTCAAATTCAACAAAATTCTCGGCCGGGCATTCGTCATTTACTGGTCATGGGATGGGGACGGCCGTTGGGTAAGATGGGAGCGGATAGGAAAGCTGATCAAGTAGGGCCAGGAGGGGACTCCAATGGGCATTCTCGCGAATCAGAACGGAGCGAGCAGATTCAAGGTGTTCTTGTGGTTTCTTTTTTTGTTCCTCGCCGTGCATGTCGCCGTCAAAGTGATACCGCCATACATGGATTATGCTAAGATGGAAGACGAAATGAAGACGAAAGCCAGCGTAGCCCAGGTGCTGAAAGACGAAGAAATACTGAAGGATCTAGAAAATAAGGCAAAAGAGCTTGACCTGCCGCTCACGCAGGACAGTTTCGTCCTCCACAGAGACATGGAAAGACGCAAGATGAAGATAAGCACAAAAGGCGGATGGGACGTCGAGGTGAACTTTCTGTGGGGCGCCTATGTTAGAACGTTTCATTTTGAGCCGGTGGTCGAAGAAGGTTTCATGCAGTCCCTGCCGTAGCGGGGCGTCATACGGTGAGTTTGACAAATACAGCCCGGTAGCGTAGTATTTCTGCCGTGAACAAGGTGGTGTGCTGGTGATCCGCAGCATGACGGGATATGGCCGGAGCGAAATGAGCGATGCCGGCAGACACTTTACCATAGAAGTCCGCTCGGTGAATAACCGCTATATCGATATTCAGGTAAAGGCGCCGAGGGAGTTCTCGGTGCTCGAACAGCGTATCAGAAAAAGCGTTCAGGACCGCTTTTCCCGGGGCCGCTTCGACGTCTACATCACCCGAAACGGCGAAAAAGAGGGCGCCGGCAGGCTCGTCGTCGATGAAACGCTGGCTGGGCAGTATGTTGCGGCGCTCCGCGATCTGAAGGCGCGCTTCGGACTTGGCGGCGACGTCGATCTGTCCTTCCTGGCGGGATTTCAAGACCTCTTCTCGCTGACCGAGGTGAAAGAGAATATGGAGGCCGTATGGCAGGCGCTTGCCGACGGTCTCACCCATGCCCTCAAGGGGCTTGAAGGCATGCGGGCCGAAGAAGGCAGGGCGCTCGCCCGCGACATCTCGGGACGGCTCGAGACCATCGACAGATTGCTTGCCGCCATCCATGAACTTGCGCCGGCGTCGGTGGAGGCAGCGCGGAAGAGGATGTCTGATGTCCTGGCAAAACTTCTCCATGAACAGCCGGACCCCGTACGGCTGGCGCAGGAAATAGCCATTCTGGCAGAACGCACCGACGTGACGGAGGAGCTCACGCGCCTGGGAAGCCATATGAGGCAGTTTCGGGCCCTGCTCGCGGACCCGTCCGAGGCGGTCGGCAGAAAACTTGATTTTCTCCTGCAGGAGATGGGGCGAGAGACGAACACCATCGCGTCGAAGGCCATGGATGCGCAGATATCATTGAGCGTGGTGAACATCAAGGCGGAACTGGAAAAGATCCGGGAACAGGTCCAGAACATCGAGTAAAGACTATGGCGAACCAGCTCGTCAATATCGGGTACGGTAACATGGTGATGGCCTCGAAAGTTGTCGCGGTCCTGTCGCCTGAATCAGCTCCGATGCGCCGGATCAAGGACGATGCCAAGGAGCGGAAGATGCTGCTCGACGCCACCCAAGGAAGAAAAACGCGGTCGATTATCATCACCGACAGCGACCATGTCATACTGTCGGCCGTGCAGGTCGAAACGCTCATGCAGAGATTTTCCGGTCGAGGGGAAGAATGAAGAGGAAAGACGGGCTGCTCTTTGTAATCTCGGCCCCTTCGGGCGCCGGGAAGACCACCCTGTGCAAGGCGCTTACGGACTCACTCGAAAACCTCAGGCACTCTATCTCCTACACCACCCGGAAACCCAGACCCGGAGAGATCGACGGGAGGGAGTACAATTTCGCCACGGAAGAGCGCTTCCGGAACATGGTCCAGGCAGGCGATTTCGCGGAATGGGCGCGCGTGCATTCCCATCTCTACGGAACGTCGAGACGGGTGCTCGATGAAATGCGTACAGAGGGGATCGATGTGATCCTCGACATTGACACCCAGGGAGCCAAGCAGATCAAGGAAAAGTATGGTGAATCGGTCTTCATATTCATCATGCCGCCGTCACTGGAGATACTGGAAGAACGGCTCCGGAACCGTAAGTCGGATCACGAAGATGAGATCAAAAGGAGAATGCTTCGGGCTCGGGACGAGATCAAGGATTACGCCATGTATGACTATATCATCATCAACAGGGATTTCGAGCGGGCGCTTGCCGAACTACGCGCCGTCGTCATTGCCGAGCGGTGCCGGACCAGGATGATCGATCGAACATGGATAGAAGGCATGTTCTGACACAAAACCATACTATTTATTCCACCGGGAGGTGAACGATGCAAAAAAACGCTGAAGACATAATATCGCTGCCCATCGAGATGAAGGACGATATCGCCGACACCAAGTTCCGTCTGGTCCATGTTGCGGCCCAGAGGGTGAGACAACTGTCTGCAGGCGCCCCGATGCAGGTCGCAACAAGGTCAATAAAGGATACGACGATCGCTCTTGAAGAGAGCCTTGTCGGGAAATTCAAGATCCTGATGGGGGAAGAGGCCAATAAGGCGAAGGAGGAGTTCCGGAAGCGGGAAGAGCAGGCCCGACTGGAGGAACAGCTCTCCGCCAAGGAAGAGGAGATTCGGAAGGAGCTCAGCGCGTATCTTTCAGAGACGCAGGGTGAGGAAGAATCTGAGGAGTCTCGGCTTCCGGAAGGCAACGGCGACGAATCGCCCGGGGCTGAAGACGCACTCGGTGAAGAGTCGGACGAACCGGAAGAATAGTCGGGGGAGCAGCGAAACATGCTTTCCGGAAAAAGGATCCTGCTCGGGGTAACTGGCAGTATCGCCGCGTATAAGGCCGTTGACGTCCTGCGCCGGCTAAAAGAGTCGGGTGCCGACGTGCGCGTGGTGATGACGAAGAACGCCACACGTTTTGTTGCGCCCCTGACGTTCGAGGCTCTGAGCGGAAGGCCAGTGCTCTGTGATGAGTTCCTCGATTGGGGGAAGAGCAGTATCGGCCATATCGATGTCTCGGCGAACCTAGACCTTGCGCTCATCGCGCCTGCGACGGCCAACGTCATCGGCAAGGCCGCAGCCGGAATTGCCGATGATGCGCTGACCTCGGCCCTCATGGCCCTAGAGTGCCCCGTCATGATGGCGCCTGCCATGAACGACAGGATGTACCGGAATCCCGCGCTGCGCAGAAACATCCAGCTTCTCAAGGAACAGGGAGTGCGGTTCATAGAGCCGGAAGCCGGTCCTCTTGCCTGCGGCACGACCGGACAGGGGAGGCTCGCAGACCCTCTGAGGATCGTCCAGGAAGTGTCCTCGATGCTGGCGTCACAGGATTTCACAGGCGTCACCATCCTTGTGACGGCAGGTCCAACGCGGGAACCGATCGATACCGTGCGGTTTATCAGCAACCCCTCCAGCGGAAAGATGGGCTATGCCATAGCGGCCGCCGCGCGAGACAGAGGGGCGCAGGTCGTTCTGATCAGCGGGCCCTCCGATCTCCCGCCGCCATACGGCGTAAAAACCGTTCAGGTCCTCTCAGCAGATGACATGTACCGTGCCGTCATGGGGCATATCGGGGGGACACAAATAGTCATCATGGCGGCAGCGGTATCAGATTTCAAAACCGCCACCTTCACGGACCGCAAAATCAAGAAACAGGAAGCGCCTACCATTCTGCATCTTGAACCTACCAGGGATATCCTCCTGGAACTCGGCAAAGCTGCGAGCAAACGATTCCTAGTAGGTTTTGCCGCTGAAACGGACAATATCCGCCAAAACGCCCTTAAGAAACTTCAGGAGAAGAACCTTGACATGATCGTGGCTAATGATCTGATGAAGGCAGGTGCCGGTTTTGGCGCTGATACGAACGCGGTCACCATTATAGACCGAAACGGAACGGAAACAGAATTGCCGGTGATGCCCAAGTCCGAAATCGCAGCGCATATTTTGGATAAAATCCTAGAACTCAAGGCAAATTAAAGGTTTTTACCTTGACTTTTGTCCACTTTTTTTGGTAAAATTTGCAAGGATTTTGGCATGTTGCGCAAATTATGGATAAAGAGACCTCCGAAATAGCTAAGTTAACGGAGCGTATTTTAAAAGACCCGAAGTCCAAGCTTTTTGTGCCGCTCGCCGAAGAGTACAAAAAGGCTGGGGACCTAGAGATGTCCATCCATGTGCTAATGGAGGGCCTCAAGAACAACCCGGAATATGTCACTGCCAGATCGTTCCTTGGCAGGCTTCTGTTCGAAAAAGGGGATTTG
This sequence comes from Nitrospirota bacterium, assembly GCA_035623825.1. Taxonomy (GTDB): domain Bacteria; phylum Nitrospirota; class UBA9217; order UBA9217; family UBA9217; genus DASPSR01. The sequence continues at coordinate 46,166 of DASPSR010000045.1, forward strand.
GCCGGAGCACAGAAAGAATTTGAAGAGGTTGCGAGGACGATCCCTGACAATCTGATGGCCCATCGAAAACTCGGTGATCTCTATGTACTCCAGGACAGGCCCGCCGATGCGCTGAAGCACTACAAGATGGCACTTTCTCTCAACCCCGGAGACGAGGAACTGGCAGCGCTGGCTTCAGATGTCGAAGCCGGTCGAGATGTCAAAGAGCGACTGCTCAAACCGAAGCAGCCGACGACAGATAAACCTGCCAAGTCAGCGCCCGTAAAGGCGCAGGTAGAACCCAGGCCGGCCCCAAAAGCACCCGAACCCCCCCGGGCGCCGGCGATGTCTGCCGTGAAACCGGAAGAACCCGAGGAAGTTCTCGTTGTTGAACCATTGGACGTTGAACTGCAGGGGCACGGAGACCTCGCAACGGGGATCGCGGGTCAGAAGATGGAGGAGATACCTCCAGAGGCTGCAGAGCAAGGTGAAAAGAAGGTGTCGGCTGGAGAATTTGATTTTCTGGCCGAACAGGGACAAGGGACCGGCCCGGCTCCAATGCAGGAAGAGCCTGCGGAAATTACCTTCGATACGGCCGAGCCGGGCCAGGGTATACCAACGTCCCGTGCCGCTACCGCTGAACCCGCGCAGGTCGAGACGGAACCTGCCCTGAAAGTCCCGGAAGCGGCCTCCCAGAAGGGTGACGATTTCACCACGGATACGCTGGCCGAGCTCTATATAGCCCAGGGATTTTTCGAAAAAGCAATAGACATATACCAGCGGATGCTGACCGACAATCCGGACAGCCAGAAATTAAAAGACAAATTGGCGCACGTGCGGGCCATGGCCAGCGAGGCTGAACGCACTGGAGAATTAAAGATAGATGGCACACCAGTCACCACCGCCAGCGAAGAGGTAATTGTCTTAGGAGGACCGGGAAAACCCGCTGAGACCGGGAGCGGCCTCACAGTCGAAACGGTACCTGACGTCACACCACCAAAGCCTTTAGAAACTGGTTTTGAACCTGTAGAATATGTGCCTCCTCAAGCTGCAGAAAAGCACGAGCCGCTTGAGAAGAAAGCGCCACCCATGATGAAGTCCCCGATGGCCGGCCGGAAAGAGACCATAGACAGGCTGGAAAACTGGCTTAAAAATATCAAGAAGGAGAAATAGATGCCCTTTTCCGATATCCTGAAAAATGTAGTCAATGGTACGGAAGGGGCGCTGGGTGCGCTTGTCGTCGGGCTCGACGGCATCCCGGTTGAAGAGTATTCCGTGAGCAGCGAGATGGATCTCCAGTCCATGACCGTGGAATATTCCGCCCTTCTGAAGGAAATAGAAAAAGGTTCGCAGTCCGCACAGCTAGGTTCCACGAATGAAGTCACGGTCATCGCTGATAAGGCCATGATCATGCTGCGGCGGCTCAACGACGAGTATTTTTTCGTGCTTATCATAAAGCCGGGAGGGAACTTCGGCAAGGGGAGATTCCTCCTCAGAATGTCGGTCCCCAAGCTGCTCAAAGAGTTCTGATTGCAGAGTTTTTTCGATCTGCACTGCATCTGAAACTGCCTCAGGCAGTTTTTTGTTTTGTAAGGGGTCTTCTTGAAGATACTCGTGATACATGGACCAAACCTGAATCTGCTCGGAAAACGAGAGCCGGATATCTATGGAAACTTCACGCTCGACGACATCGAGAGGCGACTCTCCTCGCTCGCCGGAGAACTCGGTGTCGAGGTGTCCTTCTTCCAGTCGAACCATGAAGGCGAGCTGGTGCAGAAGATCCAGGACGCCATGGGCGAGTACCAGGCGATCGTTATCAATCCCGGTGCTTATACGCACACGAGCGTTGCGCTCCGCGATGCTATCTCCTCGACGGGCATCCCGACCGTCGAGACCCATATCTCCAACATCTACCGGCGCGAGGAATTCAGGAAGCATTCGTATATTTCCGGCGTTGCCGTGGGACAGATCACCGGCTTCGGCCCCGACAGCTACCTTCTCGCGCTCCGGGCCGCTGCTGCGCTCGTGAAGGGCGGCGCAAAGAAACGATGATGAAGAGGCCCAAACCGGACCGCATCGACAACCTCAGGCGGCTCATGAAGGCAGAAGGCGTCGATGCGCTTCTCGTGACGAAGCGGGAGAATGTCCGCTATCTCACCGGTTTCACTGGTTCCGCAGGCTCCTTCCTGGTCACTCCCGGAAGGTCGTGGCTGATCACGGATTTCCGATACAAACTCCAGTCCCGCCGGGAGACCTCGGGAACGACGATCCTGATCCAGAAGACGGATTTTCCCACGGCGCTGCAGGAGACCGCTCTGAGCGCAGGCATAGATTCGCTCTGGTTCGATGAATCTTCGCTCACCATAGAAGAGCTGAAGAAGCTCAGGAAACGGGGGCTGAAGCCGAGAGGGCACCGAGATATCGTGGGGGAACTCAGGAAGCGGAAAGACAAACAGGAACTCGCAAGCATCCGCAAGGCTATCAGACGGGCAGAAGAATCTTTTCGGGAATTGAAAAAATATATCCGGCCCGGAGCTCGCGAGCGCAGACTCGCGTTCACGCTCGAATGTCTGATGCGCGAAAAAGGCGCCCGTAAGGCGGCATTTGACACTATTGTGGCATCGGGCAGAAACGGGGCCATGCCGCACGCCTCGGTGACGGACCGGCGCATCAAAGCCGGCGACCTCGTGACCTTCGACTTCGGCGCAGAGGCAGGCGGATACTTCTGCGATATCACCCGAACCTTCTGCCTGGGCCGGCCGTCGGCCAGGCAGCTGGAGATTCACGGTCTTGTCCAGGAAGCGCAGTTGGCCGCGATAAAGAGCGTGCGTCCCGGCGTCAGCTGCAAATCCGTGGATGACGCGGCGCGGGATGTCATTAAAAAAGCAAATCACGGAAGTCATTTCGGCCACGGAACCGGCCATGGCATCGGCCTCATGGTCCACGAAGCGCCTTCTGTGTCGCCTCTTTCCCGCGACTCTGTCGCGCAGGATATGGTATTCACCGTCGAGCCGGGAGTCTATATCCCGGACTGGGGCGGCGTCCGGATCGAGGACATGGTGCTGGTGACGGAGAGAGGGGCAAAAGTGCTGACGACGCTGCCGAGGGAATTGGACGGTCTAAGGAGCTTGTAGGGGCTTGAAGGATCGGGTGAGCCTTAAAGAACAAAAATAGTGTCATTGTCGATGACGAAAGGGAGGTAGTAAGAAGGTGCCTGTATCTACAGCGGAGTTCAGGAACGGATTGAAAATAGAGATCGACGGGGAACCCTACGTGATCGTAGAGTTTCAGCACGTGAAGCCCGGCAAGGGCGGAGCGTTCGTAAGGACCAAGATGAAAAGTCTTAAGTCGGGCAATGTGATCGACCGGACGTTCAGGTCGGGCGAGAAGGTTGAAGTGCCCGAACTGGAAGAAAAAACCATGCAGTACCTCTATTCGGCGGACAAGGACCGCGTGTTCATGGACACCAGCAGCTACGAGCAGATAAGCATGAGCGAGCAGCAGCTCGGCGAAAGCATCAATTATCTCAAGGAGAACATGGAGATCAAAGTGCTCTACTACAAGGGACGCCCCATTAATATCGACGTGCCGATGTTCGTAGAGCTTGCGATCGCCAAGACCGACCCGGGCGTACGCGGCGATACGGCATCAGGAGGTTCAAAGCCGGCGACACTCGAGACCGGCGCGATAGTCAAGGTGCCGTTCTATCTGAACGAAGGAGATGTGATAAAGGTCGACACGCGTACGGGGACCTTCATCGAACGGGTCAAAAAGTGAGTCTCCATCACTATCAATACTGCGACGCGGAAAAGGAGTGATCATGAACCTGAAAGAGCTCAAGGAACTGATAGAGATGCTGAAAAATACCGACATATCGGAACTCGAGATCGAACGTTCCGGCGTGAAGGTGAGACTCAGGAAAGGCGGTGACGTCACGTTCCATCCCGCCATGCCGCGCATGGAGTATCCTCCGGCGGCGATTGTTGCCCCCGCGATTCCCGAGCCGCAGCTTCCCCCGACTGAACCGCAGCCTGAACCGGCAGGAACAAACCAGATCAAAGTGACCTCGCCCATCGTCGGGACGTTCTACCGGGCCAGTTCGCCGGAAAAGCCTCCCTATGTCGAAGCCGGCGATATCGTGAAAAAAGGGCAGGTCCTCTGCATCATCGAGGCCATGAAGCTCATGAACGAGATCGAATCCGAAACAACCGGCAAGATCGTTCAGATCCTTGTCGAGAACGGACAGCCGGTGGAATACGGGCAGCCTCTCTTCGTGATCGAACCGGCATGACGCCGCACGAGTGGGGGATATCCCAGGTTCACGATCCAAATTAAGGTAGACCGACTTGGAATGAGGTCTCAAAAAAAAATGAAACATGATCTCCATTGAGGTGTCTGAGTGTTTAAGAAAATACTAATCGCCAACCGGGGCGAGATAGCGCTCCGTATCATACGGGCGTGCAAGGAGATGGGCATCAAAACCGTTGCCGTTCATTCCACTGCGGATGCGGACTCCCTTCACGTGCGTTTTGCTGATGAGAGCGTGTGCATCGGGCCGCCCAAAAGCGCTGACAGCTATCTCAACGTTCCGAGCATCATAAGTGCCGCCGAGATCACCGATACCGAAGCCATCCATCCGGGCTACGGCTTCCTGGCCGAGAATGCCAGCTTTGCCGAGGTATGCAACTCAACCGGAATTCGCTTCATCGGTCCGAGCCCGGAGAGCATAAAGCTCATGGGGGATAAGGCCAAGGCCAGGGAGACGGCGCAGAAGGCGGGCGTCCCCGTCCTGCCAGGGAGCAACGGCGCGGTGACCGAGGAAAACAGCGCCATAGAGATCGCGCGAGAGCTCGGATTCCCGGTGATCGTCAAGGCCGCGGCCGGTGGCGGGGGCAAAGGCATGCGCGTCGTGATGAACGAAGCGGACTTCGCCAACGCCTTTGTCATGGCGCAAGCCGAAGCCCTTGCGGCCTTCAGCAACGCTGATGTGTACATAGAGAAATACATACTCCAGCCGCGTCACATCGAGATCCAGATCATGGCCGACGAACAGGGCAATACGGTCTATCTGGGCGAGCGGGAGTGTTCTATCCAGCGGAGACATCAGAAGCTCATTGAAGAGGCCCCCTCGGTCATCGTCGACGACGGTCTTCGGAAGCAGATGGGTGAGATGGCAGTGGCAGTGTCCAAAAGCGTGAAGTACCGCAACGCGGGCACGATAGAGTTCCTCATGGATGAGGACATGAACTTCTATTTCATGGAGATGAACACCAGGATCCAGGTCGAACATCCCGTCACCGAAATGGTGACAGGCATTGATCTCGTGAAAGAGCAGATCCGCATAGCGGCCGGCCTGCCGCTTTCCTTCGCCCAGAAAGACATCAGGATCAAAGGTCACAGCATCGAGTGCAGGATCAACGCGGAATGCCCGGATAAATTCACCCCTTCGCCGGGCACCATCACCGCGTTCAATCCTCCCGGCGGCCCCGGTGTACGCGTGGATACATTCGCCTACACCCAGTACGTCATCCCGCCGTACTACGATTCCATGATAGCGAAGCTTATCGTGCATGCGGACACGCGTGATGATGCGATCAGGAGAATGCAGCGGGCGCTCGATGAGTTCATCGTCGAAGGGGTAAAGACCACGATCCCCATGCACATGAAGATACTCGCAGACCCTGATTTCCAGCACGGGGACATATCAACGAAATTCATGGAGAGATACAATAACCCGGCCAAATGAGCTCAGCGGGCTCTGCCTGATCCTTGACCAGGCAGTGCTTCGCGCCGATCCCGCGCAGGCCATGTCACAGGCCCTTGCCGCAGGCGTGAGGTTTTTCCAATATCGAAACAAAAGCGGGACAAGGCGTGAAATCTACGAGACGTCAATGCGGCTGGCCCTCCTGGCGCGGGGGGCAGGGGCCCTATTTATCGTAAATGACCACGCGGATATCGCGCTTGCGGTGGACGCGGACGGGGTCCACCTGGGACAGGATGACCTGCAGATAGAGCATGCCAGGGGCCTGCTGGGGAGCGGTAAACTCATCGGTGTCTCGACACATAACCCCGAGCAGGCGAAGGACGCAGAGGCCGGAGGCGCCGACTACATAGGATTCGGGCCTATATTCCGGACTTCGACAAAAGACGCTGGACCAGTTCAAGGGATCGAAATGATACCCGTGATCAAAAGGACCGTCGCGGTGCCCGTCTTCGCTATCGGCGGCATCACGCACGGAAACGTCGATAAGGTGATAGCTGCCGGCGCGGATGGAGTGGCGGTAATATCAGCTATCCTTTACGCGCCTGACAGAAAGGCCGCGGCAGAAGAGCTGATGCGGAAAATTCGGCGCAGCAAAAATCTGGAGCCGGGAGTCGGGAGGGGATGAATGATGAACAGGTTGACTAAGTTTGTTTTCATCGCGTTTGTTGCGGTACTCGCGGCTTCCAGTTGTACCCGTCAGGATGATCAGGTGATCAGGATCGGAGCAGCGGGGCCGATGACCGGCGACCAGAGCAAAATGGGCGTGGATCTCAGGAATGCCGTAGAGCTTGCCGTGACAGAGTGGAACGAAAAGGGAGGAGTCCTGGGGAAAAAGATCGTGATGCTCGCGGGCGATGACCAGGCCGATCCCAAACAGGCAGTGTCTATCGCGAACAAGTTCATCAACCAGAAGATCGTTGCTGTCGTCGGCCACTGGAATTCGAGCTGTTCGATCCCCGCATCGAAATATTACAGTGACGCGAACGTCGTCATGATCTCGCCGGCTACGACGAACCCTCAGCTGACCTTGCAGGGCTTCAAAAGGGTTTTCCGCGTCTGCGGAACCGATGACCAGCAGGGCCGGGTGGCCGCTGAATTTGTGTTGAAAACGCTCCATCCCAAGAGAGTCGCCATCATCCATGACAAGACCGCATACGGCCAGGGGCTGGCCGACTTCTTCAAGAAGGCCCTCGGTGACAAGATCCAGGTCGTTTATTACGGCGGGATCATCCAGCGTGACCCCGATTACAAGGCCGTGCTCACGACGATCAAGGAGAACAAACCGGAGCTCTATTTCTTCGGAGGCATCTATCCTGAAGCTGGCAGGCTCGTGAGACAGGCGAAGGAGATCGGCATGAACATCCCCATGATGACCGGGGACGGCGTATTTGACCCCACCTTCATCAGCATCGCCGGCAAGTCGGCCGAAGGCACCTACGTAACGTTCGGTCGGGAGCCGGCCGGCCTCTCGTCGGCGAAAGCATTCCTGGAAAGATACAAAGCCCGCTACGGTGATCCCGGCCCCTATTCAATATACGCTTATGATGCGGCAAATATCATTCTTACATCCATTGCAGAGACCGGGACCACGGATGGAAGCAAGCTCGCGGAGTTCATTTCCAGGACGATCTTCCATGGCGCGTTCGGCGACATTGCGTTTGACCAGAACGGCGACGTGACCAAAGCGCCCTATGTGGTGTGGCAGGTGAAAAACGGAAGGTTCGAGCAGTTACCGTGATTAGATCGCAAGATAGCAAGAGCACCATGAACGTGGATATGGAGTAAACGCCTTTATCCTGAATATTTTCTTTATCACTCCGCGGTTATGTTTATACAACAGCTTATCAATGGCCTTACCCTGGGTGCGGTGTATGCGCTCATCGCGCTCGGGTATACAATGGTCTACGGCATCCTCCAGCTTATCAACTTCGCCCATGGTGAGGTGTATATGCTCGGGGCCTATCTCGGGATCATCGTCCTCGGATTGCTGACCGCAGCCGGGCTCCCAGCCTACAGCCTCGCCCTTACGATCTTTATCTCGATCCTCGTTCCCATGTTTTTCTGCGCTGCCTACGGCGCAGCCATCGAGCGTGCCGCGTACCGTCCTCTCCGGCAGGCGGTAAAGCTCGCTCCGCTCATCAGTGCCGTGGGTGTGTCGATCATTCTTCAGAACTTTGTGATGCTCACGCAGGGGAAGGAGTACAAGAACCTGCCCCCTCTTCTTCCTTCTGAGGGTTTTACCTTATTCGGCGCCATCGTATCGCCTGTGCAGATCTTCATTCTGATAGCCTCAATCCTGCTCATGGTCGTCCTCAATTTATTTGTAGCCAAAACCAGGATAGGCAAGGCCATGCGCGCCACATCGCAAGACCGGGTAATGGCCGGCCTTGTCGGGATCAATATCAATCAGGTCATTTCAGTAACGTTCATGATCGGATCAGCGCTTGCTGCCGTGGCCGGGGTGATGGTGACGCTCTATTACGGCGTGGTGCATTTCTTCATGGGCTATGTGGCCGGTATCAAGGCATTCACCGCCGCGGTGCTTGGCGGGATCGGCAGCATCCCTGGAGCCATGCTGGGCGGGTTCATGCTCGGCCTCATTGAAAATTTCGGCGCAAGCTATATCTCGAGCGTCTACAAGGACGCCTTCGCCTTTCTGGTCCTTATCATTACCCTTATCATTCGCCCTTCGGGCTTGCTCGGCCAGAAGTCCCTGGACAAAGTGTAATGCAAGGGTCCCACGGCCGGCAGCTATCGGGTCACGGATCAGGGAGGATAGGTCATCGTTCGCTGCCAATAGCAGGTAGCGCGATCTCACGAGCACGAGCCGTGAAATGTTGGCTCCACGCATCATAGGGAGGGTTTCCGTGTCTGATATCAAGAAAATGTACAAGACCATTATGGCTGATAATTTTCCGCCTGAAATGACCGTTTGGTTCGGCGATCAGAAGCTCGTGTACAGAAAAAGGGCATGGAAACTGTCCGACGAAACCACGGGAGAACTGATCGAGAAGGGCCTTCGGTACGGAGAGAATCCAGACCAGCAGGCAGCCATGTACGAGCTGGCCGCCGGCAATCTCGTGCTTGCCGGCGTCAAATTTATCGAACCGGGCAACGGGCTCGTGAGCAGCATCACCGAAGAGCAGATGATCCAGGCAGGCAAGCACCCCGGCAAGACGAACTTCACGGACCTCGACAATGCCCTCAACATCCTGAAGTTCCTAATGGATCGTCCGGCAGCCGCCATCATGAAGCATAATAACCCCTGCGGCGTCGCCCATGGCGGGACCATTGCGGAGGCCTACGACAGGGCGAACATGGCCGACCGCATCGCCGCCTTCGGCGGCTGTCTGGCCGTCAACAGGCCCATCGACAGGCAGACTGCTCAAATGGCGAGCGCAAACTACCTGGAAGTCGTTGCTGCGCCGGATTATGAGGACGGCGCGGTCGAAATTCTCTCAAAGCGGAAGAACCTTCGCATCATTCGCCTCGAGAAGATCAGTGAGCTTGCGAAATACCGGGACAAGAACTTTGTCGAGTTCAAAGCACTCATCGACGGCGGCCTTATCGTCCAGCAGTCACAGGCGAATAAGATAAGAAGAAAAGAGGATTTCCAGGAGGCGAAGACTACATACAAGGGGAAGGAATATAAGATTGAACGGAGACCGACCAACGCGGAGTATGACGACATGCTGTTCGGCTGGAATGTGGAGCAGGGGATCACATCGAACTCGGTCATCTATGTGAAGGACGGTGTCACCGTAGGCATCGGGACGGGCGAGCAGGACCGGGTCGGCGTGGCCGAAATAGCCATCTTCAAGGCCTATACGAAATATGCCGACGCCCTTTGCTTCAGGAAGCATGGCATCCCGTACAAGCAGTTCGAACTCGAGGCGAGCCAGGGGAAAAGGGATAAAGCCGCTCTCCGCGAGATCGACGAATTGACCAAGAAGGACAAGGGCGGCCTCACCGGGTCCGTCATGGTCTCGGACGCCTTCTTCCCGTTCAGGGACGGTGTTGATGTGGGTATCAAGGAGGGGATATCGGCGATCGTTCAGCCCGGCGGCTCTGATCGCGATTTCGATGCCATCACGGCCTGTAACGAGGCCAATCCTAAAGTGACGATGGTCTTCACCGGTCAGCGGGTGTTCAAACATTGATCAGTTGAACGATCAAGACGATCCCCATCTCCGATCATTCGGGTCTGCACGGATAAAGGCGGAGGAGGCCGGAGGCCTTTTAAATCAATTTCCTTATCTCCGGCAGCTTCTCCTCGGCCGCCTTCCTGCCGCGCCGTAGAAGTTCACGCGACTTGGACAAGTCATACAAAGCGATGCCGGTCGCGTTAACCTGAATGGCCACATCCGCGAGCTTTTCCTCTTCCCGCGAGTTCCGCGAAGCCCAAAGCATGGACAGATGGGTCGCGATCTTTATGATATTGTCGTACTCGTCAAATTCCAGCGCTTTGTAATTCACATTGACGGAAATTACCTGCTTCGCCCTTAATTCTTCTCGCACCGCTCTTACGGGCACTTGGCTGGCGACGCCGCCGTCAACGAGAACCTTCCTGTTTATCTCGGTGGGGGTGAATATAACAGGCAAACTGCAGCTGGCCTGCACCGCCCTCGCGATTGAACCGCTCGTTATAACGACCTTCTCGGCGGTCCTCAGGTCTGTGGCGATGGCTGCAAAGGGGATGGAAAGGGAGGAAAATTTCTTGACCGGGAGGACATCTTCCATGAAGCGGTAGATGCCCTCGCTCGACATTAGCCCTCGTTTGGGAATTGTGAATTTAAGGATGTCCTTCCATTTGGCATGGAGCAGAACGCGCTTGATCTCCGAGGGCGTCATGCCGGATGCATAGAGAGCGCCGACGATGCTGCCGGCGCTCGTGCCTGCGATGGCGTGGATGGGGATTCCTTCCTGCTCAAGGGCGTCTATGACGGCGATATGGGCGATTCCGCGAGCAGCCCCTCCGGAAAGCGCCAGCCCTATTGATGGGTTAGATGTTCCAGGCATGGTTCCCTTTGAGGATGGAAAAGAAGGGGATGTTGATTATTTTTTTACCAGCCTTTTTACTGCGTCCTTAATGTGCCCACCCATGTCTTCAAACGCATAGAGGATACACAGGTACGTCGATGACGACTTCGGCGAGCACTCGCCGGTTACGAGCCTGTCCTCGTGAGCGGTCGCGTAATCGTTCGCCATACGCTCGATCATGTCGCTCTCTGCAATGGCGCTGTCGATGGTGGCTTGAGCCCCCGTAATGGTCGCCTCGCCTGCCTTTTTGAGAACATCTTTGGTCTTCGTGAAAAGCTTGCCGGTCTCAAGTATGGCCTTGTCGCTGAACAGCATCCCCTCCTTGATCCTCGTGCGGCTGCTATCGGCGATTCGCGAGATGCTCGTTGCGATCTTTTCTATGTGCGAGGGGACGGTCAGAAGGGCACGTGCTTCATTATGTGATGACGCCATTTTCGCAAGCGTCCCGGTAAGAAGGTTCTCCTTGGTTTGGATCTCCTTGGCAAGATCGTCGGCCTGATCCAGAGCCGATATCTTGTTTTTCGTGAACCCGTCCTCAGTAAGTTCCAGCATCTCCTGTGCCTTGTGCACGACCAAGTAGATTTCTTTTTTGATGTCCTTTAGAGTCTGTTCCGGCATAAGATGCGCTCTCCTTTCAGCAAATCCTGTCGTTTATAAGTAGTATGGCGACGCGAAAACTGAGAAACTATAGCAGAAAACCATTGATATGACATGTTAAATTTTTTTATATTTATATTTTAATGATTTATAGAAAAGGTTGCCGTTTACGCATCATGAGGAATTTACGATACGGCCATGCGATGATGCGCGGCGTGTGATAACTGCGTGATGTTTTGGACTTCTGTCGGGTTTTTCCTTGACATACCAAGTGACCGCTGGTATAAACTAATCCATTGATTTTCTTGTTACTCTAGGGAGCATGACATGCCCTTTTTTGCCGGAGAAATCTTTGTCAGCGAGGTCTCTAGTAAACCAGTGCTCGATCAGACCGGCGAGGAGATTGGCAAGCTCAGAGATATTGTCGTGGGCATGGGTGACCTTTTCCCCGCCGTCACTGCGCTTGTAGTCGGCGCAGGTAAAGATGACTATATCCTTCCCTGGGAGAGCATCAATCTCTTTAATCGGCGCGTCATTTCGGCGAACGTTTACGTCAAGGACCTCAAAAAAGCATCGGCTGCGCCAACCGATATCCTTATCTTCCGTGACCTCCTCGACAAACAGATCGTGGACATCAACGGTGCCAAGCTGGTTCGGGTTAATGACCTCAAGCTGGGCGACGTCAAAGGGAGGCTGTGCCTCGTAGCGGCAGACATCGGGTTGGGGGGCCTCCTGCGCAGGCTCGGGGTAGAGTCCCGCGGGGAAAAACTCTTTTCCCTGTTTCACTACAAGCTCCAGCAGCGGCTGATAGGATGGCATTATCTCCAACCCATCGAACCCAAGCTGACGCGCCTGACGCTCACGATCTCCCGGCAGAAGCTGCCCAGCCTCCACCCTGCCGACCTGGCAGAGATCATCAGCGAAGTTTCCCAGAAAGAGCGCACGGCGATCTTCGGCAGCCTGGACGTGGATACGGCCGCTGAAGCCCTGCACGAGCTCGAACCGCGCGTGCAGGCGGATATTATTGACGACATGACCAAGGAGCGGGCGTCGGACATCCTGGAGCGAATGCCCCCCGACGAAGCCGCGGACGTGCTCGGCGACCTGCCTGAAGCGAAGGCCCAGGAACTCATCAACCTCATGGAGAAAGAAGAGGCTGAGGACGTGCAGGAGCTTCTCGAACACGAAGAAGACACCGCGGGCGGCCTCATGACCACCGAATATCTGGCGTTTCCGCCAAATATGACCGTCGATGAAGCCATCAAGGAACTGCGGCTCGAGGCTCCGAACGTCGAGACCATTTACTACCTGTATATTATCGATGGTGAAGAGCGGCTGCTCGGCGTGCTATCGCTCAAGCATCTTATCCTCGCCGCGCCGCATGAGAAGCTCAAGGATATCATGATAGCGCCGGCAAAGACCCTGCCGCCTGAGGCAGGCGAAAAAGATGTGGCAGAATTCATTTCAAAATACAATCTCCTCGCTGCGCCCGTGGTGGACGACAACATCGTCATGCGGGGGATCGTGACTGTGGACGACGTGCTCGATTTCCTTATGCCGCCGGCGTCGAGGAAGAAGCGCAGGAGGCGGTAACTGCTCCTTTCACGCAGTTCCGCATCGCAGGTTTAACCCGTACCTCATCAATGCGAAGAAGACAGAAACGATGACCCGCTGGAAAAAATTCATACTGCTCTTGTCTGTTATCGGTCCCGGCATCATTACCGCGAACGTTGACAATGATGCAGGAGGGATCACGACCTACTCCATGGCCGGCGCGCACTTCGGCTACTCCCTGCTGTGGTCTCTCGTCCCCATCACGGTCGCGCTCATCGTGGTGCAGGAAATGTCGGCGAGGATGGGGGCTGTCACGGGCAAGGGTCTTGCCGAGCTCATCCGGGAAAATTTCGGGGTTAGAGTGACCTTCTGGCTCATGCTGTTCCTGTTCGTCACCGACCTCGGAAATACCGCCGCGGAGTTTGCCGGGTGGGCGGCAAGCAACGAAATATTCGGCATCAGCAAATACGTGTCGGTCCCGCTCGGCGCTTTCATCGTATGGCTTCTTGTCGTAAAAGGGACCTACCGCGTTGTCGAAAAGATTTTTCTGGTCATCTGCGTCGTCTATCTCGTCTACATACCGGCTGCCGTACTGGCAAAACCCGACTGGGTTGATGTCACACTGCAGACCCTCAAGCCGTCGTTTCAGTTCAATACGCCCTATGTAGTGATGCTTATAGGCGTCGTCGGTACGACCATTGCCCCCTGGATGCAGTTCTACATCCAGTCGTCGATCGTCGAAAAGGGCATCAGGAAGGAACAGTACTGGGCATCGAGGATCGACGTGATCGTCGGATGCTTTTTGACGGACATTGTGGCTTTTTTTATAATTGTTGCATGCGGCGCAACACTTTTCAAGGCTGGCGTGCATATCGACACCGCCGATGCCGCAGCCCGTTCGCTGGCGCCGCTCGCCGGCAGATACGCCTCGATCCTGTTCGCGGTCGGACTCGCCAATGCCTCTCTATTTTCGGCGTCCATCCTGCCCCTTGCGACGGCCTACTACATCTGCGAGGGCATGGGTTGGGAGGCCGGCGTCAGCAAGACATTCAAGGATGCGCCCCAGTTCATGTGGCTCTATACCATCCTGATCGTCATCGGCTCGTTGATCGTCCTCATCCCGAATTCGCCTCTTATCGCCATCATGTGGATATCGCAGGTGATCAACGGGGTCATGCTGCCCTTCGTGCTCATCTTTATGCTCTTGCTGATCAACAAGCAGGATCTGATGGAGCAATACACCAACTCCAAGACGTTCAACGTCATCGCCTGGGTGACGGCTGTGGTGATGATCGTGCTGACGTTGATGTTTGTGGCCACGATGTTCTTTTGAGATCCGGGACGACTGACGATCGGGAGACGGAAAGGCCGCCCAGAATTACCGGCGCCGGACGACGCCTCGCTGATCGCAGGCGGAGCATATCCAGCACCGGGAGCAAAAGGGGGATACGGGCTGACAGATGCTCTGACCGAAGGCGACGAGGACGCCGTTCAGGTCCTTCCAGAATCGTTTGGGCAGCACCTGTCGAAGGGCGAGCTCCGTGTCATTGGGGCTTTTCGTCGTCACCAGCCCCCACCGGTTTGTGATTCGGTGAACGTGGGTGTCGACGCAGATGCCGTATTTATTGAACCCGCGGGTCAATACGAGATTGGCGGTCTTTCTTCCGACGCCTTTTAATGCGAGCAGCTCCTCGAGCGTATCAGGAACCCGCGAGTCGTGCGTGCGGATGATCTCCCTGCTGATGTCCTTGATTGTTCCTGCCTTGACCCGGTAAAAGCCCACGGGATAGATGGCCCTTTCTATGGTTTTGAGGGAAAGCCGGGACAGCGCCTCCGGCGTTGAAGCGAGTGCGAAGAGACGTGCAGATGCATCTTCCGTCGTTTTGTCCTGCGTCCTGAGGCTTAGGATGCAGGAGATCAGTATTTTGAAAGGGTCACGGTCCTGGGAAGCGAAGTCTTCGAGCCACGGGATGTGGAGGGTTTTTACCTGTTTTTTGAGCGTCGGCCAAACCTTGATAAATTCCTTGACGGTCATTGCCCGTGCCCGCGCAAGTCCCGTTCGTACGGGATCGGGTCCTTGATCCCGGCTGCCCTGAACCCTTTCAGCCGTAAAGCACAGCTTTCGCACCTCCCGCACGCCTTTTCGCTGTTCTGATAGCAGCTCCAGGTCAAGTGAAAGGGAGCTCCCATCTCCATGCCTTTCGTCACGATCTGCGACTTCTTCATGTGGATGAGGGGCGTGACGATCGCTAGCTGCGTCTCCGGCTTCGTGCCCATTTCAATGACCTTGTTGAATGCCTGGTAGAACGTCTCGCGACAGTCGGGATAACCCGAACTGTCCTCCTCCACAGCGCCGATAAAGATCTTCCGGGCGCCGATCACCTCGGCCCAGGACGTGGCGATGGAAAGGAGATGTGCGTTCCGGAAGGGGACGTAAGTGGACGGGATTGCGGACTGCGCAGGGGGGGACGGCGATACCGCCGTGCTTTCGGTGCGCACGATGTCTACCTCAGGCACCGGGATACTCGCGTCCGTCAGGCTCGACCCGCCGATCACCTTCAAATGCTCAAGGCTGACCGAGAGCCGTTTCTCCGCCTTGTAGAAACCGGCTATATCGTTGAACGCCTGAAGCTCGCGCGCTTCTGTCCTCTGGCCATAATTCACATGCAGGAATGCCAGCCGATACTCCTGGTTCGCTATTGCGGCCGTGACGCAGCTGTCCATGCCCCCGCTCATGAGCACCACTGCCATATCCTTTTTCATATGGTCAATCTACCAGTATCGGCAGTAAAATTCTACAGCTTTTTGAACGGTCCCGGATGCCGGGAAAGAAAATCCCCGACGGGGTAAACCGGGAACCCCATCGGGGACTGGGGGGAGTGTTTCGGATCAGTGCGCTCCGTGAATGAGCATGGGCAAACACCGGGTACAGACGATCTTTTCTTTGCCTTCGTGGAAACAGGGGAGATACACCCTGGTCTTATCATCGGCTCCGCAGACAAAACATTTGATTTCTTTGCTGACCATGCTACTCCTCCAGGGCGTTGATTTCGTCGACGATCTTGTTCGGATCGATGTTATGCATCATCGAGCCGAATGAAATGGACTCCATGTTTATCCCGGGGCAGGTGAAGCAGCCGTTCCCGAAATATTTCTGGATAACCGCCTTGGCTCCCGGGCTCATCTTTATCACATCTCCAATGATTGAATCCTTCGTGATTTTCTTTTTCTCCGCGATCATAGTGACCTCCTTGGTTATTGGTTGATCATACTATAGCAAAAACGCCGTTTCCCCGATATGACCTGCATCATACTCCGAAATTTTTGCTACAGTATTACGTATTACACAAAAGAAATGAGACATTTCTCTAGTTCTTTGAGCTTTCAAGAACATGATTCCCTGAAAGGGACTGACAGAGAGAACGGCTAATTGGTCTAAGTAGCGCCTTAGGATGCGGCTACTAACATGACAACTGACACAGGTCCTTGGGTGGCCAAGACCCTTTTTTAACAATCAGCCATTGAAACATTTTTCTAATAATAGAACTCTTCCAATGATACCTCTACTACAAAAAGTGAGTATTTTAAATGGTAATGATGAGTACGGGACAAGTTGCCTGTGTTATACTAACTTGGTTTTTAGTCCTTTTTACCGAAAAAGCTAGATAGTCTAATTGTTGAAGCTTTAAATCAAATTTATATTTATTTTCCTCCTCTATCCCACAATATGCTATATTTCCCGTGGGGTCACCGAAGAATCAACTTGGTATAATATATGTTGGCATATCTCGGAGGAAGATGCACAGTATGCAAACCCTAACCTCTTGGCTGATGAAGTATCGATTCCCCATCTTATGCCTCTCGGTTTTTGGGGTCATGTGCTTACACACGAGAAACGGGCAGTGGATTGGAGACTTTTGGGAACATAGTGCGGTCGTCAGGGAGCTGGCAACGAACATTCTGCAACCGAAACATCCACAGCTCTTGCTGGACGCCCCTCATGCTTTCTACTCTCCCTACGCGGTCATAGTAGCTCTCCTTGCTCGCACATTGCACTCGGGCGCTGTTATGGCACTCTCTATCATGGGGCTGGTCAACTTATGCCTTTTGTTCCTGGGTCTTAGGCTCTTTGTCTTTTCAATAGTGCCCAAACATCGAAGTGCGACAGCTTTCTATGCGCTGTTACTGACTCTCTTCTGCTGGGGCTCTCACCCTTGGATTTGGAGTGGCTTCTTTCATATCGGTGTCCTTGGTTATGTCCTTCCATACCCGTCAACATTTGCTGCGGCGCTTACCCTGATCGCACTTGGGGCGAATCGGCTTCGAATAGAGACCAAGAGGCAAATCTGGATTGTCGCCATCTTCTTTATTTCTGTCACAGTTCTGATATCACATCCGACCACTTTTCTCTTCTTAGTAGTGGGACTTATCTCACAAGCGTGTGCCGAAAAAGGCTCTGTTCCATCTCAGATCGTCTTGGTCGGAGGTCTCTTGACTCTGGCTTTCCTTGTCGCGACTTTCTGGCCATATTTTCCCATGTTGAGTTTATTCTCGGATGCCAGTACCAGTATGCGTGATATGCAGAGCAGAATCATGTATCAGCAGGTCTTGAGCAGGATATGGCCGTCTCTGATTGTGGTGCCATTGATCATCGCTAACATGAGGTCAAATTGGCGCCGCCCATTGGTGTTGATGCTAGTAATGCTGTTGGGGATCTACGCATTTGGAGCAATATCAGGGAATTACTCCTACGGCCGAGTCATCGCATACATTGTGCTGCTTTTGCATGTCACTATTGCTGAGCATCTTTCCATTCTTGAATCCAGGGTACATCAGATCCATGCCCCGACCTGGTTCCAGCGACTGATCGTGCCAGCGAGCGTCATGGCTCTCGCCCTGCTCCTATCCTTTGCGCCGCTGAGAAGTACGCTTGCGCATGCGTCTCTTAAGCAAGAGCCCACATACAAGTCCTATATGTTCCTCTCGCAATTTACCGGCCAGTACGATGTCGTGATGTCGGACATAAAAAGCAGTTGGATCGTACCAACGTTCGGGGGAAAGGTTGTAGCCGCTTCCAATCCACTCGCTTTTGTTCCAGACTATGGAGTTAGAAGGGCAGATCTGGACCGATTCTTTGACAGAGAAACAGTGCTCAGCGAGCGTCAAAAGATCATACAGAAATATAAAGCAAACTACTTGTTGCTTAGTAAGTCGGAGGACGTGAGCTGGCAGGACTTAAAGCAATCATTTATGTTTCAAGGGCAAGTCGAGTTTGAAAGCGACAGATTCGTGCTCATTTCGCTCAAACCAATCCTAGAAAAGGACACCACACCTTGTCAATGAAAACCATGGCCTGCCATGGGCGGAAAATTAGAGTCCGATATAACTCCTACCCAACCAGCAGTGGAGCGGAGGGCTAATCACCGCTTACCTTTTTTACTGCGAATTTTTCCCCTGAATCTTCACTATTGCACTTTTTGAATCACCGTGAGTAGTCGGTGTAAGACGGAATATGAGTTATATCATAGTGCACTGCAATTGAATTCTTTATACTGTACTCAACTTAAGACCACAGGAGGAAATTTGCAATGGACAGATATGTCAAAGGATTCATCGTAATGAGTATCGTGTATCTCGGTATTGCGGCGGTCCTGGGAATTGTCATGCTGGCGAACCAGAACGTGATGGCGATAAAGTTCGTGCATTCCCATCTCAACATGCTCGGCTGGGTATCGATGATGATCTACGGCGTCGGCTACCATATCCTTCCGCGATTCATGGGGCGGCCGGTGTACAGCAACAAAATCGGCGAGACGCAGTTCTATCTCGCGAACATCTCTCTCGTGGCAATGCTGGTGTTCTATACCCTCAATGTCTACAATCCGAGCGGCATATACCGGATGATCACGGTAGTTTCGGGCGCGGTCCAGGCAATCGCCATTTTTCTCTTCTTCTATAACATGCTGATGACGCTGCTCACCAAAGTGGAGCAGGCGCATTAAAAGCGCACGGGGCTGAAGTCATAGGGCATGAGGCTGCATCACCCGGCGCCTTTTGACCTTTCTGCGCCATGCTCCCGATGTGAGCTTTTTGCCGGGCTTGATCCCTCACGACGAAAGGGACATCAGGCCTTCACGGTCCCTGATGATCATTTTGCCTTCAGACTCCGTCACGAGGCCCTGTTTCTTGAATTTGCTGAAGGTCCGAATCGATGTTTCCACAGTGGTCCCTACCATGTCGGCGACATCCTGCTTGGTGAGGCGCATGTCGATGAGGACGCCCTTGTCCGTCTGCACTCCGACCTTGTTGGACAGCTTGAGGAGCAGCGCGGCGATCCTCGCTTCCACTCGCTCCAGGGCGATATTCTTGAGGGAATCATAGGAGCTCTTCATCCGGTCCCCGAGCTGGAGCGCGATGCAGTACATGAGGTTCGGGAAGCGGTCCACCAGGCGCATGAGGTTTTTTCTCGATATTTTGAGCACGTCGCTGTCCTCCATGGCGACGGCATTGGCGGGGTAGGGGAAGTTCCTCAGAACTGCCACACCGCCGAAGATATCATGAGGAGAGATCACCTCGAGGATGATCTCCTTGCCTTCATGGGATAGCTTGGTGACCTTGACCTTGCCCTTCATGACGATGTAAAACCATTCCGGCGGTTCTCCTTCGGAGAAAATGGTCTCTTTTTTCCCATACGAAACGACAGCAAGATACGGTTCCAGTTCCTTGAGCTCGTCATCTGACAGATTCTTGAGAAGGTCTATCTTCTTGAGGTTCTTCAGGATCATGGCCGTTGTGTTCTCCTGTTCTTGGCGGCTGATGGCCGTAAGCATTTCCAATATATGTGCTCCGAGGTCCCTCGAGCGATCAGGTCGGGGATCCTTCCAACCCGTTTATAGCCAAGGCTCTGGTAAAATCTCTGGCCGCGCCGGTTGAACGAAGAAACGCAGAGATAGACGTTCTGAGACCGGCGCGCGATGACCGTTTCCGCAAAGGTGAGCAGTCTTTTCCCTATACCGTGCCTGCGCACGGCAGGAGCCACTGCGACTGCTCGGATATAGCCTCCCCGGGCGAATATCGGTTCCGGGGTAAAAATGATGAATCCGCCAACCTCTCCATCCTGGAGGTATACATAAGCCTTGTTTAAGGCCGTCGACTTTGAAAAGTCAATGCGCTCGCGCAGTGTTTTCCACGGCTCTGACAGAGCGACGATCCTGGCACATGCCTTTCTCTGGGAACGCGCCATGGGAACGATCTTGGCGGCGATGCATTTCAACAATATGCCCCTTCTGCCTCCCGCTTGAGTTTTTGAAAGACTTCCCTGGCCTGCCGTTCTGTTTCTTCGCGCGTCCCCGTGTTTTCGATGACATAGTCGGCATGCTTGCGCTTCTCGGAGAGCGGCATCTGGCTTCTGACCCGTGTCAAGGCCTGTTCCCGGCTGAACCTGTCGCGGCTCGTCAACCGTTCCACCTGCTGCTCCTCGTCGGCATAGACGACGACGAGCCTGTCCATTTTCTTATGGTAGCCGGTCTCTATGAGAAGTGCGGCATCGAATACGACGAGGGCGTCGGGCGCCCTCGTGCACAGGTTCCTGACGCTAGCAGTATATGCCTCGAATACCTTGGGATGGAGGCATCGATTGAGCCATGTTCGTTTCTCTGCATCGTTGAATACGATTTCGCCGAGCTTTCTGCGATCGATCGTCTTATCCGTGAACAGGATTTCCGGGCCGAAGTATTCTATCACCTCTTCCCATGCCTGCTGGCCGGGCTCCAAAAGCGCATGGACGATCTTGTCGGCGTCGATGATGTGAGCGCCGAGGCCCTGGAAGACCTTCGCAACGATGCTTTTGCCGCTTGCGATCCCGCCGGTGAGTCCTACGATGAGCATGCATCACCCTCCCCACCTATGTCCCTATGAGAATCCCTCGATGCTGAAGACGGCTCCATGGCACAGCCCCGCTCTTATGCCCTGGCGCGGATGATCCCATGCAATTTATCGAACAGAACGGACAGCATCTTCGTACTTTTCAGTATACCACCGTACAGGAATTTTGGGTAGCTCATGTTGTCGGCAAGGAGCAGCCAGATGAGAAAGGCCGCGAACAGGATGTTGAACAGGTAGATGAGCGGGTAAGAAAAGACCGCCCCGTGCTCCTTGATGTCGTTCTGGTCCGTTTGGAGGAAGAAGAAGGTCAAAATCAGATGGAATGAGTAGGTCGTCCCTGATGCGAAGACGAGCCATCCGGCTGCCGTCCGGACGTTTGCAATCACGGCGAGCCAGTACATGATGAGCGCGGCGAATGTGTATAGGGGGAAAAAGTAAGGGGCGAGGGTGATGATGAAATTTGATTTGGTGATGGTCACGCGACCGCCGCGGTCGCTTGCATGGAAAGACTTTACCCTCCCGCCGAATAGCATTGTGAAGAACGCATGCGTCAGCTCGTGCCCGAAGACGTAGGTAAGGATCGGTTTTTTAAAGAGGATGTGCGCGGTGATGTAGGTCAGGCCGCCGGCGAGGAAGTAGTAGGGTACTTCACGCTTATAGGTCACGCCGAAGACCGTTGACCCGAACTGCCAGGTAAAACCTATGCAGAAGGGGACCAGAGCAAGCCCGAGGAGTATCTTGAATGTTTTGTTCAGCATGGATTAGAGCCAGAGCGTGTTCATCGGCCAATGGCAAACGCACACTATAAGGACCGCGGCGGCATCACAGCCGCGTGATAAGAGGGGGCCCCCATGTGCGTATCGCGGGTCGATGCTTATGGGCCGTCACGCGTCAGATCGTCCTCTGCATCCGGAACAAGATATATGCCGAAGCTGAGGCGAACAGCACATTGGCAAGCCAGGCCGATTCCAGGGGCGGAAGCGTGCCCGAGCGTCCAAGCGCGGTACCCACGCTCACAAGGCCCGTATAGATGAACGCGATGAGGACGGCAAAGGCAATGCCTTTGCTGGTTCCTCCGCTTCGAACCTTCTGAAGAGAGAGCGGGGCAGCGATCATCACCATGAGCAGGCTTGAAAGCGGAAATGCCAGCTTGCCCTGCAGATCGACTTCGTAACGCGTTGCTTTATAACCGCTTAACTTGAGCCTCTTTACGTAGTCCCACAATTCCCTGAAATTCATCTCTTCTGAGTTCTTCGCGATCGCCTTGAGGTCATCGGGACTTCTGACGATATTGAAGGCCTCGTCATCTGCGGACTGGGAAGCTACGGTATCCTGGCCCAGGATGAACTTCCGGCTGTGCTTGAGCCTCCACGCCCCGTTCTCCCACAGGAGGCTCTGTGCCGTGATCCTTTCACGCACGGTATAATCGGAGTTGAGCTTGTAGATGTTTACACCGATCATCTCGCGCTGGTCGGGTGAGACAAGGTCGATGTTCGCAATGCTGTTGTCCGGACCGCGAAGCCAGAGCTTCCGCTGCTGAAACACGACCGGCTGCTGCTTCTTTTCGATCTGAACGTTCTTGATGAAATTGGCACGGGATGTAAAGGTCGGCATGAGATACTCGTTGTTGATGAAACCGAGAGCGGATATGATGACCCCCCCGAGAAGCACGGGCGTGATGATCGCAGCGATGCTTACGCCGCCCGCCCGCATGGCGATGATTTCGTTATGCCGGGAAAGATTGCCGAGCGACAGGAGTGTTGCAATGAGGGCGGCGATCGGGAAGGTCGACGTGGCCATTCCAGGGAGGCTGTAGAGGGAATATCTTGCGATCTGAGCCACGGTCGCGTTGTATCTGATGAAGTTATCGGCCTTTTGGAGAAAATCCACGCACAGGTATACAGCAAGGATCCCGATGAGGACCATGAGAAAGATCCGGAAGAATTCGCTGAATATGTGCCTGCTCAGTATTGACATCGCTGTTTCGCAACCCTCCTTAGAACGTTCGCTTCCGCTTAGCTCTCCACCGATAGTACGCTTCCGAGACGGCGCTGAATATGCTGAAATCGATATCCCGCCCCTTCTTATAGAGGAAAGCGACTGACAGAAGCGCCATGACGAGATTCGGGACCCAGAATGCGAGGATGGGGGCGACTTGCCCGGTCTTGGACAGGTTCATCCCGGCGGCGAAGACCATGTAAAATGCAAGAAAAACCAGCAGCGCTATCGCCACTCCAGCCGATTTGCCCGAACGGCTCTTTCGTATGCCCAGGGGCGCGCCGATAAGCCCGAAGAGAAGGCATGCGAACGGGATCGAAAGGCGTTTATGGATCTCATTTTTCATGTCGAGGACGGACTGGTCCGGGGCCGCCGCTCTCCTGATCGTCCGAAGAAGCTCAAGACTGTTGGTCTCCTCCACCTCCTGCTCGGAGGATCCCTGGCGGATGAGGGCGTGACTGATGTCGAGGAAGAGGTTGCCCGAGTCAAAGGACATGACCGAATAGGACTGGTCATCTCGCGGAGGGGTGTGCACGGAGCCCTGCTTCATCGCCAGCGTGACCTGCAAGGACTGCGGGTCCGCGATGAGTACGCCGCGGCGCGCGAATATCGCATAGGGGTCCTTAGGAGAACGCTCATCGGCTATGAAAATGCCTTCCATCTGATCCAGTGACTCCATCTTGTCGACATAGATAACCATGCCGTCGAAGGTGCTGCTGAATACGCCGGGCTCGATGCCGATCATAGCCTTCGATTTCACCAGATTGAAGAGGTGTACTTTGAGGGCGTGGTTGGCCTCGGGCGCGACGAACAGCGACATGGCGGAGGTGAAGAGGAAGGAGAGCAGGGCGAACAGCATGACCGGCCGGGTCATGCTGTAGAGGCTGATGCGGGACGCCTTCATTGCGGTCACTTCAGAGTCGGAGCTGAGCCGGGAGAACGCCGTGAGCGTGCCTACAAGAAACGACATGGGGACGGTGATGACAAAAAAGCTTGGCATGATATAGGCGAAGATCTTGGCGGTTGAAGCCACCGATGCGCCTTTCGAGATGACAAGCTCGGCCAACCTGAACATTTTTTGGACGAACAAAACGAGGGTGAGCGCGGCCATGCTGAGGAAAAACGGCACAAGGATCTCACCGAAGATATATCGGTCCATTATCCTGATCTTGCACATGGCTATTTCCTGATCTCATCGAGGATATCGTTTCCAATCCTGTTCATCTCGAAGTAGTCCTTTTCGAGTTCTTCGACGTAGAACCGGTCGAGGCCGCTGTTCATCAGGAAATCCTCGCGTACATGGTTGTCCCTGGATATGATGATGTGAGGAAGAAGGTTGTTCAGGTAGAACGACTCTTTCCTGATGTCGAGGATGATCTCCTCGAACACCACGTGCGGGACGGGCCCCTGTACGATCCCTTTGGACTGGATCTCCCGGTTGAGGTCCTGAATGAATATTTCCTGGTCTTCTTTTGAGTTCAGCTCGGCGTAGATGCTCTTGAAGCGGTCCTTGATATATCGATGGATCGTGGTATACAGCTTGTCATCTTTGTTTATTTTGGCCAGCGACGCGGCGAGCTGCCGATAGGTGCTATCGCCGGACTTGATCTGCATAAGCCCATGGTAGAGCGTGTCGACCTTTTTCCTGCCGTAACGGGTAAGATAGCGGTTTTCCCTCAAGCTGTCGATGAAGAGTTCGCGGAAGAGGTCAGGGTAGATCTTGTCGAACACTTCCTTGTTCCCGAAGAGGCTCCTGATGTTGTCCACGTTCAGGGTCGCGCTCTCCATGAACGCGAGGTTGTTGATCGTCGCCGCTACGCTGTCGTAGCGGTCGAAGTAAGTGAGGATTGAGCTCATGGCCTCGAGCGCGCTCATGTCGTTCGAATCCCTGGTGTGTTCGTCGCAGGCGCGCACGGTATCGAGCAACAGGCTCTCGAAAGCAGGGTCGCGGTGGTTCGTCGATTTTTGCTTGGCCTTCAAGAGCTTGATGAGATCCTCGGGCGAGACGTGGCCCCTGATCTTGTCGGCCGTGAAGAACAGGCCTTCGAAGATGGCGCGCGTGTCTCTGATGTAATCCGGTTCTTCCACTTCGACGATGTGCATGCCCTTGAGGAGAAGCTCATCGAGCGTATCAAAGAGGTTGTGGGGTATGTTGAGCCGCAGGCTCAGCGTCCTGAGCCGCGAGAGCTTTGCGAGCTCGGACGGATTCACTTCGGTTTTTTCCGATACGCCGATAAGGATGTCCTTGTATTCATCGACGATCTTTTTGTTCTCGGGAAGCTTGTACATCCCGTCTATCTTGATCCGCTCCTGCTGGTAGGGTATGATGTTGTATCTCTTCGCCAGGCTGTCAAGAACGGAATGGCCCTGGGGCGTGAGCATCTTCTTCCCGGAATAGATCCTGTTGAAGGCGTCATAATACTCCTCGTTGTGTCTGTTCACGAGCCGGAACAGGAAGACGAGGGCACGGGGATCTTCCAGAGCATCAAAGATCTCGCGGCAGAGCTTTGTGTCGTCGTTGTCGCCGACGGTTGTGCTCCTCTTGATCTGTTTGCCGATGCGGCGCAGGATCGTGCGCTGCATGTCCTTGATATCCGTTTCCAGGTTGCTGTGGACGAAGAAATAGTAGTTTGAGACGGCATGGCCCGTGAGGAAGACCTGGTCGAAGGACTCTTCGGACTCGGTATTATTGGTGAACGTGATATTATCGTCATTGTCGTAAAAGGCTCCGTACATGACCAGGCGGTTGGACACATCTTTTCGCAACAGGTCTTTGAGCGGCAGGTCTACGCCGAACATGTATTCGCACAGGCTTCCGCCGCTCCCCCCGTACCGCACGCCGTGGGGCAGAATGATGAACTCGTTTCCTCCCGAAAAGAACCGGTCACCATCCGGAAGTGACTCATAAAAATATCTGTTGCTCAGGTCGGTGCCGGTTACCGTCACGAAATAGTCGAGTTTTTCGTCGGCTTTCCCTTGGAATTTTATTTCGCGGATCATGACGTCATAATTATAACAGACTGCCTTGAATTTTCAAACAGAAAGTGTTGGCACGTCACGCAAAACGGCTTGCCCTGGCGCCGCAAAAAAGGTATAATTCGAGCACAAGTTTGATCACGGCATGAAACGAACGTCATGAGTGAGACAGAAAAAACCTTGAAACCGGGAATCCGGACATCCTCTGCGAAGCAGCGGACCTTGCTTGCAGTTTTTACCCTGCTGATCGCCCTTTTCGTCATATTGCTGTCCGCCCGCTGTACGCCAAAAGAAGGGAAGATCATAGGCTACGGCGACAGAGCGCCTGGGTTCAGTCTTCAGGCCCTGGACGGGAAGACGGTGAGCCTTGCGGACTTCAGGGGCAAGGTGATCCTGGTTCATTTCTGGGCTACGTGGTGCCCGCCGTGCGTAGAGGAAATGCCGGCCCTCGAACAGTTCGCACGATCGATCAGGGCCAAGGATTTTCAGATCCTGGCAGTGAGCGTTGACGAAGGAGGGGCAGCTGCCGTCGCTGCATTCATGCAAAAGAACGGGTTGAGCATTCCAGTGCTCTTGGACCCTTCAAGATCGATCGCAAAGCTCTACGGCACGTTCAAGTTCCCCGAGACATATGTGATCGATCGACAGGGTGTCGTCAGGGACAAGGCAATCGGCCCGAGGGACTGGACGGTTCCGTCAAATACGAGTATCATACGGCAACTGCTTGAAGCCGGATAGGTACCAGAGCGCCTCGATACGGGTGCGCTGCGAAAGGCATCAGCTGGGTGGAACGCACGGTATGATATCATGTGGAGTTGAACTGCATGTCTGATATAATAATCACTGCCATCGCGCTTGTCGTTGTCATATTGGCCGTTGCCCGATTCAACAGAGGCATGGGTTGGGGCTGACCCGTCGATGACGATGAACCCCGCTGTAAGCGGGGGAAGGGCGATCACCAGGAATCTGACAACTAAGGAGAAGAAACGCATCTCGCACCATGAAGAAGGTTTTTCTCACAGGGCTCGGCATCCTCGCGCTCTGTGCTACCATACTTGCCCTCTGGGTGGCCCTGGCCCTTTCCAACTTGCCCGATGTCTCGGTCCTAAAACGCTACCGTCCCGCTGCTGCGGCCGAGGTCCTGGACAAGGATGGCAACGTCCTTGCGGAATACTACGACCGTAAGTTCCGCATCTGGGTCCCTATCTCCTCCCTCCCCGATACCGTCATCCAGGCTGTGGTGATCGCCGAGGACGACACTTTTTTTGAGCACAAAGGAATAAACTACAAGGCGACATGGGACGCCCTGGTCCTCGATGTCCAGAAGCGGAGGTTTGCACGGGGCGGGAGCACGATCACGCAGCAAATGATCAAAAACGTGCTCCTGTCAAAGGAAAAAACCATCACCCGCAAACTGCGCGAATACGTGCTCGCATGGAGGGCGGAAGAAATCCTCTCGAAGCACAAGATCCTCGAGATATATCTGAACGAAGTCGAATGGGGGGATAACATTTACGGTATCGAGGCTGCAAGCCGGCACTATCTCAACAAACATGCCTCAGAGCTTACGGCAGGGGAGGCAGCGCTTCTTGCCGGTATGCTGCCGAACCCGCGTTACTACAACCCATTTAAACGGCTGGAGAAGGCGAAACATCGGCAGGAGCAGGTGCTCTTCAACATGCATCAGGCGAAGCTGCTCGACGATGAGGAATACAAGACATCCCTTGAAGCGCCGATCATGCTGCGGCAGGGAGGAAGCGGCAGGTTCGATCTTTCCGCGTTTTCAGGCGACAGCGGGAGGGCCTGCTACCAGCAGGCGCTGGAGCGGATGCTCATTGCCCTCTACGGAGAACAGACACTGTACCGAAACGGCTTGATGATCAGGACGACCCTGGATAAAGCGCTCCAGGAGCATCTGCGAAGCTGGGAAGCTTCCCTCCAGGACACGTCATCGGGTCTCCCCCACGACAGGGTCACCGTCATCAAACAGGGCGATGTGATACGGGCGATCGTCTGTTCGGAGGGGAAAGAAGAAGATCTGCGGTCGCAAATCGACTCTCCGGGTTTTCCTTTCAGCGGATATGATGTGAGCGTTGTCTCGCCCGAGTCGGTGAGCCGCGAACAGATCATCCTTCCTGCCTCCCAGCCGGGAGTGCAGGCCACTCATTAAAATACGATATCCGGGCGCTACGCCATGGCAGGCTCGCGGAGCTTTACCGAGACGACCCGGGAGCTTCCGGGTTCTTCCATGGTGATGCCGTAGAGCGCATCGGCCATTTCCATGGTCCGTTTGTTGTGCGTAATGACGATGAACTGAGAGCGGCTGCTCATCTCGCGGATGAGGCGGGTGAATCGCGTGATGTTCGCCTCATCGAGCGGCGCGTCGACCTCGTCGAGCATGCAGAAGGGGCTCGGCTTGACCAGGAAGGCCGCAAAGAGCAGGGCAATGGCTGTGAGCGCCCGCTCACCGCCCGACAGCAGCGAAATGCTCTGGAACTTCTTACCTCTGGGCTGGGCGATGATCTCGATGCCCGACTCGAGGATGTCGGATTCATCGAGGAGCACGAGTTCGGCCCTGCCCCCTTCGAACAGGAGAGCAAAGACCTCCTTGAACTTTTCCTGAATGGCGTTGAAAGCCTCGCTGAAGAGTTCCTTGGTCTCGCCGTCGAGCTTGGCGATGGTCGCCTTAAGGTTATTGATGGACTCGTTGATGTCGTTTTGCTGCGCGCTCAGGGTTTCATAGCGTTCCTTGAGCTCGTCATATTCCTGAAGCGCGTCGATATTGATTGGCCCCATCTGGTCGATCTTCTGGCGCAGTTCGTCGAGCTGGAGTTTCGCCTCCTCGACGTTGATCTCGAACGGGCCGAGCTCCTGGACCGCGGTCTCGAGCTCGGTGTGGTAGGTGCTCCATATCCGGTCTTTCAGGTGTTCGATCTTCATGCGCAGCTCGGTGCGTTTGACTTCTCCTGAAGAAAGACGCTTCTGGGACGCTTCGATGTCGTGCAGGACCTGGCGTTCCTGTTCCTCCTCGGCATGGAGCGCCTGGGTCTTTTCCGCATGCGCATCCTGCTTGGCAACAAGAACCCGGCGTTCTGCTTCGAGTATCTCGATGTCCCGTTTGATCTCGGTCTCGGCCTCGGCGATGGACGCTTCCAGCTCGGTCAGTTTTTCCGCAATGCTCGCGATCTCGGCCTCCCGGGAGGACATCCGCTCGGCAAGTTCCGATTCGGTTTTTAGGAGCGCATCACGATTTCTGGCTGCCGACGACTGTTTTTCCTGGAGCGCTGCGATCTCCATCATGATCTCGGTTATGGCGGCGCGTGCAGTCTCAAATTCTTCTTTTTTCAGGGAGAGCTCTGCCTGGAGCGATTCGACGCTGGCAAGGGCGTTCGCATGGCCTGCCTCCAGGCTCCTGAGCGCCTCCTTTGCCTTTTCAATGCCGGCATTCAGCTCACGTCTCAGTGACGCGCGTTCCGATGATTCCGCGTCGATGGCCCTGACCCGTTCGTCGGCACGGCCGATCTCGTCCCTGACCGCGGCACAATCCTTTTCCCGGTTCACGAAATCGATCTCCATGCGGTGGATCTGCTGGGCGAGGTCAGATTCCATTTTTTTGCCGAACTCTATGGCCGCGTCCAAGGACGTGAGCTCCGCTTCGAACTTCGCAGCGCCGACGGTAAGTTCCGCCACCTCGAGCTCCAGGTCCTTGATCTCGCGGCGCTTGGTCAGCATGCCGGTTCCCACGGCTTCCACCGTGCCGCCCGTGACCGCTCCCCACGGGTCCAGGATTTCGCCCGAAAGGGTGACGATGGTCTTGTGCATGCCGTTCTTGTTCCACAGGTATAAGGCGGTGTCCATGGTATCCACGACGACCACATCGCCGAGGAGGTACTGGGCCACGCTGCTGTAGCTGTCCTTGTATCGGACGATGCTCAAGGCCGATCCGATGACGCCTTCATGGCCGTTCTTGATGAAAGGCTCCGACTTGATCTCGCGCGGCGTCCTCGGCACGAAGGTGCTTCGACCGCCGCTCCTGGTCTTGAGGTAATCGATGGCCTTCAGTGAATCGTGCTGCGAATCCACAACGACATACTGCAGCCGATCGCCGAGTACCGCCTCGATGGCCACTTCATACTGGGGCTCGGTCTCGATCATGTCCGCAACCAGCCCGTGGATCGTGCCGAGACGTTCCGCCGCGGTAGCCTCTTTCCGGGCGGACATGACAGTCCGCACTCCCTTCTGATAGCCCTCCAGACTCTGCTCCAGCTCGATGAGGGACCGCAGACGGGAATTCTGGCCGGCAAGCCTGTTCCTGGTGTCGTTCAGGCCCGCTTCAACCGCCTTCCTTTGAACAAGCGCCTCCTCCAGCCGTTCGACGACACGCGTACGCTCTTCCTGATCTGCCTTCTTCCTGACGGAGACCTCCTCGATCTCGCGCTCTCTGACGGCAAGGAGGGCGGCCAGTTCCTGCAGCTTTTGCGCCAGATCCTGTTTTTCTCTCAGGCTGCGCGCATCTTGTTCGTCGATCTGAGAAAGCCGTGCCTGCAGGTTCGATATCGTGGTCTTCTCGGCTGCGGACTCGGTCATCGTGTTCAGGATTCCGGCCCGTGTTTCTTCGAGCGAGAATTCTTTGTCCTTGAGCGTCTGGGCGAGGGAATCCAGGTTTGCTGTCCGGTCACCGAGCACGGCGTTCTTCCCCTCGATCGATGCTGCAAGGGCCCCTGACTCTTGTTCGAGCCGGGCCTTCTGTTCCGCAAACCGGGCCGTTTCCTGTTTCAGATACTCCATGTCGGCGAGGTCGCGGCCGCGCTGCTCGATGAACGAGGCGATACGGCTTTTCGACATCTCAACGCGGTGCTCGGCGCGGCTGAGCGCACTTTCGGTCTCGTGGATCTTGTGCCGGAGTGCGGTAAGCTCATGCTCTTGAGCGAGGACGTCGGCACGAGACTCCTCAACGAACGACTCGATTCTCCCGAGATTAGCATGCAGTTCCGTGACCTCGTCTTCCGCCTTTTTGAATTCCTCGGTCGCGGCAGTCCATTCGGTTCCGAGGTTCGAGTACTCAACGGACGCAAGACGAAAATCGAGGTCCTTCATCTCCGCGCGAAGCTTCTGGTAGCGCGCGGCTTTCTTTGCCTGGCGGTCAAGGGAGTTTACCTGGCGCTTCACTTCGGTGATGATGTCGTTCACCCGAAGCTGGTTCTGCTGGGTGGATTCGAGCTTGGACATCGCTTCCTGGCGACGGGCCTTGTATTTCATGACGCCAGCCACTTCCTCGAACAGGAACCGGCGGTCCTGTGGCTTGGACGAAAGGATCTGATCGACCCTGTCCTGCTCGATGATGGCGTGTATCTTGGCGCCCACGCCCGCGTCCATCATGAGGTCTCGGATGTCCTTGAGACGGCAAGGGATCTTATTGATCAGGTATTCACTGTCGCCGGAACGGTAGAGCCTCCGCGTGATTTCAATTTCCTCGTACTGCCCGAACTCGGAGGAGAGGTTGCCGGCAACGTTCGTAAGCGTGAGGGTAACTTCGGCCATCCCCTGGGGTTTGCGGCTCTCGCTCCCGTTGAAGATCACGTCCTCCATCTTATCGCCGCGGAGATGCTTTGCGCTTTGCTCGCCGAGAACCCAGCGGATCGCATCGGAGATGTTGCTCTTGCCGCAGCCGTTCGGGCCTACCACGGCCGTGACGCCCTGCTGAAACGTGATGGTTGTCTTGTCTGAGAAGGATTTAAAGCCGATCATTTCGAGGGTCTTAAGCTGCATAGGCCTCCCCTGATTTAAAAAAAGTATAATGCAATATTCAAGGCTTAAAATCTAAATGTAACTATCGGAAGGAATTCAAGAATCACTGTTTCGTTAGTGGGTTTATAGCATATATGGGGATATTTGTAAAGTGAAAAGTAACAAGCTGAGGTGTTGTCTTTCGGTAGGAATACAATATATAGTGGTGCCGGGGCTGTCTTAAATGTCTCCCTCTTTGAGACGGTTCATCCCCATGGACATGGGCAAGAAAAGCGCCACAATGTTTACGATGACCACCATAATGAATGAGACCGCTATGCCGGCCCATCCCGACAGCGAGATACGGCCGCCAAGGGTTTGAACCGTGAAGATGCGGTACACGGGCCAGGCCTCGAGGACGATCACTACTCCGATGAACATCATCGCAATGATCATGTACACGATCCCTCCGAAGCCCGTAGGGATCTGGGCAACATTCTCGTGTTTGAACTTGGGGAAAACGGCCCCGAGGCCCACGCCGAGGGACGTGATGCCGAAGGTCATCATGAAGACCGTCACGATACCGAGATCCATCATGAACGGGGTCACTTTGAGGAGCGTATTCGAAAGTATGATCAACACTTCGGAAAGCACCAGAAGCGGGAGAAGGCTGCTCCAGAACTTGGCCCAGAGAAAATCCCGGATCGATATCGGCGCGGCGCGAATGATCCAGAACGAAGCCCCTTCGAGGCTCACCGCGGGGAAGACGAACCGGACGGCCACGGCCGAGGTCACGAATCCGACCAGACCGAGATTCAAAAACGAGATCAGATTCTGGAGGTAGAAGCTCGGCAGTGCCGCGTGCTCGAGGGGCAGGAGCTTGAAGCTGTAAATATAGACGACCATGAGCGCGAACAGGAGAAACAGCTGAGACCACTGCGACGTGTCGCGGAAAAAGAGCTTTACGTCCTTCAGTACGATGGCGCGCATCTTCCTCCGGAATGGAAGTGACAGCAGCCGGAAAAGCGCGTCAGCGGCGCGCGATCGTGAGAGAGGAGCTCTCTTACCTTCCTGCGAACGGGACCACCCTGTGTAGTAGATCCTTCCGCAAACCCATTCTCCGATCACGATGCTTGCGGCAGCCGTGCTCCACAGCATGAGCAGGGAGAACCACGTATCGCCTCTGGACGTGCGCAAGAGCGGGGAGAGCGTCTCCGTCGCCCAGTTGCTTGGCAAAAGCGGAGAAACGGGGGCCCTCATGGCCGTGAGGTATTGCACGAGCGTGGGGAACGCATCGGGGTCCACAAGCTTCTCCGGCCTGAGCATCCGGAACAGGATATACATGACGACGAAAAAGAGTAGCCCGATCAGCACCAGTATGTCCTTGGCCCGGCGCGCGGGGAAAGCGTTCACGAGCAGCATGGTCACGATGATGCCGAAGCCTGCGGGGATGATCAGAAAGGGGATAATGGTAAGAACCAGTCCGAAATAGTACACGGCGGTAACTTTGAATACTGTCCCGTAGGAGATGAAGACCGGCAGGCCGTAGATGAGCGTCATCCAGGACGAGTCGACAATGGTCTCAATGAACTTGGCCCGGTAGATGGTCTCGATTTGCACCGGCGATGACAGGAGGATGTCGAGCTCTCCTGACAGGTAGAAGGTCGAGAGGGATGTTACGATGTTGCTGAAGACGAGAATGGAAAAGAATGTCAAGAGTATCATCGACAGCAGCCGGAGCGCGAGCAGATCGCCGAGGCCTTCAATTGTCCTGAAGTAGGCCAGGACCTTGTATGACACCCCGAACATGAAAGCCCAGAAACCTAAACCGAGCAGGAAAAGGACGACTGTTTTGAGCCCGTCACCGGGAGCAAGCCGGTTCAGACTGTTCTTTACCGCATGATATCGCGGAGCGAGAAGAAGAAAGACGCGTCCATGCTGAAATGAAGGTGTCATAATTTCCTTGCATTAGTAATTCAGATAATTCGCAAACCTCATGACTGGCGTCCCTCTGGAAGCAATGCTCCCCGCTATGCCTGAATATCTGATCACGATACCGCCTCATCTCCTCCTGTCAATTTGAGGAAAATCGGCTCGAGATGGCTATTCGGCATGCGGGCCATATGGCCAAGGTCTTCGACGCTGCCTTCAGCTATGATCACACCTTTGTTGATGATGGCAACTCGGGTGCACATTTGTTCAACGATCTCGAGGGTGTGCGTGGACATGAACACAGTGACGCCTTTTGACGCCAGATCCTTGAAGATGTCTTTCACGAGCCGTGCGCCTCGAGGGTCCAGGCCCACCATGGGTTCGTCCACGATGAGCACCTGCGGCTTATGGAGCAGGGCGGAGGCCATGACCAGACGTTGCTTCATGCCGTGGGAGAAGTTTTCGACGAGTTCATCGGCCCATTCCTTCAATCCAAACAGGGCCAGCAGCCCGCTGATCTCCTTTTCCGCGTCGTCCATGTCATAGAGCTTCGAGACAAAGCGCATGAACTCAGTTGCCGTGAGTTTCTCGTACAGGAAAGGCCTGTCGGGAATGAAGCCGATGATGAGCTTCGCCTTGAGCGGTTCCTGCTGGACATCATACCCGCCGATGAATGCGCTGCCGCTCGTTGGTTGGAGCAGACCCGCCATCATCTTGATCGTCGTGGTCTTGCCGGCGCCATTGGGGCCGAGGAAGCCGAAGACCTCGCCCTGCGCGACTTCGAGGTTAAGGCTGTCCACAGCCGTGAGCTTGCCGTAGAGCTTTGTCAGGTTCTTCAGTTTGATCATGGTTTTTATAGGCGAATATCCGCACGTGCACGGATTAAAGGTGAAATCTAGAACCGTCCAGGACGCGGAGGTACGCCGAAAACCGTCTCTGCTCATGACTGAAACAGTCAGTCCAGGGAGATCTGCGCCTCCGGTCTTGACCAGCGAATCTCATTTATATTCCAAAACGTCAACCTTCAATTTTCCCACGAGCCTCAGGATGTCCGACTGTCGGTCGAGGTTGCCTGCGATGAACCGGATATGCGTGGCGTCGGCTGGGAACTGGTTGAAAGTCGGATCAATGGCAGTCCAGCGGCCGAGCCACACTTCGGGCCAGGCATGATAATAGAACCCGTCCCGCATGTACACGATGCCCGCGGCCATGCGTGTCGGAATGCCCGCGGCGCGCGCGAGGGCCGTATACAGCGTCGTGTGTTCGTTGCAGTCTCCCACTCGCTGGCTCAGGACCTCGATTGCGCTCGGGATGCTCACGACCGGTTTTTTCTCGATCGCGCTGTAGACCCATTCGTTGATCTTCCTTGCTGCCTGCAGCGCATCTTTTTCTCCTGAGAGGATCTTTCCTGCTTGATATTTTATCCTTTCGTCGTCGCTCTGGATCAGGGCCGTCGGCTGGAGCGATTCATTCCGGTCTTTTCCCGCGTAGGGGAGAACATAGGAAACGGGATTATCCTGAACGTGCACCTCGACGATGTCCTCTTTGAATATCTGCCGGTCGCCGTCGAGATCGAAACCCTGGAACGGAGCCCCGCTGAGCCTTGCTTTGAGGTATTTTGTCTGATCGGAATTGTCCACGTGATTAGACTGGATCATCACGAGGGCGATGATGTCCACCGCGGGGCCTTTCTTGTCCCTCTTTAAGGCCTCGGCCATACTCTCTTTCAGCAGCACGTAGCCGAGCGGACTTTCTTCCTTAATGGTATCCCCATCCTCGGTGATCCAGGAAAAGGCCTCGAGGCCCTGATAGGTTTCCTTTAGTTTATATACGGTCTGTTCCTTGTCGCCGATCTTGATGCTTTCCTTGGACTCGATGGAGATTGAGGTATCTTCCATGTTCATGGTGGCGGGGTTGAACACGGGAAAGCGGTATGTTTTGCCCGGTTCCAGACCGAGGAGAATGAGAGCGGGGATTATGGTCGGCGAAAGGTGAGGCGGCTCCTTGAGCCGGATGCGCTCCTTGCGTATCTGGCCGCCGGTCAAGATATCCAACACGAGCTGATTGCCGACGACGGCCCCCTTGATCGTCATGGAACTTGTATCTGACTGCATGGTGAAGTCGAAGTACTTGAGCAGGAAGTTCTTGGTGGTGTAGCTATTGATGACGGTCTTGACGTGCTGCAACGAGCCAAGGACGAGAATATCAAGCTCCGACTCTTCCGTCAGACGGTAGGTGTCTGCCTCGCGTACGACCCGGGAGTGAGCATATCCGATTTTTCGGCCCTGCTGATAAATGCCTGACCATTCGTCTTTGGCGTGTACACCTTCCTCGGTTACGACATCGAGTGCGATGACCGCTGAGGGACGGAGGTAGTTGCGTTCGATGAGCAGCCCCAGCATCACGAGCCAGAAGATGAGGATGCTCAGTTTAATCAGTCTCTGCATCATAGCGGGATACGACAAAAGGTTAATTTCTTCGTAATGTTAACCAGAAATCGGATCATTGTCAAATGAGCCCGGTGATTCCAGACGCCTGCTATACAATAATAATGCCGTAATTTCATGGATATAGAAGAAATTTTGCCTTGACTTTGAAATGTTTATCCTCTATATTATGCTCCGTGGGCGGAGGAGGTGTCTATGACGAAGGCCGATATCATCTCGGAAGTTTTTGATAAAACAGGCTTGCCGAAGCAGGACGCGGAAGAACTGGTCGAGATGATTCTGGATTTAATCAAACAGATCCTGAAGGAAGGCGAGACCGTTAAATTATCGGGTTTCGGTAACTTTGTTGTCCGTAAGAAGAATTCAAGAAAAGGCCGCAATCCCAAGACCGGCCAGGAAATTGAGATAACACCGCGAAAGGTTGTCAGTTTCAGGCCCAGCATGATTTTCAAAGAACATGTCATTGAATCCCCCAAAACCGAGTAAGCTTTTTTACCGGATCGGTGAAGTGAGCCGTCTGACGGGGCTCGAACCGTATGTGCTCCGCTATTGGGAAACTGAGTTTCCTCAGCTCAGGCCCAACAAGGGCAGGTCAGGGCAGCGCCTTTACAGTAAAAAGGATATAGACAACATCCTCCACATAAAACAGCTGCTCTATAAGGATGGTTATACCATCGCCGGAGCGAGAAAGAAGCTGAACGGCAAAACGGGTCCGGATGTTGAAGCTGCCATAGAGTCGGCCAAAAAGGAATTGAGGGAAATACTCGAAATACTGAAATAATAATAATAATGTATATCGCAATTCAATGTTCCAGCGAAATCCTTGACCTGATTTAAACGGTCATTGAAGACTCCATGGAATTTTGAATTTACTTTTAAGTTCGGGGCGTGGCGCAGCCTGGTAGCGCACTCGTTTGGGGTGCGAGTGGTCGGCCGTTCAAATCGGCTCGCCCCGACCAATTTTAAGCCCATAAACATCAATGTTTATGGGCTTTTTTATTTTTTAAGGGTATAACCCTTCATGGTTAAGGGGGCGAAAAGGGGGCAATATTTTTTAGACAGCCGGAAAATCCAGCGTAGTCTCTTAGAGTAAGATGCTAAGATACCATTTGACAAGTGACGTATATTAAATTATATTATATACGTCAGGAGGGAATTAGTTATGAGCACAAAATTGACATTACGGCTCGATGATAAGCTTATCAATAACGCTAAGAAAGCTGCACGTTCACGCGGTGTGAGTCTATCGAAGATGGTTGGCGATTATTTCAACACCATTTCATCACAGCAAAAAAAAGAAATTCAAGAATCCCCTGTTCTCTCTGAGATATCGGGAATTCTCCCGCCGAGAACCGATGTGAAGAAACTTATCAAGAGCTACAAAAGGCATCTTGAGGAGAAGTATCGGTGAAAACGGTTCTCTGCGATATCAACTTTTTTCTCGATATTTTCTTGAAGCGGGAACCATTTTATACGGCTTCTGCGCGACTGTTCAAGAAAATTGAGGAAAAGGAACTGAAAGGTTACGTGTGCGCACTCAGTTTTCCCGTGCTGTTCTATCTGCTCTCCAAAGAACTACGCAGAGATCGCGCGATGAAGACGCTAGAGAAAATCAGGATCATTTTTCGCGTTGCGCCGGTCGATGAAAAAGTAGTCGATCTATCGCTGGTCTCCAGTTTTAAGGATTTCGAGGATGCTGTTCAGTATTATTCGGCCCTACAGGTTAAAGCCGATTGCGTCATCACACGGAATAAGGCAGATTATAATGAGAGAGCAATCTCGGTTTTGACGCCGGAGGAATTTCTTTCTACCTTAGAAATGTAGTGGCTTATTCTTTTTGCAGTATTGATTCCTTCCTCTACTCTTGGAGTTGCCACACATCTAAACAAGCAACAATACAACAAGTATGCACGCTGCATATCCGAGATGAATGCGGATTTCCGGATGAAATATGGTAATCGCGATTCTTCGAAATCTTATCAACATCATCCTGGAATCCGCAACAGTTGTCATTATTCAATATTGTATCTTTTATCCAGAAATCGGTGGGTAGTAAAAGACTATCAGGAAACTGCCTTTGCGAAATCAATGATCACTCGTTCATGTAGTTCATAAGCAATATAATCAGTTATAAAAAACCCGTCCCTAGCGGGCGTCTTACTGATTACCGGAACCTCTTTCCTGCGACTCAGGCTCTGCGCCTTGCTTAGAACGGGTCATTAAGCATACCTTCTTCCCAGCTGACCGCCGGGTTCTCAAACGCCTCAGGTACCACCGTAGCCTACGGTAACCTTTTCACCCTCCACTATCACCGGGACATCTCTCTTCCCCTTTGAATAGGAAAGCATTTCATCGAGCCTTGTAACGTTTTTCTTCACATCATAATACTCGACCCTACCTCCGAAAACCTCCCGGGCCTTCTTCGTGTAGGGTCAACCCGACACCCCATATATTTTGATTTTTTCTCCCATGATTTTACTCCTTTCCACCTGCACTGGTATTCGATCATCCTTTACAATTATATTATAGCTCTTCTTGACATTCTCCTAAGAAATATCTCTTCCGCCTGTTTCAAAGTCTGAAATTATTCGATGGCCCTCCAACCTTCCCGCGATATCTGGATCTTTTGCTATACTATTGTTTATTAGAGGTTTCGTGAGAAGCTGCTGAAAAAACGGGCTTTACCAGTTCGGCAACTGTGTCACTGTTCCCTCTCAGGGGTCATGGGGAGCACGGGGTGCTGTCAGACGAAAGGAACTGAGGAAGGGAGATAGGGAAACCAAAGTTGTATCCATTGTGTGAATGTTGACCGGCTTAGTACTGCACTTCTTGCCAGCAATCCTGCTCTTTGCTTCATGTGATGGCAGACGCAGACTTTAGAGATAATTATTTTCAATAGAGGAGGCGATGCATTATGAAATACGGTGCGAGAAATAACATCAAAGCGACAGTAACATCGGTAAAAAAAGGCGATGTCATGGCGTTGGTCAAATTCAAAGTGACCACCCCTCCCGAGATGGCTTCAGTACTTACCACCGAATCCGTCGAAGCCTTGGAACTCAAACCGGGCGATGCAGTTCAGCTGATTGTTAAAGCCATTCACGTATTACCCATAAAAGAGTAAATGCCAGAGCTGTATTACTGTATATAGAAAGCCTGGGAATAAACCCGCAAGGGTCGCTATCACTGGAAGGGAAGCTGGAAATTGTCATTTTCCGGTTATGACCTTTGTCGAGACCCTCATCCTAAACTTCGCAAGGCTTGCCTCTAGCAGTTACTGCATCCTTCAACAAAGACGCACGTCTAGCAACGGAATGGAGTGTGTATTTCTGTATGGTCTCCCCCCGAAAAAGTGGACACCTGGTTAAGTTTCTTTCAGGGTCTTTTCGTACTGTTCCGGGCTCTTATATCCCAATCCCGAGTGTTTTCTGACCCGGTTGTAGAAAACCTCTACATACTCAAAAATGCTTAGTTTAGCTTCTTCCTGCGTTCGATATCGTTCACCGTGGACCAGCTCCCGTTTGAGCGTGCTGAAGAAAGACTCCATGTAAGCATTATCATAACAATTGCCTTTTCTACTCATGCTCGGCGTTATGCCGTAGCGCCTCAAGAGCGCCTGGTATCCATAACAGGCGTACTGCCTGCCGCGATCAGAATGATGGATCAGACCCATGGTCGGCTTTTCTCTCGTCACAGCCTGCTTGAATGCTGCGGTTGTCAGATCCTCCGATAGCTGGTTCTTCATGGACAGCCCGATGATCTTTCTGCTCTGCACGCTCATGACCGCCGACACGTAGAGCCAGCCCTCCTTGGTCGGAACATACGTGATATCCGATGCCCAAAGAGGACCTTTATGGTTACGATCGATCAGCAAATTGGCAGCCAGCGAATAGTTATGTTTTGACTCCGTGGTAGCCTTCCTGAACCTCCTCTTTAATTCCGCCCGAATCCCGTTATCTTTCATGATCCTGGCGATCCGGTGATTCCCCCATCGGGTCCCCTGGTCGCGAAGCTCTGCCGTTATCCTGGGGCTACCGTAGATCCTTCTGCTTTTCTGATGAATCTCTTTTACGCGGTCCAGGAGCTGCTCGTTCTCTTTCCACCGTTTTCCCGGTTTTCGATTCCTCCACGCATAATAACCACTTCGAGATACTTCCAAGACCTCGCACATCTTCGTAAGCCGGTGGATCCCCCGGTGTCTTTCAATGAACAGGTACTTTACCAGTTCCGTTTGGAAAACACGCCCAAGGCTTTTTTTAAAATATCCCGCTCTTCCTTGACATCATCCAATTCTTTCCGGAGACGTCTTATCTCTGCGTCTTCGGGTTTCACGCCCTTACCGGTAAAAGCTCCATCTCCTTCCATTTCGAACCGTCTTCTCCATTGATGAATCAAATTCGGATGGACAT
Organism: Nitrospirota bacterium; assembly: GCA_035623825.1. Taxonomy (GTDB): domain Bacteria; phylum Nitrospirota; class UBA9217; order UBA9217; family UBA9217; genus DASPSR01. The sequence continues at coordinate 86,473 of DASPSR010000045.1, forward strand.
CGAGATCTCGGGCCACCTTCTTGACAGGTATGCCTTTCTCCAGTACCATGCTTACTGCATTTCTCTTGAATTCATCATTGAACTGCCTTTTCGCCCCCATTTGGACCTCCTCTCGCAATTGTACAACTATTTGAGGTGTCCATCAAATCGGGGGAGGCTCAGTATGAAATGTTGGTGGCGCTATTCGTCGAAACCATATTAAAATTCCTTGTTACATCGCAATTTTTCACGTTCGTTAGAACGGCATCTTTCAACCCGAAGTTTTGCATACCCCAATATGGGAAAGAATAAAAAAACTTGCTCTTTTGGAGATAATAGTATATATTAAAAATATATACTATAAGAGGTGGTGCGATATGAAAACAGCTAAACTGTTTAAAAACGGCCAAAGCCAAGCTGTTCGTTTGCCTAAGGAATTCCGGTTCGAGGATGACCACGTGTTCGTTAAGAAATCCGGAAATGCTGTAGTACTTCTTCCAGCTAAGAATTCTTGGGACGTCCTAATACACAGCTTAAATAAGTTTTCCAATGACTTTATGGCTGAGAGGGAACAGCCGGCCATCCAAAAGCGGGAGACCTTTTGATGAAGTATTTGCTCGATACTAATATTTGCATTTACCTCATCAAGCAGAAACCGCTCAAACTACTGAAGCATTTCAAGTCCCATAAAGTTGGCGACATCGGTATTTCCTCTATAACCCTCGCGGAGCTTCGTTACGGCGTATCGAAAAGCCAGCATGTAGAGAAAAATCGTCAGGCTTTAGATGAGTTTATCCTTCCTCTTGAGATTGAAGACTTCGATGAAAAGGCAGCTGCCGAATATGGAAATATGAGGGCTGACCTAGAAAAAACAGGAAAACCTATTGGGTCTATGGATATGTTGATCGGTGCTCATGCCCTTGCTCTCGGTGTTACGCTCGTCACCAATAATATTAAAGAGTTTAAGCAGATAAAAGACCTAAAAGTCATTGATTGGAGCTCATGATTATCGGTGAGCCCTTCTTCCGTGCTACAACTACTAATATAAACGCGCTAAATATTGTTACAATTTCGCTGGATTTATGCTATACTGGGAGGCATGAATACCTCCCCTTTAAACCCCGATAAAGCATCGAAAGAACAGTTATTGGCGTTAGCCGAGAAATTGCCCGGTGCCT
>DASPSR010000048.1:0-82368 GCA_035623825.1 Nitrospirota bacterium
TCACTTAGCGCCTTCGTCATACTTTCCGGTTCATGCGTCGCCGCAGCCCTCGCCTCTTTCCACCTGCGCCTCAGCTTCTTCACATTCTCGCCTTTCGCCTCGCGTGCCTTCAGTCGCTTATCAATCACATCGAGACGTGCCAAGGCATCGCGTATGCCTTTATTCAGATTGCGGTACTTCACCGGGTCGGACTTCGGTATCGAAAAATCCCCGCTCGTTTTCCAAATATCGCCAAATTTCATCCAAGCGGCGAAGTTTTCGATCTTTCCGCCTTCCATGAGCGTGAGCTTCGACGTGGCCTTGATGTCCCTGACATGAAGCCCGTTCTTATCCGCGACGACCTTCTGGCTTCCCGTGAACTGGTCTGCACCTTGGGTATCGAAGTATCTCCACGTGACACGCGCAATCTGCGTCTCTGAATCATGACAGCTACCGCATGACCGTGACTTTCCGAGCGGATGCGCAACCTGCTCCACCTGAATCCATGCGAGGTAGTTGTTGTTCCCGCCAGGGACGCTGAAGGTCCCGAGCTGAGCGTATGCATCATGCGTCTCACCCTTCGGCCAGCGGAAGGTGAGCCCCGGTTTGGGTGGGATGGTTTTTTTGATGCCGCCGACGCTGTTCGGCCAGATCTTGGTCGGCATCCATCGGCCGTTTTGATCTTTAATCAATATCGGCGGCTCCTGCACGCCATAATATAATGAATACTTCTTGAAGGGGTTTGGCTTGGACTCTATCATCCCAGGGCCCCAGGATGTCATCTCGTAGCCGCCCAGGACATTGACATGGCATGCCTCGCAGGCTACGTTCTTGTGCACACTTGCGGTCAGGGCCTGCTCGACTTCGATGTGGCAGTCCTGGCACGTGGCCTTTCGCTCGATATGGCCCATGCCGCCCGGGCCGGTCTGGTGGCAGTCAACGCATTCCAGTTTGAGTCTCACATGCGCATCCTCAGGCAAACCCGCGGGCTCGGAGAAATCCTTCCCGAGATAGCTGTCGCCGCGCCGGCGTTCCATGGTGCCCGCATGGCACACGAAGGTGCTCCTGCCTCCGCCGGAGCAGTTCGAAGAAGGAGGTGTCCGTGCGAAAGCATGGCTTCCTCGCTCCCTCGTTGGTGCATAGTGGCAGTCAAGACAGCCCGCATGGCAGATATTGCACGCCTTCTGTTTGGCTATTGCCTGCTCATGCGTGAGCGGAAGGTCGATCTGCTCAACGATCTTTTTCGTGTTCTCGAAGGAGAACCTATCGCCTTCCGCCCTGCCGACCGGCTGGGTGTCTGCAAATGAAGGCCCTCAGTTATTCGGGCCGTGGATATCGTCCCAGACACGCATGGAACGCTGACGGAAGTTGGATCCCATCATGCTCGTGGAAAACTGCTTCACCTCTTCCGGATGGCAGGCTGACTTGCCACATGTTCTTTGAGCGATATGAGGGTCATAGCCGAGCGTGACCGGACTTCGGTCGTGGTACAGGATGGTGCCGACATCGTAGTCGAGAGAGCCATCGGCAAGTCTCGGGAGCATGTTCCGCTGCCGGTCATCGCCGGACGGAAGAAGCTTTTTCACATGATCTTTCCTCGGCATGACATCGAAGTTGTTATCAAGCACGATAAGTCTCAGCACCCCTTTGTGGGCGTTGACGGGATCGTCGGACAGGCCGTTTCCGAGGTGGCAGTCGCGGCACTCGGTGTTCGGGTGGCGCGATTCCCTCTGTACCTGCTCGCGCGTCATCACGAACTGGGGATACCCCAATTTTGTCATTCGCTCTTTATCGGCATGGCATGCCGCGCACCTGTCGCTCGACTGGTAGCCGATGTAGAAGTAGACGAACAGAAGCACCAGGATGATCTGGGCCAGAAGGATGACCATCCCGAGCTTGTTGCCGAACCATCGCCAGAGCTTGCCGATTGCCATACGAGGGATAGGATACCACAGGGGAGAAGCCAAAACAAACGAAAATTAGATCTGACGGGTCCGTCTTAGGATGCCCGGAGTGCTTCCACGATGTTCATCCGGGCAGCGCGGACCGCGGGGAGCACGCCGCCGATGAAGCCCATTATCACGGAGAAGAGGATGGATCTGTACACGATCTCGCAGCTGAGCGTGAAGGAGAAAGCGAGTTCGGAGAAGGTTTGCCAGTTTACCGTCGAAATGGTGATAAACTGCATGAATGAGGCGAAGAAGAGCCCAATACATCCGCCGACGAGCCCCAGGAACATCGCCTCCATCAGAAAAGCCATGAGGATGCTTCTCCGAGAGAAGCCGAGCGCGCGGAGCATGCCGATTTCGCTGGTCCGGTTCGCAACCGCAGCGTACATCGTGATCATGGCGCCTATCATGGCTCCAAGAGAAAAAATGACCGTCAGGGTCATTCCGAGGATGCGCAGGAACTTCGCCATCACCTCGGACTGGTCGGCGTAATATCTGGTCTCGCGTTTTGCTTCGACAGTGAGGCGAGGATCGCTTTCTACGCGGTCCTTGAACTTCTGGAACTCCGATGAATCGCGGAGCTTGAACAGGACCGAAGAGAATACGGGCCTGCGAAAGGACTGCATGAGCTGGTCTGCATCACCCCAGATCTCGGAACTGTAACCGGTGTTCCCCGCGTCGAAGATCCCCACCACGGTCCAGTCGCGCATGCCGAAGCGGATTCGCTCTCCAATGCCCGCACCCCTGAAGCGTTTGGCAACGCTCTGTCCGGCAGCGATCTCTGACGAGCCAGGCTTGGGCATGCGCCCTGCCGCGAGACGCACCTGCGGGCGGAGCGACAGCGAGAAGGCCCCAATCCCCCGGATCACCACATTAGAAGGTTTGTCCGTCCGGCGCTTCGGCAAGTCGATGAGTACAACCATCTCCTTGGCAAGCAAGGGCTCGCCATTCTGCGCCAGCGCCACTTCCGGCTGCGTTTCTATGATGGCTGCTTGGGGACGGTCCACGCCGCTCTGCACTTCTGACTGCGAGCCTTTCCTGATGACGATCACATTGTCCGGGGATCCGGTCTCAACGAGCGTTTTTCGAAGACCTTCAGCAAGCATCAACACTGCTGCGAAAACAAATACGACAAGCGCCATGCCTGATGCAGTGAGCACCGTTGTGAGCCGTCTCGCCCAAAGGTTCCGGTAGCTGTATGAGATCGGGATGTTCTTCATCCGATCCTCCTCAGGCCGTCGGCTATCTTGACCTTCACCGCACGCCACGTCGGGAACACCGCAGCAACGGAACCAACGAGGAGCGCCGCAGCGATGTCCAGGTAAAGCGTTTTATGCTCCACGTTGAACACCGGAATATAGGTCCCCATAGCGTTGCTGAACCACGCTGCTGCAGGATAGGTGAGCGCGATTCCTATTGCGCAACCAATCGTGGCGATCACCAAGGACTCACCGAATACGAGCCCAGCAATATGCCAGGCGCCAAACCCGAGCGTCTTCATGATGGCATACTCGCCGATCCGTTCCCTCGCTGTCATGGCCATGGTGTTGGCCATCACGGCCATGATGATGACGATCACAACGAATGACACGATCTGGATCACAACGACGATGGCCTCGCTCATGGTCACGAAGCTCAGCTGAAAGGCTTTCTCGGTCTCGGTGAGCGTCTCGGCAAGCGAGTTCTTGAATAGAGTGTCGATGGCGACGGCTACCTCTGCCGCTTGGTCAGGGTTCTTCACGCCTATCATGTAGAACCCGACCATGTCCGCCCTGTGCGGCGCGGTCTTCTTAAGCGTCTCATTGACAGAGTCCCAGTGGAAAAACAACTGGGTCTCGTCGGTGGTCTTCCGCGCACCGTGGTAAATACCGCGAAGGACGAATTCCCACGTTCCCGGAAAGATCGAGCCCTTCAAGACGATATTGTCGCCAATCTTCCATCCGAACTTTTCGGCCACCTTGCGCCCGGCGACGCATGCCTTCCGGTCCCGGATGAAATCCCTCTTCTGGCCTGCGGCAAGGATAAATTCCGGATAGAGGTCGAGATAGGTTTCTGCGTCTACACTAAAGTTCGGAATGAAATTCTTCTCATCGATATAGATGCCGCCGAACCAGTTGCCGTAGGACACGGTCGTCACGCCCGGTACTTGGCGAATTTTGTCCTTGTAGGACAGGGGCAGAGAAAATATGAGTGAGACGGCATTCCTCGTGATGAGCCGTGTGGCTGATGAGGCCTCGACCCCGGAGTACCAGGCGCTTATCACGGTCCGCAGCAGACCAAAGGCAAGGATGGCGATGGTGATGCCGAGTACAGTGAGCCCGGTGCGGAGCTTGTGGCGGAATGCGTTCTTAAACAGAAGCTTCAGTATGTGCATTCAACACACCTTTTTCAAGATGCCTGATGATGCGCGCCTTCTCCGCCGCCCGCGGGTCATGGGTGACCATGATGATGGTCTTGCCGAACTCCCGGTTCAGACGCCCCATCAACCCGAGCACATCCTCGGCCGAGACGCGGTCGAGGTCTCCTGTTGGTTCGTCAGCCACGAGGATCGTCGGGTCGGTCACAAGCGCGCGGGCGATCGCCACCCGCTGCTGCTGGCCGCCGGAGAGCTCGGAAGGATAGTGGTCCCGGCGGTCGCTCAGGTTCACGACATTGAGCGCCACCGCCACGTGTTCCTGCCGCTCCGCGCGTGATAGGCCGGTGAGCAGGAGCGGGAGCTCGACGTTCTCAAAGGCCGTAAGCACCGGCATGAGGTTGTAGAACTGGAAGATGAACCCCACGTTCACCGCGCGCCATCTGGCAAGTTCTGTCTCGTTGAGCGCTGTGATGTCAATGCCTCCGATAGTGATGGTGCCGCTGTCCGCCTTGTCGATCCCGGCGACAAGGTTCAAGAGGGTGCTCTTGCCCGACCCCGACGGTCCCATGAGCGCGAGAAACTCTCCGCCCGCGATATCGAGGGAGATGTCCTGCAGTACCGGGATCACCTGGTTGCCCCTGACGTAGGATTTATTGATATGCCGGATGACGACCATCGGCGGGTTGCTGTTATTCATGGCATGGATCCGGACGATTCGAGCAAAAAGCTCGTTATGTTGACCATGGGGGATAATGAGCCAAGGGGCAACAGGCTGTTAATCACCTGCCTGTCATGCTGAGCGATACGAATATGCATTTCAGCGACCATAGAATACTCCCTTTACCTGGCACGCTTCTCGCCTCTTCGCGACTTCACAGCAATTTCTCTCCACGGAGGATCATCCTTCCTTGATTGATATCTTCGCTCCGCTCTTCAGCTTCTTCGGCGGAGTCATCACAACCTTGTCACCGGCTTTTACGCCGTCCAGTACTTCAAGCATGTCGCCGATCTTGGCTCCCGTATGGACCGTGACCTGCTTGACGTGGCTCCTAACGACAAGGAAGGTCGACAGAGATCCCTCGTGCGTAACGACAGCAGCCGAAGGCAAAGCGGTCCTCGGCCGTTCTTCTTCCTGCGTGACCGGGCGTTCGAGGAAGGCGACCTTGGCGCTCATCTCTGGGAGGATGCGAGGGTCCTTTTCCAGGAAGCGGACCTTGACCATCACAGAAGCCTTCGATCGGTCCGCCGTGGGAACGATCATGTGCACGACGCCGCGGAACCGCTGGTCTGGTAGCGCATCAAGTTGTACTTCGCAGGGCTGTCCGACCTTAACCTTTTCCAGATTTGCCTCGGACACGTCAGCCTCGACCTGCAACGAAGACATGTCGGCGATGGTCACTACGGATGCCTTTGCATTCACGGCGGCCCCGAAAGGCGTCATGATATCACCCACGTCGGCATCCTTGGTCAGGACCACAGCGTCGAAGGGCGCCCGGATCAATGTGTACTCCACCGCGACCTTAGCTGCCTTGAGCGCGGCCTGTGCCGAATTGATGGCAGATTCCGCACCTAAAACTGCCGCCTGTGCCCGTTTGTAACGCGCGTCAGCCGTGTCGTAGTCCATCTGAGCGATGAAGCCCTTGGCAAGGAGGTCCTTACTGCGGTTATAATTGAGTGTCGCATCGTCGAGCTCAGTCCGTGCCTGCACCAGGGCCGATCGCGCGTTCTCGAGGTTCGCCGCTGCCTGCTCACTGGCAGCCGCGACGTCGCGGTCTTCAAGTCGGGCGATCACCTCGTTCTTCTTCACCCTGCTCCCCTCCTCGACCCCGAGCCACTCCAGACGGCCCGTCGCCTTTGACGATACTGCAGCTTTTCGCTGTGCCACGACGTAACCGCTCGCGTTCAGCAAGGTGAAGTCCTGGGAAGGGTACACGAGGGATACAGTGGCGACCTCTACCTCGACCACCGGGTTGAGAACGAAAGAGTAAACAGCCGCTGCAAGCACGGCAATGAGCGAGACTATAATCCAGCGTCGGAATTTCCGGGTCCTGTGGCCGCGGGATATCATTCTCGGCTTGTCAATCTTTAATTTTGAGAGGTCTTCATTCGCCATTCTTCACGTTTCTCGAATCTGCATGCAGAATTCGGCACAAGAGCCGATTCAGAGGTCTTCCCTTGGTTATTAAGGTAACAGATTGAGCTCCATCTTGCAAGGTCCGCAATTGCGTTTGCTTCGCATCGATGGGTAGAATTCGCGGCAGGATGAAGGCACGTTAATGTTGAATAGGACAATTTTGGAAAAGATTCACCACAAGGCTTTGCGGTCCCAGCACTTTACCACCGTCATTGTCTCATGAGGATGATGGAACCATTAAAACAACCGATCCATCGCCTCTTCAACGGAGCGCACGCCCATAAGCTCCATATTCTTGAGAGCAATGGATTTTTCTATCTTCTCCACGTTTGCCGCGGGCATGATACAGCGGGTAAAGCCCAGTTTCGCCGCGTCCTTTAGCCTCGCCTCAGCTTGGCTGATTGCCCGGACCTCCCCGGCGAGCCCCACCTCCCCCATTACCACTGTATCGGGAGGAATAGGTTTTTCCCGGAAACTTGATGCCACCGCGGCTACAACGCCGAGATCTATGGCAGGCTCATCAATCTTGAGTCCGCCCACGATATTCACGAACACGTCCATGCCGAGGAGGTGCATACCTACACGCTTTTCGAGCACCGCGAGGAGCAGTGATACACGGTTATAGTCCACCCCGATGCAGGTCCGGCGCGGCATGGTGAGCTTTGACGGCGCCACAAGCGCTTGAAGCTCGGCATGGATAGGCCGCGTGCCTTCGAGAGAGGAGACCACAACGGAGCCCGTGGCGTCCTTCGGCCTCTCGGCCAGAAAGATCTCGGAGGGGTTCGCTACCTCGGCGAGGCCGCTTTCCTTCATCTCGAACACGCCAATTTCGTTCGTCGAGCCGAAGCGGTTCTTTACCGCTCGCAGGATACGGAAAGCATGGCCACGATCGCCCTCGAAATAGAGCACGGTGTCGACGATATGCTCGAGCACACGAGGGCCTGCGATAGCGCCGTCCTTTGTTACGTGTCCGATGAGAAAGGTCGGGATACCCGTGCGCTTGGCATGAAGCATGAGCCTGCCCGAGACCTCGCGAACTTGGCCCACGCTGCCTGGAGCAGACGGAAGCTCCGATGTAAAGACCGTCTGGACAGAATCGACGACGATCACCTGGGGTTGGAGTCCGTCTGCGGCGTGCACGATTTCTTCCAGCTGCGTCTCGGCGAGCACATAGAGGTTGTCGGCCCTGACGCCGAGGCGCTCTGCGCGCATCTTGATCTGAGCCGGCGACTCTTCGCCCGTAACATAGAGCGCTTTTCCTCTGAGCTCCGACACCTGCCTCAGCATCTGGAGTACGAGAGTGGACTTGCCGATGCCCGGGTCTCCGCCGATCAGGACCACGGAGCCTGCGACAATGCCGCCTCCAAGCACGCGGTCCAGCTCGTTGATCTTTGTGGCGAACCGATCCTCGTCCCTGGCCTGGATCTCGTTCAAGGCTAGCGGTTCAGAAGCGCCGCGATGTTTCGATATCCCGATGTCTTTGGGTTTCTCGACCCGTTCCTCGACCATAGTGTTCCACTGGCCGCAATCCGGGCACTTGCCCATCCACCTCGGCGATTGCACACCGCAGGACTGGCAGACAAAGACAGTCTTGGTTTTCGATGATTTCACGATGGAATTATTCTATTGTTTCAGCTCTGGAATGTCAAACGCAATTTCACAGGATAGTGCCCATCATGGAGACACCGCAAGCATCTCTGTCGCTGAGAGGATCTCCGGTGAAACTGCGAGGCAGGTGGGACAGCTTACGTTTCAGTCGTCATTGCATGAGGATCCGGCGCATGAGCAGATTAAGCCATTCATTTGCAATCTATAAGAGAGGTGAACGACTGTCTAATTGAATGTGGTAAGAACGCCTCTCGGGAAGCCGTGACGCCAGCGCCTTATGTCACGGCACAGGGATCCAGCGCGTAGCGGCGCAACTTGATAAACAAGCGACAGCTCAGTTTTCGGTATTTCTGCTTCACTTCCTGCAAAAATAACCTGATCGGCACGCTCACAGCCTGGGCATAGGTTCGGCCAGCAGTCCGCCGATGGTGAACTGATAGAAACCGTCGGCGTCCCTGTTCTTCAGGAGGGAGAAAATGCCGGCCTGCTCGCGCGCAAGCCGTTCCGACGGTTTCACCTTCACCAGAAGGTTGACCGTCCCGCGCTCGCGCAGCACGAGATCTCCAGTGGCGCGGATCTTGAGATCTTTGCCTTCAAGCTCGAGCTTCCTGAAGGTCAGTCGATCCCCTTTCAGCTCGGTCTCCATCCATCCCTGTTCAAAATCCAGGTCGGGCACGGGAAACCCCTTGATCTTCAATCCCCGAGAGGCAAGGCTTTTGACCCACATCCTGCCCTTGCCGGCGTCTCCGGTCATCTCGAAATTTCCGCCGAGCCTTCCCGAGAGGCGGATCCCGGAATCTCTTAGTAGAGGATAGGAGCTGATGTCCAGTCCATTTGCGTCGACCAGGAGATACTGCCTTCCAGGCGCCTGCTGGGCCTTCACGGACAGTTCGCCACCGTATGCTGCCGCTCTCAAATTTACCGAAAGCGCGCCCCGGAGAAGGCCGAACAAAGACACGGTGGTGTGTACAGCGGGGCATTCGAAGAGGACCTTGCCGTTCTTGTCGAACACAACCACGTCGGCGAGCACGAACCGGTTGAAGAACCTCGGAGAGATGCGGGAGACGGTCAGTTCCAGGGGGGTACGCAGCCGGACCTCAGACTCCAGCTTTGACTTGACCCGGTCGAAGGGGAAAAGCACAAGGAGAAAGGCCAGAAACGCCGCTGCGAAGTATACGGCGAACAGCAGCCTTCGTATAAGGGTTTTTCTGTCAGGCATGGCTTGTGAAAATTCGTTGCAATTGAACTAACGGTCAATTGGCCTCGGATCCCCCGATGGTTCCGAAGCCAGGCATTTTAACAAATGAATTTGCTCCACTATTTCAGCTGGTTTACCCGTCACCTGTGAGCATGCCGATTTTGAGCTTCACTTGCTGCGGGATACTTCCTTGTCCGTCTACGATTACATTCGCCCACGCATGCTATTCCGCGCTCGAGACAAGGATCGTCGAGTTCAAGAGATTGGGGTTGTCAAACCGGGGTTTGAAGTACAATTTCCTGATGCGGAGCGTGTCCTTTTCAAGCAGGTACACAAAATTCACGACGTCGTAGAGCGTCACGTTGTCCAGCTTGATCTCCACGATGCTTTCCTTGAAGTTCTCTGTCTGGACGCCGGCCTGCGGTTTGAGCGACACAATCTTGCTGCTGAGGTTCGCCCGCTTGGTGGTGTTCTCGATTTCCGTGAGCAGCGGTCCGCGCTTTGCTGCTGCGGCTTGAGCTTCTTGGAGCTGCCGCTGGATCTCGAGGTACTGTTCACGCAGAACGCGTATCTCCGCGAGGTCCCGTTCCTTCTTCGGAATGAGGTCCCGCTTCCGGGACAGATCTGACGTCACGGGAGCGAGGGCGAACACATAGAGCAGGATACATGCTGCAGCCGCACCGCCGATGATCAGCGCTTTTTTATCTTTCTCTTCAAGTTTCATATCACATCACATGCTTCATCTTGATATCCATTCGGAATTTCACCTTGTTGTCCATTCCCATCCTCGTGTCAAGGACCACGACTTCAGAAAACAGGTCCGACTTCTGCAGTTCGGCTTTGATCTTGTCCACGGAATCGAACGAGCCCGCGTCACCCTGAAGCTTCAGTCGGTCTCCTTCGAGGTTGAATTCCTGGAAACTCACTCGTACCTCTTTTGGAATACCGTCCGTCACCGTCCTCATCACGTCAAGGGCGGAGCCCTTCGTGCCAAGCACGCCGAATTTTTTCCTCGCCTCAGCGAGGCTGCTGCGCAACTGCCGCACCGGATCGGCCGTTGCCTTGGCGTCAGGGAAGGTCTGCCGGTAGATCTCCCGGATCTCGCGGTCCAGCCTCCCGTAGGCTGTCTGCACCGTGTAAATCTTCACGCCGAGGTTGACGGCTATGAGCATTATCGCTACGGCTCCGGCAATGACCAGTGTGCGTTTCCTCCGGCGCGTCCCCTCATCCGCCAGGTGATACGTAAATTCCCCTTTGCGGAAATTTATATCCTCGGATAGTGCAAGCCCCAGGCTCACCGGATCAGCAGCCTTCCTGCCCCTGAGCTCCGGCGCGACCTGCTCGACGGCGATACCCATCTCCGTGAGCGCGGCCTGAACATCGCCGTCTGTGCACAGGAGGAGAGCCTTTTCCACCCGCTCCTTCTGCTCCGTCTCGATCGACAGAAGCGTATGCTGCAGCCCCCCCGTGACACCGGAGTCTGAGAAGCTCCGGATGCTTTTCACAGCCTCGCCGCGCATCACGCAGAGGTCTCTGCCGCAGACGAGGAGATTGCTGCCCACTGTCCGTATCATGCTCGATACAGCATACAGGCCGACGTAGGACGGGACGATGACCTGCGGGTCGATGCCGGCGGAGGCAAGCAACTCAAGATGACGTTTCAGCATATCTTTCGGGAGCATGATGCCGAGCACCGGCGTCTCCTGTTTCTGTTCGACGTCTTTCTCGGTCTCGTCCCTGCCCAGAACGACGTGGTCCATCACCACGTTGTCGATGGGGAAAGGAACGCTGTCTTCAACCTCGAAAGGTAGTGCCTTTTCCACGCGCTTGCGGTCCGCAAAGGGGAAGTGCACGATGCGCTGGCTGAAATGGCAGCCGGGGATGGAAGAGATGATCCTCGCACCAACCCAGTCGCGGGATCTTTCCTTAAGGATTTCGATCAGCTCCCCGTCCGTGGAGAACTGCTGACTGAAAGAATCCAGCAGCTCGGCCTGGCGGAACGCCTTCTGCACAACTGCAGCAGCAACAAGTCTTTTTTCTATCCTGAGACCGACGACCTTCACAACTCTCTCCAATACAGAGGACTGCTCTTTGTCAGATCAATAATGGCCTCAACCTGCTTGGTATAGCCACCGACCGTGGCAGAGGCATAGACCTTGTAGATGTTGCTCGTCACGTCCAGGTAACTCGCCACAAGAGGGTCCATCCCCGGCATATTGACAATGTCCGAGGTCGATGCGTACGGGGTGCTCTCTCTCCTGCTTATGATCAGGCCCGCAACGCTGTCGTCCTTGCCGAGACCCTTGCACAGGCTCTGGAGCACCTCGATCGGAGCAGTGTTGATATTGATTTTCCGCGTCGTCCCCTGCGTCTGAGTTACCGTCAAAAAATCCTTTACCTTATCATACTCTTCATCGCTCATGTACTGATGGAGTCCGGACAGCAGACCCACCTTGCTTATTGTACTTGCTGCATCTGTCATCCTGTCGAGAACGGCAAGGTCTACACTCCTGTTCTCGAAGAGTGCCTGCACTATGTTATACGTGACCTTGTTCGTTTTTACATCGGCGGCGTAAATTTTGCCCAGTTCATCCACCCACCGGAGCCTCAGTTCGGTGTCTCCGCTGCTCACAATCGGCACAACGCTCCACTCGCCTTGGGGAATGGCGTCCCGCAGATCCTTGGACTTGGCAAATACATATATGCCCGAACGCGCCAGAAAGTAGGCTCGCTGACCGTCGCGGAAATTCACAGCAGCATGCAGGCTCACCCGCGTTCCGTACGCGAACTCGAAGATCAGCGCGACCAGGAGCGCCGTTACCAGAAGCACGAGCAGGAGCGCAACGCCGCGGTTACCGAAACCTCCATGGTTCTTCATTTCAGGAACCCGCCAGCCTCTCATGCAGTACCTGCGTTACGAATACGCTGCCGCTGTCAAGGGTGAGCGAAATCTCCACTGCCTGTGGCAGATTCGATTGACTGCACCCGGCTTTCCTGTCCCATGTATCGACCCAGTTCGTGCCGTCGTAATACCGCAACTGTAACTCAGAGACCTTGTCAGTAATCTCGTATTCCACACCGCCCTCAAGCGGGGGAACATCGCTGCTCAGTTCCCGTTTTTCCCTTCGGACCAGCATATAACCGCTGCCATCCGACTTCTCTTCAAAACTGTATCCTACTTCCCAAAGGTCCGTCTCTTTCGAGTCCGGTTTACGCCAGTTAGTAAGAGTTGTTAATGAGACGCTGTCGTGCCTGAACTTGCCGTCCCCCGTTTCCACCTCCTCACCCTTGCCGTAGAAAAAGGTGCCGATCAAGCCCGTGCCGCAGTAGGCGTTGGCTATATCATCCGACATTCTCGACATGAGCGTGCGGGCCAGGTCTGTCTCGTCACGGACCGCCTCGGCGCGTTCAGCGTTTGCCGATGAGGTGGAGAAGACCGTATAAACCACCGTCACGACCACGGCAAGAATCGCTATTGCCAGAAGAACTTCGATGAGGGTAAAACCCTCCGATTGGCGCTTTTGGCTTGCGGTCTCCGAATGTCGTTGAGGCTGCATTCCCCAATTGGCAAGCCACATGACGCAATGTTTGCTTCTACTCATAACTCAGGAGCTCCACCATCTCCTCCCGCTCGCCCTCCTTCCAGAGCACAGCAACGCGCACTTCGGCAAGGGATTTGATGGCTGTTGGAGCAATGGTCAGTTTCCAGGTGTAATCCTTGAAATCGTCTTCCGGGAATTCCCCTTCATCCTCTTTCACAACGAGCGGAGTGGCCAGAAGTGTCTGGGTCATTAATCGCCTTGCCAGAAGCGTGGCCGTGGTGATCCTCTCGGACACTATTACATCCTCGACGCTCCTGTTGTACAATCCCTGCAGGGAGACGAAGACGAAGGCCAGAATGGCAACGGCTACCATCACTTCGAGGAGTGTGAATCCGCTGTCACTTCGCAGGACCCTAAACCCTCGACCCTGTCCTCTGGTCATTTCTCCTCCACATCCCCTTCCCGCAGTTCGGTATCGCCCGTAAGCGGTCGGACGATAAGCGTAAATTGTTTCCCTTCACCATCGCGAAGATGGATAAATGTTTTTTCGACCCATCCGTCCGGCGTGAAGAGAATGAACGGATCGTCGGGATGGCTGACGGCGTGCACGTCACGAAACGTGGTCTGGCCCGACAGGCTTCCCTCGGCTCCAATCGTGGTCTGCACGCGTTTGAACTCAGCGGCCTTTTCCGGTGATACCGTCAACGCCTCGACCCAGTAATGGCCGCCTTCGACGTCGAATACAAGCCGGTAGACCTCTTTCCTCGCCTCTGCCTCATCCCGGAGGAAGCGTATCGAGCCCGTGAGGTGCCGTGCGCTCCGCTTCAGGTCTGCTTCGCCGATCTCACCCAACCGCGGCGCGATGAGCGCGATCATGATACCGAGCACCACGATCACGACGGCAAGCTCGATGAGGGTGAAGCCACGGTGATTTCGCCCTATGATGTGACCCGTGCCTCTGGCGCCGCGTTCCATTGCCTATTGTATTTTCCAGCTCTCGATGTCAGCATTGTTGCCTTCACCGCCGGGCTGTCCATCAGCACCGTACGAGACGATCTCGTATTCCCTGCCCTCGCCGCCGGGAGATACGTACATGTAATCATTGCCCCAGGGATCCTTGGGTATGCGAGCCGGCTTCAAGTAACCGCCCTCACGCCATTTGGTGGAGACACGTCCTGTTTCCGGCTTCTTGATCAACGCGTCCAGTCCCTGATCCGTTGAGGGATAATAGCCATTATCGAGCTTAAACGCATCCAGTGCGCTCTCTAACGCCCGAATCTGGACCTTTGCCGCTTCGACCCTTGCCCTTTCTTCCTGCCCCAATATACGCGGCAGAACCAGTCCCGCGAGAAGACCGAGAATGATGACGACAACCATGATCTCGATAAGGGTAAATCCCTTTACTCGCTTGTCCGATATCTGACTCTTCATAATCTATCTCCTTCTGCTCTTTCCTGCTTGAATCGAACGTGAACGGTACGCCATGGAATGCTGATCCCATCCCTCCTTCAACTCAAGCCTGAACTCATCTCGAGTATCGGCAGGAGAATGGCGACTACGATAAAGCCGATGATAAGGCCCATCACAAGGATGATCACCGGCTCCATAAGCGACATGAGCGCCGTAATGCGCGTTTCAACTGAGCGGTCAAAGGTGTCGGATATTTTGAGCAGCATCTTCTCGAGCTCGCCGCTCCGTTCTCCCACAGCCACCATCTGCACTACCACCGGCGGGAACAGGCCGCTCCTGCGGAGCGGGTCGGCAATGGATTCACCCTCGCGCACGTTCTCCCGCGCCCTCTGCACCGCATTCGCAAGCACCGTGTTCCCGACAATGCTCTTCACGATATCGAGCGCCGTGAGTGTCGGGACACCGCTTTCAAGGAGCGTCCCCAGTGTCCTCGTGAACCTCGCCACGGCGATCATCCTGATGAGCGTCCCGAACACGGGCAGACGTAAAAGTCGTGCGTCGAGGATCTCCTTACCCGCGGGCGTTGCGAAGTAACGTTTGAGGTAGTACGCTGTGCCTCCCAGTACCAGCAGGATCAGCCACCAGAACGACGAAAGGAACTTCACCACCCATAGGAGCACAAGGGTTATGAGCGGGAGCTGCTGCTTCATGTCCTCGAACATGCCGACAACACGGGGCATCACGAAGGTAAACAGAAAGAAGAGTACGCCGACGCCGATTACGGTCATGAGCGCAGGATAAGCGAGTGCGGCCGCGAACCTGCCGCGGAACCGCACCTGCTCGTCCAGAAAGTCCGAAAGACGGTTGAGTGTGATCTCGAGCGTGCCGCTTACCTCGCCGGCTGATACCATATTGATGTAGAGCTCTGAAAAGACCTTCGGGTTCGCTTTCAGCGCATCAGCAAGCGACGATCCTTCACGCACAGCATCGCGCACGGACGAGAGCGTGGCTTGCAGTCTTGCATTTTCCTCCTGTTCCACGAGCACGGTGAGCGCATCCATAAGTGGCAGTCCGGATGAAATGAGCGTTGCGAGCTGGCGCGTCGCGTTTGCGAGATCTCCCAGCCGCACCCTGCCCGCGCCGAATTTGAACTCCCGCGACATCCCGGCACGGACCGCTCCGCCCTCGTGTATATCGAGGATCACGATTCCGTCTTTTTTGAGCTTTGCCCGGACCGACTTCAGGCTCTCCCCATCCTGCATGCCGGAGACTTTCTTGCCGCGGGCAGTGATGCCTTTGTATTCGTAGACAGGCATAGTGTAATGTGGATCCCGAATCCCAAACTACAGGGTAGAGAAAGAACGGCAAAAAGGCTGGTGCTTCTTCTTACACTTCCTTCTGCGTCACGCGCACGACCTCGTCTGCGGATGTAATGCCCTGAAGCATCTTGCCCGCGCCGTCCTGACGGAGCGTACGCATGCCCTTCTCCATTGCCGCTGCCTTGATCGTCGTCGCGTCAGTGTTCTTCATGATGAGCTGCCGTATCTCATCGTCCACCAAGAGCAGTTCGTAGATCGCCGTACGGCCGAGGTACCCGGTGTGGAAACATGCATCGCATCCCTTCGCGCGGTACACCGTCGCCCCCTCGGCCTCCGTCTTTATCTCAAGCTCCGCTACCTCTGAGGGTGTGATCTGATACGGTTCACGACACTGCGTGCAGAGCACACGCACAAGCCGTTGTGCAAGGATGGCCATGACCGACGAGGAGATCAGGAACGGTTCGATCTTCATATCCAAAAGTCTGGTCACGGCGCCGGCAGAGTCGTTCGTGTGGAGCGTGGAGAAGACAAGATGGCCGGTGAGCGCCGCCTGGATCGCGATCTCGGCTGTCTCGGAGTCCCTGATCTCGCCAACGAGGATCACGTCCGGGTCCTGTCGGAGCACGGACCGGAGTCCGGCGGCGAAGGTCAGTTGGATCTTGGGATTCACCTGTATCTGGCCGATTCCTTTGAGCTGGTACTCGATGGGATCCTCGATGGTTATGATGTTCTTGTCGGGCGAATTGATCTTTGACAGCGCCCCGTAGAGCGTCGTGGTCTTGCCGCTGCCAGTGGGACCGGTCACGAGGATGATCCCATGCGGCCGGGAGATGAGCTCATTGAACCGGTCGAGTTTATCGCCGGAGAACCCGATCTGGTCGAGCGGCAACAGGGCGCTCTCGCGGTAAAGGAGCCGGAGGACGATGCGCTCGCCGAAGGCCGTGGGTACGATCGAGACGCGGATGTCCACGTCTTTGCCTCCGATCTTGATCCGAATACCTCCATCCTGAGGGAGCCGTTTCTCAGCGATGTTCAGCCCGGACATGATCTTGACGCGTGACGCTATGCTCGCCTGGAACCTTTTCTGGATCGTCAGGATGTTGTAAAGGATGCCGTCGATGCGGAACCGAGCAACGACCTCCTTCTCGAAGGGCTCGATGTGGATATCGCTCGCGCGCTCGCGAATGGCCTGCGACAGGAGCGAGTTCACGAGCCGGATGATGGGCGCGTCGTCCGTGGCTTCAAGAAGGTCCGTCGGTTCCTCAAGCTCGGCGGCGAGGAACGAGAGGTCGTCGTCCTCCATCTCCTGTACCGTATCCTCTGCCTTGTTCAGGCCTTCGCTATGAAGGCGATTCACCGTATCGAGGATCAAGTCCGATGGAGCGAGGGAGAGAGAGATAGCTGCGCCAAAGAGAATCCCGAGGTCGTCAACCGTCGAGAGCGCGAGCGGCTCGGCCGTCACAGCGATGATCGTCCCGTTCTCCCGCCGGAGCGGGAGGACAACAGCCTTTTTTGCGTAGGTGAGAGGAAGCTTAAGTGCGACGTCGCGGTCTATCTCGCCGATGTGCGGGAGGAAGGGCAGGCCGAGCTGCAAGCCGAGCGCTTTGAGCACGTCGGCCTCGGTTACAAAATTCAGCCGGACGAGGAGCGTGCCGATCCTGCCGCCCCGTTTCTTCTGGAGATCGAGCGCCTTCTTGAGCCGCTCGGCGGAAAGCCCTGATTCAACGAGTATTTCGCCGAGCAGGCGTCTCACCGCACATCCTCCGCCGGGGCGGTCTGTGCCGTGCCGGTGGGCGCAGACTGTACAGGCGCTATGACTCCTGTTTTCTCCCCGGCGCCGGTTTCTTGGGCAGGTTTGGCCTGAGACTCGGCTGGTCCTGTCGGAGCGGGCCCCGGTTTCTTTGATTCGATGAGACCGCCCATGTCCTTCTTTTCTATGTCGTACTTCTGCCGGAACTCCTCGATGGCATCTCCCTTTTTTCGCGTGATATCTAGAGCATCCAATTCGCTTTTGATGATGTACGGTGTGATGAAGATCATGAGGTTGACCTTTTCGACCTTGCTGGACTTGTACTTGAATAGCCAACCGAGGACCGGGATGTCGCCGAGGAGCGGAACCTTATTGGTGGTAGACGTCACATTATCCCGGATGAGTCCGCCGATTACGACTGTCTGTCTATCCTTGACCACGACCGTCGTGCTTGCCGACCGCTTGGTTATGCTAGGTCCTACAATGTTCGGGTTCAGCCCGGGGGTCGTGGTGAGATCCGATATCTCCTGGTAGATATCAAGACGCACGGTGTCATCGGAGGAGATCTGCGGGGTAAGCTTCAGGGTGATTCCCACATCCTTGCGGTCGATCTGCGAGATGACCTGGCCTCCCGTCGCGGCGGTCTGGCTCTGGCTGAGAACGAACGGGATGTTCTCGCCGACCATGATCTCTGCCTTCTGGTTGTCCGTCGTCAGAATATTAGGGGTGGAAAGCACGTTCACATCCGCATTGGACTGAAGTGCGGTCAGGAGCGCGCCGATATTCAGGTACGTGACTCCGTTCCATGTAAAAGTTCCCTTGACGGCGCCTACGGCAAGTCCGTTGGGGAGCGACGCCAGGCCTGCAGGCCCAGTCGCCGCGGTTCCGATGTTGCCAAAATTCGTACCACCGATAACGTTATACTGGTTGCTAGTCTGAACGTTATTGAAATTGGCGGCCTGAAACTCGAACCCGAGCTGACGCTGCACGGTCATCCCCATCTCGAGGATCGCAGCCTCCACGTAGACCTGCCTCCGCCTGATATCGAGCTTCTGGATGACATCCTTGACGGTCTCGTAATCGCCGGGCGACGCGACGATGATGAGAGAATTTGTTGCCTTGTCCGCGGTGATGGTGACCGTCCCTTCGAGGATGGTCGCCGGGCCTGCCGGCTGGGCGCCCGAGGGGGCTGGACCCGGCAGTCTGGCGACGAGTGCCGATATCACCTTGGCGAAATCCTCGGCGTTCGCGTTCTTGAGGTAGTAGACATTGATCTTCCCCTTGCCTTCAGGCGCCGGGACGTCGAGCAACCGCAGCAGAGATTCGATTTTTTTGATATTGCTCACCGAGTCGGTGATGATGACGGAATTTGTGGCCGGATATGCGATGACGTTGCCGTCCTTGCTGACGAGGGGAGTTAGCGTGCGCACGACGTCATTGGGGCTCATATGCGACAGGCGGATGAGTTTGGTCACAAACCCCTCGCCCCTGAAATCATCATCCCTGAACACCTTAAGCCCGCTCTGCCGCGCACTCGCGGTGGGAATGATTCGGATGATCTTGCCGTCCTCCACTGCGGTGAAGCCCTTGATCTCCAGTGCGGACAGGAACACCTGGTACGCTTCGTCCGGCGATATACGCGTGGGGGTCATGAGTGTCACCTTTCCGGTCACACGCTCGTCGAGGATGAAGTTCTTGCGCAACAGCTCGCTCATCACCTTGACGAGGGCGGTGATGTCGATGTTCGTGAAGTTCAGGGTCACATAATCTCCCCCGGATCTTATCTTCTGAACATCAATCGGCGGTTCGGAAGGTGAAGGCGGAGCCGTAGAAGGCAAAGGTGGAGCGGCAGGTGGCAATGGCGGGGCGGCAGGTGGCAATGGCGGGGCGGCAGGAGGAAGCGGGGGCTTCTCCTGGGCTATCGCAACACTGACAAGAACAAGCCCTGCAATAAGCAGGGCCGCCATTTTATGCACTCTGAGCCTCCAGATTATGAATCACCAAAATTCAAATGACAAACAGACTGCGACGAAAAACTGCATGAAACCTTCGTTCAGGATTTGACTGCTATTTTGCATTTTGGTTATTGATTGTCCGTAGCGCTTGCCTTCGAGGTCCAATCACCGTATCTCATAGTTCAAGCTCTGCCGCTGGCCGCCCCGGATGAGGTCGATGGTGATGTTCCGCTCCTCTTTCAGGCTCTGGTACATCTGGAAGAACTTGGCTGGGTCATCCACGTCCTGTGAGTTGATCTTTTGGATTACGTCTCCGTTCTGGAGCCCAATCTGTTCGTAGAGACTGCCAGGCACGATCTCGCTGATGCGGAAGCCGATGGTTTTTCCTTGCTCCATATAAGGAAGCGCTCGCGCTTGGGTCAAAAGTTGATTGATGTTCTCGGTGCTTGCCGTCACCTCCCGCTGGTCGACCGCAAATTTGCCTTCGGCAAGCTTCCTTACGCCGGCTGCGTTCACAGCCGGTCTCGCTACGTTGACGATCTTCGTGTCATCGACAACTTGAATCTCGGTCGTGCTGCCGTCCGCCCTTTTGAGGGTTACCTTGTCCCGCTGGACCTTGACAATCTGGGACCCATCGGGCAACTTCTGGTCGATGCGGTAGAATGCCTGCCCGCTCGCATCCTCGAGCACCGCTCCCGAGAAAATGTCTCCTTCGATAGTGCCAATCAGGCGATAGACGGACACAGGTGCCGGACTGCCTGACTGCCCACTGCTGGACGGCTTCTTGCCCTCGCCGAACAGTCCGCGTTCAAGAATAGACGAATAATCGCTCAGCTCACGCCGCGGCTCAACGGTGACCCGGTCTCGCTCAATCGGCATGGTAAAGCGGGGAGCCGCGTCCAGGCTGCGCCCTATCATCGCATCCACCGTGTCGGCGAGGAAATACGCAGAAACAGTCAGAAGACCGACGAGGGCCAGGGTATATAACGTCTTATTTTCTTTCATGTTATGCATCGAATTTCCTGCTCGTCCCCTTGTGTGAAAAATTATACTCTTAACGATTTCAGTTGTCAATTGTCAACTGCATGACATCAAAACGATTTTTAAACTATCATGACGTCAAAAAGTCGAGAACGAGAGGGCCGCAATCGTTTATGCGCGCGCTTACGGTCCGAAAAAACGCCGGTAAAAGTTCATTGCCCTTACGCGATAAGGATGATATATCCTGTTCGATTCTGCGTTCATGCTGTTCACGTCAATTCCTTTTTCGTCCTTCAGCCATTTGAAAACGATCGACGGCGTAACCTCGACATGGAACTGAAGGGCATACACTCGATTGGAGTACCGGAAGGCTTGGTTCGGATAAATGTCCGACGACGCCATACGCACGGCTCCCGCCGGCAGGTCGAAAGTATCCCCGTGCCACTGGAACACCCATGCGGCATGCCTGCCGCCATGAGCGATCTGCGACATGCAGGGGTCCTGCATCCCTTCCTCCGTCAACGCCACTTCGTACCAGCCGATCTCCTTCTTACCGCCCGGATAGACCCGTGCTCCGAGAGTATGCGCCACCATCTGTGCGCCGAGACAAACGCCGAGTACGTGTTTGTTCGCCTTGATCGCACTCTCGATAAGAGATGCCTCATCCTTCAGAAAGGGGTACTGTTCCATCTCATAGACCGCCATAGGCCCACCCATGATCACCAGATGTGTAAAGGTACTCAAATGCGGTGCGGCCTCGCCCCTTTCCAGATGGACTAAGGAATAGGGCAGTTTCTCTGCGCGGAGATGCTCTTCAATCGTCCCCGGGCCCTCGCCGTCGATGTTCTTTACGATAAGTACGTTCATACGATTATGTTATAAAGCCCATAGAATCACAAATAGGCAGAAAAGCACCTGCTGATGGATCAAGGGCGTACGACGCTTAACGTTGCGTCTCCCTGCCCCAGTGACATGACAACGTATTTACTTGGCATCTTTCCTCGTGAAGAACACAAATGCCATTTTCGGCCGCCGGGACGACTCGGTGGTGACAAAATGAACGCTCTCGAACAAATACCCATGCGCGGTCCAGTCGTTCAGGATCTTTTCGATCTCTTCATCGGTCACCGTGCTCGTCTCTACGACCTTGTATTCCATGCTGGTATTATAATTGAGTTTAATTTTTTTTTCAATCCGCAAAACGCCATCGGTCGTCCAACTTGCTGTTGCTATTTGATTCCATTCTTACTATAATCTCCGCATGGCAGTGAATGCCCGAGGCACTTTCACCGGACTCGACCTGATTGAAAAGCACTGGCCCAAAGACCTGCGAGGCGCCCGCGCAGGACTCGTAGTGCACCCAGCATCGGTCAACCGCAGGCTTGTGCATGCTGTCTCACTTTGCATCAAATCGAAAAAGTTCGGGCTTACTGCGCTATTCGGTCCGCAGCATGGGATCATGGGCCAGACTCAGGACAACATGATCGAGTGGGAAGGGTTCCGCGATTCCGCGACAGGTCTGCCCGTTTACAGCCTCTACGGCAAGACACGCAATCCCCACCCCGGCATGCTCGAGAAGGTCGACGTACTCATCATTGACCTGCAGGATGTCGGCAGCCGTTACTACACATTCATTTGGACGCTGGGACTCTGCATGCCGACCTGCCAGGAGGCAGGGAAATCCGTTGTGGTACTCGATCGTCCGAACCCCATCGGTGGCCACATGACCGAGGGGCCCGTGCTCCATCCTGAGTATGCCTCATTCGTAGGCCTCAGGCCGCTGCCCGTGCGTCATGGAATGACAATTGGCGAAATCGGCGGGTACCTGAGGGATACTTTTAATCCCGGGCTTGACTATCGCGTCATCCACATGCAAGGATGGAAGCGTCGGATGTGGTTCGATGAAGCAGGGCTGCCATGGGTCCTTCCGTCACCTAACATGCCAACCCTGGACACAGCCCTGGTCTATCCCGGTACGTGCCTGCTCGAAGGCACAAATATTTCAGAAGGTCGGGGGACGACAAGGCCCTTTGAAATTTTCGGCGCGCCCTTTGTTGATGCCGAAACGATTGTGAAAGTGCTGAAGGGATATAAGCTGCCGGGTGTCGTGTTCCGGCCGCTGTCGTTCCAGCCCACATTCCAGAAACACTCGAATACGCTCTGCGGCGGTGCGCAGATCCATGTTACGGACAGAGAGAGATTCAAGCCTTTCAAGACGGGCGTCGCAATTTTGAAGGCCATCCACAACACCTATCCACGCGACTTCGCATGGAAACAACCTCCCTACGAATACGAGGAGGTCAAACTTCCAATCGATATCCTTGTTGGCTCGGACCGGCTGCGGAAGGACATCGAGTCCTGGGTCGAGCTCGATTCCATGGAGAAATGGTGGCAGGAAGAGACGAAGGCGTTTGAGAACACAAGGAGAAGATTTTTGCTCTACAAGTAGCGCGAGCGGACTGCTAATAACAATCGCCTATGGTAAAGTACAATATAGCCATATTCCTCCCCTCCGCCGGTCTCGGCGAGCGGCTCAGGCCGATCACGAACCACCTCCCCAAGCCCTTGCTCCCGATCCTGGGAAAACCTATTATCGAGGGGATCCTCGAGAAGCTCACTGCCGTCTGTACGGGCAGAATCGGCGTCAACTTGCACTACAAACCTGAAATGATCCGTGACTGGATTGAGAGGTCTCCGTATGCGGATCGGGTCACCTACTTTCCCGAAGACCCCATCCTCGGCACCGGCGGCGCCCTCAAGAATGCGGAGGAATTTCTTGCGAACGGCCACTTCGTCGTGCACAACTCGGATATTCTTTTGGACATCGATTTCGCACGACTTGTCGAAACCCATCTCTCCTCGGGAAACATCGCCTCTCTTGTCACGCACAAACATCCAAAACTCAGCAACGTCGTTGTCGACGAGAGCGGGTATGTCCTGGATGTGGAGAACCCCGGCGATTCCAGACCGAACCCGGACAGGATTGCGAGAAAGGTCGCCTATACCGGCATTGCCCTTTACTCACCGGAAATCCTGAAATTCCTGCCGCCGGGCGTATCGCATGCGACCGTCGCCTGGATGGGTGCGGCGAAAGCCGGACAAAAAGTCCAAGCGCTCGATTTCACCGGCAGTTACTGGCTTGACATCGGCAATCCGGCAACCTATGCATCAGGAATCCTCGATTCGCTGGGGAAAAACGGTGAAACAGTCTTTTTGTCTCCGACGGCGAAATGCGGCAGCATCGAAATAAACGGCTATGTGGTAGTGGAGGGGAAAGCGAACATCCATGACGGCACAAGGCTCAGGAACTGCATCGTCATGCCCGGCGCCCAGGTATCAGGCGAGCACGAGAATAGGATCCTCGGTCCGGATTATACCATCGACCTCGATGAAGCCGAGATGCAGCCCGGTTTCCACGCAATAGAACAGAAACGGGTTACTCTGTCCGATCCATTGTTTGCGTGCCACTTCGACATGAACGGGCAGCCTGTTACCCCTGATAAGAACGATCAGGCCGAGGCAATACTGATTGGCCTCGGCGGTTCGGATCGGCGTTACTTCCGCGTGCGGAATGACGGCAGGACCGCCGTGCTCCTGGAATGCAAACCTGACGACCAGGACTACGAACGCCATCTCGTCTATACCCGATTTTTCGCGGCCCATTCCGTGCCGGTTCCCGGACTCATCGCAACAGACATCGCACGCAAGAAGGCCCTGTTCCATGATCTGGGGGATACAAGCCTCTACTCATACCTGAAGATCCCGCACAGCGGCGCGCACGTTTACGATGTCTACTGCAGCGTGCTCGACATCCTGGTCAAATTCCATACCCGGGTAACCGAACATGTTCATGAATGTCCCCTCCTCCAAGCGCGGATATTCGATTACGATTATCTCCTGTGGGAGACAGGATACTTCCTCGAGAGATTCGTCGTCGGCTTGAAGAAGCTCCCGCTGGACCACAAGCAGGCCTTGGAGGAAGAATTCCATCGGCTCGCGATGACGGTGGACGCCTATCCCAAAAGTGTAATCCACCGTGATTTTCAATGCCAGAATATCATGATCACCAAGGGAGGCATCCCGCACGTCATAGACTACCAGGGAGCGCGCATGGCCCCCGTCGCATACGATATCGCCTCAGTCCTTTGGGACCCTTACCATCGGCTCGACAACGGCGTTCGTGAGAGGTTAATAGAATACTACATCAGCGAAATGAAAAGGCATTTAGCCGGGTTCAACGAATCGCTGTTTAAAGAGGGTCTCGTCCCCTGCCGTCTCCAGCGCCACATGCAGGCTCTTGGAGCTTACGGATTTCTGTCCGTCGTCAAAGGGAAGAAATATTTTCTGAAACACATCCCCGAAGCGCTTAGACTACTGAAGGAAGATGCTGCCGCTGTGAAAAAGGAATTCCCGGAACTGCACAAGCTGATGAACAGGTTAGAATGATTTACAGCCCAGGAGCGTTTGCCCGCAGCAAACTGAACGAAGGAGAAGATTTCGCATGGGGATTGCGGGCTCATTTTTGATCGGATCAAGAAATCCTCAGACGTTTTGAGAGCACGAGAGAAAATAACGGGCAAGATAAGAAGAGTTGGATCTGATCATGAACAAATTCGAAGATGTGAATTAACTCGTGGGGGTTTATATGGATCGGCGATCGGGCCAGGATCGGAGAAAGTCAATCAGTCCCAGTTACAAAGGTCGAGAGCGGAGAAGCGGGAAAGAGAGAAGGTCTGAGAGTGACCGCAGAAAATCCAATTTCTATGGCGTTTGAAAACGCTATCGGGGTCTGACCGTTCTTATGCGAATCGCAAAAAAAAGCAACGAATTCGAATGCACGTGGTAGCAAAGCAACTAAAGAAGCCGCTGTCGATCATGCTGGCAACGCCTGAAACACTCACAGAGGACATTTTTTAAAACTTAATCCCCCTCGAACTCCGTCAACGCAAAGACCTTATACCCCTTTTCGAGCAATTTCTTTTTCCCTCCCACATCGGGCAAGTCCACGATGAAGGCAATCTCGACCACTTTTGCGCCCAGCTTTTCGACGAGAGCCGCAGCGGCCAAGGCCGTACCACCGGTAGCCAGAAGATCATCAACGAGGATCACACGTTCGCCCTTCTTCAGCGCATCCTTATGGATCTCGATACTGTCCGTGCCGTACTCGAGAGCGTATTCCTGGGATTCGACATCAGCCGGAAGCTTTCCCTTCTTCCGAATGGGAATGAAACCTTTCCCGAGCGTGTAAGCCAATGCTGATCCGATAATAAAGCCGCGCGATTCGATCCCCACGATCGTGTCGAAATCAAAGTCTCCATGAATATACCGCTGGGTCAGGCTGTCGATGACCAGCCGAAACCCGACAGGGTCCTTGATGAGCGTTGTAATGTCGCGGAACATGATCCCCTTCTTTGGATAATCCGGTATGGTCCTTATTCTTGATTTGATCGTCATCGATCCTCCTTCTTTGTCCCCGCACACGCGCGCAGACCATGGAGAATTTGAGTTTCGGATCGTAAATGATTTCCTGCCGTTCTTTGCATCTGTGCGTGATATGGTCAGCAGGATTCATCCTCGACGCCAACAGCCTCGTTATATTGCTCCACGCCGATCCGGTACAGATCCTCGCCGTACACATCGTTTACCACCACGGCTGGAAAGTCCTCAACCTCGAGTTTCATGATGGCCTCGGTCCCGAGATCGGGATAGGCGATGACATCGGCCTTCCTGATCGTTTTTGAAATAAGCGCGCCCGCCCCGCCGATTGCCGCGAAATACACAGCCTTGTGCTTTTTGATTGCATCCTTCACCTCTTGACCGCGCGGCCCTTTACCGATCATGCCCTTAAGCCCGAGTTCGATGAGATAGGGAGTGTACTTATCTAAACGATAGCTCGTGGTCGGTCCCGCTGACCCGATGGGCTTACCCGGAGGGGCGGGGGTGGGCCCGGTATAGTAGAGTATCTGCCCTTTGACATCGAACGGCAGGGGCTCACCCTTTTTATGGCCTTCCACCATGTATTTGTGCGCCATATCCCTCGCAGTGTAAATCACGCCGCTAATAACCACGCGGTCACCGGCCTTGAGCTTTTCGATAATGTCATCCGTCAGCGGAGGTTGTATCTTAACGGGGTCATCCACGCTTTACCTCCAGTGGCACAGCGCACAGAACGGGGCATGAGGTGTGCACCCAGCCTCCTTGCGTCTTACACCAAAGACTCCCTGCTCAAAGCCCCCGCTCTACAAAACTATCGTCTTATGCCTCGCAGCGTGGCAGTTGATGTTCACCGCTACGGGAAGACTTGCAATGTGGCACGGGAAGCTCTCAACGTGCACGGCCATGGCCGTCACTTTGCCTCCGAGCCCTTCGGGGCCGATGCCTGTCTTGTTCACGGCCTTGAGCAGCGTCTCTTCGAAAGATGCGAGTTCCAGCCTTGGGTTCGGACTGCCGACGGGCCGAAGGAGCGCCTTCTTCGCGATGACCGCGGCCTTCTCGAAATCGCCGCCGATGCCTACGCCGATCACGACCGGCGGACACGGATTCGCCCCCGCCTTTCGCACGCACTCGAGCACGAAGTTCTTGATGCCCTCGACGCCCTCGGTCGGCCGGAGCATCCGTATCACGCTCATATTCTCGCTTCCCGCACCTTTTGGCATGAACGATATCTTGAGTTTGTCGCCGGGCACGAGTTCGGTATAGATGATGGCCGGTGTATTGTCGCCGGTGTTCTTCCTCGTGATTGGGTCCACTACGGACTTCCTGAGGTAGCCTTCTCGATACCCCTTGCGAACCCCTTCGTTGATGGCATCGACGATAAAGCCGTTCTTGATCCGGAGGTCCTGGCCGATCTCCACAAAAAAGATGGCAATGCCCGTGTCCTGGCAGAGCGGGATGCGGTCTTCTCTCGCGATACGGGCATTCTCCTTCAGAAGCTCGATGATCTCTTTCGCCCCCGGAGCGGTCTCGGTTTCTATTGCGCGATCGAATGCCATGAGCACATCGTCGCTCAGGTTGTAAGCGGCATCGATGCAGATCTGGGCAATACTGTCTCTGATTTCTTCTATATGAATTTCGCGCATCCCGCCCTCACCGCATCAACAGACTTCATGAATGCCGCGTTCTCGTCAGCGTTCAGCGTGATCTCAATCACCTGCTCCACCCCCTTTGCGCCGACTTTCACCGGTACGCCTGCAAACATGCCTTTCACCCCGTATTCCCCCTCGAGGTAGGTGGAACAGGGGAGGATCTTCTTCTTGTCCAGAAGCACGCACTCGACCATCTCGAGCGTAGCTGCCGAGGGCGCATAATAGGCGCTCCCCGTCTTGAGCAGCGCCACGATCTCAGCGCCACCGTTCCGCGTACGCTGCACAAGCCGGTTGATCTGGTCCTCGTGCATGAGCTCCGTGATCGGGATCCCTGCTACCGTCGAATAGCGCGGAAGCGGGACCATGGTATCGCCATGTCCACCAAGCACGAAGGCATGCGTATTTTCCACGGACACGCCGAGCTCAAGGGCGATGAAAGTCCGGAACCGGGCGGAGTCCAGCACTCCACCCATGCCGATGACTCGCTCCCTGGGGAAGCCGCTCGCCCTCATGGCCACAAAGGCCATGACGTCCATAGGATTCGTCACCACGATCATGATGGCATTCGAGGAACGGAGTGAAGTCTCCTGGGCGACCTTTCTCACGATGTCTCCGTTCGCCGCGAGCAGGTCGTCACGGCTCATACCCGGCTTCCTCGCCAGCCCTGCCGTAATCACTATTATATCAGAATCGCCCGTCTCATCATACCCGTTCGAGCCGGTGACTTTCGAGTCGTACCCGAGCACCGGACCCGCCTCCAGAAGATCAAGCCCCTTCCCTTGCGGCACGCCTTCCACGACGTCCATGAGCACCACATCAGCGAGCCCTGTCTCCGCGATCCTCTGCGCAAGGGTCGATCCCACGTGTCCCGCCCCAGCAATCGTCACTTTTTTCCGCACGCGAACACCTCCGAAAAGCGGGCAGAGGACAAAGAGCAGAGTGTAAAAATGTACGCCATGCTCCATGCGCCCGGCACGTCACAGTTTCGTAATTTTTATCTTGCTTATCTTCCTGCCGTCGAGCTCGAGGACCTCGAACTTAAGATTCTTATATTTGAGCTGCTCTCCCACTTTGGGCATCCTGCCGAAAAGTCCGAACACGATCCCGCCGAGAGTGTTGAAGTCCTTGGACTGCAGGTTGGTTTCGAGCAGTTCGTTCACCTCGTCTATCGCTGACTGACCCGACACTACGAAGTTTTTTTCGTCGACGATCTGCACTTCCTTCTCTGCGGTCTCGAGCTCATCGTGGATACTGCCTACTATTTCCTCGATCAGGTCTTCAAGAGTGACAAGTCCCGCCGTACCGCCGAATTCGTCGATGACGATGGCAAGTTGAAACCTCTCCTGCTGCATTTCGGAAAGGAGTTCGCTCACGCGTTTGTTCTCGGGGATGAAGTACGCCGGCCTGATGAACCGTTGGATATCGTCCTCGCGCTTTACCTCGCCGGCCGACATGGCAACAAGAATGTCTTTGATGTAGAGGATGCCGATGACCGTATCGATGGTGTTTTCGATCACCGGGTAGCGCGAGTAACCGAATTCGGACACAAGGCTCAACACTTCCTTGAGCGTGGCATACGACGGCACACTGACGATCTCTGTACGCGGCCGCATGGCTTCCGAAGCCAAAGTATCGCCGAACTCGAATACCTTATGGAGCAGTTCCTTTTCCTCCTCCTTGAGCGAACCGCCCTCTTCCCCGAGGTTGATCATAGCCTTGATGTCCTCTTCCGTGACCACCGCGGTGCAGGACATGCCCTGCGGCCCGGGCCCGGCAAAGGAGTCGGCGACCATCGCCAGCAGGCGCGCCACCGGCGAGACAATCCTCATGACGAAGAGCATAGGATAAGCAACGATGAGCGCAAGACGATCGGGATTCCGAGCAGCCAGTCCCTTCGGCGCGAGCTTGGACACCAGGACGACAATCATACTGGTGGCGATCGCAGAAGCCGACACGGCCAAAGTAGTCCCGGCGAAAAGATGCATGGCGATAACCGTACCCAGGGCTGCGGCAAGGACAATGAAGAAATTCTCCGCAAGCAAGAGTGTGCTGTGCAGGCGATTTCTTTCCTCAAGAAGTCGGACGACAGCGGTCGCGCGCGCATTTCCTGTTTCAGACAGCTGTCTGATGTGCGCTTTGTTCGCAAACACAATGGCTGTCTCCGAAGCCGCAAAAAAGGCAGCGAGAAGAACGCTGGCACCAGCCAGTGCGGCAAGCAGCCAGTGATAGGCTAAAAATTCAAAGAAAGCACCCATGGAATTGACCATCCTGCATGGCCCAGGAGAAGGTGTCGTCTTCGGTTTCTCGTCTCAATGCTTCCCCCAGATGCCTGAAGTATTATTTTTCCCCTCGATCTGAACACCCCATCGAAGGTAGTTTCGCCGTTCTTAGTTTTCCGGGCCGCTGTTTTGTTCAGCATGCTCCATACGCCCGGCCTGCTTCTTGATAGGCTCGGCACCGCTCGGTGCGGCCTGTGGCCGTCATCCGCCGCTGAGCATTCGTCCGACAGCGACTACAAGTATCATTATACACGCAAATTAACATTAATCGCACTCTGAGAAATACTTGTTAAATATAAAAGGCCCCCTCAGAGGGGGGCCGTGCTTGCCGCAATACCTGTAACGCGAACATGACACTTACTTTTTAGCAGGCTTTTCCGGAGCCGGAGCTGGCATAGGCGCCGGAGCTGGAGCCGGCGCAGGCGCCGGGGCTGGAGGGACAACAACAGGCTGCTGCTCAGCCGGTTTTGGTGCCTCAGCCTTTTTCTCGCATCCAACGAGAGCAAACGTAAAAACGAATACCAGGGCCAATATGAAAGCAATGTATTTTTTCATCGACCGTCACCTCCTTTCGCGTAGGGAATAACAGAGAATAACCATACGGATGGAATCGTATATTTATTAAAGAAGGAATACTTGCACCACTTTTAAAGAATCCTCGTTGCAATGGATCGAGTAACGGTAAGTTCCTTTACCTTCTGGCCGAGCTGTTCTTCCATGACCTGCTGCTGCTCTTCACTGAGACGGAGACGGAAGACCCTGAGTTTATTCAATGACCGCTTCGTGAGATAGATTTCGCGAAGCTCAAAACCGATCTGCTTCTTGATATCTGCAGTCTGCTGCGGAGTGAGCGTTAGTTTAACGTTCTCATCCATTGAACGGACCCTCCATAAATTTTTATTATAGGCCCTTTCTTATGGAAATTCAAGATATTTCTACAAAGAGAAATCAGAGAAATCATTGTTCCGTTCTGATTACTATGACTTTTTCCACCCAGGGGAATTCTCCGGTTAATTTCTCCTCCAGGCCCTGAACCAGGGCTATCCGAGTTACATGTCAGCGCCAGCAGAATCCGGTAGGTGCAATCTTGACGGTTCCTCCGTCAACTCCCGCGAACTGGATATCGCCGCCCCGGCCTTGGTATTGCCGCGACAGGATACCAACCATCGCTTTAATCTGTTCGATATCGTTTTCTTTACTCAAACGATCCTCCTCGAGATTGTACGACGTTGAGAGTGAAACGCTCAGATTGAATTGTCTTCACTCTTCCATTACCAGTTTCTTCGCCATTCTCTCGACCGCCTCTTCAATCTTCACCTTTTCCACCAGTCCGGTCTTCCGCTCTTTCAATTCAACAAACCCTTCTTTAAGGTTCTTCTCACCGATAATTATGCGGTGCGGGATGCCGATGAGATCGGCGTCTTTGAACTTTACTCCTGCCCGTTCATCACGATCGTCCATCAGGACCTCGAACCCTTTTTCCTCCAGTGACGTGTACATATCCTCGGCAATGTCCATGGACTTAACGTCCTTGATGTTTACTGGCACGATCAGAATCTGATATGGAGCGATCGACCGGGGCCAGATGATTCCATTCTCGTCGTTCCCTTGTTCGATGGCCGCGGCCGCTATCCTGGCGGGCCCGATTCCGTAACTTCCCATGATAATCGGCTTTTCCAGGCCGTTCTCGTCGAGATAGTTCGCCCTGAGCGGAACCGAATACTTGGTCCCCAGTTTGAAGATGTTCCCGATCTCGATCACCCGTTCGATGCGGATCGGCTTTCCGCACTGAACGCAGGAGTCGCCAGCAGCGGCAGTGTGAATGTCAGTGAACTCCGCCTCAAAGTCCCTTCCCGGCTGCACGCCCTTGACGTGGTATCCCTCTTTGTTTGAGCCGGCGACGTACAGTCCTTGTGTAAGCGATGAATCAGCGATCTTTCTGATCTTGTGAACCATAGGGCCGATAAAACCAGCCGGTACGCCAAGGATATCCTTCACTTCTTCCTTTTGCGCAGGCCGGTGCGACCCGATGATCTTCGCAAGCTTCTTTTCGTGCAGGGTCTGGTCCCCGCGCACCAGAGCGAGAACCGGCCCCTTTTCGCCCATCATGAGGATGGATTTTATGAGGAGGTCAGGCGTCAGTTTCAGGAAGCGGGAGACCTCTTCGATCGTCCGCTTTTCCGGTGTGGCGACTTCCTCATACTTCCAAATGGGGAATTTCGGTGTCTTCGGCACGGACACTGCAAGCTCCACGTTCGCCGCATATCCGCAGGCGTCGCAGAGCGCAACCTCGTCCTCGCCAGCCGGCGAAGGCGCCATATACTCGTGCGCCATTGAGCCTCCCATCATGCCCGTGTCGCTCTGGACCACATAGAACTTGATGCCGCACCGGCTGTAGATCTTGTTATACGCCTCGAGGTGGAGCTGATAGGACCTGTCGAGCCCTCCTTCGTCGCGGTCAAAGCTGTAGGAATCCTCCATGATGAATTCGCGAGTCCGCAGCACACCACTCTTGGGCCGCGCCTCATCCCTGAGCTTTGTCTGGATCTGGTACCAAATCTGCGGCAGGTCTCTGTATGAGCGGATATCGTGGGCAGCAAGCCACGTCATAGTCTCCTCATGCGTCATGGCCAGACACATATCGCGGCCGCTGCGGTCTTTCATGCGGAACATCTCGTCTCCAATGGCGTCCCAACGCCCGGTCTGCTGCCAGACCTCTGCCGGGTTCAGGACGGGCATGGCCACTTCCTGGCCGCCAATGGCGTTCATCTCTTCCCGGATTATCTGATTGATCTTCGCCATCACGCGTTGACCGAGCGGCAGATAAATGTAGAGGCCCGCTGCGAGCTGACGAACATAGCCGGCGCGCACCATGAGCTTGTGCGAAACTGCCTCGGCATCAGCGGGCGCTTCCTTCAGCGTCGGGATGAAAAGATGGGAATAACGCATTAAAAACCTCCGATGAATTCAGAACGCAGGGACGGACAGTCTCTCAGGTCTGATTTTCCCTGCATGGCACTATTTCCCGTCTTCGGATGACTGCTTCCTTACCATTTCTTCCACTTCGTTCACCAGCGCATCAGCGAGTTCGGCTTCGGTCAGTTTCTTGACGATACCACCGTGCTTGAACAGCAGGCCGACGCCTCTGCCGCCGGCGATGCCGGCATCGGCCTCACGCGCCTCTCCAGGGCCGTTCACCACGCAGCCCATGACCGCGACCGTGAGCGGCTCCTTGATGTGAGCCAGTCTCTTCTCAACTTCCTGGGCCAGACCGATGATGTCGATCTCTGTCCTGCCGCAGGTGGGACAGGAGATGATGGTCACGCCGCGCTGGCGGATCCTGAGCGCCTTCAGGATTTCATAGGCGACCCGTACTTCCTCAACGGGGTCGGCGGTGAGCGAGACGCGCATGGTATCTCCGATGCCCTCGGCGAGCAGGAGGCCTAGGCCTACGCTCGACTTGATCGTACCGGAAAATATGGTTCCCGCTTCAGAGATGCCGATGTGGAGCGGATAGTCGGATTTTTCCGAGAACAGCCGATAAGATGCGACCGTCGTGAGAACATCCGAGGCTTTGAGCGAAACTTTGAGGTCTGTGAAATTCAAATCTTCCAGAATGTGGATGTGCCCGAAGGCGCTCTCGACGAGCGCCTCGGCCGTAGGATGCTGGTACTTTTCGAGCAGAGGCTTTTCGAGAGAGCCCGCGTTGACGCCGATGCGAATCGGAATGCTACGATCTTTGCATGCACGGACGACCTCGGCAACTTTTCTCTTTCCCCCGATGTTACCGGGATTGATCCGAAGGCCATCCACACCCTGTTTCACTGCCTCGAGCGCGAGACGGTAATCGAAATGGATATCTGCAATGAGAGGAACCCGCGTCCCCCTTCTGATTTCACCCAGCATTTTCGCCGCGTCCATATCAGGCACAGCGAGCCTCACCACCTCGCACCCCGCCTGTTCAAGATGGCCGATCTGGTCGAGCGTCTTCACGACATCGCGGGTGTCTGTATTGCACATGGACTGGATTACGATGGGCGCTCCACCGCCGATTTTCACTGTGCCGATGGTAATCTGCCTGGTTGTTTTACGGATAATACTCATATGATTTGAATTGCCGGCATTGCGAGCACACGGAAGGAGCGCGACAACGTCGCACTGAAAAAAGGTTGCTTCGCCGCTTAAGCTTTTCGCAATGAACTAACCGGTACGTTTTGGTCGCATTACTTACTAAAAAACATCCTCATGATATCGTTATAGGAAACCACGGCAATAAGTGTGATCAACACCGCAGCCCCGATACTTTGGGCTATTTCCATGGTCCTGCGGCTAAGGGGCTTCCTCCGCACCGCCTCGATCACAAGGAACAGGATCAGTCCGCCGTCCAGTACCGGTATCGGCAGCAGGTTCAGGATGCCAAGCGAGATGCTGATCATGGCGAGCAGCGACAGGAAGGTCGATAGGCCGGCGGCAGCAGCTTGCCCCGACATCTGGGCTATCATCACCGGCCCGCCGAGCGTTTTGATCGAAAGGTTGAATGTCAACAGCTTTCTCAGGGTGATGACTGTCAAATCGATGGCCTCGATGGTTTTGTCGAAACCCATTCGAATGGACTTGAAGAACCCGTATTTCTTGAACACCAGGTTGATAACAGGCTCAACGCCGATCACGAACCTTCCTCCGTCCTCGACCGGAGTCACGGACTTCTCCATGCGCACGCCACCGCGCTCAATGGTAAGCGTGAGCGTCTTCCCCCCGCTCTCTTTCACCAAGCTGGAGAACTGGTTCCAGTGGTAGATGGTTTTGCCGTCCACAGCGATGATCTTATCGTGTATTTTAAAACCAGCCTGCTCCGCCGGAAGTCCTGGACGCAGCCTGCCGATCTCAGCCGGCATGTCCGGGACCAGACCGGAGGTGCCGATCTTGAGCTCTGCGGCCGTGGCAGGCCTGAGCGTGAGCGTCTTCTTCTCGCCTTGACGATCGACCGTGACTGTCACATCCGTATCGGGATTCACGGCGATAAGGGACAATGCTTTCACCCAGTCGTTGATGTGTCTTCCGTTGATCTCCTCGATCACGTCACCCGCCATGAATCCCGCTTGCTCCGCCGGAGATCCCTTCTCGACATATCCCACCGTGGCGGGGCCCTCGGAATAGGTTCCGATCATGAAAACGAAGGGCATCACGACAAAGGCAAGCACGATGTTCGTGAGCGGCCCCGTTGCCGCGATCTTCGCACGCTGCCACACGGTCTTGGACTGGAACTCATCAGGCGATCCCGTGGGCTCTTCGTCCGGATTCTCCCCTGCCATCTTCACGTAGCCCCCGAGCGGAAGCGCGGAGATGACATATTCCGTATCTCCCTTCTTGTACCCGATGAGCTTGGGCCCCATGCCGAGAGAAAACTTCTCGATGCGTACGCCAGCCCGCTTTGCCATAATAAAGTGACCGAACTCGTGCACGAACACGAGGATTCCGATCACGATGAGAAAATAAATCAGCGTCATTACTCCTCCGGATGACCCATTGAGAATGCCGATCTGGTCGGGTCGATCCCTCCATTGCACTGCGAAACGAGAAAATCAATAGTATGGTACGAGATAGCGATTTGGCCTACGCCCGCACCGGCTTTAGCCCTTAATTGTGCTTTTCCCGTTTTTATCCTTTGCCTTCTCGAATGCCACCACACGCCTTTTCCCTTGCCCCATCCCCCCGGAACCTATCACCTTCTCAGCTTTCTGCCGCGCCCAGAGATCTGCCTTGAGGGCGTCCTCAACGGTCTTGATCGGGTACGGAGTATGAGCATCCATGGTCGTTTTAATAACGCGAGCGACGTCGGCGTACGAGATCTTCTCGTCAAGAAAGAACTTGACCGCCACCTCGTTCGAGGCCGAGAGCACGGCGGGCATACTGCCTCCCGCTTCGAGGGACTTGTACGCGTAGGCCAAACAAGGAAACCTGTCAGTGTCCGGTTCCTCGAAGGTAAGCGTGCCTACGGAGGCGAGATCGAGCGCCGGCGACACGCCTTCGAGCCGTTCTGGGTATGAAAGTGCATACGCGATCGGGCCCTTCATGTCCGGCATGCCGAGCTGCGCAACAATCGCGCCGTCTTGATATTCGACCATGGAATGGATGATACTCTGCGGATGAACAAGCACCCTGATCCTTGCAGGCGTCATATCGAAGAGCCACCGCGCCTCAATCACTTCAAGTCCCTTGTTCATGAGCGTGGCGGAATCGATCGTGATCTTCCTGCCCATGTTCCAATTCGGGTGCTTGAGCGCTTGCGCCAGCGTCACTCTTGCCAGATCCCTTTTCGAATGGCTCCTGAAGGGGCCGCCGGAGGCGGTCAGGATCACCCTTCTGATATCTCTATCCGCCCCCGCGTGCAGGCACTGAAAAATGGCGCTGTGCTCGCTGTCAACGGGGAGAATCTTGACGCCCCGCCTGCGACACTCCGCCATCACGAGTTCACCCGCAGTGACAAGCACCTCCTTATTGGCGAGTGCGATGTCCTTGCCGGCACTAATCGCCGCCATAGTAGGCACGAGTCCGGCCGTCCCCACGATGGCCGAGACGGTGATCCGTGCTTCTTCCGCGGCCGCTACCTGGATCATCCCCTCGACACCCGAGAGGATCCTAACGTCGAGGCCTGCGCACCGCCGCTTGAGCTTTTCGGCTGAAGAGGGGCTTACGACGGAGACCATCTGGGGTTCGAACTGCAGTACCTGTTTCTCCAGGAGATCAATGTTGTTTCCGGCCGCAAGCGCAACTACCCGAAACCGGTCGGGAAATTTCTCGACCACCGAAAGCGTGGATTGCCCGATCGATCCCGTGGACCCCAATATCGCTATATTCTTCAACCCAGCTTAGCTCCACATACCCCGCAACCAGGGTGACAGGGTATCACTGCCCTGTGCAGATCTCGAACGTTCAAGACATCCGTGCTATTCGTTCGTGCTCTTATCTTATCCTGAGATAATAATACAGCACCGGCGCCGCAAACATCATGCTGTCCATACGGTCGAGTATGCCTCCGTGTCCGGGGATGATGCCTCCTGAATCCTTGACGCCTGCTGCGCGCTTGAACAGGGATTCCGTAAGGTCTCCAAGCGTGCCGACCACCGCAAGGAGAAGTCCCAGCATAATCGTTTCAACGGCCCCCGGACCCCCGGGAGGCATGAACCAGAGGCGGCACAGGAGCGCCATGCCTGCTGATGCCGCGAGCGCTCCGACAAGGCCCTCTATGCTCTTCTTTGGGCTGATCTTCTCGTACAGTCGGTGCCTGCCGAAAGGGATGCCGATGGCATACGCGCCGATATCGGATGCCCAGATGACAAAGTAGAGAAACAGGATCCAGCGCCGACCCTCGGCTCCCGTTATGATCCACACCTGGAACGCAAACAGCAAGGATACGTAGAACACCCCCAGAAAGGTCGACGCGATGTCCTCGATTGCGCCATCCGCCGATCTGCGCGAAAAAAGCCGGATCAGCATGATGAGGAGCATGCACCCGGTAACGAAGAGAACCTTTCCTTCGCCTGTGAGAACGGGGCGATAGAATTCGAGCACGATCAGCGCGCCCAGCACGCTCCCGAGAACGGCGTTGGGATTGATGCCGCGGGCCCGTGCCATTCTGTAGAACTCAAATTGGCCCACGGCGACGGCGATCACCACCAGCGCCGTGAAATACACCAAAGAAAGCCTCCAGGTCACCAGGTAGAATATGGGGAGGAACAGGAGACTTGAGATCACTCTCTTATAGAGCATTATTGTTTCTCCGTATAGTCTTCGTCACCTACCGCGGAAATCACAAAAAGAACTTCTCTTTTGTCATTATTTCCGTACGAGCTGTTCTTGAGTGAGTCCGAACCTTCGCTGGCGCCCCTGGTAGTCAAGGATCGCAGTCAAGAGGTCCTTTTCATCGAAGTCGGGCCACAGGGTATCGGTAAAATAGAGCTCGGCGTACGCCGCCTGCCACAAGAGGAAGTTGCTGATTCGTTTCTCGCCGCTCGTGCGAATGATGAGATCCGGATCCGGTAAGCCGGCGGTGTCGAGATGAGAGGAAAAAACCTCTTCGGTAAGACCGTCCGCCGAGACGT
The DNA here is from genome assembly GCA_035623825.1 of Nitrospirota bacterium. Classification (GTDB taxonomy): domain Bacteria; phylum Nitrospirota; class UBA9217; order UBA9217; family UBA9217; genus DASPSR01. The sequence goes on from DASPSR010000048.1 coordinate 37,648, forward strand.
TCTCGGAACGAATCCGCTTGACCGCTTCAAGGATCTCCCCCCTGCCGCCGTAAGACAGGGCAAGGTTAAGTACCATGCCCGCGTTGCCGGCAGTCTCGGAAACGGCCTTCTCGATCCATTCCTGCGCCGATGCTGGAAGGCGCTCGGTCCTGCCGATCGCACGGAATCTAATGTCGTTCGCTTTCATAGTCGCTATTTCGGCCTTGAGAAAGGTCCCGAGCATGTTCATGAGAAAACCGACCTCTTGCTTGGGCCTACGCCAGTTTTCGTCAGAGAATGCGTAGAGGGTCAGGACCGATATCCCCAGTCGCCTGCACTGTTCCGTCACCCGGCGAACGGTATCCACACCCTTCTTGTGCCCAGCGACCCTCGGCAATCCCCTGCGTAGCGCCCATCTGCCGTTGCCGTCCATGATGATTGCTACGTGCTTCGGCAGGCTGTTCATGTCGACTCTTGCGCTCAGTTCTTCAAGCGCCGGAACTTTACTCTTCATGCCCTTTTGATTCTCCATTCCGCAGCGGCACGGCCTTAGGCCGCTACCGCACTGTTGTCACTTCATCGAAAAGGTCATCACCTGCTCGCGGTCTTTGGTGAAGAGCCCCCCTTTTGTCTTTACGAGGGCAACTATCTGCGCTTCAGTCGCCTTCTTGATCAGTTGAATATCGAGTACAGGGCCTGGCAGGTCCTTGACGCCCCACACCTGATCGAGCCTCGCGCCGGTCCACCTCAGTCCATAAAGATCAGCACTCGAATAATCGCCGAAATATGAGCCTAGCATGCCCGCGGTGTTCTTCGACACGAGGATCTCGTCCCTGCCGTCACCGTTGATGTCTAGGGCTAGGATCCTGCCCCTCAGTTGCACTTTCTGACTCTTTTCTAATTCCACCGCGGACTTTGAGAGAACCGCTGATATCCCCGTTACCGGTTTGTACACGAACGTTTTTATCACATCGAACTTCTCCTCGCTCCTCCACAGGGGGTTGCCCTTGGAATAGACAATGAGACGGTCCTCGTCATCAAAGGCCACAAGAAACGGGTCCTGTTCCCCGAATTCGGCAAACGTAAACCCATACAGCCCCAGTCCTTTGGGAAGCGGCAACTCCGGGCCGGCTACATACTGCCCGCCGGACCATATATACTGTTTAGGCGTTCCGGCAAAAAACGTCTTCGGATCGTAATCCTGGCCGATCAGGATCGTGCCACGGCCGGGATACGTTATCACGCGAAGGAAGCCAGGAATAGTCGCAACGCGGCGGAAGGCGCCGTCCTGAAACTTTACGACGTGCGAGAAGACCTTTCCCTTGAACATGGCGGTCACAAACAGTTCAGGCCTGCCATCGCCGTCTATGTCTCCAGCGTCGAGGTTGATATACTGGATATTGTCTGCTGGGTTCGATGTAAACGTTTGCTCATTCCATTCCATGTCAACCTGTTGATATGCGGCGGGAGTATTCTCAGTCCAGACCTCGCGCCACCCCGTGGGCTCAAAGCGGTAGATATGGAGCCGAACAGCGTCGAGGAACGCATATTCGAGCTTGCCGTCTCCTTCAAAATCGCCGGTCACAAAATACCTTGCAATGAATGGCAGTTCTGGCGTAGTGCTCTTTTCTTCCTTGACAGGAACGAAGAACGGTTTGATCTCGACGATCGCCTGCTTGCCTGCCTTGAGGTCGAGCATGGCGACGATTGTGTCGAGCTGGCTGGCATCTTCGGTATAGAAGATCCTGGCAGTCACCATAAGCTTGCCTTCGGAGGAAGGGTAGATCCCAAGCGATATCACGGCATCGAGGCCGAACACGGTTCCCATTTCTTTGACCAATGCGCTGTCGCGCTGCTTTCTGTCCTTGATGAATGCTGCTACCTTCCCGGTCTCGAGAACCGAGAACCTGCCCAATTCGTTGAGCCGCTCCGCGAGCCCCTGGATGACCTCGGGATGATCGGCTCTGAGCGGCAGGAGCGCGATATTGATCCTCCTCGGCGTGATCCTCGCCTTGTCTCCCGGTTGCGGATCCTTGAGCCTTTTCTTGATCGATGCGGTCGAGGAGTCGTCACCGACGCTGGTCACCTCAATAGTACCAACCTCCTCTTCCACACGGCCGATAACCGCGCCGGTCACGGGGTGCAGAATCTCTTTGCCGTCCCTCCAGAGCGTCAGCACCATTCCGGGCATGAGCCCGTCCTTTTTGCCAAGGGAGAGCGTAAGACGGTCATCCTGCACGGCCTTGACTTCGCCTTGGACCTTGGGAAAGTACGACGAGATCTCAACCGCGAGCTCTTCCACGGAAGTGAGTTCCTCAACACCGAGTGGCTTCCCAGCAGCAATCGCGGTCGCACCGAGCGACAGCATGGACAAGAGAAGAATGAATAATCTTATCAAGCTGATGCCAACCTCTTTCCTCTCACTGCCATTTTGAAATTTCCAGATTGCAACCATAGATTCCAATGAACTATTCGATTCTTACCGTTATTGCCGTTTCCCAGGATGCGCCCGGCCCTAGCGATAACCGCCAGATGGGCATTACCAGAGAGCTTTGATACACCCGTTCGAACCCGGATTCAGACTGCGAGACCGTTTCGACGGGTGCACGCCAGAGCACCGCCGGCTGGCTGAAGACGAGAGTGAGTCTCAGCCTCAGCCAGTCATCGACAAGATCAACCCGGTTCACGTTGTTCGTCTCTCCGCTCGATGCAAGGTTCCGCTTGTCCAGGGTATGACCCGGGATGTCATAGTACCGGTCGTCGGAGTTCCCTGCGAGGAGGGAAAAATTGAATTCGGTCCCGAAGGACGTGTTCAACTCATCGTTGCTCAGGTTTGTGATCGAGTACTTGACGACAAATTCCGAGGCACCGGTACGGAGGGACAAGTCCTTCCTGAGCCGCACGCTGAGACCAGCCACATTCCCTTCCCGCTCCATTAGAAGTGTCGCACTTCCGTTCGATTTCTTTGTCTTAATTCTGTAAGCGCCGAGCACGAAATCACCAGCCTCGTAGTACTCGGATTTCATGAAGCTCGGCAGGTCTACACCCGAACCCAGAAAGTGGTCCAGCAGGGAGCCACGGGTGTACCAATCATAGAGAAGATGATACTGCAGGCCCTCCTCTTTCACGGACACTCGTTCGTGAATGGTCTTCGCACCGCCGTGTTGAGAACCGACTGACCTGTCCTTTACCATCTGGAGAATTTTTTCGTGGTAGCCTTCTTTCCGGCGCGTTAGCGTGTTTGTAAGGTTAAAGGAGCCCGGTTTCCAATCCAGTTCTGTCAGCCTTCCACCTTCGGCAGGATCGACGAACAGGTTCAGCAACTCGGAGTTTATCATAACCTCATCGTTTCCATCCCTGTCGAAATCCCCTCTTTCGACCTCGAGCCATGAGACCGGGATATTTTTCCCGTGTTTTCCCTCCCCGTTGCCACTTGCGCCTTGCGACATCTTGTCCGCCAGATATTCTGCCCGGATCAGCTGCTCATAGACCGCGGAGCGCAGGTGCGGCAAATACAGCCCACCAAAGACCCCATGCCAGTACGAGTCGTTGCACTGCGACTGATAGAGGTGGTCGATCATGCGCCCTGTCTCGGCATTCATCCGGGGGCCCCGCGTATCAAGTCCGTTGAGGACATCATGCACTTTGCCACTCACCATCATCATGCGCTTGTGCATGTGGTTGCTCTCGGAGTACTTGGCAAAAAAGTTTCTCCAGAACCCCCCCTTGACGAATGGCCGCAAGCTAGCGAACTCCGGCGAATTCTTCACCGTGGCCAGAGCATCATCATACTCCTTCATAGCGCGAGTCGGGAGTGACCATTCGCCCATTTCCATATAGGAGGCTGTGGGAAGATAAATCCTGCCGCGTGCCGGTTCTTTCGCAATATACTCCGAGAATGTGGTGGGTTCAAGCCACTCTGTGTTCTGTTCGATCAGGGTAAAGAATCGCTCGAGCCAGCCTTCTTCATACACGGTGTGGTATGTCTCGGGCCAGACGCCGAACTTCTCCCCGTCGTCCGCCATGACCGCAAGCCGATTCCGCTCAGTCGAGCGGAGGCCGGACAGGAAGGCTATCGTTTCCTCGGGCGGATGGAACGGGATCAGATACCGGAGCTTCTCGCTTCCCGGAAAGATCCGCACGACACCGTCCTGCTCTTCGGTGAGGTAGTATCCGTCCAGGTCGTCATCGCGAAGACCAGCCATTTTGAAATGGAAATCATCAACCACCACATGGCCAATGCCCGCCGCGGCAATGGACTTCGGCAGATGCGGTTCCCAAACCCGCTCGGCGAGCCACATGCCCTTTGCTTCATGGCCCAGCGTATGGCGGATATAGTCTGATAGCGCGCGGACCTGGCCGATCTTGTCGTCGTCGGGCAGGACCGCAAGGATCGGCTCGTAGAACCCGCCCGAGAGGACCTCGACCCTGCCCTCGGCCGCGAGCTTCTTTAGCATGTCGATGAACTCAGGATGGTGTTTCTCAAAATAATGATAGAGGATGCCGGTGTAGTGCAGTGTTATCTTGATTGACCGGTGCTGCTCCAAGGCCTTGAGAAACGGCAAGTAAGCCTTCTGATACGCCTCTTCCGCAACAAAATCAAAATTCCCTACGGGCTGATGGTTATGGATCGCGAAGATAAACTGTACTTTGGGCATCTGTCTGTTTTGAATCCCGTGATTCCGGATCTTCTTGATGATAATACAGACTGAAATATTAGCCTCATAGGGACGAAAAGTCAATCAAAAACAGGGGCGTAGGGTATTCGATGCCACAAGGGATCCCTATATTCCGTGCAGGAACAGGATGTTAACCATGCGGCAGTAATTGTTTCCTTCTGCGGTACATGCTCAGTACAGCGCAATACGACCTGACCGGCCCCCACAACCGGATGTCTCCGGCGGGGGGCCCCGATCAGCTGCAGCATTTGTGAGATCTTCATAGGAGAGGCGCATATCGATCTTCGCGGCATGGAATGCCGGGCATCCACAGGGGCGAATGAAGAAGCCCGCACCCATGCCTTTATCGTTCGTGGGGTCGCGAATCAATGCAAGGCTGCTACGAGAAAAAGAATGCGAGCGCTCCGCAGCGCCTGCCACTCGTGGCACGTACCGGAAGCGGGGGGGCGGACGTGAAATTATCGTTAAAACCGGGCACTGGCTAAAGGCTCCATGCCCCACGCCCTCTGTTCTGCACGCACATTATTCTTTTCTTTCGACCAGTTTTCCAGCGAGGTAGAAAAACATGACCGTGTACACAGAAAGAACAAGCACTGACACCGTGGGCGGATTGCCGCCCATGGCGAGCGTGCGGAGCAACAGGCTTGCGTGCGTGAGCGGATAGACTAAGATCATGCTCATGAATGGTTCGGGAAGTTTATCAGGCGAAAAGAATGTGCCTGCCAGAAACGACATGGGGACGATGAAGAAGCTGTTAAAGTTCGCCATATCCTCGTGCGAATGTGCAATCATGGCCGCCGCGACGCCCATGGCACCGAAACAGAACGCGGTGAGTGCAAGTACAACGAAAAACCCCGCGGAGAGATGCATATGTACGCCCGAGACGAGACCGACGAGCATCAGCATGAGTGCCGAGAAAACCCCGCGGATCAGACCGATGAACGCCCTGCCCAGGGCAATATCCCAGTGACTGACGGGTGAAACCAGCACCTCTTCTATCGTCTTCGTATACAATTTGCTGATGTTGAGTGACGTTGAAACCGGACCGAAACTGTTGTTCATTGCAGAAAGAGCAAGGATGCCGGGGAGAACGAACTCGAGGTAGGTTCCGCCTCCCACGTTCATCCCTCTGCCGAGCCCCCAGCCGAAGGTTACCAGATAGAGGACCGGCATAACCATGCTCGAGGCCAGGAATCGCCACGGTTTCTTGCTGATGAGCATCATCTCTTTCCAGATTATGGGGTAGAAGTTCATACAATCGTTCACTGATCCACGGAGAGATACGAACGCTCTGATAGTCATTCCCAGAAGTTCCGATGACCGGTCATGGCGAGGTTGCCCGTTTGACCACTGCTCCGCTGCTCGTGCCCTAAATCGTTGCCGTGGAATTACGGCACGGACTTCGTTATCGTCGAGCGGTTTCGCTTTTCACGCCTCAATCCGCTCGCCGGTAAGGCTGATGAACACGTCTTCAAGCGTAACATCCCGTACGATGATGTCCGAGCACATGCTACGGCCAGCATCAATCGCTTCCTCACGGGTCTGGAAGAACTTGCGCGGAAAATCATGCCTCCCGATACACTCGAGCGAGAATGCGCCAACTCCTGCTTTGAGCACAGCGGGTCTGTTGAGCGCTATGATCTTGCCGGCGCGCATGATGGCGACACGGTCGCAGAGCGCGTCTGCTTCTTCGATATAGTGTGTGGTCATCAGAATAGTGACCCCGCCGCGCTTGAGCGATTCGATGAGTCCCCAGATCATCCGGCGCGCCTGTGGATCAAGGCCCACGGTGGGTTCGTCCATGAAGATGACCGCAGGACGGTGCATGAGCCCGCGCGCGATGAGCAGCCTCCTGCGCATCCCGCCGGACAGGTGATCAACGGGCATATCCTTCTTGTCCCAAAGGCCCACGAAGCGCAAAAGCTCCTCAATCCGGGCCTGCCGATCGGCAGGCAGCATTCTGTGGAGCCTGCCATGGTACTCGAGGTTCTCCGCGCACGTGAGATCGATGTCGAGGTTCAGCATCTGCGGCACCACACCGATGGAACGTTTGACTCCGAGCGGGTCAGCGGTCACATCGAATCCTGCGACCGAAGCCGCGCCCGATGTCGGTGACAGCAGTGTGGTCAGCATGCGGATCGTCGTGGTCTTTCCCGCTCCGTTCGGGCCGAGAAGCCCGAAGACCTCACCCCTGAAAACGGTGAAACTGATGGACTGCACTGCGCCGAGCGTCCCGAAATATTTCGTGAGGTTATTCGTCTCGATCATGGGTGAGTGGTCTGTCCCCGGATTAACACTGACGTGCATGATTGGTGAGCCTGCTCATAGTTCAGTTCTGAGGAGCAGCGATCAAAGGGTTTGCCTCAGTCCTAGAGTTCGATCGCAAGCGCCTTGATCTTCCGGTGCAGATTGCTGCGTTCCACGCCGATGGCATCGGCTGTCCTGCTGACATTACCATCGTTCTCTCTCAGCTTCCGCGATATGAATTCCCGTTCAAAGGCAGCTCGGGCATCCCGGAGCATGGCGTGGTTCCGCCCCGCTCGACCTTCGCCGAATAGGGCTGGCGCCGGTTTTTCCTGCAGCCACGAACTTATCGGCGGAGGCACATCCTGGACCCTAATCGCCGGGCCAGGTGCCATAATGACCAGTCGCTCGATTATGTTCCGCAGCTCACGCACGTTACCCGGCCACCGATACCGGACAAAGAGGTCAAGGGCGTCATCATCGATGGTCTTTGTCTTCTGGCCGTATTCAGTCGAGAACTCATGCAGAAAGTGGCGCACAAGCCGCGGAATGTCGTCGGTCCGCTCGCGCAGCGGCGGCACCGTGAGGGGGATCACGTTCAGGCGATAGTAGAGGTCCTCGCGAAAAGCTCCTTTTCTGATCTCGTCGGGAAGGTCCTTGTTCGATGCGGCAATGACCCGCACGTCGGCCTTGAGCGTTTTCAATCCGCCCACGCGCTGGAACTCCTGTCCCTCAAGCACGCGGAGCACTTTGGCCTGCGTCGCCAAACTCATGTCTGCGACCTCATCGAGAAATATCGTCCCGGCCTGGGCAAGCTCGAACTTGCCGCGTTTCATGCCCGTTGCTCCGGTGAAGGAGCCCTTTTCATGGCCGAAGAGCTCGCTTTCGATGAGTTCCTGCGGTATCGCGGCGCAGTTCACCTCTACGAAGGGGCCGGATGACCTCCTGCTCCCGCGGTGAATTGCGCGTGCAACAAGCTCCTTGCCACTGCCACTCTCGCCATGGACGAGTACCCATCCGTTTGTGGGCCCCGCGATCGCGATTTGCTCTTTGAGCGTTTTAATCTTCTCACTCTCACCCAGAAGCTCGTGGCGGCGGTCAATGCTCAGCCTGAGCGACTTGTTCTCCTCGCGCAAGCGGAACTCTTCAAGCCCGTGCTTGACAATCAGGGCCAGGTGCTGCAGCTCCGGCGGCTTCACGATGAAATCGTAAGCGCCCATCTTCGTGGTCTTGACCGCCGTCTCTATCGTTCCATGGCCGGTGACCATAATGACCGGCATGTCCGGCCTGATCTCCTTGAAGAGGCGTAGCGTCTCTATGCCGTCCATCGCGGGCATGGCGATGTCGAGCAGCGCCAGCGACGGCTGCACCTCGTGGAGGAGATCGACGCCCTCCCTGCCTGATACCGCTGACACGACATCATAGCCTTCGTCTTTCATCGCCCCTGCAAGGCTGTTCCGAACGCTCTCTTCGTCGTCAACGATGAGTATGATTTCATTAGTCATAGGACTCGTGAAGTTCAAATTTCAGGTCAACGTTTCAAAATGGATCAATGGTTTGTTCTTCCGACACAGACCGACTTGAACTTGATATTGCTTACGGACTGTAACCTTTGGGGTTCTATTTCAGTCCTTCCTTCAATTTCTGCACCACGGCGTCGATCTCTGCCTCTGTCGTCCTTCTACCAAAGCTGAAGCGTATTGCGCCTCGAGCGAGCACAGGGTCCACGCCCATGGCGGCAAGGACATGCGACGGCTCGACCAGTTCACCATGACACGCAGCTCCGGGAGACACTGCCACGCCAGGAAGGGCCTCCATGACCGTAACGGCGTCGAATCCTTCGAAGCTTATGTTCCATGTGTTCGGTAGTTTCTTCTCGGGATGGCCGTTGAGATGAACGCTGAGCCCTGACCGCCTGAGCCCCTCATATAACCTGCGGCCGAGCCGCATTTGGCGAGGCCCTTCGGTCTCAAGAATCGGCGCTGCGACCTCACACGCCACGCCCAGTCCGACAATATACGCCGCGTTCTCCGTGCCCGGTCGCAAGCCCCGCTCATGGCCAGCACCGTGCATCAAGGGCTCGATCTTTCGACCGCCCTTGATAAACAGCGCTCCGATGCCTTTCGGTGCATAGAACTTGTGCCCGGCTATGGTCAGGAAATCAACGTCAAGCTCATGCATCTGCACGCGCACCTTGCCGACAGTCTGGGCAGCATCGGTGTGAAACAGCGCCCCGCGGGATGACGCTATGCGCGCGAGCTCTGCAATCGGCTGGATGGTGCCGACCTCGTTGTTCGAGTGCATAATCGTAACGAGCACGGTCTTCGGCGTCATGGCTGTGGCGAGATCGTCGGGATCGACCATCCCGTTCTGGTCCACCGGCAGATACGTGACAGCATATCCCTGTCTCTCAAGATAGCGGCATGGTTCAAGCACCGCGGGGTGTTCGATCCGGGAAGTTATGATATGGCTTCCCTTGGGTGATGCGGCAGCAACGCCCTTGATCACCATGTTGTTTGATTCCGTTGCCCCGCTCGTGAAAACGACTTCCGAGGCCTCACATCCGAGCAGGCCCGCGACCCGCAACCGCGACTGCTCAATGCCTGTCCTGCAGGCGATACCGAAGCTATGGCTGCTCGATGGGTTGCCGTATTTATCTTTAAGGTAAGGCAGCATCTCATCGAGCACCCGGGGATCAACCGGGGTACTTGCGTTGTAATCGAGATATATATGCTCCATACGTGTCACAATCGGTCCGGGGAATTCAACTCTTCCGGTTACCGACACTTTTCGAAGAGTTTCGCCTCGAACGTTGATCTTTGGATTTATTTCGTTGTAGCCTTTTCAAACATCCCCGTCGTCAGATACCGCTCGCCGACATCAGGGAATACGGTAACGACCCTCTTATGCTTCCCGAGGCGTTCTGCGATCTGGAGCGCAGCCCAGCACGCTGCCCCGGATGAGATGCCTACGAGCAGTCCTTCCTCCTGCGCGAGCCGTCTTGCGGTCTCGGCTGCCTCGTCGTTCGTGACCTTAATGACCTCGTTGTAGACCTCGGTATTCAAGATTGCCGGCACGAAACCCGCGCCTATCCCTTGAATGGCGTGACGGCCTGGCTGGCCTCCCGAAAGCACCGGCGATGATGCCGGCTCAACTGCACACACGAGTATGTTCTTATATTTCTTTCGCAGCACCTCGCCCACGCCCGTGATCGTGCCGCCAGTGCCGACGCCGGCAACGAAGGCATCGATCTTTTTCATGCCCATGGCCGCTATGATCTCCTTCGCCGTGGTCCTGCGGTGGACCCGTGGGTTCGCAGGATTGCCGAACTGGTCGGGTTTGAAGTATTCTTTGCCCGATGCGAGGATCTCGTCGGCTCTTTCGATGGCGCCCTTCATTCCCTTGTCAGCAGGCGTAAGCACCAACTCGGCGCCATAGGCCTCAAGCAGCCTGCGGCGCTCGACACTCATGGACTCGGGCATGGTAAGAATGACGGCGTAGCCCTTTACTGCGGCGACCATGGCGAGACCGATGCCGGTATTGCCACTTGTGGGCTCCACGATCTTCATCCCCTTTTTGAGCTTCCCCTTCTTTTCTGCGTCCTCAATCATGGCCAGGGCGGGGCGGTCCTTCACGCTCCCGCCGGGATTGAACCCCTCCAGCTTTGCCCAGATCTCGGCACCGACAGCGCTCATGCGGGAAAGCCTCACCATCGGCGTGTTCCCGATCAGTTCGACGACGCTTTTCACTTTTGACATCGAGCCCTCCCTCGTCTCTCGTTCCGCCTTCCCCGCTGCAACTCACTTCTCTCTCATGGTTTCATCGGATGAACCGTCCCTGCAGGAACGGCATTGTGTATTGCCTGAACAATATCCTCAACGGAGAGGAGAGCTCCGCCCGGCCTGCCAAAGAACGAGACCACAGCTTTTCCGTTCACCGCGAGCCTCACGTCCTCGACCATCTGCCCCATGTTCATCTCGACCACGAGGAACCGCTCTATGGTCTCCGCAGCCTTCGCGATAGCCTTATCGGGGAAGGGGAAGAGCGTGATCGGCCTGATCAGGCCGGCCTTGATCCCTTCCTGCCGCGCGAGATTCAAGGCAGTCTTGGCGATGCGGGCCGAAGTGCCGAAGGCGACCACCACAATCTCCGCATCGTCCGTCAGCACGGTCTCATACATGACATCGTGCTCTGCCATGCGTTCGTACTTGGCCTTCAGTTTATAGTTATGCCGCTCAAGCATGCCGTCCTCACCTGGCAGCATGAAGAGCGATCTGATGACCCTGCCAGGCCTGCCCTTCGCTCCCGTCAGAGCCCACGGTTTGTCCACCCGCTTCGGCTTGATGTCCGGAAGTTCTACCGGCTCCATCATCTGGCCGAGCACGCCATCGCCAAGGATCATGACGGGGTTGCGGTACTCATCAGCCTTATCAAAAGCGCGGACCGTGAGATCCACGACCTCTTGAAGACTTGACGGCGCGTAAACGAGCAGTTTGTAGTCCCCGTGGCCACCGCCCTTCACGGCCTGGAAGTAATCGGCCTGGGACGGCGAAATGTTGCCCAGACCCGGCCCGCCGCGCTGCATGTTCACGATGACCGCGGGAAGCTCTGATGCCGCCATAAACGAAAGGGCCTCCTGCATGAGACTGATCCCGGGGCTCGATGACGAAGTCATGGCGCGCTCACCAACAGCCGCAGCGCCGTAGACCATGTTGATCGCCGCGATCTCGCTCTCGGCCTGGACAAAGGTACCGCCCACTTCAGGCAGCCGGCGCGACAGGTATTCCGGAATCTCGTTCTGCGGCGTTATGGGGTAGCCGAAATAGCGCCTGCAACCTGCACGTACTGCTGCTTCGGCCAATGCTTCATTTCCAGTTATGAGAACTCTTGGCATGGAATCGCCACCTCGATCTTCTTCGTTTTCTAGGCAGGCTGTTTATCACAGCCACGTCGGGCCCGCAGCTTGCGCTGAATGTCAAGAAATTCCAAATCACGCATATGAAACCGTTTCGTCGTTGGCATGCACTGTGTTCAAACCTGCAGGGATATTCGCATTGCCATCCTACTTCCAGACTTCTATCGCCACATCAGGGCACATCTCCGCACAGAGTGCGCAGCCAGTGCACATGCCCTCCTCGCCACAGAACTCCACGACATAGTATCCACTCTTGTTGAAGCTCTCCCCTTTTTTCAAGAGCTTCTTTGCGCACGCCGTCGTGCAAAGCTCGCATCCCTTGCAGAATTCCCTGGTTATAACAACCTTTGCCACTAGGTGCCCCCCCTCTCGATCATCTCTTCAGCGTGCCTGATGGTCGCCTCGGTCATTGACTTGCCGCCGAGCATACGTGCGATCTCGTCGACGCGCTCTTTCGTATCGAGCAACCTGACCTCGGCGGTTGTACGGTCCTTCTTCACGAACTTGTAAACGCCGTAGTGGCTCGTCGCCATGCTCGCGATCTGCGGCAGGTGGGTAATGCAGAAAACCTGGCGCTTCACCGCCACGCGTTTCAGTTTTTTCCCAACCTCTTCCGCTATTCCGCCTCCGATGCCTGCGTCAACTTCGTCGAAGACGAGCGTTGGGATATCGTCACCCTCCACGAGAACGGCTTTGAGCGCCAGCATGATGCGCGATAGTTCGCCGCCCGAAGCGATCTTCGCCAGGGGCTTCGGCTCCTCGCCCGGGTTCGGGGAGATGAGGAATTCCACGTGGTCTACACCCCACGTTCCGAGCTTATGGCCGTCAAGCGTGTCCTCCCCCGGCTCCTGCGTGACTCTCACGGTAAAGGTCGTTCTCTTCATGCCGAGGTGCGACAGCTCGGCCTCGATCCTCTTTTCAAGTTCCCGCGCAGCCGAAGCCCGCTTCTTCGTCAATTCCCGCGCCGCCGATGTAAGATCGGACTTGACTGCTTGGATCTCTTTTTTCAGCCGCTCGATCTCCTCAGCGCTTCGTTCCATGCGTTCGAGTTCGCCCGCGGCCTTGCTGCCGAATTCGATGATTTCCTCGATGGTGCTTCCGTATTTCCGTTTGAGTTTCTGTATCAGCTCGAGCCTGTCGCCAATCCGTTCGAGCCGCTCAGGATCGAACTCCACAGTGTCGGCATAGGCCGAAACCTCGCGGGCCGTCTCCTCAATCTGTGCCCTGCCTGCTTCGCAGAGCTCGAGCACCGGCACCAGCCGGCTGTCGATGGCCGCGATCTCGCGGAGGCTGGTCATGGCCTTCTTGAGCCCCGACAGGACCGAGTAGTCCGACGCATAAAGCGCCTCGTCTGCTGCACGGGAAAGACCGGCGATCTTCTCCGCATTTGCCAAGAGTTTCTGCTCGCCCGCTAGATCAACGTCCTCGCCCGCCCTGAGCATCGAGGCCTCGATCTCGTTCGTCTGGAACCGAAGCAAGTCCTCTCGCTGCGCACGGTCGCGCTCTCCCCCTTCGAGGTCAGCCAGCTCCTTCCGTAAACCCTGCAGCCGTCGATAATCGTCCGACAGGGCGCTGCGGAGTTCGGACATCCCGCCGAATGAATCGAGAAGCTCCATCTGGTGCTCTTGTGATAGGAGCGACTGGTGCTCGTGCTGCCCATGGATGTCAGCGAGACTCGCGCCGAGCGCCGAGAGCGTCGCCAAATTCGCCAGGCTCCCGTTGATATATACCTTGTTCTTGCCTGATGATGAGAGCACCCGGCGCACAATCAGGTCTTCACCGGAGTTCATCGCAATCCCTTGCTCGGACAGGAACGCTGCGGCTTCCGCGGTGCCTCGGCCGTTCAGCTCAAAGGCAGCTTCCACCACAGCCTCCTGGCAGCCGGTGCGGATAAGGTCAACGCTTGCACGCTCTCCTAAAGCGAGGCTGAGCGCGTCGACAACAATGGATTTGCCTGCTCCAGTCTCGCCGGTGAACACGTTCAGCCCCGGCGCAAACTCCACATGGAGATGGTCGATGATGGCGAAATTTTTTATGTCCAGTTCTTTCAGCATGGCAATCTCATGGTACGGCCGCCGGGGTCCAAAAACGTTCGATTCCCGATCACTGGGCACAGCCCCAGATTTATTGCTTTTTAATCGCTTCCGCTTTCCTGAGCGCAAACAGCCCTTGGGTTGAGCGGCCGTTCCCTCCGGCCTTCCGGTAGTACTCTGCTGCGTCCTCAATCCTACCCCTGCGCTCGGAAGCCCTTCCGGCCCAGTAGTATGCCGTACCAACCCACATGCCAGAGGAGGGATAGCGTTCAGGAATCCTCAGAAATTCGGCCGCTGCTTCAGCATCATTGCCCATGAGAAAGTAGCAAAATGCGATCCAGTACTGCGTCGACGGCCGTTCGGCATCTTTCTGGCTCTCGAGTGCCGAACGGTACGCAGGGAGCGCGTTCTTATACTCGCCAAGTCGGAAGTAACTATCACCGATCCGGGTGTAAACATCGCCCAGGGGAACCTGTTCGGGATGAGAGGCAAGGACCAGCCGATACAAAGGAATTGCGTCTCTATAACGCCCCGCGGCGAAAAGCTTGTTTGCGTCACGGTACTCCCGTACGGGGGACCGCATATCGGACGCATAAGACGGGCCATACGGCAGAAGCAGTATAATGAAGACCGAAACCCAGAGGCTTTTCCCCAAATCACGCTCCTGTGGACAGGAAGTGTAGCAAATTTACCACAAACCGCGGGAATGATTCAAGGATTATCTTTGAGGGGTAATTGGGATTTCACCCGATCAACAACGTATTCAATGTACACGAGCTGTTCGACGCTGCCCAAGGGGGCAAGCCATTCATCCATGGAAAGAAAGAACCCTCACAAGCGGTTCTTTGTTCCGCCCGGACCCTGTCCTTCCTTCTACTGCCGCCTCCTTACAATCCCGTGTACGACGTTCTTGCCCCCCCGGCAGTTCTACGGCCACCATAGATAGGAGAACCGAATCCCTGGTCCGCCTAGGTCGCTCAAGTTGATGTTGATCAAATTCATTGAATAGATATTGGACCGGTATTCGCCCGGCCTCAGATAGGTAACTATTTTGGCACGCTCAAGGTTCGCCAGCGTCCTCGCCTGCGTAAAGGCATCTTCGAGGTAGCCGATATCGTCAATGAGACCTTCGTCCCTTGCCTCCTTGCTCGTGTAAATACGGCCATCGGCAAGATGGCGCACACGCTCGGGATCCATCTTCCGCTCAGCGGCCACCACACTTACGAACTTTCCGTAGAGATCGTCGATCATTGATTGGAATATCTTCTTCTCTTCGGCGGAAATGGGGCGGAACGGTGAACCCATGCCCTTGTGCTCACCGGAGGATATTTCGAGCGTTTGCACCCCGATCTTCTGCATTAGACCGGTGGCGTCTATGCGGAGCATGATAACCCCGATGCTCCCGGTTATGCTCGTGGGTTGCGCTGTTATCCTATCCGCTGCGAGCGCCGCGTAGTAGGCGCCGGACGTGCCCGTGTCGAGGAAGTGGGCGACGACCTTCGCCCCGGTTTCATTCTTAAACTTTTTAATCTCGTGGTAGAGCGTGTCCGAGGCTGTCACCCAGCCGCCGGGACTGTTGATCCTAAGCACGACGGCCTTGACGTTTGGGTCCCTGCGTGCGCGATCGAGCGCCTCCCTCACCTCGGCGAGCATGCCTGGCTCCTTACTGCCTCCGAAGGCCGACCTGCTTGTCTCGCTTGTGATTACGCCTGTGATATCCATAAGCACGATTTTATCTTTACCCTCGCCCGAAAGCACTTTTTCCTCTAGTGGTTGAACCTCCGGCATCAGCGAGACTTTGAGGAAGGTACAGCCTGAGAGGGCGGGAAGCAGACTGGATAAGAGCACAGCAATGATAGTTTTTTTCATGACGACGCTCCTTCAAAGAATATAAAAGACTATATTTGATACATTATGGCCGTACGCGACGCACACGAAAAAGTCCACATTCAACTCTCCTCAAGGGTTCATTCGCACTTCAGCCTTGCTGCGGAGTTCGGCGAGGTACTCATCCTCCTGCCGGCCGAGCTTTTCGTCGTACAGCAGGGCCATGACCTGCCTCTGGACGTCCAGGAACCGCTTTCCCGGGAACTCCGAGGGATGGGAATCATAATAGCTCTGTGCTTCGTCGCGGCTTACTCGAACGAAGAGCCCGATCTTTTTCTCAACGAAACGCTCCACCAAGAGCCGCTCTGTGAGCATGTGGTCCAACTGTTCCTTCGTGATGCCGAGACCGGCGAGAAAATCCGAGAACTCTTTATCAGATCCGAACCGTTTCCGGAGCTTTTCGATCTCTGCGCTTACATCCTGTGCTGACACTTCCACAAACCGGAGTCTACGTGCCTCCTGGATGAACAGACTCCTGTTAATTAACCCCTCAAGGGTCTCGGTCCGGAGCCGGACCATGTCAGGGCTGCCGCCGGAGAGCGCGGCATTGAAACGGACAGCCTGCTCAAGATCGCTCCAGGTGATCACATCATAATTTACGGCAGCGACGATGCGGTCGATGAGCTCACCCCGTACAACGCATGGGAACACGAGCAGGAGAGCGGCCACCGAAGTTATCAATACACTGCGCACCCATGCTGTGCGGGTAAGCGTGAGCCGAGGATTGATATTTTTCATGATGAGATCCGCAATATGCATCTCTCCCTCTACCCCTCTTTCAGGTCCGTCATCTTGACGCCTTTGAGATAATCCACGACCTTGTCCCGTTTGATGTCCTCGAGCCGCTTCACGATCTCCGAGATCCGGAGCGCGTTGCTCAGGATCATTTCGAGACGTGCCTTGAGATCTTCATCCGCATTCTCATAGCGCTCGATTAGCAGTTCCGCGTTGCCGATAATCGTAGTGAGCGGATTGTTGACCTCGTGCCGGACCGCGATCCCCACCTGTCCTATGGCGCCGAGGCGTTCGGCCTTGACAAGCAATTCGCGTAGGTTTTTCTGTTCCGTCACGTCTCTCGCCGATACCTGGTATCCCGCAGCTTGCCAACCCTTGAACAGCTTCCTCGCGCTCACCTCGATGAACGCGCGGCTGCCATCCTTTTTCATGACCTCAAACTCGATCATCCGGCTTGCGCTCACTCCCTCTCCGGCGAGCGCCCGCTTGGCGGTCTCGGCGCCTTCGGGTGTTAGGAAGTCGAGCACGCTCTTGCCGACGAGTTCAACCTTTGAAAAACCGGAAAAGTTCTCGGTTGCCTTGTTCACCGCCGTGAGCCTTCCTTCCGCGTCGATGGTGAAGAGAATGTCCCGGGAGTTCTCGAACAGGTCCCAGTACTTTTCGCTCGATTCCTTCACTTCTGCATAAAACCGGAAGTTCTCGACGGCCATGCCGAGCTGCACTCCGATGGCATCGAGCATCTGGACATCCGCAGGTCTCAGCGCGAACGGCTTCTGCGGATACAGAAAAATGACTCCCAGCACGATGCCCCGCGATTTGATGGGGATAATGATGTGCGAATGCCCTTTATCACCTGCGAGACGAGAGTGGTGCGGGTCTTCGCAGCCCTGCTCCGTGTACAGCATCTCTCCAGTCTGCGCCACTCTGCCGCAGAGGCAATCTCCTATCTTGATCGTTTCCTCGCGCTGCACGAACTCCGGGGCAAGCCCATTCTGGGCCGTGAGGCGCATGATGTCAGAACCCGGCTCGCACAGGAAGATCCCTCCTTTCGGCTCAATATTAGACATGCTTTCCAGAATCTTCAGCAATGATTTATTGAGCACATCCCTGAGCGTTCCCGATTGGCTAAGGGTGAGGGCAACCGAATCGAGCGCCGCAAGCTCGCGCGTTCGGTCAAGCAATTTCCGTTCAAGGTCAGCGTGTGACGCTTTAAGCTTCTGGGCCATTTCATTGAAGCGTTCTCCCAGCATGGCTATATCGTACTCGCCACGCAATTGGATCCGATAATCGAGATTGCCCCGGCTAATCTCCTCGGTTCCCGCCCACAGGTCGCTCAGAGGGGTGGACACCTGCCGGTGGATATATGCTCCGAACGCAAGGAGAAACCCCACGGACGTACACAGGATCAAAATGAACAGGATGTTGGTCCTGACCTCATTATCCCGTATACCCTTCATGATCATGCCCATCTCGGCAGCATGCTCATTCTGGTACTTTACAATGTCTTTCTCCAACCGCATGGACAGCCTGTCGAGCTTGGCCAAGAGAGTCTGCGCTAATGCGCGATCCTTCGTTGCCGGAGCCCGAAGGGAGAGGATGCGTTCGGCTTCGCTCTTCATATCCTGAAGATCTGCGGTCAGGGAAGCAATGATCGCTACTTCTTTATGGTTGAGATTTATATCGGCTATGTCGCTCCTGGTCTCGCGTGCATGAGCAACCGCAGCTGCATAGGCCGCCCGGTAAGCCTCCTTGCCGGTCTCGACGAAGTTGTGCAGGGCAAGGGACATGTCGGAGATCTCCTTTTCAAAGTCCCATATCTTTTCGTACTCGAGGGAGCTCAGCGCGAGTCCCTTCGTCGTGCGGGAAAAAGCTCCGCTGATGACCTGGAGCGACAGGATCGTGATTGACAGTATCAGCAGCATTCCCAGCCCAACCAGTACAATAAGCCTTCTGTGTATTTTCATGGGCAACTTCTTTCTTCGCCTACCCGGGTTACAGCGACTGCAAAACCGTATAATTGACGCGCATTCCGGGAAGACTGCAGCGGCGTTCATTAAATGATACCACCGACTGGCCGTTCCGTCCAGAGACTCGGGCGAAATCACTCATATTTTCAAAATGTATGTCCGATATTGAAATGGAGCTCCCCCGGGCTCTCCCCTTGCCTGCGATCTATCTTCTGTCCATAGTCGACACGA
Source organism: Nitrospirota bacterium (assembly GCA_035623825.1). Taxonomy (GTDB): domain Bacteria; phylum Nitrospirota; class UBA9217; order UBA9217; family UBA9217; genus DASPSR01. The sequence goes on from DASPSR010000048.1 coordinate 56,318, forward strand.
AGCGGGCCGACTGGAGTCCCGTAGCGGATTCCCGCGCCGTAGGAGGCGCGGAGGTCAAGTTGAAATTCTGAGTCAATCCAGACATTGCCGGCGTCGGAGAACAGGACCAGACCGAACCCCTTGGTCACGTTCCAACGGTACTCCACATTGAACAGCAGCATGCCGTCGCCGCCGGTCGGGGTCCCATCGGGAGCAGTCGGCCCGACCGAATCCTGCGTATAACCCCGTATCGTCGTGCTGCCTCCGAGATAGAACCGTTCATGGATCGGCACCTCGCTCGTGTCGCGATATGGCCAAGCAATCCCTGCACGCGCTGATAATGCCAATACGGAGTCTGCTCCCACAGGGAAATACCAGCTGCTCTGAAGTGAAATCTTGGTGAAAGCGGCCTCCGAACCTAATGGCTTTAAAGCTTCCTTAATGACAATACCGTGCACCGCGCCGGTACGAGGATTGAAGATGTCGTCCCGCAGGTCCCAGACCAGCGATGGGCTGAGGCTGCTGACGCGCACGTAGCCCGTGTCCTCGGGCGAAAGGACGGCCCCCGGTTGGACGTTGTAGTTATCCACATCTTCGTATGCATAGGTGAGCGATGCCTTGAGACGGCCCAGGTTCTTTTCCACGCCGTAGGACGCCGATTTTCTCCGGGTCTGGTAGTAGACCACCCGCGATTCCGAGGTGATATGTTCTTCATCAGAATAGACCAGTGCAAATTTCCCCTGCAGGTCATACCCGAAGGCCCAGGGCTGTATATAATTCAAGATCACCCGTGATAGTATCGAGCTCTTCTCCAGCCTGATGCCCGCGTAGTGTCCGATGTTCCAGAGGTTCCGGTACGATACTTCTATTGAGCCCCTTAAGTGGTCCAGGTCACCGTATCCCAGGCCGAGCTCCACGGAACCGGCAGGCCGCTCCTCAACAGCAAAGACCAGGTCCTTGACATACTCTTTTTCTTCCTCCGGATGGAGCGGTTCGAACCGCGCCAGGCTGAAATAGCCGTACTTGTAGATCCGCTGCTGGCTTTTAAGCATGGCCCCGTAGTCATAGGGGCCTCCCGGTTTAACGAGAAGTTCGCGCATGATCACATAGTCCTTGGTATTCTCGTTCCCCCGGAGGATGATCCTGCCGATCCTCACCTGATAGTCTTCGGATATTCTATACTTGATATCAACAGTGAGGTCTCCCTGTATTTTCTCCACTTCCACCTTGGCGTAGAGATAGCCCTTGTTCGAATAGGCGGAGAGGATACGGTAGCGGTCCTCATCCACGAGCCGTTCGTTGTATGGCGCACCGGGCTTGAGACTCACCGTGCCGAGAAGGGCAGCCGCGGTTAATACTTTATTCCCCTCGAAGGTGACGGTCCCAACCTTCGTCTGCGGCCCTTCGTCGATATCGATCACGACCGTGACCTCCCTGCCGTCAGCGCTCAGCGACACTTTTTTCGTGACGTTCGTAGACAGGTACCCGGAGTCGAGATACTGCTCATGGATATATTCCACGTCCTTGTTCAGGAGGTCTTCACGATAAGGGCCCGATGTGAACCAGCCGGATTCGCGGAGGGACATCTCCCCTTTGATCCGTTTCGTGGGGAAATAGGTGTTGCCGCGGATCTCGATCTTCTTGACCGTCTCCCGCAGACCCTCCTGGATTGAGAACTCGAGATCGAGCAAACCGGGGGACTCGGTTTTTTTCACATCCACCGCGACGTTCACGTATCCGTCCTCTAGATAAAGGTTCTTAATCCTGTCCACGCTGCTCTCGATGATGGCTTCGGATACGTCGTGCTCGGACCAGATGAGGAGGGCGTCTCCAAGTTTTCTTGAGCTGAACGCATGGTTTCCTGTGAAATTCACCTTCACGTTCGGGCCTTCAATCACCTCGATGGTGACGTATGCATTCCTTTCCCGGTAGCTCACGTTCACCGGGCCGACCTTGGCTGCCGGGTAGCCAGCTTTGGCATATTTTTGACGGATGGCCTCGACATCTCTGTCCAGGAGCAGGTCGGTTTTGAGGCGGTCTCCCGCTTTGCTCTTCATGGCTTTCAGCAGGTCTTTCTCCTTGAAGACCGTGTTCCCGACGAAACCGATCTCCTTGATGATGGTCGGTGTTCCCTCCCGGATATCGATATGGAGAGCCACGCGATGGGGATCTTTAAGCGGCCTGACCTGAAAATTGACGGAGGAGCCGTAAAAGCCCTCGGACTGATAAAGCCCAATGATATTGGTTTTGTAATCAGCCAGTTTGCCTTCGCGCAGTTCCTTGCCTTGGATCCCGGTAAGGACGTCCATGATCCTGCTCTTGGACAGAGCATCATTACCGTCGATCACGATATTATCTACCACGGTGATTGGATACAGGGTGTACTCCAGCCTCACGCCATCTCCATCGGGAAACCCGTCGACGCGGATGTCCCTGAACAGGCCCTTAAGGTATATGTAACCGATGCCTTCCCTGATGGCTTCGGAGGAGAAAAGGTCGCCTGGTTTTACGTTGGTCAACGGAAGAACATGCTCGGGGTGAGGCCATGGGTTGCCGCGGTCGTCCTTGATCACGATGGCGGTGACAGGGCGGCCGGCAAAATCGGAAGGGGCGGAAAATGCAGTCGATGTCAATATCTGCAGACAAAGCAGCGCCACCATTGATTTTAAGAGTTGCATGTCGATTTTTTATCACATCATAAGGAGAATGTAAAGGAAAGATAGGCTGCCCATGTGGTTTGCCGCCTGCCTTGTGCTATACTTTTTCCATGGCTATCCCAAAAAGGACACTCGGCAAAACCGGCACTGACGTCTCGATCCTCGGCCTCGGCGGCGAAGGTGTCCTGAGGACCTACGGCCATGAGAAGGAGGCATATGAACTCATCAACCGCGCGCTGGATCTCGGAATCGATTACTTCGAATCAGCACGGGCGTACTCTGGGAGCGAATCGTATTACGGGAAGGCGTTGAAGGAGCGGCGAAAGGGAATATTTCTGACAAGCAAATCGCACGCGCGGGACAGAAGAGGTGCGCTCGATCAACTGGCGAAAACCCTAAGGAACATGGGGACCGATCACCTGGACCTCTGGCAGGCGCACGACGTGAGGACAAAGGAGGATGTCGAGGAGATCTTCGGCACCGGCGGCGCCATCGAGGCATTTGTGCAGGCGAAGGAGAAGGGCATGACGAGATTCATCGGTGTGACCGGCCATCATGACCCCTTGATCATCAGACAGTGCATTGATCTTTTTGACTTTGACACCGTGCTCCTTCCCGTCAATCCGGGGGAGCCGAAACACAAGAGCTTTCTTGAGCACGTGGTCCCTCTCGCCCGGCAGAAGGGCATGGGGATCGTCGGGATGAAGGTCTATTTCCGCGGCCTTGCGGAGCAGCTGCCCTGGTATACGGGCATGGAGCCCTTCCTGCGCTTCGCTCTCTCCCAGCCCATTTCAAACATCGTTATCGGCTGCGATGACACCGTGCAGCTAGAAGAGAACGTGAAGTTCGCCGGTGCGTTCAAAACGATGACGGACGAGGAGCAGGGCAAGCTTATCCGCGACATCGCCCCCTTTGCAAGGCAGCTCATGTATTACAAGCCGTGATATCCCAAGGCGACCGAGGGAAACGAGAACTTGTATTCAGTGGCCATGCCGATCCTCGAGTTCGTCGATGGTCCGCGGCCAGTCCTCCTTCAATAACCGGGACAACGCGCGATCGGCCAGGAATCTTCCACTGGTTTGACATCTCGCGCAGTAGTTGGCTTCGTTCGTCGCATACCGTATCCTCTGCACCGGGGTCCCGCATGTCGGACATGGTTGGCGAAAACGGCCATGGACCGCCATCCCTTTGCGAAAAGCGGTGACCTTTTCCGGGAATCCATCCCCCGTTTCGCGCCGCAGCCTGTCGATCCATTCAGTCAATGTTTCCCGCGCTGCACGATGCAGTCTCTCGATCTCACCTGGCGCGAGGCGCTGGGTCAGCACCACAGGCGACAGTCTCGCTCGGAACAGGATCTCGTCTGAATATGCATTGCCGATGCCGCTGAACAGATGGGGATCGGTCAAAGCACGTTTCACGGTGTGGTTCGTCCTCGTGAGCGCTGCGGCGAATGTTTCACGGCCGGCTCGAAGGACATCGATTCCGCCCTGGTCAAATGCGAGGAGATTTGCCTGACCGTGCACGATATGAAGCGAAGCCCGCTTCTTCGTTCCGGCTTCATTGAGCACCAGACTACCCCCCGTGAAGTCAAAGGACGCGAGGTCCCCCTTGCCGCGCAGAACGACGCCGGGCTCGCGCCAGTGCAGACGTCCTGAGATCATCAGGTGAACGAGGAGCCAGAGATCGTCCTCAAGGCCGATGGCGATGCGCCTGCCGATGCGCCGGAGTTCAAGCACCTGCTTGCCCTCTACCGCCGAAACAGGGGGCTCCGCGGTACGGAGCAAAAAGGGATGCACAATGCGCAGCCCCTTGAGCAACCGGTTCATGATGCGCTTCTCGAGTGCTTCGATATAGACAACGATGTCTGGCAATTCCGGCATATCAATCTCTCAATTGCAAGATGCGGAGAAATCTTCTCCGCTCATCAGTATACCAGTAAAAGCACGTGAGGGGCAACTCTGCCTTGGCCGACATTGTTCAGATTGCACCGCGAAGGGCAACATTACCGAAAGATAAGATGTGGGGATTTTTCTCTGCAATGGGGGGTTGACATTGTGATGCTCGGTGCTACCTTTTAAACAGAGACTAAACACAATGGAACAGGGCCTAAGTATACCTGTAAGTGAGATGCAAAGATGGATAGACACCACCTTGTCGTGACCTACACCATTGGAGAGGCGAAGCGCGCGCTGCTCAAAGATATCTTTGACGAGGAGGTGAGGCTTACCTTTCTCGCCGACATGCCTTCCGGGCTGCGGGAACAGACGCTTGTCGAGGCAAGCGTGCTCTTGTCATGGAATCTGCCAAAGGAGCTGGGACCGGGCGAGTTCGGATTGCTTAAAAAAGTGCGCATGATTCAGCTCCTGTCCGCTGGCGTTGACCATGTGCCTTTTGTCCGACTGCCCCCGGGTATTGTCATCGCAAGCAATGCAGGGGCGTACGCGGAGCCCATGGCCGAGCATGTCCTCGCCATGACGCTGGCTCTGGCAAAAAACCTTTTTCGAGAACACCAAAATCTCGGACGGGGTGAGTTCAACCAGTCCAGACTCAACCGTAGCCTGCGAGGCTGCGTCTGCGGGATCCTCGGGTTCGGAGGCATCGGCCGGGCCACGGCCCGTTTGATGCACGCCCTGGGAGCCCGGATCTATGCGGTGAACACCAGCGGCAAGACCGACATCCCCCTGGAATTCATCGGCACGCTGAACGATCTTCAGCGGGTGCTCTCCGCGTCTGATGTAGTAGTCATTTCTCTGCCGCTTACAAAGACGACGCGCGGCCTGATCGGGAACCGCGAGCTCGGATGGATGAGACCAAATGCAATTCTTATAAATGTGGCGCGTGGCGACATTATCGATGAAGGGGCGCTCTACGCCCATCTCACCACCCATCCTGATTTCAGGGCTGGAATAGACACCTGGTGGGTCGAGCCGTTCCGCTCCGATGAGTTCCGCACACATTATCCCTTTTTCACCCTGCCGAATGTCCTGGGTTCACCGCATAATTCAGCGATGGTCCCCGGCGTGACTGAAGAAGGCACTCGGCGGGCTGCCGATAATGTGAGGCGCTTTCTAAAAGGAGAACGCCTCGTCGGTGTGGTACGGCGGGAAGACTATGTATAGGCCCCGCAAGAGGTCATTTCGCAGGGTTATTCTCCTCTAAACTTTTCCTGAAGCCGGTGGAATTGTTCCGTTCCATGTCCACTCTCTAATCTCCGGCATATCTTGACCATACCTTCTTATGTACTCGCGGTGTTCGACGAGCTTATCGCGAATGGCCTGCTTGGTATAGGCGGCGATGCGCCCGAGTTTCGGCACGCGGTCAATCACGTCCGCCACCAAGTGGAAGCGGTCTAGGTCGTTGCGTACGACCATATCAAAGGGAGTGGTGGTCGTCCCCTCTTCTTTATACCCGCGGACGTGGAGATTTTTATGGTTCGTGCGCCTGTAGGTCAGACGATGGATCAGCCACGGGTAACCGTGATAGGCGAAGATGATCGGCTTATCGATCGTAAAGAGCGTGTCAAAATCCTTTGAGGATAGACCGTGGGGATGCTCTTCCCGAGGCTGCAGTGTCATCAGGTCAACAACGTTTACCACACGCATTTTCAGGTCAGGTGCATAGCGGCGGAGCAACTCGACAGCGGCAAGTGTTTCGACCGTAGGCACGTCCCCTGCGCATGCCATGACCACATCCGGCTCGCTCCCATCATCATTGCTCGCCCATTCCCAGATGCCTATCCCCGCGGAGCAGTGCTTGACGGCTGCCTCCATATCGAGCCACTGCGGTTGGGGCTGCTTGCCGGCCACGATCACATTTATATAGTTGCGGCTTCGAAGTCAGTGGTCCGTCACGGAGAGCAGCGAGTTTGCATCGGGCGGGAAGTAGACCCGGACTATATCAGCTTTTTTATTGACCACAATATCGATGAAACCCGGATCTTGGTGGCTGAATCCGTTGTGGTCCTGCCGCCAGACATGGGATGTCAACAGGTAATTGAGCGAGGCAATCGGCCTCCGCCAGGGAATTTCTCTGCTCGTTACCTTAAGCCATTTGGCGTGTTGATTGAACATTGAGTCGACGATGTGAATAAATGCTTCGTAACATGAGAAAAACCCATGCCTCCCCGTGAGGAGATATCCTTCAAGCCAGCCCTGGCAAGTATGCTCACTCAGAATCTCCATTACCCGGCCTGCGGGAGAGAGGTGCTCATCCTCGGGGATGGTCTCTGCCATCCATGCCCTATCCGTCACTTCAAATAGGGCATCGAGCCTATTTGAAGAGGTTTCATCAGCTCCCATCACCCGGAAATTTCTGTTGTTGAGCTTCATGATATCGCGTAAAAAAGAGCCCAGGATTCTGGTAGCCTCGGCCAAAACCCGGCCTGGCTGGGGCACGTCAACCTTATAATCCCGAAAGTCGGGCATCGTCAGTTCTTTCAGCAGGAGGCCACCGTTGGCATGGAGATTCGCGCTCATTCGGCGATTGCCCTGGGGAGCAAGGTCCGCAAGCTCCGGGAGCAGCTTCCCCCCCTCGTCAAAAAGTTCTTCCGGCTTATAGCTTTTCATCCACTCTTCGAGCAGTCTCATGTGTTCCGGCTTCGTTTCCATCTCGGCAAAAGGCACTTGGTGCGACCGCCAGAAGCCCTCTGTCTTCTTCCCATCTACTACCTTCGGCCCTGTCCAACCTTTGGGAGTTCGCAGGATGATCATGGGCCATTGGGGACGCGTCAAGATACCGCTCCCGCGGGCTTTTTTCTGGATCGACTGTATCTCGTCAATGGCCCTGTCCAGGGTTTCGGCCATGTTCCGGTGCATCGTCTCCGGGTCCGATCCCTCGACGAAGAAGGGCCGGTACCCGTAGCCGACGAACAGATCTTCCAATTCCTCATGGCTAATCCGCGCCAGGATAGTCGGATTCGCTATTTTGTAGCCGTTGAGGTGCAGGATGGGAAGCACGGCCCCGTCGTTTACCGGATTTAGAAATTTGTTCGAATGCCAAGCCGTGGCAAGGGGGCCGGTCTCAGCCTCGCCGTCACCGACTACGCAGGCAGCGATGAGGTCAGGGTTGTCCAAGACAGCTCCAAAAGCATGAGAGAGCGAATATCCGAGTTCCCCCCCTTCGTTGATGGACCCGGGCGTTTCGGGAGCGACATGGCTCGGAATGCCGCCGGGGAACGAGAACTGCTTGAAGAGCTTCTTCATGCCTTCAGCATCTTGTGACACGTGGGGATAGAATTCGCTGTACGTGCCCTCCAGATAGGTGTTGGCGACCACGCCTGGGCCACCATGGCCGGGGCCTGTGATGAATATGACGTTGAGGTCCCGTGACTTAATTACCCGGTTGAGGTGCACATAGATAAAGTTGAGCCCGGGCGTAGTACCCCAGTGCCCTAGCAGCCGGGGTTTTATGTGCACAGGCTTCAGTGGCTCTTTAAGCAGCGGATTGTCGTAGAGATAGATTTGTCCGACCGAAAGGTAGTTTGCCGCACGCCAGTAAGCGTTCATGGCTTCCAGCTGTTTCGAGGAGAGAGCATCAGGCATGTAGACCTCCTATCACAAGACCCCCTTGTTGAAACCCATTAGAGCGCCTGTCCTGCCTTTGAGTCATCGGCCAAGCGGAGGGCATCTTTTATACATCATACCGCAAATTTTGGGAAAGATTTAATGATTAGGCGGGAGCATCGGGAAAAAGTATTAATTCCTTCTGGTCTTTCCTTGGAAGTAAAAAAATACTTCCGTTTTGTTTTGGGGAACGATTTTGGAACTCCATTTAACCGCCCGCTTCTTCCGATGTGAATAGTGCCTTGATTTGATTATGCACGCATGTCATCATATTTTGAAACGAACGTTCATCATCTTGTCCTCAAGGACATAGCCAATTTTCGGGTTCAACAAAATTCCATCACAGGTGTCAAAATATCAGAAGATCTGATCGGGTTTGAATGCGTAATCAAGAAAAAATGATTGTTTAAATTAGGGAGGTGGCGTAATGAAGAAACGGATATTCATTGCAATAGGTGTCAGTAGCATGCTTTTGGTGTTCAATCTTTTATCTCCATTGAAAAGCAATGCAGGGGTGAATGTAAACGTAATCATCCCTCTGCCCGGACTGGTATTTTCGGCAGCGCCCGCCATGGTTGTTGTACCTGGCACGTATGTCTATTATCCGCCTGAGGTGAGCGTGGATATATTCTTTTATCGCGGATACTGGTACCGCCCGTACGGAGGAGCGTGGTACATCGCGAATGGCTATAACGGCCCGTGGCGCACGATTGGCGTCGGCTATGTGCCTCGTGCCGTGATCGGCGTGCCGCCTCACTTCCGGCGCGTCTCTTCCGGTTACGAACGCATGCCTTATGGAACGGTCAAGGGAAACTGGCACGCTTGGGAGCGTGAACGGTACTGGGAAAAACATGATCGTGCCCGGGGCTACCACGAAGATCACGACAGGAGAGCGCATGGAGGACCAGGATATGGCCACGAGGGCGGCATAATGGCCAGGCACGGAAACGACTAGAGACGGATTCTTCCGCTGACGAGTTACAGTATAGGCCGCCCGCCTCAAAGGGGGGCGGCCTATCGTGGATTAATGAGCAAGTTCCAACTGATTGCATAACTCAATTTCATCTAGTTTTGGTCACTGAAGTTTCAGCTGCCTCGATACAGTTTCAGATTTTATTCGGGAGGCTTGGAATTTATTTCTGCACTCCGCATGCAGCCATTCATATTCAGCAGCGACAGCTCTTAAATTCCCCACCGTGTCGTCAGATCGTTCTCAATCCCCATGCTGTCCAGCACTCTGCCCACAATGAAGTCCACCATGTCCGATACGAGCTTGGGATGATGGTAGAAAGCTGGCATGGCCGGGAGCACATGGCACCCCAGCTCCGCCAGAGTGAGCATGTTTCTTAGATGTATGGCAGAGAGCGGTGTTTCGCGCGGCACGATGATGAGTTTCCTCTTTTCTTTCAGCATCACGTCGGCGGCCCGCTCGGCCAGGTTCGAAGCGTAGCCGTTTGCTATGGATGCGAGCGTCTTCATGGAGCAGGGGATTACGACCATGGCGTCTACCATGACCGAACCGCTCGCGATGGGCGCGTACATGTAGTCCTCGCCGAAGTACGCGATCTGTCCTCCCTTGGCTTCAAAGTGCTTCTCGAGGGCATTTTGAATATCGGTGTCCGAACCCTTGAGCAGCAGGTCCGCCTCATCGTTCAAGATCGAGAGCCCTTCACCCGAGATCGTGACATAAATAGAGTGCCCTCCCTTAATCAGCACCTGAAGGAGCCGACGGGCGTAGGGCGCGCCGCTCGCACCGGTGATCGCTACGGTATAAGTTGCCATGGATTATTCCCTTTCTTTTGAGCCATGCATAGCCCCATCTGTGTCAAGGTTTGTCTTGCACCCATTTCTGGCTGTCAGTTATTATTCACTTCCGGTTTTTTTACCGCAAGGATTGATAGCATTACGCTTGCCAGCAGCGCGAGGCCGGCGCCCATAGCGAAGGCTAATGCTGAGCCGAGCTTCTGCCAGACCGCTCCGAAGAGCAGCGATGCCGGAAAAGCTCCTATCCCCACGACGAGGTTGTATAGCCCGAATGCCGAGCCGCGCAGATGCGCAGGGGCAAAGTCTGCCACAAGGGCCTTTTCCACCCCCTCTGTCAGGCCAAAGTAGATTCCGTAAACCGCGAAGAGCGCCCATGCGTGCCAGTGTCGGCTCGCCGCACCGAAACCAGCGTACACAAAAGCGTATACAATCCACCCGGTGACGATCACCTTTTTCCTGCCGATGCTGTCAGAAATTATCCCCCCTGGAACTGAGAAACCCATCTTAACGATGTGAAGTACGACCCAGATGGCGGGCAGGAGCCGTACAGGCACACCAAGCTGCTGCGCGCGAAGAAGCAGGAATGCGTCTGTTGAGTTCCCGAGCGCGAAAACAAGGATGATCCCAAGGTATTTGCGGAAGCCAGTCGACATCTCTGCCCAAGCGGACCTGAAGCTGAACGTAGCCTGCCGAGCAGCGCCAGGTCCTTCAGCCTCCTTTTCTGTCAGACCGAGGAGGAGCATGAGCACCGCGAGCAGACCGGGGACAAAGGAGAGCAGGAAAATGGTCTTGATGTTGTCGTGATATACAAGCAAGAGTGCGGTCGCAGCGAGCGGGCCTATGATGGCGCCGGCGTGGTCCATGGCACGGTGAAACCCGTAGGCCTTGCCCCGGAACTCGGCAGGAGTCGAGTCTGCGATGATTGCGTCGCGAGGCGACGTCCTAAGTCCCTTACCCACGCGGTCGGCGAAGCGGAGCGCGAGCACATGAACCCAGGATGTCGAAAAGGAGATGACCGGACGGATAACGTTCGAGATAGAATAACCCGCAACGACCCAAGCCTTGCGCTGTTTCACCCTGTCAGAGAGATAGCCCGAATAGAGCTTAAGCAGCGAAGCCGTGGATTCAGCAACACCTTCGATCACGCCGAGGGCCTGCGGACCCGCACTGAGCACGGTGGTAAGAAACGCCGGGAGGAGCGGATAGATCATCTCAGATGCTCCGTCGTTTAAAAGGCTGACAAATCCGAGGATAACAACGTTTTTTGTGAGGCCTCTGCGCCAGCCTGGAGCCGCTGTTTTCGTTTCGGTCGCCATGAAAACAGACTTTACCTTATTTGATTCTTTTTTTCAAGCGGACAAAACGATAGGTCACCGGAGGACATCAAGAAGTGTAAATACAAAGATTGTTACGCTGATATAGCCGTTCATATTAAAGAACGCAAGGTCCAGTTTCGAAAGGTCGTCCTCCTTGATGAGGCTGTGTTCGTAGATGATGAGGCACAGAGCGATGAAGATGCCGGCGAGATAGTACCATCCCAGGGAGAGCAAATAAGACAACCAGAAGAGCGCCCCCATGGTAATCGCATGCGCGGTGCGGGATATCAAGAGCGCGCGTCTTATGCCGAATCGCTCAGGGATGGAATGCAGCCCGGCCCTTTTGTCGAATTCGATGTCCTGAAGTGCATAGAGGATGTCGAATCCAAGGAGCCAGGACAAGACCGCACCTCCCAGCACCAGCGCTGGAGATGCAATCTTTCCCGAAACTGCTATCCATGAACCGATGGGTGCCAGACAGATGGCGAGGCCCAGGAACGCATGCGACAGGAACGTGAAACGCTTGGTATAGGAATAGAAGAACACCGTTGCGAGCGCTACAGGCGAAAGATAGAAAGAAAGAGGATTCAGCATATAGGCAGCGAAGATGAGGACCGCCGAAGAGAACGCAGTGAAGACGACAACCTGGAATGGTGTTACCAGCCCTCTTGGAAGTGCTCGCTCCTTGGTCCGCGGGTTCTCCGAATCGAATTTTCTGTCAGCCCATCTATTAAACCCCATGGCTGCCGAACGGGCTCCAACCATGGCGACGGTAATCCAGAGGATCGTCCTCCACGATGGCAGCCCGTTCGCCGCAAGCACCGCGCCGGTGAAGGCGAAGGGCAGGGCGAAGATGGTATGTTCGAATTTGATCATTTCAAGGATGATCTTTATTTTATTCAGCATGGTCGCTCCCGCCACTGAAAAAATATGAGCGAGGACTTTAAGAAGTCGTCGCACATAAGATACTGGAGCACGCCTTGGGCACTCTCTCTAGCGCCTTTGCGCGTTCAAAAAATTATTTACTCACTGTCATCTTGTTCCACGCTTCAATCTTTTTTTTGATCTCCGGCACGGCCTTTTGTGCAGCCTCGATCCCCGCCTGCATGCAATACTTCTTTTGGGTGAAGTCGAACGTCCCTACATTCCCAACGGCTGGAGCAATGAGCACATCAGCGGCCTTCTTTTTATACTTCGCATTCTCGCTCGTTATGATCGTAACGGCCTGGAGCATTACGTCAACGACATTCGTGATATTGAAATTAATCACATTCTCGCTTATATCGACAGCGATCACGATATCTGCGCCCTTCTCCCTGGCAACGTCAATGGGAATGTTGTCCACGACGCCACCGTCAACGAGGAGCCTTCCCTGATGCTCCACAGGGTTGAACACCCCGGGTATGGCGCTGCTCGCCCGCACTGCCTTAGCTACGGGACCGTGGTCGATGACGACTCGCGTGCCCCTGTTCAGATCCGTTGCGACCGCGGCGAATGGCAACTTGAGGTTTTCTATGTTCGCAACCGGAACCTTGCTCTTCATAAACTCTTCGAGTTTATCGCCCTTAACGGGCCCCATTCCCGTTATCGTGGATAAGAGCGTATAATCCAGGATGTTGTCCCTCTCCAACGAGAAAGCGGTCCATTCTAGCTCAAAGCTGTTCATGTTATAGGCGTAGATCGCACCGATGAGGCTTCCCACGCTCGTACCGACGATCATATCGACTGGGATCTTCTCCTGCTCAAGCACGCGAATTACTCCGACGTGGGCAAACCCCCGGGCCGCACCCCCTCCGAGCACGAGCGCTATCTTCGGCCGTATCGTCCCCGATACCGGGGGGCCCTGCACCGAGGAACATGAGGCCAGCACTCCCACCAGAAACATTGCGAACACCACTTTTGCGGATTTCATGGCTTCTTCTCCAAAGTCAAAGGATACACGAGGTTATGAAGGAAAGGATGGCGGCTCTGCATCCATTCCTTTAACCCGCCTTCAGTAATTTCACTATTTCTTCGTGCAGACTCCTTACGATCTCACCGTAATCTTTTTCGCCGGGATAGACCGGCTTTCCGAAGGACACGGAGACCTTGGCCGGCCTCGGGAATACTTTGCCGCTGGCCAGCATCTGATAGGTACCGTTGATCGCTACGGGGACCAGCGGCACACGCAGTTCCTTCGCGATTATCCCCACGCCCTTTTTGAACTCCTTTATTTTGCCATCGCGCGACCGGCCTCCCTCGGGAAAGATGCAAAGTATCTTCCGCTGCCTCAGCACGTATGATGACAGTTGCAGCGCACGATACAGCCTCGTTTCCATGTCCACGGGTATCACCTGGATGACCTTCGCTATCTTGGACATGACGGGACTTCCGAAGAAATCGGTTGTGCCAAGGAAGAAAGTCTGCAAACCAACACGCAGCGGGAGCGCCGCCACAATCGACGGCGCATCGACGAAGCTCAGGTGGTTCGATGCGATGATATAGGGGCCTTTCTCCGGCAGGTTCTCGAGGCCAGTCGCCGAAATACGGCCATAGAGCTTGAACATGACATTGAGCAGGAGTTTGATCGCGTACCTGCCTATATCGCAGATCGGGCCAGATTCGAGCTTAAGCGACTGCTTGGTCTCGTCCGATGGATCCTGTGCGAGGATCTCCGACCACGACAGCCTGACCTGCGCGACTGCCGGCACCGGTCCGGCTGACAGCAGCTCCTGCATCTTGAGCACGGCATCCTTGACCGTAAATATTTCAGAACCGAAGGACTCCGGCAGAGTGATACCGAACGACTTCTCGATGCTCACCACCAGTTCCAATCTCGCGAGCGAGTCAAGCCCCAGGTCAAGTTCCAGGTTGTCGTCGGGCACGATCTTCCTCTTGGCAGAGAATGGCTGCAGGCACGCCAGCAGTTTTTTTGCAGCAGCGCTCGACAGCATATCGCTGTCGATCTCCTGCACTGCCTTGTCCAGGCGTTCTCCTCCCTTCCGGTAGAGGTCAGAAATCAGGCCCCGACGGAGCTTGCCGAGGCGAGTGACCGGGAAAGGTTCTTTGAAAATCTTGAGGCCTGTGACTCGTTTATAAGGAGGGATGTCTTTGGCAAGGTCCTCGATCTGGAATGCAATGGTCTCGCGCGAGTTGGACAAGTTCCTCTTCCTGAGATAATCGAAATCCGGCACCACTGCGGCCTCGAGCCCCCGCTCTCCCTGGATTAAGCATATTTCCTTGATGGAGGGTATCTGTTTGTAGAATTTCTCAAGCTCGTCTGGGAATATTTTCTTCCCCGTCGCAAGCACGATCATCTCCTTGGATCTGCCTGTGATGAAGAAATAGCCGTCCTTATCTTGGTAACCAAGGTCCCCGGTAGAGAACCAGCCATCCCGCATGACCTCTGCGGTTTCCTGCGGTTTCTGATAGTATCCGAGCATGACATTTGGACCTCGCACGACGATTTCGCCCTGGCCGAGCTTGTCCGGGTCGGCGATCCGGACCTCCACATCCGGAATAGGGATGCCGATGGACCCCGGTTTCTGCTTGGTAAGCGGATTGAATGTGCAGACCGGCGATGTTTCAGTAAGGCCGTAACCCTCGATGACCGTGAATCCGAGATTGCTCATGTCGGTGAACACGTCCGGCTCGAGCCTCGCGCCGCCGCTCGCGAAGAGCCGAAATTTTGAACCGAATCTGGCGTGAATCTTCCCGAAGAGCGCCTTGCCGATATTGATGTTTGCGGCCCTCCTGATCAGACCGTTCAGTCCCAAAAACAATCTCACGATCAGCCGCACCGGCGCTGGCCTCTTGTCGATCTCATCAAAGATGGCCCTTCGAAGGCCCGCGAAGAGCTGCGGCACCCCTACCACAACACTGACCCCTGTCTCAACGATGCATGCGAGGATGTCCGGCCCCTTCAGGCTGTTCAGGATAGTCACCGTGGCTCCGATACCGAAGGCCAACAGTATGCACGCAAGGGAGGGATAGGTGTGATGCAGGGGGAGGATGCAGAGGAGATTATCGGTATGATCAACCAGGTTCAGTTTGATCACGCTGTCCCGGTTCGACGCGATGTTCCCATGAGAAAGCATCACGCCCTTGGGATCGCCGGTGGTACCGGAAGTGTACAGGAGCGCTGCGAGATCACTGGCAGCGGGAGGGGGCGGAAGCTCGGCATCAGGATGGGCCGATAGCATTTCGCTGAATGACAGGCCTTCACCTGGATCAAATGAAATCAGCAAAAACGATCCTCCGTGGGGGAGCTTGGACATGCAAGCTCCGGACACACAGACGGCCTTTGCCCCGGAATCCGCGAGAAGCAGAGAGACCTCTTTCTGCGTAAGTTGAGCATCCAGCGGAACGATGACCGCGCCGCTGCCGACAACGGCTAGGTACGCGATCATCCACTCCGGACGGTTCTCGGATAGGATGGCCACGCGGTCCTCCCGCCCAATCCCCTGCTCAGAAAGCGACCGGGCAACGGAAGCAATGCCCGCAAGAAGATCGCGATACGCGTACTTGCGGTACTCTGTCCCCGTCTTCATTTGGACGGCAATTCTATCTGGATAGCGGGACGCAGAATCCCGAATCCTCGACAGTATCATACGTGCCTCGCTTTCAGTTTTCAGGAACAGTCGAGTAACAGAATATGGCGACCTCTCCGTCGGCTAAAGCAGACGGCTTCTCGGGACACGGCGCCGCCCGATTCAGGACCGTTACGTCCCATCTGCCAGTTCCTGGGGAAATGGGCGCGATATAATACACTTATCGCACCGTTCTCATCTCTATGCGGAGGCGAGCAGGTGAAACTGCAGTCAGGCCGCCGGGGGCTGATCTGGCGCTCTTCCTTGTCCCTTGACGAGTGGGAAGCGTACGCTGCATTGCATCTATCCGCCTTGTAGCCGATTTCCGCTTTTCGAGGTACGAGTTATGCAAGCGCGACGGGTCTCCGGCATTATGCCGGATGACGGACTGGTAGCTGGTCGCACGGAGGCGGGACTCGCATGCGCAAAGCATATGTCTGCGTGTCGCCGGTTTACACGGTGATATCAGGGATATAATCACAGATCAATAATCGTAGAATCAGTTTACAGGAAACAGACATAAAAATCAATCTGACGGGACCGCTCAGACGGGAGAGAGACGATTTCTCTGCATGAAGGGTAAGCCCCCTTGTCGGTGTGCGTCGGCATCCTCAGGTCGCTGCGGCAATTTTAATATCACGCACGGGCAATATCAATCCTGCTCACTTGATAATATATAATCGACCTCATCACTGTCACTCCTTTCCCCCCATTCCTTTACCACTGCCGTCAGTCCCTTTACCACTTTGGCCATCCTGTTATAATCAAGCGTCTCTGGAAGGTCTGTAGACGCATGGTAGTTCGGATTGCGGTAGAATGCTGTGTCGGTGACCATAAGCGCCGTGTATCCGAACTTCCCGAAGGACCAGTGGTCGGAGAAATCGATGCCGATTACGATCGGAGGGGCGTTAAGGGTAACGACCGGAAGATCGACGGCCTCTTTGAAGATTGCCGCGATCGTCTTCGTAAAACGTTTCGACCTCATATTTCCGACCATGGCGATATAATTACCCTTGGTAGGAAACTTCCGGCGAAAGAGCGGGAAGGGATATTGCTGTGAACCCTCACGGTCGTTGAAAAATCCAATCATCTCGAGGCAAATCATGCCTTCCACTTTTTCACGGTTCTTCTTCAAACTGCGTGCGTAGTGGTAGCTCCCCATGTCCCGTGTTCGGTAGAACGGGGGCTCTTCAAGGGCAAAAGCGACAAACCTCACGGTCTTTGCCATCCTCACCCCCGCGAGCGCTCTCGACAGCGCCAGCAGCCCCGCTACTCCGCTTGCGTTGTCATCGGCACCCGGTGTCGTACGCACCGTGTCGTAGTGGGCACCGACGACCAGGATCTTTTCAGGGGAAGTGTTCCCGACGAGTTCGGCGATGACATTCTGATAGGTTTTTCCGCTGATCGGAACAGGCTGTCTCGAGGTCTTCAAACCGAAGGAGTTGAATTCGCTGGCTATAGCGTTCCCACAACGTTCGAGCCTGTCGGCATCAAGGTAGGTCCGGACGCCGATCTCTTGCGCTAGTTCGGTCACGACCTTGCGAAGATAAGCCGCGGTATCCAGCATAAAAAAAGGTACCATACCGAATAGCGCGGTGTCAACACGCAATCCATCACCGATCATTTATTTGGTTTTATGAAGGCTCGGTCTTGTTTGTCGAGTCTAAACGGTCATTTCATGTGTCCCACGTGAAGATTTTTTTAACGACCCTCTTTCGAAATTCCGCTATTTGCTCATACGGAACGACACGTATGAGCTCTTCTAGGGTCGTCTCTCCCCTCTTAACTCGCGCGAGACCGTCCTCGATCATAGTCTGCCGCTTACCTTGCGTGAACACAATCTCGCGCAGCGTATGGTTGTCAAGTTTCCTGTTAAGCTCAAGGACCTCTTCACGGGTCGGCACCCACAGTTCCACGATAGGGCGTCTTCCCGAATATCCGGTGTAATTGCACTGTGAGCAGCCCTTCCCGTATACGAACTCCAGTGGCGTGTCCGGCGTTATGAGGAACTCCTTGACAATATGTTCGGGAGGGGCCAGCTTAACCTTGCAGTGCGTGCAGATCGTGCGGACAAGCCGCTGGGCGATGACGCAGCGAATGGTCGATGATATGAGGGTCGGTTCAACCCCTATATCCTGCAACCTGATAATTGAGCTGGTTGCGTCATTCGTATGGAGCGTGCTCAGGACCGTATGGCCCGTCAGTGCGGCCCGGGCGCAGATCGATGCGGTTTCGGCATCTCGGATCTCTCCGACCATGATGTTATCGGGGTCCTGGCGCAGAAAGGATCGGAGCAGACGAGCAAAGGTGTTCCCTACCACATCGTTCACTTCCGACTGACTTATCCCGTCAAGCGAATATTCAATCGGGTCCTCGGCGGTAAGCGTTTTTACGCCTGGCTTGTTCAGCTTCGTGAGAATCGCATAGAGCGTCGTTGATTTGCCGGAACCGGTCGGGCCGGTAACGAGAAAGATCCCCGTGGGCCGTTCAAGCTCTTTGGTCAGCACATCCGCCTGGGACGCCGACAGCCCGAGGCTCTCGAGCGATGTCGGCAGGCCCTTATTGTCCAGTATCCTGATCACGACGTTTTCACCGTACTGTGTCGGGACCGTGGACACGCGGAAATCCACTCTCCGGATGGTACCGTCCTTCTTGACTTTCATTCTGAAGCTGCTGTCCTGCGGACGCCTCTTTTCTGCGATATCCATATCGCAGAGGATCTTGATCCGGGAAACAATCGGTTTTGCCTGGTTGCTGATCGCGATACCTTCCTTGCCGAGGCCGAGCGTCTGGAGCACCCCGTCGACCCGGAAGCGGGCCATCATGCCGTTGGCCGCGCTTTCAAGATGGATGTCGCTTGCGCCGAACTTGATGCCTGTGGAAAGGATCTTACTGACCAGTTGATCCGTATCAGGCCCAAAAAACTGGTCGGCGTACTTAGATTCGGTCGCTTCACGCTCAACATCCTCGGAGAGCTCGAACTCGATCGGCTCGCTCGTCAGGTGCGAGGCGATACTGAACTGCGCCTTGTATATCCTCTGCTGCGCAATCATGATATCGTGCTCCGTGGCAATGACGGGGTTTATTTTCATGTCGGTGGCGACCTCGACCGACCTCATCTCTTCGTTGTTGAGGGGGAAAGCCATGGCAATTGTGAGTGCCCTGCCGACCTTGCAAACCGGCACGATTCTGTGAAGTTGCGCGTAATTAAAATTGATGAAGCGGGACAGTTCCTGGTCGAGAGAGAACCTCTCCAGCGTGAAGTACGGCAGGTCGTACTGGGTGGCGATACACCGGGCGAGCTGGTCTTCTTCGATATAATGCAGTTTCACCAGTGCACGGCCGAGAGGCATGTTCTCCTCTTTGCTGACGGCAAGGGCGTTGCTCAGCTTCACCTCGTCGACGCGCTTCTGTTTAAGAAGAATCTCTCCCAGCTTCTGGCGCTTTCCCTTGTAATCAAGGAACTCCCTGAGAACGATGTCCTGCAGAAAACCTAGCTGGATCAACAATTGGCCTATCGGTTGGTCAGGATACTTTTTTTGCAGCTCAAGGGCCTTCGAGAACTGATCTTCGGATATAAGGCGGTTCTTTATGAGCAATTCCCCAAGCTTATTTCCTGCCATATTTTCTAGCCCCTTTCCATACTATATAAGATACCATGACAAAATGAATTTGTCAAACCCAAAAAACAATGTTTCTTGACTCTTTTGGCGATTTTCCTTAGACTAAAATTATACATTTGCGCAGTATCCTTTGCGATTGATCCGCTCAGAGAATAAACAGGAAATCGTGTGTTCGCGCGGACGGGAGCCCTGAAGAGGAGGAGGCGTCTTATGCCAAAATTACCGAATCAATACACGAGCATTCGAAAGCGATACAAAAGCCTGGCCAGAGCCGTGGAGAATGTAGGGAAGTCTGCAAAAGCCGCGGGTCCGCTGAACAAGAAGATTGCCGAATTGGTCCAGCTCGCTGCGGCGACGGCCATACGGTCCGAAGGATCCGTGCATTCTCACGTGCGTAGAGCGCTGGCTGCCGGGGCCAAGCCCGAGGAGGTCCGGCATACGGTCATTCTCCTCACAAGTACCATCGGTTTCCCCACGGTGTCGGCTGCCCTCACGTGGCTCGACGACGTGCTTGAAAAGAAGAACAAGATATAAGGCCAGCATGGCTTCGAACGATAATTATCCCGAATCGACACGCGAACTCGATAGATTGAAAGGAGAACCGTCATGTCCACAAAACAGAAAGTAACGATAGCCCGCGAAGAATGCACCAGTTGCGAAACATGCTGGATTACCTGCCCGGAATTCTTCGAGCAAAACCCGACCGACGGCTGGAGTCAGATCGTCGAGAAATACAGGGTGAGCGGCAACACTGCAGAAGGGATTTCTCCTGCAGAACTGGAGGGCAAGGTGCGGGAAGCGGCGGATTCTTGTCCGGTCCAGATCATCCATGTGGGATGATAGCGCGTCAGCCTTCCTTATGAACGCGATCGAGCCATGGCATTAAGAATCGACATTTACATGTCTGAGATCTGCGGGTCCTATCATCAACTTCGCGAACATATGGACCGTGCCCTCGCTGAATTAGGCATGAGGGCCGAAATAACCTATCATACAGTGTATTACGACGAAGCGATCAGCCGAGGGATCAAAGGCTCGCCATCCATATGGATAAACGGGAGTGATGCTTTTGGCGGCGGTAGCGCCGCCGGCATTGCCTGAAGGACCTATATCGACGAGTCCGGGAGACTCAAAAACATTCCGTCAATCAGAATGCTGAAACAGGCGCTCCAGCGGGAGACTAAAGCATAGTACCGGTGACGCTATCGAGACGGATATGCTTGAAAAACACCGATCGTACCCTTCATGACGTTTCGGAGGATATCCGCGTCAAGGATTCCATCGATTGACATGAAGAACTTGGTCTTCATAGGCGATTCCTTGACAGAGTGGTTCGACTGGCAGAGACGGCTTCCAGAGCAACATGTTACCAACCTCGGCATATCAGGTGAACAAGTTGAAGAGCTGCTGGACCGCAGAGACAGGATACGGATGCAGATCGACAATCCGGACTGCATATTCCTCATGACCGGCATAAACAACATCGTTTTGGAACAGTACGATATAATTGGCCCATACGGCGATATCGTGCGGGACCTGACGACGTGGTACAAAAAAGCGATCATCGTGGTCCAGAGCATCCTGCCTGTAGCCCTGGGATGGATCAGCAATAATACAATAAAGGAAACCAATGACCATTTGAAACAGATAGCACATGAATATGGGGCAGAATATCTTGATATCTACAGTCTTTTTGTCGATTCGAAGGGGAACCCCAAAAGCGAGTATCTTCAGGATGACGGGGTGCATCTGAGCAGTAAGGGATATGGCATGTGGGCAAAGGAATTGGAGAGGTTCCTAAAAAAAATTTCTTAAATATATTCTGGCATTATATCTTCAAATCATCAAAGCATACCCTAAAAATACCCTTCTTTAATCCTTTACTAATCTGACAAGAGAGATATACTTTAATTAGGCCTTAAGTATTATATTCTGCGTTATAAATACTTGTGCAACTCTTTGAATCATAGTGTTTATTCGAAAGGAGGCAGGATGGGAATCCTTCAAGGCATGAACGCAGAACATCTTGTTCTCATGTTTTTAGACCGAGGCATCACTGAGGACATGATAGATCGAGCGATGAAAACACTGGTCGGCAATGACTGGAGAGATACCAAGGCGTCCGTGTGGTTTAACAGACTTCAGAATGACGGTTTTATCGTGCACGATAACGCGGATATTTTCATCGACGACCTGGAAGCTCTCGTTAAAGGCAGAATCACGCTCGATGAGCTGTACAGAAGGGGTTGACGGACGGGTTAAGAGGCGTCCAGAACACATTAGCTGGACGGATTTAATGAAAAGCATCACTTTTTTTTGAAATCTGTACCCGTTTTCGTTTGAGCCTCCCGTTTCTCATCGCCGTGCAGGACCTGAGGCACAATCATCCACCCAACCGCCCATCGGCCGTCATCGAAACGTCTTAGACAGACCATCCCTCCCATTTTAAAGTCTATAAGCATTTTCTCTTTGTCCCCGCTGAGGAGCAGGCCAGCGAGCCGCGCCAGGTGCGGGAGATGCCCTACAAGCATGATATCATCGTTCATTCCAGCGACGCGCCTGGCCCAAATCGAGGGATCATCCGTCGGCGCCAGGCCATCGGTCTCAGACAGACCCTTCTCCAGATTAAGGTGGTCGGCAAGTATCTGCGCCGTCTGCATGGCTCGCGCCTTGCCGCTGTGATATACCCTGCCGGACTTCACATTTATCATCTTCGCAGAGGCCGAGACGTCGCGCACATCTTGAACTCCCTTCTCGGTCAGCCCACGAGCCGGGTCTTCTTCTTCGCTCTTGGCTTCAGCGTGCTGCACAAGATAGAGTAACATTGGTCCTCCCTCCATGTATGCTAGTGCAGAGTCATTGCAAGCCCGTGGAGACGATCCCGATTCATCGCCGAGATGTAAGTCGCCATTGCCCGCAAAACCTGTACCGCCTCAAAACAGTTCTCCTCGCTACGACAAAAGGTGAGAATTTTTGATTCACACGCATATAGATCCCGTGTTCTTCCAAGACCAAAGCGTGTTATAATTATATCGCAATTGACAGGAGACAGCGCCCATGAAATGGCCGAAGACATTGACCATCGAGGACGCGCGGAAAGCGCAGAATTTTCTCTCCAGGAAAGTTCAACTCTCTCCTCTCAAGAAAGAGCCGAGATACATCGCCGGAGTCGATGCGGCCTTTTCGGATGACCAGGTGTTTGCCGCCGCTTGCCTGTATCTCTTTCCGGAGCTTGCCCTCATCGAGCGGCAATTTGCAGTTCAAAAACTCTTGTTCCCCTACGTCCCGGGATTTCTCTCGTTCCGTGAGGGCCCTGCGATCATGACGGCTCTCGAAAAATTAGCACAGAAACCCGACCTTCTCCTTGTTGATGGTCAGGGCATCGCACATCCCAGGGGTGTCGGGATTGCCTCACACCTCGGCGTGCTATTGAATCTCCCGGCAATCGGCTGTGCAAAGTCAAGGCTGGTCGGTGAGCACAACGATCCCGGCATCAAGAGAGGGAGATGGTCTCGGCTTATTTACGGGGGGAGAGCGGTTGGTGCTGTCGTAAGGACGAAGGACGGTGTCAGACCGCTGTTCGTGTCGCCCGGCCACAGAGTAAACACGGACGACGCGATACGCCTCACCATCGCCTGTAGCGGCAAACACAGGATACCGGAACCACTCAGATGCGCGGACATGCTTTCGAGAAAAATGAAAAAGATTTGACTTCACACCGTTCTAGACGTCATCTACGTCCGTCTGCTCTCTTCCGGGGGACAGGGTCTAAGAATGATTGTCTCCGTCCGTAATCGGTATCCCAGTTCAAACCCTTTTCAGGATGAGAGGCAGGTGCACCTTGAGATCCAGTGCCTCGAGCGCGGCTTCCCGCAGTTTCTCTTTTCCGAGGTCTTCCTTCCCTGTCATTTCTTCGATATCGATCCTGACCACGCCTGTTATCTTGAGTTTTTCCTCTGAGAAATCGCCGTAGCCTCCCTCAGGCTGATACTTCTCCATAAGAGACTTCAATGCACGCCTTCTTTCCGATTCATCCTCAATTATGCGGGCTCGTCCCCGTATGATCACGCTGCGGTAGAGATACTCGGCCTTACAAGGGCTTCCATCGGTCCTAACCAGTGCTATGGGCAGATCGACCTCGAAACAAACCCGGCTATCGCGCCTGATGTCATCGATCTTTTCTCCTTCCTGCGCAGTGTGAAAATAGATTGTATTATCGCAATACGCGAAGTTGAGCGGCTTTACCATGGGGTATCCGTCTTTGCCGACGGTCCCCAGTCTGCCGATATGGCAAGTATTCAACAAGTCAACGAGCAGGTTCTTATCCTTGATCTCCTTCTTCGATTGACGCATGGGGGCCTCCTCCCCTGCATGACCACACATGACTGGCGGTCTCAGCATCTCTTACCACAATTCCATTGGAGAGCCCGGCATATAAAGATAAACCCAAATCCTGGATCTCAAATCAAAAGAAGTGCTTTAAAAGGCGAGCAATTCTGAGTTTCTGCCATTCGTTACTAATTGAGACATCGCAGCTCTCCAGTCGATCCTCCTATTCGGCAAGGTCCGCCTCTACCTCGAGAAAGATCTGGATCTCTTTTCCCGCCACCAGTCCGCCCCCTTCCATCAGCTCACTTCCCCACATGATACTGAAATCCTCGCGGTTCACTGTCGTCGAACCCGAGAAGCCTATCGTGGTTTCATCGCCATAGGGGTTCTTTCTCGGTCCGGAGTACTCGCCTTCGAACGTGACGGGGCGGGTCATGCCGTGCATCGTCAAATTGCCGATCACCCGGCAGCGCATACTATTGATAAATCGGACCTCAGTGCTCTTGAAGGTGATCGTGGGATACTTGACCCCATCAAAGAAATCTTCTGTCAGAAGGTGCTCGTCTCGTTTTTTGATTCCCGTATTCACACTGGTGACATCGATATCAACCACCACAGATGTCCGTGACGTGTCGGAAGGATCGAAGTGAATCGTTCCCCTCATCCCGTTGAACTGTCCCCGTACGTGCGCGAGCATCATGTGCCTGATGGCGAAAGCAACACAGGAGTGATCTGAATCAATAATCCATTTAGCCATATCCGCCCCCCTCTCCTTTATTTACCTGTAACTATTTTATACAATTTTTCAACAATCTGTGCAACTTAATAAAATCTTACTGGGCTCTCTTCTCTCTTGCTAAAAGCTCACCCGGAGATTTATAATACGGCGTCGATTATGAGTGACGAAGGGGAGAGTTTGTGAGCAAGAAGGCAGTTGCACTTATATCGGGTGGTCTCGATAGTGTATTGGCCGCGAGAGTGATCATGGAGCAGGATTTCGACGTGATCGGGCTCTACTTCACATCGGCTTTTTCAAAGAGCTATGGCCACGAACGCGATACCCACGCCGCACTGGTCTCGAAGGCTATTGGCATCGATCTCCGCGTCATAGACATGGGAGAGGACTATATCGATGTCGTCCGGAACCCAGCGCATGGCTACGGCAAGCACACCAACCCCTGTATAGACTGCAAGATATTTATGTTGAGAAGGGCAAAATCCGTAATGCAGGAAGTGAACGCCCCCTTCGTTGTAACCGGCGAAGTCTTAGGGCAACGACCCATGTCACAGCGACGCGACGCGCTGCGGGTGATCGAGCGTGACGGGGATGTGAAAGGCATGGTACTCCGTCCCCTTTCGGCGAAGCTGCTTCCCCCTACCAAAGCTGAACAGGACGGACTGATCGACCGTGAAAAGCTCCTTGGCATTAGCGGCCGGTCGAGGAATGTCCAACTCAGGCTGGCCGAACGTTATGGTATCCGAGGATACTCCACCCCCGCCGGCGGCTGTTTGCTCACGGATAAAAACTTTTCCGATAAGCTCCGCGACCTGTTTGAGGATAAGAAGGCCGTAACTCTCAGTGACATCAGGCTGCTCACGGTGGGTCGCCACTATCGGATCGGCGCGGGCGTCAAGATCGTTCTCGGCCGCGACAACGGGGAGAACCAGTTGCTCATACAGTTGGCTTCAAGCGGTTATCATTTGTTCATGCCTCACAATTTTCCCGGCCCTGTGGCCCTCCTGAGTGTAACCCCTTCGCAGGAAATCAAACAGACCATCGGCCGCCTTATCATTACATACAGCAAGCAGGTGCCCGGCCGGGTCCGACGCATACGGTATAATGATGAGATATTTGATCCCGGGGAACCGCTACCCATCGACAGCCCCCGGCTGAGGCGCGTGGGAGCGGATTGACTGAAAAAATCTATCCAGCATTCGCGAAACGTGGCGCCTACAATTCCCCTCTCCACCCCAATCCCTCTGCCTCCCATAAGATGTATCGTGTCGTATTCCCCGACAACTGTTTCTCCACTCTCCCCGAAAAAAAATGATACAATAATTATGAACGATTTTCGTCCTGCCTGCTCCGACTTGAGAAAGGGAACTGTGCCCGAGATAACCTTACAGGCTGTCACCGAATATCTCACGGCGCTCCATGCCCGTCCGGTGCGCGTGATTTCCATGACGGAGGCGGGAAAGCTGGAGCCGGGTGAAGACCTCAAGGCCTTCGGGTATGGTTCTCCTCTGTTCTTGG
>DASPSR010000064.1:0-58460 GCA_035623825.1 Nitrospirota bacterium
ACTCATGCCGTGAATCCGTCGTCTTCCTGAACCTCCTCTTCACTTCTGCTCGAATCCCGTTTTCTTTCATGAGCCTGGCAATCCGGTTCTTCCCGCAGCGGGTCCCTTGCTCCCGGAGCGCCTCCGTTATCCGCGGGCTGCCGTAAACCCGTCTATTCTTCTCGTAGATCTCTCGGATCCGGCCCAAAAGCAGCTCATTCTCATTCCAACGCTTGCCAGGTTTTCGCTCCCTCCAGGCGTAATAACCACTTCGCGAAACCCTCAATACCTTGCACATCTCGGTAAGCCGATAAGAGTCCCGGTGATTTTCAAGGAACAGATACTTCACCAATTTCGCTTGGAAAACACGCTCAAAGCTTTCTTTAAAATGTCCCGCTCTTCCTTGACGTCTTCCAGCTCCTTCTGGAGGCGTTTTAATTCCGCATCCTCAGGCTTTAACTTCCCTGTTCCCACAAAGGCGCTTTCTCCCTCCGCCAGGTAATCCCTCCTCCATCGATGAATCAAATTCGGATGAATATCAAGCTCTCGGGCTACTTTACCCACAGAAACACGCTTTTCTATCACCAGTTGAAGGGCATTTCTCTTAAACTCCTTACTAAACTGACGATGACCTATGCGTTGACCCATGCCGGCCTCCTTGTATGAGTTTACAACTTTTCGGCATGTCCATCAAATCGGGGGAGGCTCACTTTGTAATTTAGTGCCAAATCTTTTATAATCATCTAAGATTTTTATGGACGTTATTGGAAGCGCAAGTTATGTGGCGGTTGAAGTTGCAGTGTTAGAGGGTGTGGGTAAGTATAAGGTTTATATCCAGGCATTGCTGTTGACCCGTTATTTACATAATCGACCTGACCGTTGGCATGTCCTGCCCCAGTTTTTAGATGGTCTGTCAATACAGGCGGAGGACTTGTCAAACACTGATCAAAATTAGAGTTTACTGATATATTTGTACTATTAGCACAAGTTGCCTGCGTAGTCCGACAATCGTCCTGCGGGCCGTTGTTCCACGCATAAATAGGCATTGAGGGTTGATTTTGCGGCGCACCATAACCACGCCCCGGTTGATCGAGACAGGGCCAACCAGTATCGGAAATATTCCCGTCATAAGGCTGTGTCCCACTGCATCTTGTATCGAACGCAGAACAGGTGCGTTGATTATCTACTTGTAACTGCCCAGTCGAGTCGATGGTGTTATTAAAAACTACTCCAGTTCCGGACCTCCACCAAACAACACGGGTATCACTCATTCCCACAGCAACAAATTTGTTATTATAAACTTCAATTCTTTTTCCGCCTCTTGCTGTAGATCTGGCTGAATGAGTGCTTATCTGACATCTGTTTATAGTGTTATAACGGAATACGACAGAACCGCCATACCATACATCGGCAGCCCAGCCACCGGTTGAGCTTGCATTTAGCGTAGAATCCTCGACATAAATAGCATTCGCATCACCAAGCGAATAAGTCAATCCCCAACTTATTGTTCCTTGATTAAATGGTTGTCCATCAGCTTCAGAATTATCATTAGTATACGCGTAGTGAGTCATAAATTGTGCAATGCTATAATCTGAACTCCAACTCACATGATCTATGACACCATAGGTTAATCCAAATACAAAAATTGATCTTACGTCAGTGAGGCCATTAGCTGTCAGAGTAAGATGGTCTAATCTCCACCCCTTTGAATACGAACCTCCAGTCGGAGTATGTTTTCGATTAATAATCTGAACAGCTATTCCATTTATAGCTTGATTTATAGTCATAGCAGAAATTCTAAATGCGGCCTTATTATCCGCTATAATACTAAATCCAAGAGATCCAACATTGATTATCGTTTTGCCTTCTCCTGCTCCGATAACTCTAATATTCTTATCAGCCCACGATACAGCAGTTGACCAATTACCAGTGCCTGGTGGTATTGACACAATATCCTCATCTATTGCTGCATTTATAGCATCTTGGACATCAATCTGTGAACAACTTTTAGCTGCGATTAACGCGGCCGTGGCATTTGATGTCCATAAGAGGGTCGTAATCAGAATTATAACCTGCCAGTGCATCTTAGACTTATTTTTGTTCATACCAGTATCTCCTTATCTGCCTTGGTTGTTTAACTTGATTAAATAAACAAAAATCTCCTACCTTCGAACTACAATATATATTATATTAAAGTCACTAGAATTACTGTGACCTATATCACCCAAATTGTGGAAGAAAGCCAAAATTTTGTTTAAGTCGTTGAGAAATAATCTTCGGTTTAGCGTGTTATCTCTACTCAATTAGTTGTCGTTGGACAAGCTCACTGGTTAGGACCTGGTTTATCTCGCGTGTGTAATTTCGCTTTCCGTCGTAATGATTACGCACAATCGCTTCGAGACGTCGACTGTTCAAGTATGGCCTGGCGAGCGTACGCGGATCCAAAAGCACGTCCTTTACAAACTGCGACAACCTGTCACGATACCAGACACGAAAATGATAGAATTTGTTCCTACCAAGAAAAAGTCTTTCAATGTGCAATGGTGCCAAAAAATGGTCAATTCCTGCTAGCCACTGCGGCATGCCGTAGTCAAATGCATACTCCGTTTTAGCGACAAATTCAGCATAAAGATGTTGAATTCTGCCGATGCCCGGAACATGGCGATATAATACGCCGCGATCTGTGGGTATTTTAGACAAGTCCACATTTCCTTCAGCTATCAGTTGTAATGAAAATTGTTTGCTTAGCGTATGATTAGAAGGCGCCCGATACATTAGAGCAACAAGGTCATTATCGAGATAAGGTGAACGGAGGGTTAGTTGGGATTGCTCCACGGAGAACCGAGCATGATGATGCCAGGGAACTTGCTTGAATGCTATGAACGACAAATTGTGACACTGACTCTCTCCATAGTAGGTCGTCGAGGCATCGCTTACTAGTTCTGAAAAAGCAGGTTCAAACAATTTATCATCACGGGTGAATGGTTTGAATGCCACATTTCCTCGCAGTATTTCCGAACCATAGTTCCCTGTCAGCCGAATTGGCGCTATACCACTCGCTAACCTGTTTACATATAATTCAACTGACCCTGAAACATCCATGGTACCGTCGGATACATAAATCGCTTTTTCTGCCATGCGCGGAAATTCAGAATGAAATTTTTCATCAATTACAATCGTTTCGTGAGTTTGGCCGCAATTCTTTGCCACCTTTCGTGCTATTTTAACATCAGCAGAATCACGATAATTACTGCTAAATGAATAGCATGGTAATCCCCCCGGAGGAGATTTCGCCCAAGCGAGGATTATCCGACAGTCTAAGCCGCCTGTGAGGGACATGGCTATTCGTTCTTTCCCTTGAAAGTATCTCGGAAGTATCCGAGTAAAAGTTTCCTTTAGCGTTTCGTAGAACTCCATATCATTCAAAAATGGCTGTTTCTCCCACGTTTCCAAATTGAAGTACTTCCCTTTTCTTATGCTTCCATTCTTATCTATAACCCATGACGATCCTCCCGGCAATAACCCAATGCCAGCGAATAATGTTCTATTTTGTAGCACGCAACCACATGAAATGGTTTCCGCAAATCCTCGCATATCCAGCTGCCGTAGTTCCGACAATATCTTGAGAAGCGACTTTGCTTCGGAAGAAAAATAAAATGCATCCTTTGTCTCGTAAAAGTATATTCGCCGCATTCCATATCTGTCGTTAAAGAGGACCACTTTGTTCTGACGAAGATCGATCAAAACTCCAGCAAACCATCCATTCAAGTCTACTAAAAACCTATCACCCTTCTCCTCATACAAGCTAATTATATATTTTGCATTAGATCTATCAAATTTATAACCTCTTTGCCCAAGCTTTTGAATCTTTTCGTTGTCTGCAAAGTCTTCACCCGCAAAAATCATATAAATACTTTTTTTTTCGTTAACCAGTGGCATACAATCAGAGAATGAACCTTGATGGCAAACCCAACCAGCATAAATACCAAGTTGAACGTTAGAATATGAGCCTGAAACATAGTTGGCCTCGTGCATCATGACATTGATCATCTGATCTAAGTTGCTCTTGTTCTTAATTGGATTAGCCTTACTGATAATTCCAGCAATACCCGGCATTACATCTCACTCCCCTTTAACTGATTCATTCTGCATATTATTATAAAAATTCATGACATTCACGACCCGTAGTAGAACTCAAGAAATGAGAATACAACCATGAAACTTAGCGAACTATTGAATAGACCTGAATAAATATACCCGCTATTGAAGTGTCACTTAGAAAATGAGTGATCAACAACATGATAACTGGGAATCTCTCACTTCAGAGTTTTTTGTTTAATGTCTTCCGCTCATTCCATTTCGTCCTAAAATCCCGTAAGGGTGACATAATCCACTCCGGTATTCTTTCTTTGAACTCTATGTGAAATCCCATGCTAAGTGCAATTGCTCCTTTCCAGGTCAAGGGGATATAATATCGAGGGATATTCATTCTCACAAATCCGTTGCTGCGCTTGAATTCCGTAAGCGTACTGTTAGTCTTGTTCCCATAAACAAACTTCTCATATAGCAGGTATGGTATACCTCTCGATGTACACTGTCTTACTGCCTCAGCCAGCAGCGCGTTATTCGGACGCATATTATAAAATTGCATCCTTGACATGATTTGCATAATTGCTGCCGTTTGTTCATCCCAAACTATCTTGGCATATCCAATCATCTCATCTTTATAATAAGCCGCAAGAAAAGTACTACGCTCAGAGTATGTAGCATTCTCTTCTTGAACTTGAGTAAAATTTTTTCCGTAATGCCAAAATCTTCGTCCTTGTCGAACTGGAGTCTCATTGTATATTGACATTATACCTCGAACATAAGTATCATCAAATTGTGAAACTCTCACTACGATGCCCCTCTTTTCACTCGCTTTAATGTTTCTTTTAACGGAAGCAGATGTTTGATTATTAAGCCAATGGTGGTAAGATTTTAATTGAATTACTGCTAAATTATCATATACCAATTGGAATGAGTAATGCGGTTCTATATCAGGGACTCTCTGCGAAAAGGCAAAAAGATCAGGTTTCAAATCAGTTTTTTGAAGCTCATTTAAAACAATTTCCGGCTTCGGAAGACGACGCCTCTCGATCCAATACTCATCAAAGATTCGAGCTATTTTTAAGAATTTACCTTTAACTATAACGATACTCTCGCCTACTCTAATGGCGGGCACTTTTGCTTGTATACCTTTAATACTAATGATATAATGTTTTGTTAACATCCCATATCCGTTCTCTTCCATGTTGTGCTCTATCTCTGTCAATGGTTAATTTCATTAACAGCACTGATAGCGCATTATACGTTGTCGCCTGAGCCCAGTGTAACATAGGAGTTTTAGCCCTTATAAAGGGATACTCTCTATAATAGAAATAACCCATTTTGTCCCGCATATTATCAATTGCCCAATTAGTTACTTTAATAGCTAGCATAAGGATCGATGGATCGTAGTCTGATAAATTAGCCAGTGTTTCGATGGCCTGAGCTATGCACTGACTGTCAATTGGATACGCGCGGTTGTGGTAATATTTTGGTCTACCGTTTTCTTCGAAAAAGTTCTTCTTGTAAAAGTCCAATCCCTTTTCCAATTTGTTTTCATATTGCCGGTCACCTGAATAATCCATGTAGCATTTCAAGGCGTCAAGATTATAACCGGTGTGGAAATTGTCTATCCAATGATTTCGAGAGTGTTCTCCATATAACCATGCACCGCTTGGCAGTTGTCTGGAGCAACTGAATGTTATCGCCTCTTTGGCTACTGTCAAATATTCTTCATTAAATAAATGTTTGGCGGTTCGGGCCAATACTGCGGCGCCAACCATGTTAGAATTATGTATATCGGCCGTGAAATCTTGATTATGATATCCAATACAAAAACCAAACTCAGTCTTATTTCGGGGTAATCTCAAAATCCATTTGCATACACTATTGGCAACCTCCAAGTATTTTCTGTCTCCAAATGTCTCGTAGGCTTCGAGAAAGGCATGAGCAATAAGGGCTGTCCAAATCAGGATAGGTTCGAATGCTTTGTACAGTCCGCTTCTACTCGCGAAATCGAAATGCTTTCCCCATGAAAATTCCTGATAACCAGAAGACCTGTTTTCTACGAGCCATTGCAGGCAGGCATCGGTTTTCCCCCGATATCTTTGATCTCCAGTTATCATGAACATATGGCAATAACCCCATGCCATATATCCCCTTCCAATGGTCGAATCCAATGGCTTTACACCAAATAACGGCCTTAGGTTGATAGGCGATTGCCGAATGAGTTGAAGCAAAAGCCTGTCTAAAAGGAGATTGCCAAATGTAAGCGGACGGAATGTCGAGGAAAGTCCGTCAAAAGGCTCATAACCTTTGTAATCATGCTCTTCTACCCATTTTTCAACCATTCTAACGCTAACTTCGATTTTATTTTGATTCTTGTCGTCCACTCTAACTCCTGTTATTTTTACGCACCCCAATTAGGTGCTTTTGTGAACACATTTTTTAAGCGTTTCATTTGTTCGCGACGATGAAATTTCATGAGTTCCGGCGATATCAAGCGATCGGTTCTCCTCATGCTAGCCCAAGCATATCCCAGAAGAAGCAATGTTCCTCCAATGATATACGGCCTTTTCGTCATCTGATAAAGCGCCCTGAATAACTGCCACAGTGGATGACCACCCAGAAAATAATCTTTTCTTCCATGTTTATACCATGTCATCAGAGATCTGCTGTTTCCAGTCCCCATTTGCCGGTGATGTAAACAGGCCTTTTCCGTGAATGTCCTAGTCATCCACCCCTTCATTCTTGCCGTCGTCACCGCGGTCCAGTCAATACCCCCACCCTTGATAGGAACATAACCTCCGATATCTTCGAAGCATTCGCGTCTGAATAATTGACAAGCGCCAGAAACATGTTCGATGTTGGTGAACCGATAATCATACTGAGATGATCCTTCCACAAAAGGCGTGCCGGCAACCCCGAGCATGGGGAATAAATTAAATTTAGAAAGAAGGAATTCGAAATAGTCGCTCTCAAAAGAAATATCCGCATCAAGGCTCCCGATGATATCGAAGGGCAGATCCTTGATCCTCTCATACCCGGCGTTAAAACAAAGAACTTTAGCGGCAAATTGGCGATCTCTGTGCTCAGGCATGCGTACCAGTTCTATCCATTGGTATCGCGATATGTACTTATTGATAATCTCATCTGTCCTATCTGTTGATCCGTCGCTCACGATAACCCATTTTTCAGGCAAAACAGTTTGCGAGATGACAGATTTAATTGTTTTTTCTATATATTCTTCTTCATTTCGAGCCGGCGTAATTAAAATGAAGGATGATCTGTTTGACGACATGTTTCGTTATCCCTTACAAATCAATGGATTTTATAACATTAATATTTGAATAAATAAAGAAGGCTATCTTATTCATCTGATGTCATCGCTTTTAGATTCTCTTAAGAAGGTCTTTCTTTAATAACATGTACTCCGCAAAGGGCCATCAATTTCCCAAGATGATCACAATCTTTTATCAGATACTTCATGAACAGATGGTGTCCCATCAATAACAGGATAGGTAAAACCACTGTATACACAATCAAGGCTATTATCGACTTCAAAGTACTGAAACTAATTATCGAAATATGGCTTGCACTCACCACTCCTCTTAATAATGCTCTCTTTATAAAATACTTTCGTTTAAGTCGATATTGAGGGACAAATTCATAAACATGAGCTTCATTACTCCATACGAAAACGTTTCCTCTCTCCATCAGCCTTCTAAAGAAATCAACGTCCTCTCCTCCTGTTTTCCCAAATCGATAATCAAACGGATTCTTATCAAATAGAACATTTCTATCGAGAAGAACATTCCCTGTGCGCGTATCTATAGGATTCCTTATAATTGTCCCCGACTCAAATGATTTTCTCTCGCATAATTGGCTTCTGACTACCCAGTTGGGAGGACTGGTTTCAAAATAGGGCAATACGGGGCCCAGAATTCCACTCACATTGAATTTATAAATGGCCTTATAGAGATTCAGAAGCCATTCTTTAGTGGGGACCTCATCATCATCTATGAAAGCCAATAAGTCACCACTTGCATTTTGTACAGCCTTATTTCTCGCAAGGGCAATATTCTGTTCAGGTTCACAGTAATAATCGATGGTGATATTTGATTCTTTCTCTATTCCCTCAACCACATGTCTTGCTGTTTGGGTATAATCATTATCCACTATTACCACAGAATAAGTGAACAAATCGTCGGTACTTTGATGTTTCAGTTCCTTCAATAACCGAGCAAGCATCTCTTCCCGTTTGTAGGTACAAATGCAGACCGTTATATGGTGACGTTTTCGTTCCATAAACCAGTATATGACGACTAAATGTTTCGTTCACTGCAGCGATCGCCCATATTGATTATTTTGAAATCACGAGAAATCCTTAATCGTCTCGGTTATAAATCTAATCTGCTTCTCTTGCAACTCAGGGAACATTGGCAGGGACAGGATTTCCTGTGACGCCATTGTAGCTTCAGGAAAATCATTCTCTGTGTGGTTCAGGTATGAATATGCTTTGAGATTCGGCAAAGCAATCGGATAGTGAATACCAGTTGCTATCCCTTTTAACTTCAGGTGGTCTTGCAAATGCCGTCGCAATGTTTTTTCTATCCTTATAACATAAAGATGATATACGGCCTTAACATAATCAATCTCAAAAGGGGTGACTACTTCCATCCCTTTTAGATGCTCGTTATACAGATAGGCGTTCCTTCTTCGTGCTTCGGACCAGCCGACAAGATGTTTCAATTTTACATTCAGGATAGCCGCCTGAAGGCCATCCGTTCTGCTGTTGACCCCTTCCATTTCATGATCATACTTGTCTTTGCGACCATGATTGGCAATCATACGTGCCTTTAATGCCCATGAGTCGTTGGACGTGACAATGGCCCCTGCATCTCCGTAAGCTCCCAGATTTTTCCCTGGATAAAAGCTGAAGCAAGCCATATCTCCAATAGAGCCAATGCGGCGTCCCTTATACTCTGCCCCATGCGCCTGTGCTGCATCCTCAATGACTTTAAGATTGTGTTTCCTTGCCAGAACCAAAATGGGATCCATATCTGCAGGCTGTCCATAAAGATGGACGGGAATAATTACCTTAGTCCTTGAAGTAATTTTCTCCTCGATTTTGCCGGTATCAATGTTATAGGTCTTCGGATCTATATCGACAAAAACAACTTTCGCTCCTGCATGGGTTATTGCTTCCGAAGTGGCGATAAAGCTGTTTGCGACGGTGATCACTTCATCGCCGACACCGACACCGAGTGTCTTGAGAGCGATGAAGAGTGCATCAGTTCCATTGCCGACCCCGATGCAGTACTTCACTTGACAGAATTCAGCGAAGGAGGTCTCGAACGACTTGA
This sequence comes from Nitrospirota bacterium, assembly GCA_035623825.1. GTDB lineage: Bacteria > Nitrospirota > UBA9217 > UBA9217 > UBA9217 > DASPSR01. The sequence continues at coordinate 9,432 of DASPSR010000064.1, forward strand.
CATATTCACCACCGATAAACGCGGACTTTGAAATGACGTCGGCCATAATGGCGTCGATCTCTTTTTTTATGCTGTTATATTGACTCTGCAAATCAACTAATGGTATTTTCATATCGACCCTCTCCATATGGTAGTTCCGAGATGTTTTTTATAATTCTCGCCGGATTCCCCACTACTACTGCGTTGGCAGGAACATCGTGGACTACCACCGATCCCGCGCCCACCAAGGCGTTCTCGCCAATGACAACGCCTGGCAGAATGGTGCTGTTCGCCCCAATCTTGGCCCCCCTCCTGATTACTGGCCCTTTGAGATTCGCTTTCGCTCCCGGTGATGCCGGATATTTAGCGTTGGTCAGCACTACATGCGGCCCCAGCCATGCCCCGCTTTCAATCACCGAATATTCCGGTATGAAAACCTGGCTGTGAATACGCACACCGCTTCCGATTGTGACGTGATGCTCAATCACAGACAATGTGCCCACGCTTACATTGTCACCGATTACATTTGACTCTCTGATATTGACCTTGTTGCCTGTCTTAAATTCTCTTCCGATCCTATTGCCAGCATAAATTACTGTGTGAGACCGAATAAGTGCGTTGGCTCCTATGATGGTCTTTAATTCACCTTCTTTCCGCCCCCTCGGCGGAACACCAAGGATGCAATAATCCTCAACCACTGCGTCTAACGGTAATTCTACTTCTGCATGGATTCTATAGTCTGCTTGCATGGGTTTTCTGTTGAGACACCGCCATACCATTGGTGCTCGCCAGTATCTCTACGACCTTCCTTGCATGGTCAATTCCGGTGATGCATGTCGTTCCTTTTTCGATGCAGTCGATAAAATGGTCTATCTCTACTTTTAGGGGTTCCTGAAAATCAATCTTCGGAAGAAGCACGTCCCCCGACCGTTGATCAAAGGTCTGGAAGTGCTGGTTATCATAATCCATGTTCTTTCCGAGCTGCGCTTTTCGATCGATCCCTTTGTCATAAATGGCAATCTTATTTTCTACGGTGTCATCGTAAATGACCATTTTTTTTGAGCCTACGACCACGATGGACCGGATCCTTTGCGGGTCGAGCCAGCTTACATGGATATTCGCCATAACTTTGTTGGGGTACATGATGTTCAGGAACACAACATCATCAATATTGTTCTGGATGTAGTCTATCCCTCTTCGCACAACTGAGAGCGGTGTGGGGTCGCCAAGCCAGTATTGGATGATGCTGATATCGTGAGGGGCGAAATTCCACAGTGCGTCTACATCCGACCTGATCCTGCCAAGATTAAGACGCTGGCTGTAAATATAACGGATATCACCAAGCTCACCGGCATCGATAAGCTTCTTGACATATCGAACGGCAGCGTTGAACAGAAATGTATGACCAACCATTGCGACGCAGTTCTTTTCCTGCGCTATCCTGCCGATTTCATCCACCTGCTCAATGCTTGTCGCTAGCGGCTTCTCAACAAGAACGTGCTTTCCAGCCTTCAACGCCTCCACGGCAAGGCCATAGTGTGATGCGACAGGAGTCGCAATGACGATGGCATCAATATCGGTTTTATTCAATGCTGCTTTCACGTCGTTGCTTGCGGACAAAGTCGGATACAATTTGCGCACATAATCCATTCTTTCCTGGGAGAGGTCTACAACATCGGTCACTTTGCACCGCTTGCTAGACACTAGATTCCTTAAGAGGTTCGGTCCCCAGTATCCTACTCCGAATTGTGCGATGTTCATCATTAATAAACCTCCATACCTAATCGATACTCCATCGTAAATTCTAATTAGTTCAATGCGCCTCAGTCTCGATCGTCAACTGTTGTTTTTCGACCATGGATTGATAGAGGTTGACCAACTCGAACTTATGAGTTTCCCACTTATATGTGTCCATAAATCGATATGCATTTTTTGCCTTCTCTTTAATCTTGGCACGATTCCCATAAGCAAAACGAATCGCATCCATTAGGGAATCGATATTCTCCGGGTCGAAAAAAGTTACCATATCATCAGTGAAATAATGTTCTATAGCCTTTAACCGAGGAACAATTACCGGGATGCCGAGAGCTATGCAGTCAAGCATTTTAACAGGCAACATCAGCTCCGTTGCATCACTTCGTCTATTTGGAACCAAGCCCAGATCCATTGTCTTCAATATACCTACCAATTCTTCAAAAGGGATATTCTTTCCCGAAAATCTCACAAACTCACTAGCATGCAAATTTCGGCTCAGTTTCATGAACTCCTCCAGGTCATCACCCTCCCCTATGACATGGAACGTTACGTCCGGGATCGATAATCTAATCTGCGCAACGGCCTTAATGGCAAAATCTATGCCGAGCCGCTTTGCCATGGTGCCATGGTATATCAGATTGAATTGATTAATCGTTCCAGGATACTTCTTTTGAACCTGCGGAGATTTCAACCGCTCGGGATCCGGCACATTGAGCAAAATAATTATTTTGTCTTCCGGGATGCCTCTTTTTAGCAACACATCTTTTTGAACATGATTGACGCAAATAACACGGTGGGCTATTTTACACGAAAGAAACTCTTCCATCCTTAGGAGCGCATTAATGCACATCGAAATCGGCCTGAAGACATTCTTGGGAAACTTAGCGACATATGTCTCAATCATCGTATCATGGATATCGAGAATCAATTTCTTCCCGATTATCCGTGGTATCACAGCAGCGAAGACAATGAAATTCGGCATGTTATGAACATGCACGATATCAATAGATCTCCGCAGCAGTAGCCCTGTACAGGCGAAAAAGGCTAGTGTCATGAAAAAGGCGTAGGATAACAGGTATCTTATGCTCGTCTTTCCTTGATATTTCGTGATGTTCAGTTCCCTTACGTTAACCCGATTGAGCGTATACCGCTTCGGACGGTCTGATAATTTAATAGTAAGAACTGAGACTTTATAACCGGGTAAGGCCGCTATGGTTTCTGCAGTACGCCTTACGCGAGGATCCATTGAATAATTCGAGTAGTTAATCATGCAAACGTTTTTGCTTCTTTTCATCTCTTTACGCATGAATATTTTCTGTTGTCTTCCAAAGCTTAATCTCAATGTGGGATTCTCCATGCCAAGGAACGCTCATGATGCAGGGTTCACTTTCCACCGCTCTCGATCCTGTCGCAGACGCAGGTATATGAACTCTTATCTGCATGGGAGGTAAATCAGCCCAATTAACATCGTTATTCATCAAGGTTACTTGCGCAACACCTTCCCTGAAGGACACATTGCTGAAATTAAGCGTCCTTCTTCTGCGAAACCACTCAACAGCCAGCTTCGCAACGGCGAACCACGCCCTTTCCGCTTTAAGCATTTGTATCAGCTCGCAATAAAAGCCGTCCCAATTCCGTTCGGGGCGGAGACTCCTTGTGTGCCAATTAATGGTCAGCACACCGCCTGAAATCCGAAAGCATTCAATGACCTTACGACATGCTTGCATGGCATGGTATTCAGACAACCCCATTCTGTCCCGAGAAAAGAGGGCCGTATCCATGATATTGAGCGGAAGTTCATAGACGTTACCATGACCATCCAGACAAAATACTTGTGTGGTCCCTGACCGAAACCCTGCGGCATCATTGTAACCAAGGCTAGAATCATAAAATAAACCCGATTTGCCAATGGCTTCAGGAGAGCAATCAGCGAAATAAAGCCAGTGCATGCGAACTCCAGCAACGTTGTCGCCCGTTATTCCACGAATGACATCACGTTCAGTTGAGGCGCTTTTTGCATCACGCCATGCATCAATGCCATGAAGAGCTATCTCCCTCCCTTCATGAGCCAGCTTTTTCAACTCTGGTGCGTAGTCTTTGACATCATATCGTATAGAACGATATGACATCGGTTTGGTTAATTTCTTGTCCGCTGCCTTTCCCGTGTAATCCTTTCGCGGAACGAAAAAAAACGTTGACGGGATGTCCTTTTCTATTTTCTGATAACAGTCAATGTCATACCAGGGGTCTCTGACAACGCCAGCATAGGCAAAGGGCATCATAAGAACAGCCTTCCAGTTCCTGAGGAGTCGCGACCAGCGTATTTTCGACTGAGAATCCCTTAGCGACGGTCGGAGTAGAGACCTAAGAAGAAAACCTATTACCGAGTGATCAATGCCGTGGTCTTTCATCCTTATAAAATCAACGTCATGAGTGAGACAGACCATGAAATGGTAGCCATACGGGACTGGCGGGATATCGATGATCGGGATGCCTGCGTCTAGAATACATCGTTTCAAAAAAGCTATATGGATTTCAATCGTTGGAATCGTTGCAAATTCCAATGGCTGTCCTTTGGTCAGCACATACGCGATCTCATCGAAAAGATCATATCCAATGCGGCAGATCCGCTGCCCTTTCTGCTCTCTCATGTATCCAGCACATAATCCTTTTGCCTTGATATGGAGGAGAGGTATTTCCTTTATTTTAAATATTGACAGTCCGGCATAGACAGGGAAAATGAATTTTTCGTTTTCGAGAAGCTCTCTACTTTCGCAAGATATTGGTCGGATTCCTGTACGGATGTCGTAAGGGGTAGTTTCTGAACAATATAAGATCACAAGAGCCGCTGACGGCACATCATCAGTGCGGCAAGTTATGATTATGGTTGAATACTCACTGCCTTCGCGCCAGAACTCCCATGGCGTTTTAAACAACTGAAAGAATTCTTCTACGACAGCTCTCTGATTGTCACGTGCAATTACACCAATCATAACGATTATTGTTGAAATATTCGATAAGTCTGGTTACACTTTCTTCTCGTGCTAATACTGCAGGGAAAAATCACTCTTTTCTACTTCTTCAACGCACCAGCCATCTAGACAGTTATTCTATATTTCAAGTTCTGACGCGAGTCCGCTCTGACCAAAAACGTGCCATTTCTCGCGGAAGAGGTTGCCAATACTGGCCTTCGTAGCGGTTTTTTATATAGCAGAGCAATTGTTCGTAATAGTGAGCCGGATATTCTTCGGCTCCGGCCGGTACGCCGTCAAAGTTCATGTAATCCGGATGCGAAATCAGGAGCGCCATTCCCCCCTGTTCTACTATCCAGTCGAGCTTTTTCTTCCAGATATCTATGTTCTTTTCACACAAAATGATGAACAGTGTAAAATCTTGGGGGAGTGTATAGGGGAGCTCCACGTAGCCCCTAGAAGAACCGTTCTGGTTGATCCAGATTGGAAAGATCGTTCCCATGCCGTCAGGCTGGGGCTCAAAGGGGTCCGTATCGAAGGTCGATGCGTCATATTCTATATCCAAGTCATGGATCCATTCGAGATTGTGATGCATAGAAGGTGAGCGGAATCCGACAGACTGCCAAGCCCTAAGATATGCATTGATGCGGCCTGCCTGATTCAAGAACTGCTTTCTAGACATATACAACATTCCTTTATGATTCAGGCCGTGCACTCCAACTTCAAACCCTTTGTTTTTCAGGTATAGGCGCAATTCCTGCGACACGACGTATTCCTCGGCAACGAAGTTAAAAGAAGACCTGAATCCTAGTCGAGCCTCCAATGCCATCAGTTCATAACATTTTTTCTGGCCTTCCGACCTCTCTACGTCGTGCGTCAGAACAAGAGCGAATCGCCTGCCATAAGGCCATCCTGTCCAGCCATGAGGAGGATGGGAAGCCAGTTTGTCGATAGGCCATATATGTGAACAGCCGGCTAACTCATTGCGAATCTTCCTTCTCCGCATTTCGATTTGTAGCCAGCGTGGAATGAACGGTTTTGAAAAGTAATATATTTTTTTTAGGTAGTTGTTCACTTTAATTCCTCATCTGAACAAGCTTAGCTACTAAATCTTTTTTATCGCTGATAATGCAAAAATATTCTTCCTAAAGTACCATTACTGTTTTCCCAAATTTACAAGGCACGGATTTTCGAGCATATTCCCATATAACATAATCTTTCACCCGAAGGCGCCAAGGGTTCGATTATTTATTGTCTTTGAACATGAATATATAGGTTTGCTTCTATTTCCCACTCGAACTTAGCAACAAGAGGCCCCCAAGTTGTTTTCACCCCATGTGTCGGTATAAGATCGCCCCCGCGATCTTCAGAAGAGGAACCGGCATCTTCCTGAAAATCTCACTATGCAGTCCCAGTATCAGCTCGTCGTGTCTTATGAAAGCATCCCTCTTAAGATCATATCGATAATAATATAGAGGGAATTCCCGTGCCCCCCAGCCATGCTTGTACTGCAACAACCCTTTGTTTCCATGCTCAGTCCTACCAAAACTGAACCGAGTACAGCCTTCCTTCCTGCACCATCGCATGGCTTCCCACATGACGAGGTTGTTCGCACGCAGATGCCGGTACCGCTTGTCAGAAGCTCCATATTTATAGAATATCTGGTCTCCGAAATGGCAATAGACTGCACCGGCTATCCAGATCCCGCTATAGGATGCGAGAGCCACAAAACCGTGATTCTTTGCTATGACATGGTCATAAATTTTTCTAAACCATAAGTAGGGCTGAGGTGGAAGGCCGTGGTCTTTTCTTCTCATACAGTGAAGTCGGTAGAATTCTGACACAGCGTCCAATGATCTGGTGATTGTGATCGCAACACCTTCCTTTGCGGCTTTCCTTATGTTTCTTTTCGTACTGTCCCGGAAGAGCGAAAAGATCGTTCCCTCATCGTGGGAGATGTCCAAGGTATGACCGTAAAATGAAGAGGAAGGCGTGATTTCACGCTGTAACGGATATTCTGTCCTCAATTCGAAGTACTTCCAGCCTACTTTCTTGCCATATGAAATCAAACTGGCCATAACATCATCGAATGCCGTTTGATCAGCCATAATGGGATTGCAATAGTCTGTAAAAGGAAGGGACACCCCGCGTTTACCCGTAACCATGCTGTCGACTTCCATGAACGGGATCAGTGCGATTAGCTTTTCCCGCTGAACAACTACAAAATATCGCGGAGTGTAATGATACGATTCTGAGAGTACTGATGCCCAGTTCGATGAATGAAAAAAGGAATGACCGGGAGTTGTAATCAGCAAGTCATTCCAGGAGGGATACTGCAGCGGGTTTATAATTTTCGTGTCATCTTTCATGAAAGCGGATTGCTCAAAAAGACCTGAACGGCGAAAGCGCCAAGATCGCTAATGTGCTTGAGATTGGTGACCCCGTAACAATACACAGGGCATTTCAAGATCAGTGTTTTCTCTGCGTCCTTAAACTCTAAGTAATTATTTTCTTGGCATTTTGACATAAACTTTATTCGTAAGCAACCGACTCCCAATTCACTTTTCTTTATCTATCGCCTTTATAATCTTTGCCGGATTTCCAGCAACGATCGTTGCTGGCGGGACATCCTTCGTGACCACACTTCCCGAACCTACAATAGCCTTTTCGCCAATTGTGACATTGCAAAGTATTGTTGACCCGGACCCTATAGATGCGTTTTTTTTCACTATAGTCGGGACCACCTTCCAGTCGGCCTCGCTCTGCAGACCGCCGTTTCCGTTCGTAGCGCGCGGATACTTGTCGTTGATGAATGTTACCCCATGGCCGACAAAGACGCCATCCTCGATGATCACCCCCTCGCAGATGAAGGTGTGGCTCTGGATTTTGCAGTTCTTGCCGATCATGGCGTTCTTCTGCACCTCTACGAATGTGCCAATCTTGGTATTGTCGCCAATCGTACATCCGTAGAGATTGACGAAATTAGCGATCTTGACATCTTTCCCGAGTTTTACGTCGTCTGTGATGGAAACATATTTCATAACGCTACCATCCGTCCGTTATGTTTCAGTGATTCATTGCAGGCATTCAGCATCTTCACCACCCGCAGGCCCGCCTGCCCGTCATTAATTGGTATCTTGTTTTCCATGATACAATGCGCAAAATACTCCGCTTCAATCCTAAGCGCTTCGCTCGGTTCGACCCGCGGAGCGAACATATCACCGGAGCGGTAATTGACTCGAAGGTGATAGTCGGCTTCCTTGTTTTTTACCTCTACGCCCTTGTCGTATATTTTGATTTTTTCATCCGCTTCCAGGTCATTCCAGACGAGCATCTTTTTCTCGCCGCCGATAAGTGTGGTCCTTACCTTGACCGGGGACAGCCAATTGACGTTGAAGTGGGCGATCATGTTATTGTTGAAATGGACAGTGATGTAGGCGGTGTCCTCCATTCCGTTCACATGCGCTTTGCCGCAGGCCGAAAGGGCAACAGGTTTTTCATCGATGATGTGGTCCATGACTGAGAAATCATGCGGAGCGAGGTCCCAAATCACGTTCACGTCGTGCTGGAAAAGACCTAGATTCACCCTGACCGAATCGTAATAGTAGAGATCTCCCAGTGTTTTTTCGTTAATGAGCTGCTTGATCTTCCTCACGGCACCGGTGAAGATGAAGGTGTGGTCTACCATAATGGTGAGCTTCTTTCTCCCAGCCAGAGATATCAATTCCTCGGCCTGCTCCACCGTCGCCGTGAAGGGTTTTTCCACGAACACATGCTTTCCGTTCTCGAGCGCCTTCCTCGCCAGATCGAAGTGCGTGGATACCGGTGTGATTACGGCAATGGCATCGATCTCCGAAGAGGCAAGAATATCATTGCAGTCACGGGTCGTTACCACATGCGGGTAGGACCTGCGCGCTCGATCCATCGCTTTCGGATCGCTGTCGCATATGCCGAGGACCCTTGTTCCATCAATGCTGGTAAAATTCCGTACGATGTTCGGTCCCCAGTAGCCATATCCTATAACACCGATGTTAATCATAGATCCTCCAGCTCATGCATCTACATCACCGCCGAGTATCCCGCTTCCGCTCGCTTGCTTCATCACAGAAATATAGAAACGTTAATAGCATGCGGCCTCAATACGCTCCTTTAGCTATAAGTACAATCCACGGCGTTTTCAGCAGAATTTTCACGTCCATCCAGAGATCCCAGGTTCTCGCATACTGAAGGTCAAGTCGCACCATCTCGTCGAAAGTTATTGAACTCCGGCCTCGGATCTGCCACAACCCAGTGATCCCGGGTTTTATCTCCAGGATGCGGCGCCGGTGCCATATTTTGTATTTCTCGAGCTCATACGGGATGGGAGGTCTTGGCCCTACGAGTGACATCTCACCCCTAAACACATTGATAAATTGAGGCACCTCATCGAGGCTCGTTATTCGCAGGAAATGCCCGAAGGCTGTCACCCTTTCATCTTTCGTAATCTTATATACCTTCTGCGATGTGGCGCTGCTGCCAACGTCACCAGATACCTTTCCATTAATAAGGTTTTGGACATATTTCTTGTGCACGTCCGGGTCGTTGTTCGCATACATGCTTCTGAACTTAAGGAACATGAACTTCTTTCCATATTGTCCGACTCTCTCCTGCCGGAAGAACACCGGCCCCCGCGAAGTGAGCTTGATGCCTATTGGGACCAAGATTAAGAAGGGAGAAAAAATCAGGATGCCCGCGATACTGCCGATAACATCTATGATCCTTTTCACTTTGAGGGATGTCGTTCTGTGCCGTTCTTTTTCAGGAATGTCCGGATAGAACGTGAATCGCATCTGACCGCGCGGATCGTCTGTCGTTCCCTCATCGGGAAACCAGTGAAAAGATAGCAGGAGGACTTCGAGTTGTTCTTTCGTCAGGGCAGCTTGAAGGCCCTGAAATATCTTTTTCTGCAAGGCCTCCGTCTTAGCACTGTTCATTTCCGTGAACAAAACTCCGAGTACGATGGGGTAGCAGGACCATCCTTTGATATCGGTCTCCCGGGTAATCGTTGAGAGCGATTGCACAGCCCTCGTGACAACTTCAATCCTGCTCTCATCATCTCGGATCCCGGTGAAATCAAGTTTCATCAACAGAAATGCTCTCCCCGATCGTTCGCTCCGCTTTCGCTCGAATGCAAGAAGCTCATGGAAATAATCTTCCCCGTAACAGCCGAACTCGTCGGTATATAATACCTGGGAATGTCGTGGAACAGCATTGTGATCGAACAGTTCTAGCTTGTTCATTGCATTTTCCTCATGCATTGATATTCTTGTAATTAAGAATGGATTCAGGTTAATGGCAGTTTACTGAGAGCAGAGGGTTAAGAAAAGCAGTTCACGTCCCGATCTGGTCAACGCGCTGCATGGTAAGTGGTATGGCATTATTGAAGAACTGATTTATTGCTTCTGATTTTTCTTGTAATACTTGCTGTAGTGGGAGTAACTTCCATCCAGACTCGCTGTGCTCATATCATTATAGACGATTCCCAGCAGCAATGCGCCCTTCAGGGTTTCCAGCATGTCTCCAATGCCTTTGAGCGTGGCAACGCCTTCCTTCACGACTATGAGAACCCCGTCGACGAGCGCGCTCAGCGCCAGTGTTTCAGCGTATAAGAGGGCGGGAGGAGTATCTATAATGATATAGCGATCCGCATACCGATGTTTAATCTCCGTTAAAAGATCCTTCATCCTGTGGGATGACAGAAGTTCGGCGGGATCCTCCACTTTCTTACCCGCTGACAGGAACGAGAGCTTCGGAAACCCCGTTTTCACGATGGCCCTTCCAAGATCTATCCCGTCATAAAGACTGTCGGCGAGGCCATAGACGGGCTTCAATCCAAGATAGTTCCCGAGTGACGGCTTCCTGAGATCAGCATCGACAAGTAGTACTGTCTGGCCGTATTCCCTGGCAAGCATGACAGCAAGATTCGCGCTTGTTATGCTTTTTCCTTCTCCGCTGAGCGCGCTGGTCACCAGGACCGTGTTCCGAAAATCCTTCTTCGTCATCTTCAGAAGCACGGTTTTCAGTTTTCGATACTGCTCAGAAACAGGGGAATCAGGGTCTGTGCATGTCACGATACAAGGATCAGTTGGATTAAAGGTCATTTTTTCTCTCTCTCAGAAGCATTGGGACAGACTTCGCTATGCTATTCGGACCACCCGTACGCTTCCATTTCTTATGTACTTGAGTTTTTTGGTCCATTTTCGGTCCTACTCGTCCTTTTCCCTGTCTTATCCCAGCTTCTCGAGCACTTCCCGCACCAGAACTGCGACAAGAAGAGATACAAACAGACTGGAAAAACCGTAGAACACGATGTTATCCCTTCTGGACCTTTTCAGTTCACCTGGATTCGGTATATGCGGTACGAAGATAATGGGCAAACCGAATTTTTTGAGCGAATCGATGCTTTTGACGGATTTATTGATGCTGTCAAGGACAATGATAAAACCGAATGCACCTGCAAGTCCAATAAAGATCCCGATCAGCATTATCTTCAGGCGGTCTGGGCTAACGGGCTTAAAAGGCAGGATTGCGGGATCCACGATCCTGAATCTACCCACCCTGTCCTGGATCTCCGCCTGTGTGGACACCTGCGATATGCCGTAAGCCGATGCCAGTTCGTCGTAAATCCTTTTGTTTGTATCGCGCTCACGCTCGAGTTCCGCCAGACGGGTCTTTACATTGGAATCTGGCATCAGAGCGGCTTTAGTCGTTCCTTTTGACTGCTTTGCGGCAACATCGTCAACCGGCGGCTTATACGGATTTGCCTTTATCTTCGCCTTGAGTGTTTCGATCTCCGCCTTTACCTTGACCACCTCTGGAAAGGTATCCGTGTAGTGGACTAGGAGATAATCAAGCCTTTTTTGAAGCTTTTTGAGTTCAACTAATCTCTCATCGCCGGCGATGATCCGGTTATTCTTCATAAGCTCTGCTTCATCCTCCTTTTTCTTCATAAGCTCTGCTTGATCTTCCTTTTCCGTCAGCCGCACGATTTCCTCGTCGAGTTTGCCTGCTTTGGCCTTGAAAAGATTGATCTGGTCAAGGAGAAAACTGTTCGCGCCGGTCGACTCCTCTCTCTTGTACCTGAGGCTCTCTTCTATGTATCTTCCGATCAGGGTATTCACGTAATCCCTTGCAATCTTTGGGTCCCGGTCCTGAAATGATACGGTGAAAAAGTCCACATCGTTCCTGCTCACCTTGTTGAACTCGATCTTGACCTCCGTCCTGTTTTGGACGCTTTTGATCAGTTTCTCAATTTCGGCTTCGCTTTTCTTGTTCACTTCGAGGTCGAGATCGCTGATCACTTTGTAAATGAGGGTTCTGCTGTTTAAGACTGTGGAAAGGGCGCTCACCTTGGAGTCTACTGACGGAGACACGGCGAGACCTTTACTGATATCGTTTAGAAAATTCTTCTCGATGGAGACGAGGATCTTGGCCTCATAGAGTGGAGGTATGACATGGCTGATGATGAATGCCGCGGTGATGACCACAGCGGCAAGTGAAGCAAAAAGTACACGCCGTTTCCGTATAAGGTTAAGATAGCGCTTCAAGTCAAGAGGCGTTATATCTCCAGATTGTGTTCCCCGAGGACGTTCATCCTTAACAATGATGTTCATCCCGGGTTGCTGATGTCTGCCGATACTGGAAGACGCACTTGCAAACTCTCCCTTATGATTCATTACCGTTGACTTTTCGTTTTCGGAGACCCCTCCGCCAGAGACAGTGACCTCTTCGGAAGGTTGTTGGGGCTTCTCGTGTATCTCCTGGATCAAATCATGATTTATCTCTATCAAGTCCCTGTCCGCCGCTTTCTGAGACTGGTCGAGGCTGACGGTATTCTTCACCGCCGATTCACCCTTACTAACGTCATCTACAGGTGTCTGTGATTTTTCAATCCTTGAGATCGCCGTGCTTGTGACGGTCGCCTTTTCAGAAGTTTGATGGGGCTTCTCTTGTATCTCTTGGATCAAACCCTGATTTATTTCTATCAAGTCCTTGTCAAATGTATTCTGAGGCTTGTCAAAGTTGCGTGTATCCCTCACCACCGATTCGCCCTTACTAACGTCATCCGCAGGTGTCTGTGCTTTTTCAATCTTGGAGACCTCCGTTTCCGTGACGGCGGTCTTTTCAGAAGATTGTTGGGGCTTGTCGTGTAACGCTTGAGTCAATTCCTGATTTTTTTCTATTAAGTCCCTACCAGATGTATTCTGAGACTGGTCAAGGTTGCCGGAATTCTTCACCGCCGATTCGTTCTTACTAACGTTGTATCTAGTTGTCGGTGACTTTTCGATTCTGGGGATTCCCCCGCCAGGGATAGTGGCCCTTTCGGTAGCTTGCTGGGGTTTCTCGTGAATCTTTGGAGTCAATACCTGAAATTTTTCTATCGATTTCCTGCCACCCAGATTCACAGACTTGTCAACGTTGCCAGCATGCTTCACCGCCAATTCGTTCTTACTATCATTATTGTTAATTGTCGGTGACTTTTGGGTCCTGGGGACCCTACCGTCAGGGACAGTGGCTTTCCCGGCAGCTTGCTGTGATTTTCCGCTTAACCCGTGAACCCAATCCTGATATTTTTCTATCGATTTTTTGCCAGCCGTATTCTGAGACTGGCCAAGGCTGCCGGTATTCTTCACCACCGATTGGTTCTTACTACCATTATTGTTAGTTGTCTGCGATTTTTCAATCTTGGGAATCCCCCCGCTAGAGACAGTAATCTTCCCGATAGACTGCTGAGGTTTTCCGCGTAACCCGTGGATCCAATCTTGATATTTTGCTATCGATTCCCCGTCAGTCGTATCCTTAGACTGGTCAACGTTGCCTGAATTCTTCATCGCTGATTGCCTCTTACTGACAATGTCATTTTTGGTAATCGGAATATTAATGTCATTTTCATGATCCATATTGAGTCTTTCACATCCTCTCTCTTAAAAAACCCAACCAAGACGATAGCGTCGGGACTTGAGGGTTTCACAGACACGGTTGCATTGGCTTTATATCCTTACCTATCCGATCGATATCATACTTATGGTTGAAGGCATCCACACATCTCCCTCTTTTAAGCCCTTTCGCTGGTCCACTCCGTTCATACGCGAAGTCAATGCTTCTCTGGTTGGCGCTTAAGAAGAGGGACTAGGCGTCAGGCGTAATCTGGAACGTTCTTTTTCAGGTTGTAAAAATCGAGGCAAATATGATTTGTCTGTCTTTTGACCGTTTGACGTTATTTTTTAAAGGAATGATCGCGAGAATGATTAGTCCGACAATGTTATGATGCCTTATGGTAGAAGAAAGAAAAATTGCTTAATTATTCTCATGTTTCGCTGGGTAACAGGAGTCGGCATTGCTCCGCCCTCCCACTTACACGACCATCAGGCAGGAATAATACTGCATTGAAATTACTAAAATAGCAGTAGAGTTGAATGTGAGGGCAAAATCGCTCTATTGTAAAACTTTACAACAACATCATCGTATAAGACTAATATATGTAAAATTATACTACAATATACAATTAAAGGCATAAAAATCTTTTTGTCAAGGGGTAATTTTTATTCAAAAAAATTAAGTTTGTTTTGCCAAAAACAAAAAAAAATTATCATTATATTTCAGGAACTTAATGTTTTAAACCGTTTTAGGGTATTTTCAGGGTATTTCGGAGGTATGCAACAAATTGCGACTTTGCTCAGTATTATAAAACGGATGGATGCTTGACTCGAAGCACGAATACTTAGGCCATCGAGAGGATTAAAGCCTCAACTCATAAGCAGCGCGGTACCATAGCCTTGTATTCCTGTTACTTCTGTTCCTCGGCTATTTCTTTGAACAGCTGTTCTGGATCAAAGGGCTGGAGCGAGGCATTAAAGCTGGCGATGCCGATCGGCGGCTCCAAGAAACGAATCTCGAACGGCATCGAGCCTTTTGATGGAATGACTACCCCTTGATCCTGGAGGGCCCTTGCTTTGAGTTCCTGGACATTTACTCCTCTCTTGGCCAGAATCTCATAATCTTTCTTCGTATAAAGCTGTTTGCCGTTCAACATCCTCGCTTTGACAAGGACCGTACCCTGCGCATCAAATACATCGACCACAACATACCATGCGGCCTTCTCCTTATCCGCGGTATTCGATACTACGCCACTGACAATCAGATCGTTGTTTTGGTCCATAGCCCCCGAGGCGGAGGTGATCTGCAGTCCCTCGGGCGATGTCATCGTCTTGGTCGCTACTTCGGCTTTCGATGCAGACCGCGTAAATCGGAACACATTGTATCCAACCATTCGGAGTACAAAGAACGCTGCCACCCCGAGAACGAAGATCAAAAGAACGATGACAAGATATTTCTTCCCCGAAGAAGGACTGGCAAGAGGCGTAGCTGCAAATACATCAGCGGCCGTGGTTGCTGGACGCGCTGTGGCAGATACCCGTTCGGTCACTGAGGCAGACGGTGGCGAAGGACGAGGGGCTTCAGGTTTGGATGGAGCTGACGGTTTTGTTTCCGGCATTGACATCGCAACAGGTTCTACTTCCACTTTGAAAGGTTCCGGGGGTTCAGGTCCCTTTACAGGCGGCACTTCTGGCGAAGACTGCGGGCTCGTCACCTGAGGTGATTCGGTATATATCTGCCCTGGCTCGAGTCCAGACTCCGGTTTCGTTACCGGCGAAGCAGGCTCCGTACGTGTCCCTTCCGTCACAGGGATTACAGGGGGTTCAGGACCTTTCACTGGCGGCACTACAGGTATAGACTCCCGACTGGCTGCTTCTGGTGCTGTGGTCCCAAGAGTTGCCGCAGGAGCTTTTGGTTCAAGAGAGGGGAAAACGGGGGCGGCGGTTTTGGACAAATTGTATTGCTCAAAGTCTTCCCTTGTGATCCTTACATATTCGCCGCAGCGCGTGCACTTGAACTTGATGCCCGACCCGGTAATTTTTTCGTCGGCGACACGGAAAAGCTTTTTGCAGCTTCCACACCGGATTTCCATGCAGCAGCGCCTCCTATAAGATCCTGAATTTAATTGTCATTATTTTAGTCTATTTTTATAAAATTATCCAGCGTTCTCTGTATTATTTTTTCTTCCCGCTATCCTCCGCCGGTGTCTGCTTCTTTTCACCTGCTATCCGGTATCCTTCCGAGGCCCACTTACCCAGGTCCATAAGTCTGCACCTTTCCGAACAAAAGGGCCTGAAAGGATTACCTTCCCATGCGGCCTCTTTATTACATATAGGACATTTTAATTTCTTGTCTTCCATGATTACAGTTTGTCTTCAATCTTTATCTTCTGCTTACTGCCTTATGTTACTTTAGGACATATGCTATGGGCACTTCGATCCATCCCCTCACATACGGCATGGGAGCGGCGCGGTAAACCGTGCGGACCGATGCAGTGTCCAGGATCTCGTATCCGGAGCTTTTGACGACTTCAACACGATCCACCTCACCTCCGGGTCTCACGCGGAACCGTAGATGCACTACACCCTCGATGCCGCGCTCTCTGGCAATGCGCGGATAGCTTTTGACCCGCTCGATGGAGGAAACGATGACTGCCCATTGTTCTGCAGATGCCAGTCCGAGCTGCTCATCAGAGCCCGACCCCGATGAACCTCCCCCAGGCTGTCCATGCGGTGAACCGTCATTGCCCGCATCGCCGGTGCCGACATTATTGTCTTCCGAGCCCCCTGAAAGCGTAGCATCCTCGTGTACATCCTCCTGAATGCTTTCTCCTAAAGAGGGGGTTTCCGGTCGTTCCGCAGGTGAGGCTGTTTCCTGGGTCACTTCAGGCTTGTGGACAGACAATGCCTCGCGATGCACCCTATTTTGTAAACCCCTGCCCTGACCCCCTGCTTCAGAAGAGACTAGAGACACGACAGTCACATCCCAATTGCCCCAGAGCGCACCCCTGGTGAACTGGGCAAACGCAAGGATACTTCCGAAGAACACGATATGGGAAAAGAGAGAGATATATAGTGACCGCTGAAATGTCATAATGAATATATTACCACAGAGGAAACAGGAGCAAAGAGAGCCAAATAAGTCATGGTTCCCTTGTCATTTTCGGCTATGTGGCAAATTGATTTTCCGCTTATTAGAATCGGACCGAAACACCTCCATACAGTTCTTCCGGAGGCATAGGATACCCTGCAATGACCTGATATTGACGGTTGAACATGTTCTTTATGCCAAAGAATACGTCGCACGTCACCTTCTGACCAAACTTGACCGGCTGCAAGATCTTTGCGTCTACCACCGTATAGCGCAGTGTCGGGTTCGGCAGTGCGGGTTGAGCATAATTTCTGACATAACGTCCTTCAACATAGATATTTGTCTTTGTAGGTAGTGTCCAATTTAAGTAGCTTTTAAGCTGATCTGCAGGAATGTTGTAAATATACAAGCCCGTTGTTTCGTCTACTGCTCTCATATACGTGTAGTTAATTGCCCAAGTGACCGGCTTGAAAGGAACGAATATGGCCTCGGTTTCCGTTCCCGTGATTTGGGCCTTCCCTATATTGATCGGGCTATAGATAAAGCTTGAGTTTGGCAGCCACTGGATAAGGTCAGAAACCTTCCGTTCGAAATACGTGAACTTGACGGAGTTTCCTTTCCCGAAAGGCTGTTCAATCCCGGCCTCGTATTCAATCGAGGTCTCAGGTTTAAGATTCGGGTTCCCCTGCTCAAAGCCGTCAAACGTCCAATAAAGCTCGTTGAGCGTGGGCGCCCTGAAAGCCTCTCCTACAGAGGCCCTGATGATCGTGCCGGCTCCGCTTACGATGTAGCGGGCACTCGCCTTGGGACTGAACCTGTCACCGTAGACCGAGTGGTCGTCGTTCCGGCCGCCTACAACGACGATGAGCGACTCCCCGAAAGAGATCTCGTCCTGAAGATAGACTGCCCAGAGCGAGTCTGTATGTTCGCCCGCATCGGTGCTATTGACATGGTCCTGCCTCACTTCAATACCGAACGTTAAAAGGTTCCATGAATTTGCAAGCCAGTTTGTCTGGGCCTCTGCATCGTTCGTTATGCTGGTATGTTTGCTGTTCGTAGGAATCTCTGGATCTATGTAGGTGATATTCTGCCGATTCTGGTAGGCGTTCAGGCTGAGATCAAGCTCCTTGGAGAACTTTGTCTTGTATGTGAGCGATGATATGACGTTGCGGTCCCACTGGCGTGCCAAGGGGCTCAGAAATTCTACCGAACCGGGCACCCCGATCTCCTTTCCTATCCAATCGGAATTGAATTCCAAACTGGAATCGGGGGTGATTTCATAACCAAGCTTTGCTCCCGCGGTGCTCTGATCTAGGTCACTGTTCGTCCGGAATCCGTCATACTCTTTCTTGCCCCCGTAGAGGTTATAGTAAAATTTATCGATCTTGTTCGAGTTGCTGAGCGTATAGGACTCATAACCGTGGCTGCCCCATTCGCCCGTGACCGTCGTCGTCAAAGCTGTCGGTTTCTTTGTAATGATGTTCACGACGCCACCCAGCGCGTCCGCCCCGTACAGGGCGGAAGACGGGCCGCGCACGATCTCGATCCTGTCGATGTCTTCAAGAGGTATAGGCAGATCGGACATGTCGAAGCCACCGGCACTCGATGAATTCAACCTCTTGCCGTCTATAAGAATCAGGACCTGCTCTGCGTTGGCCCCTCGTAAATTAATGCTGCTAAGAGATCCTGTTGAACCATAGTCCAGCACAGTGGCCCCGACCGTCCTTTCAATGGCATCGGACGCGGTCGTTGCACTGGACTTCTGAATGTCATCGGAGGTAATGACCGTGACAGACTGCGTTACATCCTGAGGCTCCTTTTCCGTCTTCGTGGCCGTAACAACCACTTCCTTAAGTTGTACATCGGCATCTTCCGCGGCGGCTGCTGACGCTACAGATACCGCCGTCCACAATATCATAATTACTGCAGCAATACTCCTCTTTATCATGGTATACATTCTCCTTTCAACGAGGTCTTGGGAATGATGAGGTCTCCTGGCTGAGGACCGCCTACTCACCGGCCTTCCCGGTATCGCCGTTCAAACGGTTTAAATTCCTCACACCGTTTAAACAGCCTCACCAGTGGCGTGCTCGGCTTTCGTTTCCATTACAGTTGCGTGACAGCAGGGGAATCGCACCCCTTTCCGCTTCGTCATTCCCTTTTGATATTAAATCTCCAAATACTCCTTTTTGCCTAGCAACAGAACATTGCTGAACTCTTCGATTCTATCGCACCTCCCTTCATAAAAAATTGTTCTCGTAACTGACATAAATGCCGCCGGTTCCCGACCCTTTGATTTCCACGTTCACATCGAAAGCGTGTTTAACCATTTCCCGGGTCAGAACGGTCTCCGGATCGCCTGAGGCAATTATCCTTCCGTTCTGAATGAGAATCACGCTCTCGAACTGAAGCGCAATATTGATATCGTGGAGCGCCATGACCACCGATATATTTCTCTGTTCCTTAAGCCTTCTGAGGAGCTTGAGCAGTTCGATCTGATATTTTATATCTAGGTTCGCGAGCGGCTCATCGAGCAGAAGGAGGCCTGCACCCTGAAGGAGAGTCATGGCGATAAAGGTCCTCCTCCTTTCGCCTCCGCTCAGGTCCGTTAGATGAGCATCCGCCTTATCCCTGAGCCCGACCATATCAAGGGCATCATCAACGGTCATGGCTGGAGGGATGTCGTACGGGTAAAGCCCCATGCTCACCAGTTCCTTGATAGTGAAGGGCACAGTGATATCGAGCGTCTGCGGCAGATAGCTGATCAGTTTCGCCCTATCGCGGTTGTTGAGCGTATGAAGGCTCTTGCCCCACAACAGCAGACTCCCGGATAGGGGTTTCAGGATTCCGCTACCCAGCTTTAGGATCGTGGACTTGCCCGATCCGTTCGCGCCGAGAAGGCCGATGAATGCTCCCTCTCCCACTGAGAAAGAGAGATCGCTGATGACTGACCTGTTCTGATCATAGGAGTAGCTTACCCCATCGAGTTCGAGTATCTTCGGTTTAGATGCTGAGGACATCTTTTCTCCTGAGCAGGTACAAAAAATACGGCGCCCCGATGATTGCGGTGATCACGCCGGCCGGGAGTTCCAGGGGCGGCAGAAGGGACCTGCTGATCAGATCGGCAATGCAAAGGAGAGCTCCGCCGCCGAGCGCCGACGCGGGTATCAACATCCTGCTGTCGGAGCCGAGGAAAAAGCGCATGATATGCGGGATGAGCAGGCCGATAAACCCGATCATGCCGCCAAGCGAAACAGAAGCCCCGGTCATCAGACCGACGGAGATGAAGAGGATGAACCGCTCGCGCCGCGGAGCAAACCCCAGGCTATGGGCGAACTCGTCGCCGAGGATCAGGGCATTGAGCGCCTTTGCCCTCGTCGTGGAGAGAAGGATCCCAATCATGACAAAGGCCAATCCGTACGGGATCCGCGGCCATTCGGACATGGAGAGATCACCGAATATCCAGAGCATTGCCCTCCTGAGTCCCTCGTCGGTCGAGATGCTCATCATGAGCATCAAGAGCGCGGAAAAAAGAAAACTGAGCCCTACACCGGCAAGCAGCAGCCGGTCAGGCCAGAGACCACCCCGCTTCCAGCCCATCACACCCACGATTCCGCCTGTGACGAGGGCGCCGCAAAAAGCGAGCATCGGCACAGTAAACGTACCAAGAAATGTCAGCCCGCCAATGATGCCGAGCGCTGCAGACAGCGACGCGCCGCTCGAAATCCCGAGAATATAGGGATCGGCAAGCGGGTTCCGAAGTATCCCCTGAAGTACAGCGCCCGAAGCCCCGAGCGCCATTCCCATGAGCAGCGCGACCAGCACACGCGGCAGCCGTATTGAAAAAAGGATCTCCTTGTCTATATCGGTTGTGGCCATCGGCGACACGATCCGAGGCCCGAGGAAAACCGAACACAGAACGATAAGCAGGGTAACAGCGATGAGTACTAACATCCTTACTTGAGACATTCGGAAAGCTCCTCGATACCCTTGACCACCCTCGGCCCGAGCCGATACAGGCTATCGCCCATGAAACAGACCTTCCCGTTCTTAACTGCTGGCACGGTTGCAAGCCTCTGGAGGATTCCGTTTGAGATCGCTTGCATGTCCATACCTGATGCCTTGCCGATCATAATTACGTCGGGAGCCTGCCGGATGGCCTCTTCGATTGAATACTTGGGATATTGAGTCTTCGCCGTTGCCGCGAGGTTCTCACCCCGTAGTAGCGCGATTGCGTCGTTTATGACTGTGCCTGGCCCCGCAACAATGAGCGGCTCAGGCCAGACAATGAACAGTATCTTCTTAGGTGTAGAAGGAGGAGAAGCAAGGGCCGCTTTTTGTCCCGCTGAGTTCCTGATGCCAGCCGCTATCTTGTCGGCCAGAGCATCTGCCCGCTCCCGGACGCCAAGCGCCACGCCCAGTTCCCTGATGCCCCGAGGCAGATCCGCAAGTCTCCGCGCCTGGGAAACATAGGTATGGACCTCCAATGAGCGGAGCCGCTCTTCAAATTCTTTAGGGTTCCCATCCGTGGTCATCACGACGATATCGGGCTTCAGCGAAACCACGGCCTCAAGCGACGGGTCGGACATGCCGCCGATCTTCGGTTTCTTTTTTGCTTCTTCAGGATAATCGCAAAAGGATGTCACGCCGACGATATTATCACCGAGCCCCAGCGCGTAAAGGATCTCCGTCATGTTCGGTGCGAGAGAAACAATCCGCTTGGGTGGTGATGCGATCTCAGCCGAAATGGAAGTCGATATGCCTAAAACGAGGGCTGCGATTATAAAGAGATTTTTCATATGCTCAATGACATTGTCTGGGCGTGGATAAAAACGGATCAAACGGTCGTGAATGAACAGGGTCAGGATTTTTTTCACAAATCTGCATCCACCTTATATTTTCGCTCACTAAAAATGCATATCTCACGTACATTTCTTAGTCATAAAAAATAAAAAATCCCCGGTCTTCTTTTCAAGAACGGGGATTAATAGCAGGCATTAACCCACACATGATCTTAACGCCGAAGACTGTGCGAGAACATCCAAGCAGGTCTTCTGGCTCTCCCATCTCTGCCCGCCTTCCCAACCTTGAAAGTCAGTGGCGTGTTTCCGGCAGAGACATAAGACCCCGCTTCCTGCGGGGCCGGGATTACAGCGGCGGGTCCGCTCCCGAATCACACGGGATTCCCTTCGCCTGGATATGATCGAATTTTCTCTTGTGTAACTCTTATAACACAGCAGAGACTGAAAGTCAAAATGTTTTTGAGGCTGTCACGTGCGCTCCTATTCAGCTGCACTTTCCGTTCGCCCGAGTGTCTTTATCGTTTGAAGAAAGTCTCGTGACTTGAGCCGTTTCCCGAGGATATTGAGCGTGTGGGCGGAGAAGATCCGATCGAGCTCCTGCATAATGGAGGGAGAAGGTCTGAGGCGGCAGACCTTGTCCATGTCCATCCTGAGCACCTGGTAGTAGAAGCCGGCCGCGCCCTGCGATAGCCTGACCTGCGGGTCTTCCGAAGAAATCATGCAGTCAGGGCAAAGCACACCGCCTTTCACGCCGTGGAACATCATCTCTCCTTTCGGCTCTCTGCCGCAGGAAAGGCAGTGATCCAGCTTGGGTTGGTACCCCAGGAGCGAAAGGAACTTTATCTCGAATATCCTGAGCAGAAACGAGGGATCTTCCCCGGCGTTCAGGAGTTGAATGGTATGGGCAAGAAGAAGGAAAGCGAAAGAGTTGCGCTCCCCGACAGGCGCGAGTTCCTTAACGAGCTCGAGCATGACGGCGCCGGCCGCAGAACGGGTAAGGTCTTCGCAGATCCGTGAAGACTGCGTTATGATGTCGGCTGATTCGATCCTCAGAAGCTCCTGGTGCTCCCGCTCGTGGAGCTGGAGCCTGCAGCAGGTAAATGCTTCGAGCCCCGCGCCGAAGCGCCGAAACGATTTCCGCGCGTTCTTAGCAACGCCCTTGAGTATTCCACGGTCGAGGGAAAAGAAGGTGACGAGCTTGTCTGCCTCGCCCAGGTTCATGCTGCTGATGATGATAGCTTCGGTCTTAGATTTCACAGCTTATCCTGAAAGCGGCGATTGGCCGCCGATTTACTCACCAGAATATCGATCATGTACGTCAGTACGGTGGACCATCTAGCATCGACATCCACCGCAATAGGTTACCCAATCGGAAAGGTGCAGGCATTATACACCGTTGTAAAGAGATAGAAAAGAGAGAATCGACCGAAGCCGCACCTCCGGCGCCAGAGAGTGATTTGCAGCCTCGGATATCCACCTGTCCCAAAATGCCCCTGCAACGCCCCTGCAACGCCTTTACATTTGGGATATCTTATTCTATACTATCAGCTGTAGTCAAAAATTCCTGGGAAAGGGGTTGATTCTATGAAGAAAGCTTTTATAGGCATTCTCGTTTTTATTATGCTTTTCGCGACAGGTATCGTTCTTGCTGATGAGACGCCTGCACCATCTCCCACTCCTGAGCCCGCGGCACCCGCGGCACCTGCGGCACCCGCAGAGCCCGCAACCCCGGCGCCAGTACCCGCAGCTAAAGCCCCTGCCCCCGAGGCCCCGGGTCTCAACATCGCGCGTATGGAGATTGCGGGTTCCGTGGAGGACCGCGAGCCCGTGGGGATCGCTGCTACATTTCCCGACAACACGGATAAGGTCTATTGCTTTGTCGAGGTCAAGGACGCACCTATGGACACTTCTATCACCTTTGTTTGGACACTCGGCCCGAACGAGATGGGTAAAGTGACCCAGCAGGTGAAGCAGTCCTCGCGTTGGAGAACCTGGACGAGCAAGACCGTCAGCGGCATGAGGGGCGACTGGAAGGTTGACGTGCTGGATGAATCAGGTGCGGTGCTCAAGTCTGCCACGTTCAAGGTGGAATAACGGTTCATCAACAAACCGCCTATCTTTTTCTCTCATGACTCCGGTCTAGAATGATGAACGCTAAAGCTAAAGCGCGGTTTCCCCGCGCTTTTTTGTTTTACTTCATAATGTGATCCGCTTCGCTGTATAGCAGTCCATGTTGGGAGAATGTACCTCCGGTGTGGTGATAGAACGATAGAAAGTATAATGAATTTTGGTGGATAGTTAAAAAGAAATGGTGAATTTAGCTGGTAAGCAACTTACTTACGGAGGTGGCCTTGTGAAAATGACCTTGATAATCATAACTATCTTCGCTGGATCAATGCTGATTCCGTACCCAGCTCGAGCTGAAAGGCTTCAAGAGGACAACAAGAAGATCGTTATCGATTTTTACGAGAAGGCTCTCAATCAAAAGGATTTCGAGGCAGCCTCGAGATATCTCGGACCGCGGTACATCCAGCACAATCAGCGTGCAGCGGACGGGGCTCAAGGCTTAAAGAACTTCATCGCGTTTCTGCGGGAAAAGTATCCCGGATCTCATAGCGAAATCAAGCGGGTTTTCGCGGACAGGGACTTTGTGATCCTGCACGTGCATGCGGTCAGGGAGCCAGGCACTCCCGGTGTGGCCATCGTCGATATCTTCAGGCTGAAGGAAGGCAAGATCGTCGAACACTGGGACGTTCACGAGGATATTATCGAAAAACCGGCGAACCCGAACGGGATGTTCTGACATGGCCAAAACATTGCCCACGGGTATGTTGATCAGTTAACATAGCACGCAGATTGTCTTTCCTACATCATTCTACCACGCTATTCTTTTTTTTCATATTCCTGTGTCTCACCACATATCCGGCAACAAGTACCGCGCAGAGGATCATGGCGATTATGAGTGCCTGGCGGGAATAACGCATCACAAGCTCTTCCTCGGCACCTATAAAGTAGCCGATAAAGGCCAGGACCGTGACCCATAAGCCGGCGCCCAGGGCGGTATAGAGGGAGAACTTTGTGTGGTGCATGCCTGCAAGCCCAGCCGGGAGCGAGATGAGATGGCGCACCACGGGGATGAGCCTCCCGATGAACGTGGATATCTCGCCATGGTCCTTGAAGTATCGTTCCACCTTGGCAAATTTTTCTTCGGTGATCAGGACGTACTTTCCGTACCGGAGCAGGAGGGGACGGCCGAGGTAGTGGGCTGCGAAGTAATTCGCGTACGCGCCGACGAGGCTTCCCAGGGTGCCCAGTAAGATGACGGTGAACATGTTCATTTCGCCCTTCTGAGCGAGGAAGCCCGCGGGAGGTATCACAAGCTCGCTTGGGATCGGGATCACCGAACTCTCCATAGCCATGAGGATGAAGATGCCCGGATAGCCCAGGGCTCCGATGGTCTCGACTAGCCACATAATCAGTCCATGCATTTACTTGCTCCTTGAAATGATTTTTTAGCTTTAGGGCCTAGGCTCAGCGGCCCGATTCTTCGCCGAGGACGCCAATGTTCCTGAGCATGCGCTCGTCCTCGCGCCAGCCCTTCTTCACCTTTACCCAGAGCTGGAGGAATATCTTGACACCAAGCAGTTTTTCCGCATCCTGCCGGGCAAGCGTGCCTATTTGCTTGAGCATGGACCCGCCCTTGCCGATCAGGATGCCCTTTTGCGAGTCGCGCTCCACGTAGATGACAGCGGTGATCCTTGTAATGTCCGTTTCTTCCTTCATGTTTTCGATGACCACAGCCGTGGAGTACGGGATCTCTTCCTTGGTGAGCGCGAAGACCTTCTCCCGAATGAGCTCCGACACGATGAACCGCTCAGGCTGGTCCGTAAGCTGATCATCGGGGAAATATTTCGGCCCTTGGGGCAGCCTTTTGAGGATGGATCCGAGGAGGCCGCCGAGGTCGTTACGGAGCGCGGACACGGGAATGATCTCGGCAAAGTCAAAAAGCCTGCTGTACTCCTGCATCAAAGGCAGGAGCGCTTCTTTCTTTACGAGGTCCACTTTGTTGATAAGGAGGAACACGGGCGTCTTGACCTTGGCAAGTGTTTCGATGATGTATTTGTCCCCCCCGCCTGGCTGCTCCGTGGCCTCCACGAGCATCAATATGACGTCCACTTCATTGTAGGTCGCAAGCGCCGTCTTCACCATGAACTCGTTCATCTTGTGCATGGGCTTGTGGATTCCGGGAGTGTCGATGAACACCATCTGCGCTCCCGGTTGGTTCACGATGCCGAGTATGCGGTTACGCGTGGTCTGCGGCTTGTCCGAGATGATCGCGATCTTCTCCCCGAGCAGAGCGTTCAAGAGAGTAGATTTTCCCACGTTCGGCCTGCCGATGATCGAGACAAAGCCGGATTTGAACTTTTGTTCATCAGTCATGGGGGGTAGGATACCCGAATTCAACCCGTCGTGCAACAGAAAAGCCGGAATTTGGATAGTCCTGTGGCCGCAGTTTTTTGAAGATTTCGTTCTTAAATTGACAAAACTGATGAAGCCTGATACCATTTACACTATCCATAAGAGACCTCCCGTCAAGCATTGAGCCCCCCGCGAGAACAAATTCTTTGCAGGAGGTTTCTGTTTAGGTCAGATTATAAGTACATTTTTCCCCCTGTTATACTGATCTTTAACTATCCCTTTATTAATAAACCAAGATGGCACTGCCAACAGAAGAAATCCTAAGCCGAAGTCGGATTTTTATTTTTTATCGTAGGATCAGTATAGTATCTAAATAAGGAGTGGACCATGAAACGATCACTCGGTTTTATAATTCTGGTTGTCTCGGGGGCGGTTGTGTTTACAGCTTACGGCGGAGCAGGAGGCGGCGAAGCAGCCCGGTTCAATTCTCCTTATGGCATAACGACTGACGGGACTAACATCTATGTTGCAGATAGCAATAACAGCACGATTAGAAAGATTTTGATTTCGACAGGAGCGGTAACGACCATCGCGGGAACGGCAGGAATCGCAGGCGCTACGGATGGCACAGGAGCAGCGGCCCGGTTCAATCACCCTTTTGGCATAACGACCGACGGGAAAAACCTCTATGTCGCGGATAGCTTTAATCATGCGATCAGAAAGATCGTGATTTCGACAGGAGCGGTAACAACGATCGCGGGAACGGCTGGAGGCGTAGGCACTACGGATGGCACGGGAGCAGCGGCCCGGTTCTATTATCCTTACGGAATAACGACTGACGGCACAAACCTCTACGTGGCAGATAGCGGTAATCACACGATAAGAAAGGTCGTGATCGCATCGAGAGTGGTATCAACGATTGCGGGAAAGGCCGGAAGTATCGGCTCTGAGGACGCGAGTCAGTAGCTTAAGCTCGGGCTGTTCATTTTATCCATTATGCAACTGTCAACCGGGAATCGTTACCTTTACACGTTCTCGAAATCCGTTTAGTTGTGGCTGAAGGATACTTCGAGTCATCTTTACTAAAAGTATCAACTAACGTACTGTTCTCAATGGGGAGAGCGCCAGGACATCGCGGTTTAATATCACTCTCCCCTTTTCTCAATTCTCTCAGTCCGATGAGCCTCTTTTGATCCGGTTTTTCTTGTGTCATCTGCATTCAACATGTCTTTCCGATGTAATTTCTTTCGCATTCTGCCTCCTACCAGTCGATGGATTTCGCTTTTCATCGCAGTTCCAACACTTTCCATTTGACAATAGCGTGCCCTTATCGGTATTATCATCTAGACATGACGACTGATAAGACCAACATCTCCGCCATTCGCGACAAAATCCTGAAGCTCAAAAAAGACCTGAACGCTATCATCCTCGCGCATAATTATCAGCGTCCCGAGGTCCAGGACATCGCCGACATCACCGGCGACTCGCTCGAGCTTTCCCGCGCGGCGGCGAAGACAGACTATAGCGTTATCGTGTTTTGCGGCGTGCATTTCATGGCCGAGAGCGCCTCTATCCTCTCGCCCGACAAGACGGTGCTCCTGCCCGAGATAACCGCGGGCTGCCCCATGGCAGACATGGTCACGGTCAAGGGGCCGCGCAAAACGAAGCGGGAGCTCTACACCGATGTCCTCGGCATTGCCTTCGAGTTCGCTGACGATTTCACGCTTCGCGACATGAAGAAGCAATATCCGGGAGTTCCTGTCGTCGCTTATGTGAACACCTCGGCCGCCGTCAAGGCAGAAAGCGACATATGCTGCACATCATCCAATGTTGTCAAGGTCGTCGAATCCCTGAAGGAAGACACCGTCATCTGCATCCCTGACAGGAACCTCTCTTCCTATGCGGCAAAACGGACGAAAAAGAAGATCATCTCCTGGGACGGGTTTTGCAACGTGCACCATGCGCACCTCAATGTCGAGGATGCGAAAAGGGCTAAAGCCGAGCATCCCGAAGCCGTCCTAGTGGTCCACCCGGAATGTCCTCCTGAAGTGCAGGACATGGCTGACCAGATCACGAGCACTTCAGGCATGCTCCGCTTTTGCAAGGCGTCGAACCATAAAGAGTTCATTATCGGTACCGAGGAAGGGATCCTCCATCGCCTCAGGAAGGACAGTCCGGACAAAAAGTTCTATATCCTCAACAGGGAAATGGTCTGCCCGAACATGAAGCGCACGAGGCTCGACAGCGTTCTTGCAGCCATGGAGAAGATGCAGTACGTCATCAAGGTGCCCGAAGAGATCCGCATCCCGGCCAAACGGGCCCTCGACCGGATGCTGGAAATCAAGTAAAATAATCAGGTCATCGCTAAGGCTGGTTGCGGCTAAATGTCACTTATCCCCGGCCTCAGCCCCGACCTCGTCCTGAAGGTCCTTCATGCAGATAGCCATACTCATACTCCTTGCGGTCGTCGTCCTCATCCTTCTCTGGCTCATTGCTCAGTCCCAGAAGAAGACCGCTGACCCCACCATCGGCCTGATGCAGCAGGAGGTTCTGTCCCTTCGGGGCCAGGTCACCGAGGCCATGCTCAGGAACCAGGAAACGGTGAATCAGCAGCTCGCTCAGATCACGATGCAGGTGAACGCTCAGCTAGGTCAGGTGACCCAGCAGCTCCAGAAATCGACGGACGATCTGAATACGCGGCTGGACAACGCGGCCCGCGTTGTGCAGGAGGTAAGCAAGGGGCTCGGCAGCCTGAGCGAAGCCACGAAGAAAGTGTTCGACGTGGGGAAAGACATAGCGAGCCTTCAGGAGATCCTTCGCTCGCCCAAGCTGCGCGGCGGGCTCGGCGAGCTCTTTCTCGGCGACCTCCTTGCCCAGATTTTCCCGCCGGCCCACTTTACGCTTCAACACAAGTTCAAGAGCGGTGAGACAGTTGATGCGGTCATCATGCTCGGTCACAACCTCGTGCCTGTCGATGCCAAATTCCCTCTTGAAAACTTCAGGCGCATCGTTGAGACTGCATCGGAAGAAGAGCGAAAGACGGCGAAAAAGAGGTTCATTGCCGACGTGAAGAGGCATATCGACGCGATCGCTTCAAAATACATCTTGCCCGATGAAGGCACCTTCGATTTCGCCCTCATGTACATCCCTGCCGAAAACGTTTACTATGAGCTCATCATCAGGGACGAGGCCGTGGATACTGACAAGGCGCTCCTGAACTACGCCTTCTCCAAACGCGTGATCCCGGTATCTCCGAACAGTTTCTATGCCTACCTTCAGACCATCCTCCTCGGCCTTAAAGGATTGCACATCGAGGAGCAGACCCAGGAAATCCTGAAGAACCTCGAGAGGCTCTCGGGGGACTTCGAACGGTTCAGAACGGATTTCTTACTAGTCGGGAAACACCTGACGAACGTCAAGACGAAATACGACGAAGCGGACAGACGGCTTGAAAAGTTCGGCGACAGGCTCCAGTCTCTAAGCACCTCTGAGCCCCAGACCCTTGTCGAAGAAGGGACAAAAAAGCTGCCCCTCTGACCTCCAGATTCAATCAATGGTAGCTAGAAAGCAGGTTCAACTTTTGTTATCAGTGGTGATACTCCCACCCAATGGCCGCCTGCAAAGAGGAAACGGTGCAAAAAAAAGCGGATTGAGATGACCATCTCAACCCGTTTTTAGGATTTTCCAATACCGTGATACTCTGCCTAACCAGCCAGCTGGCTACGCCTTTTTCTCTTCCTTGTGCTCAACAAGCTTCTCTTTTGTGTCTTCTTCCTTCATGGCCTTTTTAAAGGCCTTGATGCTCTTGCCCAACCCTGCTCCGAGCTCCGGGAGCTTGCCGGGACCGAATATGATGAGCACGATCAGCAGGATTAAGATCAGGTGCAGCGGTTGAAATAGTCCTTCGAACATGATATCCCTCCCCCTTTCGATGGCAGCATTATACCCTGCTCGCTCCGCTCTGTCAAATTATAAAAGGGATAGAATGCTTGAGGTAGGTAGTAGGATCAGTGCTTCACAACGAGCACCGGACAGGGTGCATGGCCGATGACCTTCTCAGCCACGCTTCCCATGAGGAGCCGACGCAGGCCCGTTCTGCCGTGAGAACCAATGATAATCATGTTCGCGCCCTGATCCTTCGCCAGGTTCGTTATCGCCTCGGAGGCTTCCGTCTCTGCCACAAAAGTCTCGGAATTGACCCCGGCTGCCTCGGCCTGCTTCTTGACGTCGCTCACGAAGCTTTTCGCCTTCCTGACCAGATCCTCGACGGCCTGCGGCGCCTCGGCGTGAAACTCGGCAGGCACATCCACGACCGAGACGACCTTCAGTTCTCCGCCGTAGGATCGGGCGAACAAAATCGCTCTCGCTGTCGCGGCGGCGCTGTACTTCGAACCATCGGTGGCGAGCACGATCTTCTTCCACCCCAAAGTGGTGCCATTCGGGACAACGAGGACATCACGCTGAGTATGGCCGATTACCCTCGCCGTGACGCTCCCCACGAGGCTGCGCTGGATGCCGCGCAGCCCGCGTCTGCCCATGACGATCACGTCGCAGTTCTCAGCATCAGCGAGGTCTACGATCCGCTCGTAGACCTCGCCTTCTTCACAGACCGTCTTGACGAGCATCCGCTCGGTCTTTGATATCTTTTCGACCTCGGCGAGGGCGTCCTCACAAGGCTTCCTCATGGCAGCCCTGATATCCTTAATACCAAGGATCTCGATTTCGCCTTCGTACGGGGGAACGACCGACGTCACTGTTATCCAGCATTTCTCTTCGCTCGCCAGTTTGAAAGCTTGGTGAAGCGCATTCCTGCTGGATTCCGAACTGTCGACTGCGACGAGGATCTTCCTATATTTCCCCATGCTCCAGGGCTCCAGAGGCATGCTGCAGTTTCTCTGCCTGTCGGCCTTGCCACATGGCGCGCAGGACGATGAACGCGCCTAACGCCAATGCGAATATCATGATGGCGAAGCTGGTGGTCTTGAGCATCTTCACCATGTTGTCGTTCAGTTTCTCGATGAGTCCGAGCTGGGACAGGTACACGGGAACCATCAGGCCGCGGCTGAACAGGACGATGACCATGATCACGCCCATCACCACCTTGATCATGAACGGCTTCACATAGGTGGTCCCGATGGCGCCGAGCTGGATGCCGAAGAGAGAGCCTGCGAGAATGATCATGGCAAGGCGAATATCGACCAGGCCGTGAAGGGCATACTTGAGGGAGCCGCCAAGACCCATGACGAATGCGATCACGAGTTCAGTGGCTGAGGCCATGAGGCTTGGTGCGCCGAGAACATAGATCATGGAAGGAACGCCGATGAAGCCGCCGACAGCGATCGTGGCAGCCAGCATTCCTGTAGCAAACCCGAGGGGGATGGTGAAGAGCACCGATACACGGGCGTTCAGGCTCTTGAAATAGACCATGGTGCCAGGAATATTGATTGACTGTATCCGCCTGGCAAGCTCGCCGGTTTTCTCCTCTGCATGGGCGTTTCCGGATCTATATGTCTTCCAGGCATCCCGGAGGACGAAGCTTCCAACCGTGGCGAGGATTACGACGAAGGCGACGCTCACATAGAGGTTCGAGCCGGCATCGCCGAAAGCCAGTTTGATCTTCTCCTGGATATGCGCACCGTAGAGCACGCCGGCCTCTGCCGATATGCCGAGAACGATGCCGAGTTTAACATCGACTTGGCCGTACTTGGCCCGCTTGATGGCGCCCACGAGCGCCTTCGGGAACTTGTGGCACATGTTGCTCGCCACCGCCACAAGACCGGGGACACCAAGGCTCATCATGCCCGGTGTAAGGACGAACGCCCCGCCGGAACCGATAAATCCGCTCACAAGACCGCCCACAAAGCCTACCCCGAACAGGTAGAGGATGGTAACGGCATCGAGATTAATGAAATTCGCGACGATGTCGTGCATGTTATTTTACCTCCTTTTTCTTCTTCGCGGCCTCAATGCCGAGCACGGTCCAGAAGTTGCCTGTGAACGAGCCATGTACGAAAGAAAAGACAAACGCGGTGATGATCGGTAGCAGCGCATACATTCCGCCCTTCGCGAATGTGCTGTTTACCAGATCCTGCTTGAGCAGGAGGGCCGAGTAGAACGCTATGGATATGATGCCCATAACGATCAACTTTCCCACCGGCTTCTTTTTTGTGGTGCTCTGTGCCATTATGATTCCTCCTTATGTTTTTTTGACAGAGCATCGGGGACAAAAAAATTCCCATACCCTGCTCCTGTCAGATTCATATGCATTATTCAGTCATGCTATGCCCTGGCCCCGTCCATCACCACGACGAGCGGACATTTCAGTTGCTGCCATAGTTCAGCAAGCGTTTTATCTCTCTTATTACAATCGGCATCGAGACTGTGGGGGGATTCAATGACGGCGAACAGGATTTCCTTTTCGCTGTTCGTATAGTCGATGATCTCTTGCTTTAGACAGCCGGTCCGCGAGATCAGCCGGTATGGGACATTAGCCGCCTTGAGCTCCGATTCGAAATGGTCCAGTACGGGATCGATCCTGCGCTCCCTCCTGCCGGTCGATGAAACATAGAGAATGTCGAGGTGGGCGCCGATTCTCCTTGCAGTGTTCAAGGCGTATTTCAGCGTCTTGATATCAATCTGCCCTTCTTTGAGCGCAAGAAGGACCCCTCTCCCTTCCTGCAGCATTGACTGTGCGGTAACGCCCTCATCTGCTTCCGCGAAAGTCGTTGCCGCCAGGGCGGTTTCTATACTTTTCATCATTTTCTTCAGTTTGGTCGTTTCCATAGACCCTCTGTAGACTATCCGATATCCACGGGGCATGCGGAATGCCGCGGAAGATGTTCTGCAAAATGCTAGTCGGCACGCAATTCTTTTCTCGCAGCAGGACGTTTGTAATCCTGGACTGTCGGCCGACCGGTCTTTCTCGGCCGGTCTTCATTCATGATCTGGCGAGCCGTCTCAAACTCACCCTCTTCCGCGAACGCAGCTGCCACCATTGCCGTTTCGAATTTCTTTAAGATGTTTTTCATTGCCGTTTCCTCCTCATTTCTATTTTCTCTTTCTGCAATTCATATTACAACTATCGTGCCAACAGGATGATGTCATTTAACTATTTGAAAACATTATATTCTCAAACAATTCATAAAATCAGCTCATGGCCCCACTGTTTAATTTTGCAATAGTAATGAACTTAACACGTATTACTGGTTGAATTTTAAACCTAATTTTGATTGTTGCATAAAAAATAAAATCGTTGTAAAATGCAACTATTCTAAAAAATCCCGGTACGCGATGAAATTTTTTAGGAAATCAGATGACCAGCAGCATGAATTCATTATTGAAGAACTTCGCCAGAAGGTCTCGTCGGCAAGCATGCCCCCTCCTGTCGCGAAGATCGCCGAACAGGAACTTGACCTTTTAACGAGAATCAGTTTCTCGTCCGCAGAATATACCATCGGCATTACCTATATCGATTACCTTGTTTCCCTGCCCTGGAATAGAAAAACCGAAGACAATCTCAACATCGTCCGCGCCGAACGCATCCTAAATGAAAACCACTACGGTCTGGACAAGATAAAAGAGCGGATTATGGAGCACCTGGCTATCAAAGTGCTCATGATGAACAAAAAGGCCCGCGTTCTGATCATCGATGACGAAGAGATCGCGAGGAAAAATCTCGCGCACATCCTCACGAAAGAAAATTACGACGTAACCACGGCAGCAGACGGGGGAGGGGCGCTCAGGGAGCTGGAATCTTCGGAGTTTGATGTGGTCCTGACCGACCTCCGAATGGGGAAAATCGACGGCATGGACATTCTGGATCGGGTCAAGATAAAATACCCTGACACCAAGGTGATCATGGTGACAGGCTACGCTACTGTCCCCTCGGCCATCGAAGCCATGCAGAAAGGCGCGTTCCACTATATTGCCAAACCGTTTAAGCTCGACGAAGTGCGCGACACAGTAAAGAGGGCGGCCGAGAAAAAATCGCTCCGGCCCATGACCAAGGGCTCGGTGCTTTGCTTCTCCGGTCCACCGGGCACAGGGAAAACGTCGCTCGGGCAATCCATTGCCCGGGCACTCAACAGAAAATTTACGAGAATCGCTCTTGGCGGGCTTAAGGACGAGGCCGATATCCGCGGACATCGAAGGACTTACGTGGGCGCAAAGCCTGGTAGGGTTATCGAGGAGATCCGGAGAGTGGAATCGGCCAATCCCGTAATCATGCTTGACGAACTTGACAAGATCGGGCACGATTTCAAGGGGGACCCGGAATCGGCCCTGCTTGAAGTGCTCGACCCCGAACAGAATCGTTCTTTCGTGGACCACTATCTTGACGTCCCGTTCGACCTTTCAAGCGTCATGTTCATCCTCACCGCTAATGTGCTCGACACCATCCCGGCGCCGCTCCGCGACCGTATGGAGGTCATCGAGTTTGCAGGGTACACGCAGGAGGAAAAGGCGCGTATCGCCATGCGCTTCCTCTGCCCAAAGCAGACCCGCGAAAAAGGCCTCTCCTTGGGCCAGGTCGTCTTCACGGAAGAGGCCATAAATAAAATCATCCAGGAGTACACGCATGAGGCCGGCATCCGTAATCTAGAACGGAGGATCGCCACGGTCTGCCGCAAGATCGCCCGGAAAACGCTCCAGAGCACCGGCGCAGCGGAGGTCCTGACCATAATCCCTGAATCTGTGGAGCGCTACCTCGGAAGAAAAAAGTTCCACTTCGAGGCAATCGAGGAACAGGACCGGATCGGCGTAGCCACAGGCCTCGTGGTGACCGAGACCGGCGGCGATATCATCTTTGTCGAAGCAGCCAAGATGAAAGGCGACAAAGAGCTCATCATCACCGGCTCGCTCGGCGATGTGATGAGGGAATCGGCACAGGCGGCGCTCAGCTACGTCAGGAGCAATGCCGAAGCATTCGGGATCCCCGATAATTTCTTCGAGCGCCACGACATCCACATCCACGTCCCCTCCGGCGCGATCCAGAAAGACGGCCCATCGGCGGGCATCACTATCCTTATTGCCCTCGCCTCGCTCCTGACAAAGCGGCCCGCCCGGCGTGACGTCGCCCTGACCGGCGAGATAACACTTACAGGCCGCATCCTCCGTGTCGGCGGAATCCAGGAAAAGATCCTCGCGGCCAAACGAGCAAAGGTCAAGACCGTGATCGTGCCCGCACGAAACAAAGACGATGTCGATGATTTAACCGAAGATATGAAAAGAGACATCGACATCCAGATCGCCGACACCATTACGGAAGTCGTGAAAGCGGTGCTGATTTAGCCCATGTTCAACTATAAACCAAGCATACGCCAGAAGATAACGTTCGGTTACTATGCCATTGTAGCCATGATCATCGGCCTGACCATGTTCACCTATCTTGAACTTCGGTACGTCGAAAAGAAGATCGTGTTCGGTGAGGCTATCTCCGAATTTTTTGACACAACGCTCGAGATCAGGCGGTTCGAGAAGAACTTCTTTCTCTACGAACAGAGGTCGGACTATAACGAGAACATCACGTATGTGTCCAAGGCCCAGGACATCATCGATCGCAATATCACGGGGTTTACTGCCGTGGCATCACCCGAACAGATATCGGCGATCCAGGTCAAGCTGAAAGAATACAAGGATATCATGGAGCAATACGCAGAGCTGAACAACCAGAGCGTCGAAAAACGGCCCAACAATGCGGCTCGCAAGACAATGCTCGAAGGCAAGATACGCGCCAACGGCAAGGACATCATCACAATCGCGGAAGAGATCTCGAAGACAGAGAGAAGGAGCCTTCAGGCGCTCCTCAACAACTCCCAGCGCATCCTCATAACGTCGATCGTGCTCATCTCCATTGCGGTGATTGCCCTGGGCCAGGTTCTGTCGCGTATGGTATCGCGACCGCTGAAATCACTGGAAGAGAGCATGGGAGTCATTGCCGAGGGGAAGTTCGAGCGTGTTGCGATCGACTCGAAGGATCGTGAAATCGTCTCCCTCACGAAGGCCTTCAACAAAATGCTCAAAGAGCTGGAACTGCATGAACGGCACCTAATCCAGTCCGAGAAGCTCGCGTCACTAGGCACACTCCTGTCCGGCGTGGCGCACGAACTGAACAATCCCCTGTCCAACATCTCTTCGTCCAACCAGATACTCATGGAAGAGTTCAAGGAAGCGCGTGAGCGACGGCCTTCCGGATCCTGGCCTCTGGACCCCGACTTCTCAGTGGAACTCATGACCCAGATCAACGATCAGACGGACCGGGCACGCAATATCGTCCGTTCCCTGCTCGACTTCTCGCGGGACAGGGAGTTCAAGAAGGAGAAGCTGTCGCTGAAAAAGCTCTTTGAAGAAACTATCCAGTTCGTCAAAGGACAAGTACCGGCGAGAATAGAGATCACATTGGCCGTCGCCAATGACATCATGATCATGGCCGACAAACAGCGAATTCAACAGGCTTTCCTGAATCTGGTCAAAAACGCCATTGACGCAATCACCACGGACGAGGGGACGATAACCATCAAGGCCGAGAAGCACCGAACGATTGACGATATCGAGGACGAAAAGATTGGCATCTACAATTATCTAAAATACCGCGGCAAGTGCACTCTTGAAGAAGACACCGTTGATATCGAGATACGGGACAGCGGCTCCGGTATACCTCTCGATATCATTCCAAAGATCTTTGACCCCTTCTTTACGACCAAGGACGTAGGCAAGGGTTCAGGTCTCGGTCTCTTCATCGTACACGAGATTATCGAAGAACACGACGGCTGCATCGCCGTGGACAGCGAACCCGGCAAGGGAACGTCTTTTTTGATGCGTTTGCCGGTGAGGGAGTAAAGATCGTGCAAGACACCGCAAAAATACTGATCATTGACGACGAGCGGGTCGCTCTCCGGAACCTTGAGCACGTCATGAAAAAGGAAGGGTACGATGTGACGGCTACGCAGAGCGGCCCGAACGCGCTCAAGCTGCTCGATGAACAGCAGTTTGATGTGGTGCTTACGGACCTGCGCATGGAAAAGGTCGACGGCATGCAGATCCTGCGGAAAAGCCGTGAGTTTTACCCAGATTCCGAAGTGATCATGATAACGGGCTACGCCACGCTCGATTCCGCCGTTGAGACCATGAAGCACGGTGCGTTCTACTATATTGCAAAGCCTTTTAAGCTTGAAGAGGTGCGCAAGGTCGTGAAGGAGGCTGTGCACAAGGTCAAGCTCAAAACCGAGAACCGGAACCTGCGGGAACAGCTCGAAAGCTATCAAGGCAGGGTCAAGATCATTACGCAGGACTCGAACATGGAGAAGACTCTCGAAACCTCACGCCAGATCGCGCCGACTGATTGCAATGTGCTCATCACCGGCGAGAGCGGAACCGGCAAGGAGCTCTTCGCTCGTTTCATCCACGTGAACAGCAAACGCGCTGAGGGCCCCTTCTTCGCTCTCAACTGCGGCGCCTTTAGCGAGGATCTTCTATCGAATGAACTGTTCGGTCACGAAAAAGGTGCATTTACCGGCGCCAACAGCATGAAGAAGGGGCTCATCGAAATGGCGTCGGGAGGTACCCTGTTCCTCGACGAGATCACGGAAATGTCGCCGTCCATGCAAGTAAAGCTCCTCCGCGTTATCCAGGAGAGAGAGGTCCTTCGTGTCGGTGGAACGGAACCGTTGAAGGTAGACGTGCGGTTCGTAGCC
Source organism: Nitrospirota bacterium (assembly GCA_035623825.1). Classification (GTDB taxonomy): domain Bacteria; phylum Nitrospirota; class UBA9217; order UBA9217; family UBA9217; genus DASPSR01. The sequence goes on from DASPSR010000064.1 coordinate 47,055, forward strand.
GCTACCAACAGGGACATTCATGATTCCATGAAAACCGGCGCCTTCAGACAGGACCTCTATTTCCGGCTAAACGTGGTCTCGCTCCGCATTCCGCCTCTTTCTGAACGAAAGGACGATATCCCGCTGCTTTCCTTTTATTTCTTGAAGAAATACGCCTTGCTTATGAAGAAAGAAGTGACCGAAATCACCGAGGACGTGATCGCACTGCTCATGAATTACGACTTCCCGGGGAATGTTCGGGAGCTCGAGAACATCATCGAACGCGGTGTGGCGCTAACGAATGGGGCCACCATCGAGTCTGGACATCTGCCCGAGGACCTGCGCGAGCTCAGCATCAAGACCTTCAGGAAGAAGGAGGGCAAGATACCATCGCTCGAGGAACAGGAAATGGCGTATATCCGTTGGGTGCTGAACGAGGTCGGCGGCAACAAGACCCTCGCCGCGCAGATACTCGGTATCGACCGGGTCTCTCTCTGGAGGAAGCTCAAGAAGTATGGGCTGGAGACTGATTAGTTATCGAAATCACGGTCCGGCATGACTTTTCCCCTCCTCTATCGCGAGTATCAGGCAATGACCTCAGGAGGAAACAATGGGTTTTGAAGACTTGATTTATGATCTGCAAAATGGCCTCGGCCTGGTCCGAGTCAAGGCTGCGTCAGAACTGGGGAAGCTCAAGGACAAAAAAGCTGCAGCAGCGTTGAGAGAGGCGCTGAAAGACCCCAATATGGGAGTCAGGAGCAATGCAGCTTTCGCGCTTGGAGAACTCGGTTCGAAAGATGCGGTACCCCAGCTCCTTGCGCTCCTGAACGATCCCGAAGAGCGGGTAAGAAAGAGCGCCGTTAAGGCCCTGGGGATGATTGGTTCACGTGAGTCCGTTGCCTCCTTGATCCATGCACTGAATCACGACGCATCACTTATTGTCCGTAGGAGCGCCATCAGAAGCCTGGGCCAGATTGGCGGACCCAAGGCGATGCAGGCCGTTGAACGCGCTGCTTCAGACCCCGACATCATCCTTGCCGATATGGCGAAAAAGGCAATGGAGAATCACAAAAACCATAGGCGGTAAAAACCGTCTTTTACGCATATCAAGCCCGTCAATATTTCATCTTGAAATTGGCCCTCCTTCAGACCGAACTCCGCTTTGAAAGACCCGGCCCAGTCTACCGGTAGTGACTTCCTTTCTTTTTCCTCCAATCGTCCTGTGTGAATTTCTTGCAGGGATTTCATCTGCAACACTCTTGTTCCCGTGCAGGACTTTTTTTTAGCAGTCTCGTAAAGATCAGAATAAAATGCAAGTGTGTTTGTTCCGCGAATGTCGGCCACTTTTTATGTTTTGATGCTTGTACTTTCTTGCTTCTGCGCACCACAAATTCATTCCGGACTGTTTATAAATAATTCTTATGGCGCGTTATGATGATTTTATGGATTTTGTGCACTGAAACGGGAACATTTTTCTTGACATCATCTCTATTATTATATTATAAGAAAAAGTGCATAATGAAACGATATAGTTGCAAATTGCAATTGAATTTTTCAATAATAATTTTGGATTGGACTCATACGAGGGAGGAAAGGACAAGAAATGGTAGAGCGTAATTTGAAGGTCTTTTTCATGCTGCTGGTCGTTTTAATCGCGCTGACTGCGGCTGGTGCAGTGTTTGCTTCGTCCGGTACACATGAAGCGGCGGCACCTGCAGCGGTAGAGACGCCTTTGGCTGCGACTGCGGCAAGACCGGCATCGACAGCACCTTGGTGGATCTGGCCGCTGGCATTGTTCATCGTGACGTTTATCCTCGGCATTCTGGCTGTCCTCGGCGGCGTTGGCGGAGGCGTGCTTTTTGTGCCGATCGTGGGCGGATTCTTCCCATTCCATATCGATTTCGTGAGAGGCGCGGGCCTGCTCGTGGCGCTTGCGGGCGCGCTTGCTGCCGGCCCTGGTCTCCTCAAGAGGAACCTCGCCAGCCTTCGCCTCGCTCTTCCCGTCGCACTTATCGCGTCGGCAGCTGCGATCGTCGGCGCGATGATCGGCCTCGCCCTCAAGCCGGATGTCGTCAATACGCTCCTCGGCGCGACCATCCTGCTCATCGTGGTCATCATGGCGACGGCGAAGAAGTCCGACTTCCCCGTAGTGCCGAAGCCCGATGCGCTGTCTCAGAGCCTCGGCATCATGGGCATCTACCGGGAAGAATCGCTCGGCAAGGACGTTGAGTGGAATGTCCACAAAACGCCTCTGGGTCTGACCCTGTTCATCGTGATCGGCATCATGGCCGGCATGTTCGGTCTCGGCGCCGGCTGGGCGAACGTGCCTGTGCTGAACCTCATGATGGGCGCGCCGCTCAAGATATCGGTGGCTACGAGCAAGTTCCTGCTCTCGATCACCGACACTTCTGCGGCATGGGTATATCTGAACCAAGGCGCGGTGCTTCCCATGATCGTGGTGCCGTCCCTCGTGGGCATCATGATCGGATCCATCGTGGGCGTGAAGATACTCGCCAAGGCGAAACCCAAGGCCATCAAATGGATGGTGATTGGCCTCCTGCTCTTCGCAGGAGCTAGATCCCTGCTCAAGGGACTCGGAGTCTGGAGATAGGGGGAAGAAAAATGATGAACGAAAAAACCAAAGCATCGGAAGAACAGATGGCATACGCAAGCGTCCTAAGTATCGGCATGTGGTTCGGTCTAGCCTTGCTTATCATCACGTTTATTGTTTACATATCAGGGGTCATCCCGAGCTTCGTTCCGATCGATGATCTGCCGAAATACTGGGGAATGAGGGTCCACGATTTCAACCATACTCTCAACGCACCTACTGGCTGGCAATGGGCTGCACTGGTCGGAAAGGGCGACTACCTCAATTTTGTAGGTATCGCGATCTTGTCGGGACTCACGATACTGTGCTACCTAGTGCTCCTGCCGATCCTGTTTAGGAAGAAGGATACGGCGTACGTCGTTATTGCCATCGTGGAAGTGCTGGTGCTGTCTTTGGCGGCAAGCGGTCTCTTGAAAGCAGGCGGCCACTAATTCACAAGTAAGTTGATAATGAGTAATCAAGGGCGGCTTTTGAGCAGCCCTTGCTGTTGGTCTCTGGGTATGATTCATGACCGGGCCCTTGCGCTCCTCAACGATCCCGAAGAGCGGGTAAGAAAAAGCGCTGTTAAGTCCCTAGGGATGATCGGATGAACTACCCGCCACTAAATTTATGCTGCGTTTGATCGCTCCTTCTTTCTGAGATCCCACTTGTAAGAGGCTCTACCCATCGGACAGTCTCGCCCTTGTTAACTTTTTTCCAGTAATTCCCATGTACATTTCGTGTAAGAGCGCATGTCCGTGACCGTCCGTATCGCGGCTTCCTTCCTTGCTGTCGGCTTAGCCCCCGAATTGCTGTTTCTACAGATGAACTACCCGCCACTATATTTATGCTGCGATTATAGTGGGGGTTTCACGGTTCAAAGAAGCTTGCAGCATAGCGGTTTCCCCGATATGCCGTCTTATGTGCCTCTCCCCGCGCATAACATCGGGCAGTCCCTGCCCTAGTGGTGCCTTTTTCTTCAGCCTCATGGCCCTTTTCTTCGCCTTTACGGTAAATTCTCCGGCAATCAGTTTTGCGATCCCGCGTGATTTTATGACGCGGGCTGCGTTGATGTCGGCATTCTCCGTAAATCCGCAGCTCGTGCATTCGAACCCTGCCTGTGACAGGCGATTGTCCGGGTGAGTGTGCCCGCACCGGGAACACTCCTGCGATGTGCCATGTGGCGGTATCGACAGTACCAGTTTGTTGAGTCTTTGCGCTTTATAATTCGTGAATAGTTTTACTTTGCCCCACGCCGAATCAAGGATTGCTTTGCTCAAACCAGCCTTTGCCGCGGCGCCGTTCGGGAGATAGCCGCCATGGCCGTTTGGTTTCGGCTTCGGTTTTGCGGTCATGCCCTTTATGTTAAGGTCCTCGAAGAAGATCACCTCACAGCTCCCGTCCACGATCTTCCTGCTGGCCTGATGCGCGAAGTTCTTGCGGACGTTCATCGCGTACTCACTGCTCTTATGAGCTTCCCGGAGCGACCTCTTCCAGTTACCCGATCCTTTTGTTCTTCTGGCCATCTGCCTCTGGTATCTCTTCCTCCGGCGATCCTTTCTCGCCATTCGGAAGAGTTCGACCTTCTTGAATCCGTGGGTATCCCCGGTGCTTTCGGCAACAGGGATATACAATCCCCTGTCAAGTCCCACACTGACCTGCTCGAGTTCTTGCTTCCCCATGTGGCTGTACAGGTCTATCAGGACCTCTTTGGCCATTTCAGAGCCGGCCTTCTCAAAGGAGAAAGACACGTACCACTTGCCGCTATCCCGGGAGACCGTTATAGTTGACGGGAGGTTGTACTCCACATGAGCTTTAAACCTTAGTTCTCCAAGGCCATGGCTCTTCGTCCTGAGCATCAATTTATGACCATAGATGATTTTGCCGTTTCGCTTTCTCGTTCTCCCCGTTGGTTCAAACCTGAACAGCTCAGAGGTGAGCCATACGGTTTGTCGCCCCCTGTTTTTCCTGAACACCGGCCGGCTCGCCAACCCGGAGATAAACCGCTTGTACGCCATCATGAACCGGGTTGCCCCGTTCCTCAGAACCTGAGACGGCACTTCGAAGAGATGCGGGGTGAGGCTCCTGTCCTTGAAGTGCGAGTACTGCTGGTCAAAGGGGATATCTATCCCGGTGAGGGAAAGAGCCTTGTCCCTGAATTTCCTGAAGTAGCGCTCTTCGCCAACTTTCGCGTTGTAAATATACCGTTGGCAGTTCATCCAGAAAGTGAGGCTTCTCGCCTGCTCCTCGGTCGGGTAGCATCTGAATTTTACTCCGCTTGACAGCGCCATGATTCTATTGTATCTTAGGTCGCATGGAAAATCAACCAAATAAATCATTGTCTCATGCGGTATATTTGATTAGGCTGCATATCGTATTCGTCACAAAATACCGGAGAAAAGTTTTAAATGCCGAGATGCTTGCCTTCCTGAGGTCGGCATTTGCCGGCATACTCTCCGATTGGAGATGCGGCCTTATTGAGTTCGGGGGCGAGGAGGACCATGTGCATATGCTGATCGATATCCATCCCGCGCTCAACATTTCGACACTTATCAACAATCTTAAATCAGCGAGTTCCAAACGTTTGCGCCGACAGTTTGCGGAACACATCAAGATGTTCTACTCTAAACCCGTCTTCTGGCACAGGGCCTACTATGTGGGAAGCGTCGGCAATGTTTCGCTGGAAGTCGTTCGCGACTACATCGACCGGCAGGGATCACCGGACAGACCCAGAAAGAAATCCAACCAATCCGCTTGACCCTCTCCTGGCGATCTACGCCTGGCAGGGGGATTGCGCGGATGTATTAGTTCAAAACCTCTTTTGCCCAATCATTAAAGATTAGCAGCAAAAATGCCGATAACACTAGTTGAAAAGCCTTAAAGACGGTTAAAGCTACGGGGTCCCTCAAGGGAGGCTATATGTTCAATAAAACATTACTTTTTCTTTTTGTTTGTCTGCCTCTTCTTTTTAATTGTGCAGCGCATCATCAGCCAGAAAATTCTCGAATTTTGTCTTCTCATTATCTAATACCCGTATATCGGACCGGGCTTGATGTCAAAGAAGCCCAAGGCGGATTATCCATCGAGTCTGTTGATGCCGATTCTCCTGCGAAGGACGCCGGCATCCAACCAGAAGATTTGATCGTAGCGGTCAATGGCAATAGAATCTCGCATAAGGAATTCCTGAAATTGATGCAGCTGAACAGGGGGGAGGATGTCCACTTCGCAGTAAATCGTTATAACGAAATATTGGATTTTACGATCACACCGAAACTGTATTTCAATTCGCCACCGTCTGTTTACATGATATACGAACTTTCGGTCATCGATGAGCAGAAGGTCAATCTGGCTGTCATTGTAACCGATGTAAAGAACAATACAAGCGAAGATAACTACTCATGGGAAGAAAACACGAGAAATCAGCTGCAGAGGGACATCGAAAATAATGTGCTCAATAATTTGGACAGCCAAGACGGGGTATCATTTGTTGATAGATCGCGCCTTGAAGAAATCATCGACGGATATAAGATGAACATGACAGGACTTATTTCAGATAACGCAAGAGCAACAATCGGCAAAACGACCGGTGCCACTCATATACTCGCGACCACCTTCGCTCGCAATCCGAAGAAAGTAAATGACACTGAAAGTTGCGAGGATACAATAACAGGAAGGCTGATGGAGGTAGGAAGCGGCAAAGTCCTTGCGGTCGATCAAAGCACTTCAGATTGCAAGCCGGCATTTCTATATACATACAGCAAACGATGATCCCTAGGATGCAGAAACAATGCTGCTTCGGGATGGGCAAAAGGGCGCCCGGACTACGAAGCAAGTCATGATCTTAGGAGAAAGACGGTCCACACCGCTTCATAGCATCACCCGACTCGGTGACCAAGAACTGCATCGGCTACAATTCGCGCCCCATATTCTCCTGAAACAGCAGCGTCATGCGGCGTGTGTTTTTTACATTGGCCGGCACGAAATGAACTTTAAGGTCTCGATCAGGGAATATCCTGCTTTTGCGGCTATTTCAGAAAGAGAAATTCAGCAACGTAGAGAAGAAGCAGTACGAACCATCCGCCGAGAATGATGAATTCGAGGGTGGCGCGATACGACACACTGAAGTTTTCCGTTGCCATGGTGTAGACGTCCTCGAGTGTGTCGAGCTTTTCCTTGATCTCGGCTTTCCAGCTGTCGAGATGAAACTTCTTCGATATCAGGGAATAGAGCTTTGCAGAGTACCAGTCCCCGATCAACTTGATGTTCCGCTCCACGGCTTCCGATTCGAGGATGGACTGGGTCCGTATCTCGATGATCTCTTTGAGCACCCTCCTCACCTCTCCGGAACTGATAATCGGCATCCGCTTCGGCGCCCTCGTCAGATGAAGGGTCTTTTCCAGCCGTTCATCGAGATCGTCGTCGAGCATGCGGGACTTAAGGAGCTGGAGGTTCGCAATCTCAAACAGCTCGATATTGCTATCGAAATCCCCGGCAGAATCGAATATGAACGCGCCGTCCCAATCCACGATCGTGATATCGTCCTTCCCGTATTTGAGATAGGACGACAGCGTGGCCTGCACCTCTTCCTCGTCGAGAGGCATCCTTTCGTTCTTGAGGAAGGCGGCGATCTTTTCTCCATACATGGACAGATAGACTTCGGGGTCGCCGCTGTAGCCCGAGATGCAGTACACGCCATACTCCTCGTCGAATTCGCGGTTGCAGGTGAACTCTTCCAGGATCTTTCTGCATTCGCCGGTGAGTGAGCGTTTGAATTCCAGAGTGGCGTCGGACAGGAGATCCTCCATGTCGAGGGACGCTTCAACCACGACTGCATCCGGCAGATATGCCTTCACAAGGAATCCGACCTCGATGCCGTCGACATCGCGTTTTTCGAGCCTGATGATCTTCTGCTTGGGGATGACATCGAGGTAGCTGGGGGCGCTCTTTATTGCCTTGACCTCGACGACCTCCGTCGTCTCAAGGTTCGTATCGGTCTGGCCGATGAGGAACACCACGAGCCTGCCAGGCATCATTTTCGTTTCCGGTTCCACAGCGCTCACATTCTCCTTGGCATGATTATATCATGCAATGAGTCTGCATCACCGCATGTCCGTCTCATGCCTTCCCTTCCTGTTCTCAGGGTAACTCATTTGCCTCACTCAGTTTCTCTTCCGGGACTTCCGGGGCATAGGGAAACTCTTGCGCTCTGAATGCCTGGGCTGCGAAGATCAAAAGCGAGATGAGGCCCCATGCCAGGCCCACGACCACGCCCGCGTCCACGATCCCCCTCCAGGGCTGGGGCAGGAGCCGTACAAGGATGACAAGCGCGATGATGCCCAATGTCACCGAGATGGATGTAACCCGCCGCCTCTTTGGCGCGTGAAAGTAACCCATGCAGAACAGCGGGGCAAGAATCAAGTGGAGATTATTACGGTGAGTGCGCAGATACCGGGCGCGCGCCGCGACACGCGGGGAAAATCCCTTCTGGAACGCGCGATAACCCTCGGCATAGGCCATGAAGAAGAGGACAAGCGCCAGGAAAACCCAATGATACCATAGCATCTCATAGGTAAAAGCCTGCACTGCCAAAGGTGTCAGTCTATACACAGCGCTCCCGAGCAGCAGAATGACCCCCATTAGCCCCCAAAGCGCGCCAATCATTCCCATCAGCGTATTCCCCCTCCTGTAAAATATAATCAACAATTAGCTGTTCGCAAAATCGATCCGGAATCAATGAAACAAAGCGCTATCTGCCCACTGCTTTCAGGATGCCCTGGAGCAGGGCCGTAGGCGTCGGCGGGCATCCGGGGATGCGTGCGTCCACCGGGATGACCTTTTCGATCCCGCCCAAAGACGCGTAGCTCTCTCCGAATATGCCACCTGTGCATGCGCAGTCTCCCACGGCAACAACCAGTTTCGGAGGAGGCGTGGCATTATAGGTCCTCCTAAGAGCGATCTCCATGTTGTGTGAGACCGGTCCCGTGACCAGCAACATGTCCGCGAAACGCGGAGAGGCGGTGAAATGAATGCCGAAGCGCTCACAGTTGTAGATGGGATTGTTGATAGCGTGGATCTCGAGCTCGCATGCATTGCACGAGCCGGCATCCACCTGCCGGATGGCGAGGCTTCTCCTGAAATGCCGTTTGATAATTTTTCCCAGCTCGACGCCTATCTTCTCGATCTCCGGGTCGGTAACTGGAGGAAGCGGCTCGGTGACGATGCCGGTCCGGAATATCTGACCAAGGATCCGTATCATAAGGCTCCTAGATAAAGTTCATGTCAAAACGACATCAAGTTACTGCAATGTCGCAAAGGACTCGAGATCCATCATAGATCATGTCCCGAATACGACTGATTAAAGCTCTTGTTGCACAGCGGAAAGTCGGGAACGATGTTCCCGTGTATGCACTGCTCAAGCCCCAGCCAGTTCACGCTCGACGGGTCCCTGACCATGCATCGGTTTATCTCACCTTTTAGACCTGACTGGACCCAGTAGATGACCTCGCCGCGCCAGCCTTCTACCGCCGCGAAACCCGCCCTGTCCGGCATGGGCGAGCCGACAGATGCGGCAATCTCGCCATCCGGAAGGGTTTTCAGTATCTCCCGGATGATCCGCATGGAGTCCCTGACCTCTTCCACTCTGACCCACGCCCGGGCATGGACATCGCCTGAGACGAGAATTGGGATGCTCACGTTGATGCGGTCATAGGGAGGAAACGGGTGGTGAATACGGCAGTCAAGGTTCAGCCCGCTTGCACGCGCAACGAAACCCACGACGCAGAGTTCCCGCGCCTTCTCCGATTTGAGGATGCCCGTATCCCTTACCCGGTCCTCGACTGAGGAATTTTCATCGTAGATGACCACGAGCCGCTCGAATTCCTTCTCCAGCCAGTCCAGCTCCGAGAGGATTGTCGTTACGCCGTCCGCATCGATGTCGAAAGTCGTTCCGCCTGGTACGATTCTGTCCATCATGAACCGGTGGCCGAAGAGCTTGAGATTCGTACGCAGAAACATCTCTTTGAGCCGCATGAACTGGTACAGGAGGATCGCGAATGCAACATCATTACAGATGGCGCCCAGGTCGCCGAGGTGGTTCGCGATGCGCTCGCGTTCGAGGAACAGGGCCCTGAGCCACAGCGCCCGGTCAGGAGGGATGCATCCGGTCAGGGCCTCCACTGCCTGCGAGTAGGCCAAACTGTGAGCGACGGTGGTGTCGCCGGACGTCCTTGCCGCCAGGCGTGAAGCCTCATGCCACGAGAAAGCCTCGAACCTCTTTTCGATCCCTTTGTGAACATAACCCAACTTCTCTTCCAGATTGATTATGTCTTCCCCCACGGCCTGAAATCGGAAATGGCCCGGCTCGATGATGCCTGCGTGCACGGGCCCTACTGGGATCTCGTAGACGCCCTCTCCCTCTGCCCGTATCCAGCGGTACTCACCGGGAACCCGCGGGAGCGATTTCGACGCATCAAATGACTTCCTGAGCGGCCAGGCATCTTCTGGCCAGTCTTCATGTTTTATCCATGGCCGCTGGTCGGGATGGCCGATGGCAGTCACACCCATCAGGCTACTTATCTGCCGTTCGAACCGGTAGGCGGGGACGAATTTTTTAGTGAGGCTGGGGAAGGTGGGATCATCGGCTGGTGCAGATGTTTTCACGATGAGATATTCCGATTCCTTGCGGTAGCAGGCGTAGATCCCGAAGCCTTTTCCCAAAAGGGTTTCATCCGTAGCCCACTCGGCCGCAAGCAAGGCATATTCCTTCTTGAGCGCCTTTGCCGCTTCCGCGAACCGCTCCCTCGGCACGAGGAACGCGGCTATAGAGGAAGGCTGCTGCCCTTCTATTTGGGTGGCGCTCTCCCCAAATGCTGATCGTAAAGTTTCTTCCAGTTTGCTCATGATAAGAAGGATAAAGTTCAAAATCCAAATATCAAGTCTATGTTCATAAGGATAAGGTGTCCTGGACGCTATCTGCGTCGACAATTGCTGTAAACACAACTCTTGACATCTTTCACCTGGGAATATTGCATTCTAACAAGATCGAGTTCTGTGAATTACCTATATTGCTGCAATTTCAGTCAGAGATCATTGACTACTGGTTGAACATTGCACATAACGCCCCGATAGAGTTAGTAAGACAACTTTAACGGAATATATCCTCCAGCGATGTAATAAGCCAGCTTCAGAAGTTCCGCAGCGAAGTCACGCAATCCATTCTCTTGAGACCACCAATGGTCAAGTTGATATGAATTAAAGCAGGCAGAAGGGAAGATTTTAATATGGAATGGAATGCATAAATGTTGATATACAAGATAGCTCCGCCGCGCATGAAAACCTGATGACAGTAGGATGGCACTCTTTACATCTTCTTTAGAGATAGTCTCCAATGCTCCTCTCGCTGCTGTCAAGGTTATTGGCTGATGAATGTGGGTTACAATGATGCTGAAATCCCTTTCTTTCAGTCCGAGGGCTTCCATTTCTTTCTTGACAAGATGTGGATAATCTTCATTGAAAGCAAAAGGTCTGTCAGATGGAGCAATTCGGTGCAATACGACAATAATTCGTTTGACCTTTCCTGATGATAGCAAATTCATCCCACACCTTACCATACCTCTATTAATAAATTCAGTACCTTCAAGAATGGCGACATCAGCAATATAATTACCCTCAGGCGCCATAAACTGGCCTGCTCGCATCAGGATAGGCACTCGGAATGTGAAAATAAGAATAATTATTAAGAATAGAGAAAGACTAATTCCTCCCCAAATCCATTTGACCCTATTTTTCATTTCTTATCCAATAGGTTACGAGTTATCTTTACAACAAGTGTCAACGCC
>DASPSR010000006.1:0-8786 GCA_035623825.1 Nitrospirota bacterium
GATTTACATTGCTGCGCCGATTCTTGGAGCTTATCTCGCGTATCCGACATGTAGATGGGTACAAGGACCAAACTGCTGTTCAACGGTTTGCCAGAAATCGTCGACTTCAGTTTGATTATTGCACGTCAATTTCAACTACTAACTCGCACACGCGGCAACCGCATAGAGTGAGAATTTCTGTTAGAAACATAATAGTCTCTGATTATGGAATCTATAAATATGCCATCCTGAAATTGTTTTAGTTTCCATTTCCTTCAACTTTCCATATTACAATCCGTAACTACTAGCGCATACCCCACAGAATACTCATTCAAGCCATGCTATTTTTCCCTTGACAATATATGTAACATATGTTACAGTATGTTCAGATGTTACATATATACGGAGGTGACCTATGAAAAGGCTCCTAAACAGGATCACGGATTTGCTGGCTGATGCGGCCCTTCTGGAGATGGACGTTGACATTTACGCAGACTCCCGGAAAGTAGGTGCAGTGCATGAAACTCTCGAAGAGAACCTTATCGAGGTAGCGTTCGCGGAGGCTGCGGACTATGACGATATCCACAAGGCAATCCTGAGAGAACACGGGTCGGAGAGGGATATCTCCCATCCTGATGATTGCCAGTACGGCGACAACAATATTTGCTTCGTATAGGGGTAGGGGCGGATTTAAAGACCGAAACCAATTGGATAGAGCGGAGGGAACATGCCGAAAAAAACAATCCAGGAATGGCTTCTCATCTTTTACACCGTCCCGTCTCATCCCGTCAGCAACCGTATGAAGATATGGCGGAAACTCGCGAAGGTTGGTGCAGTACAGCTCAAAGGCTCGGTCTATATTCTACCGGCCACAGAGGAGCATGAGGAGTTCTTCCAATGGCTCATCGGCGAGGTCAAGTCCATGGGCGGGGACGGCGCTTTTGTCAGGACCGCGGATATCAGGACCATGACGGATGCAGACATCAAGCGGCTGTTTACCACGCAAGCGGACGAGGAATACCACCGGCTTGAAAAGACACTCGATGTTTTCGAGCGAAAGATCCAGAGCATCAGGAAGGGGTCCAAAAGCGAGGAGGGCAGGCATCTCGCGGATCAAGCAGCAAAGCTCACGAAAGAATTCGAGGATCTCCGGAAGCGTGATTATTTCGGATCTCCAACAGGACATATCATGAAAAAACGAATTCAGGCGCTTGAAGCCGGCCTCCGTGATGCTGGGAAGAAAGCTCCGGAGGAGGCCGTCTCGGTCGTGGCAAGGCGGACACAGGACTATCAGGGAAAGATCTGGGCCACCAGAAAGAACCCCTTCGTGGACCGCATGGCATCGGCTTGGCTCATCAAACGGTTTGTTGATCCCAAAGCCTCGTTCGCGTTCATCGAAGAGCGTGATATCGCTTCGCTTGACAACACTACCGTAGCCTTTGACATGCGCGGCGCTCAATTTACCCATGTCGGAGATCTCTGTACATTTGAGGTGCTCGTAAAATCCTTCGGGATCAAAGACAAGGTGGTCAAAAAGATAGCCGAGATCGTGCATGATCTCGACGTGAAGGATGATAAGTACGGTAAACCGGAAACGACCGGTGTGGAAGAAATCCTCACAGGAATCCGCAAGACGGCAAAGAACGACCTTGATGGGCTTGAGCGTGGCATGACAGCGTTCGAGATGCTGTATCAATCGAAAGCCTGAAAGATTAGTAAAGGGAGATACACCAATGACAGGTGACAAGACCACATTTCGGGAGGCTTTGCTCTACTGGTTAAAGCTCGGCTTCATCAGTTTCGGCGGCCCCACCGGCCAGATAGCAATGATGCACAGGGAGGTTGTGGAGAACAAAAGATGGATGCCTGAAGAGCACTTTCTCCATGCCCTGAATTTTTGTATGCTTCTTCCTGGCCCCGAGGCCCAGCAGCTTGCCACCTATATCGGATGGCAACTGCATGGTACACGCGGCGCACTCGCCGCAGGCATACTGTTTGTCCTCCCGTCCGTTTTCATTCTCTGGGGCCTCTCTTGGATCTATGTAGCACTCGGGACAATTCCATCAGTTGCTGCGCTCTTCTTCGGACTCAAGCCCGCGGTCGCAGCGATCGTTGCGGAAGCGGTCATTCGCATAGGCAAGAAATCTCTAAAGAATAAAGCCCTGGTAGCGCTTGCCGCGCTTTCGTTCATTGCCATTTATTTCCTGAACACGCCATTCCCGGTGATCGTGCTCACCGCTGGCGTCATTGGGTATGTCTTGCACTCTCGTCTGACCGGAACGACTCTTCCTTCAGCGAACGATGTGGATAATACTTCGGCTGTCGTCTCGCATGGCTGGCTCCGAGCTCTCAGAATCACCGTGCTCGGGCTCCTGCTCTGGTTTCTGCCGATTCTCCTCATCGGCCTCTGGCGGGGCTGGGACGATATCCTCGTAGACATCGGCGTGCTCTTCAGCAAGGCAGCAGTCGTGACCTTCGGCGGAGCTTATGCTGTTCTCGGGTATATCGGCCAGCAGGCCGTAAATGCCTACGGCTGGCTCCTGCCGGAGCAGATGATGGATGGGTTGGGACTTGCTGAGACAACTCCGGGACCCCTAATCATGGTGAACCAGTTCGTGGCTTATGTTGCAGCCTACACGCACGCGCCGGGGCTTGCTCCTGCACTTGCGGGCGCGATTGGCGGTCTACTTGCTACCTGGGTCACTTTTACACCTTCCATGCTCTGGATCTTTATCGGCGCGCCGTATATCGAGGCGCTACGGCGAAATGTGAAGCTGGCATCCGCTCTAGCTGCCATCACCGCGGCCGTCGTTGGCGTGGTGCTGAACCTCGCCGTGACCTTCACCCGTCATACGCTCCTTCCGGATGCCGGCGGATTTGAATGGTACGCCCTCGTGGCCTCAATCGTTGCGTTCATAGGAATGACGCGGTTCAAATGGGGCTTGATCACCGTGATCGCCGGGTCCTCGTTGGCTGGACTCATCTGGAAAACAATTCTGTAAATCCAAACAAAGGAGATCTAATAGATGCAAATAACCAAGTCGCAACTAAGAGTAATGTATCTGGTATCAACAGCACTTTTCTTCCTGTTCATTAACACTGCCGGAGCCGAAGATAAGACATCTTTATCAGCGCCAACGCTCAGCTTCCCTGACGGCGCTGCGACCTCGTCTGAAACCTGCGGCGGGTGCCACGTATCGATTTATCAGGAATTCGTGATGGGCTTCGGCAGTGACATGAAGTACAACCAGATGGTTCTTCTTTCACCCAAGGAAAAGCCTTTTGCGCTTCCTTCAAATGTCTCTAGTTCGGCGTCGGCCCACGCAGCCGCAGGCATCGATCCTTTTCCCATTCATGCGCGGGAGGCCGAGGAAGAAGGTCGTTCCTGCAATGTGTGTCATTATCCCGAAGCGTTCAACATCCCTGACATGGACATAACCGAAATCACGAAGCCTAAGCCAAGAACAAAAGAAATGGAAAAAGGCGGTTTGACCTGTGCCAGTTGCCATCTCACGCCGGAAGGTAAGATCAGGGGACCTTACGACGTACAGGCCCCGCACGAGACAGTGAAGGATGCGCGCATGCAAACATCTTCCATGTGCGCTTATTGCCACAGCATGGGAAAAAGAGTTCCGGGCAAGCAGACACAGACTTTCCTTGAGTGGCGTGAGGATTTCTTCAAACCCGGCCTTGGGAAACAGCACTGTCAGGATTGTCATATGTTTCGGACGCAGCGAAAAGCGGCGGAAGCCTTCGATGTGCCGGTTCGGGCTGTCGCTAGACACCTTTGGACAGGTGGCCATTCGGAGCAGCGTTTGAGAACAGCGCTGAATCTTGTGATCGTACAGCCTCAGTCAGGGAAATCTGACCTTGAGCTGCATGTGATCAATATTGGTGCAGGGCATTCCGTTCCTACGGGTTCAAATCGCAGAGCCATCTATCTCCAGGTTAAGGTTCTGGACGGCAAGGGCAAACCGGTTGCGAACAAGGACTGGATGTTCGCGCCATGGTACGGTCCGCGGCCCGATGACAAGTCCTTTCTGGAGGAGGATAAGAAACGGCCCGATGCTGTAGCAGCATCGCAGGCAGATGCTCAAGGACCCCATGAAGAGATTATCAGGGCTGGTGAGGAACGAATACTTAAATGGACGCCTGATATGGAGTCCGGCAGCTATATGGTGGAAGCAAAGCTTATCTATGATCTGAACCGGTATAACGACAGATTGTTCATCGAGGATCAGACCGAGATATACCGCGCTTCACTGCACATCGTTGTGAGCGGGAGGAAATGACATGCTTCGGTGGTTTACGGCGATCTTGCTTTTTGTCTACCTTCCGCTCAGTGCATTAGCCGGTCCGCCAATCCTTACGGACGATACGGGCACTCCAGGACCTGGTAAATGGGAGACGAACATCGGCTTTACCATTGATAAGAGACAAGATGCAACCCGATACGAAACACCTGCCATCGATCTGAATTACGGCATCGGCGAGCGTATACAGCTCAATTACAGCGTCTCATGGATCGTACTTGACAATAAGGATGAATCTGCAAAGAGCGGATTGGGCAATTCCGAGGTCGCGGTAAAGTGGCGATTCCTTGACGATGGCAAGCATGGTGTCGCACTCTCTGTCTATCCGCGGTTTATATTCAATAATCCAACAGGGTCAGCAAACCGAGGGCTTGTGGACGAAGGCACGGTATTCAATCTGCCTGTGCAGATAGAAAAGAAAATCGGAATCATCGACATGATCGCGAACATTGGATACGAGTTCCATCAGCAAGGAAATAACTCGTGGTTATACAGTATCGCGGTGAAATACGCCGAAATCAAGGGACTGGATATCCTGGCCGAGGTATTCGGAACCGCTGATAGCAGCTTCAAGAATGCGGAATATGTATTTGATATAGGCATCCGAAAAGATGTAAGCGAAAACTACACCGTGCTAGCCTCGATCGGACGAAGTCTGCTCCAGGGAGATGATCATCCGACTCTTCTCTCTTATGTTGGGCTACAGATGAGATTCTAAATGTACGTCATGCGTTCTAAGACGCGGACGTGTACCTGTTGGAGGTTCGTATGAATAGGTTAAGAAAACTTGTTGTTGGATTGGGGGTGTTCCTTATGTTCGTATTGCCAGTTGACGCACAGAAAATTGGATCATCCGCACAGGATTTACCCGAGTTCGCCCCACTTGTCGGCGTCTGGTACGTTGAAAAGGAAGGCGCGACACCGGTGTACGTTGTTGATGGGACAAAATGGGAGCAGGGGACCTTGTCACCGACAGCGCGGAAGAACTCTAATGCGCTCTATGGCGAAAAAGGTACGAACTTTCTGAAGAACATCGCGGCTTATAAAACGTTTCCGCTCAGTATTTATCGAGAAGTTAAGAACTTTACCAACGGGACACTGAGCGTATCATTCAAGGCGATCAGTGGGAAAGAGGACCAGGCCGCTGGAATAGCCTTAAATATAAAAGAAAGCGGAGAATATCTGGCTGTCAGGGCAAATGCCCTTGAAAATAACTTGATATTATTTGCGTTCGCAGCCGGGAAACGGTCCCATGTGCTCGATATCGATAACGTGCCGATCTCGCCGCAGCAGTGGCATACGTTGAAGATCGTGATACAAGGGAACAAGATCGAAGGCTATGTTGATGACAAAAAATATCTCGAATTTACGTTAAAGGAAAGCGTCAGCGGCAGGGTCGGGCTGTGGTCAAAGGCCGACTCTCACGTATTGTTCAAATCTTTCACTGTTCAGTCAAAATAGGAGGTTTATCATGAAACAGGTTGCTGAAATGGCAGTGCAGTTTATGGCGGCATCGGCAAGGACAGCGCCCAAGGCCGGAGGCAAGGATTTTCTCGAGATCGTTATGGTGACGAAAGACGATGATCTCAAAAAGATCGCAAATGTGATGAAGGAGTATGCGCCGAAGAGCACGAACGAAGCTTTTTGGCTACGGGACGCATCAAACATCGAAAATTCAGAGGCACTTCTGCTGATCGGCCTATCCAAGCCTGTGACTGCCGGGTACGACTGCGGCGCATGCGGGCATCCTACGTGCGCTGAGTTCACCAAGAACAAACAGATGAAGGCAAAGGAGATGGGATACACCGGCCCTCACTGCGTGATGCGCATGTTGGACATCGGCGTTGCCCTGTCGTCGGCGGCGAAGACCGCGAGCATCCATAATGTTGACAACAGGGTGCAGCAGCGCGTGGGTGCGGCAGCTCGGGCATTGGGACTGATCCAGGCCGAAGTTGCCATGGGCATCCCAATCAGCATTGGTGGCAAGAGCATCTATTTCGACCGTCAGGCCCCAGCAAAGCACTAAGAGAAAGAGAGCTACCATGTCAAAGCTTCTATCACCATTCACCGCACTTTGCACTGTGGGCTTCTTTGCCAGGCTGTCCTATGCCTTGGCGAGGAGCCCGGTGCTTCCCCTGTTTGCACTCTATCTAGGTGCAGGTCCTGAGGCCATTGGATTCGCCGTTGGCATATCGACCGTGACCGGGATATTCTTCAAGCTTCCCGCTGGTGCGCTTTCGGACATCATAGGCAGAAAGAGGACCATGCTCATCGGTCTCCTTTTCTTCGCTTTTATGCCGTTCACGTACCTCTGGGTGCACAGCTACTATCCCTTGATCATCATCAGGTTCGTTCACGGGCTTGCAACGGCTATATACGGTCCGGTTTCCATGGCGGTTGTCGCGGATGTTGCAGGAGCGAAAAAGGGAGAGATGCTTTCCTGGTTTTCTTCCATTACCATCATAGGGAACTTGCTGGGAGCGCCGCTGGGCGGATTCATTCTTCACAGCTCAGTTGGGGCAGCCGATCCTTCGCTCAAGGAATTCCATTATGCCTATCTTCTGAGCGGGATTACCGGCATGATGGCACTGCTTTTATCACTCGGTTTGCTCAGGGACGGGAAATCAGATCATAATGGTGCAAGCTTAAGAGAAGCGTTCAAACGATTCGTTTCAGGCATCAAGGAAGTCGGCAGCGACAAGCGCGTTGTCATCACGTCCGTCATGGAAGGCATGCAGAACATGGCTGTGGGAGCGCTTGAAGCATTCCTGCCGATTTATGCCGTGAAGATAGCGGGGTTGAATGAATTTCAGGCTGGCATATTGTGGGGCGTTCAGGTCGTTACGACCATTTTGTCAAAACCGGTCATGGGAAAGACATCGGACAAATACGGAAGGACGACACTTATCGTAAGCGGTCTTTTGATCAGTGCTGTCTCCTTCGCGGCGATCCCCATGCTAAAGAGCTTCTACTTACTCATGATCACAGCGGCCCTCTTTGGTCTCGGAGAGGCTGTCGTCACGTCATCAGGCGCCGCCTTGGTTGCTGACCTGTGCAAGGAGAAGCACTTCGGTACCGCCATGGGGACCTTTGGCACGATCTTCGATATCGGTCATGCATCAGGTCCAATCCTGGCGGGGTTTCTTATCGCTCAATATGCTTATCTCCATGCGTTCTGGCTCATGGCAGTACTTCTTGTCCTCGCGATACCGATATTCGTTATGAATGTAAAGGTCGTTAAATAATATAGTCTGATTAAGTCCGAATATGCTATACTTTCGCACAATGCGCACCTAAATCAATAACCAAAGGAGATATTACCATGACAGACGGAGCAACATGTCCAATAGGAGGACTGGAAAAGATTCTTCTGGCAACAGACCAATCTGAGTTCAGTGAGGGCGCAATACGTGAGGCCATCAAGTTTGCCTCTAAATGTTCGAGCAGGATCTACGCGTGCATGACGCTTGAGACGAATCCCGAATACGAGACCATAGGGTCCAACGTCTTTGAAAAGGAGGAAGAGGAGGCAACAGCCCACTTGGACTCCATTAAGGCACGGGCGAAAGAAGCAGGCGTGGCATGTGAAACCATTCTGCATGAATCAATGGACGCTGCACAAGCCATCGTGGACGAAGCGACCGAGAAGAAAGTTGACATTATCGTCATCGGCAGGCGTGGGCGCAAAGGCGTTGCGAAGGCTCTCATGGGTGAGATTGCCGCGAAAGTCATCACTCACGCTCCATGCAAAGTTCTTGTCGTTCCCAAGGCTGCACAGATCGAATATAAAAATATACTGGTAGCCACCGATGGACTGCCCCAGGCCGAGGCGGCGGTTGCGGAAGCGATAGCAATTGCAAAGCGATGTGGAAGCCATCTCATCGCTCTCTCGGCCATGCGCGATGAAGGCGAACGGGCGGAAGCAAAAAAATATTCAAGCGAGGCTGCCGAATCAGCAAAGAAAGAAGGGGTGTCCGCGGAGGCGGTCACTCCCATGGGAAGGTCGTTCAATGCCATCGTTGAAACAGCCGGCGGCAGGGGTGTTGACCTTATCGTTATGGGGACTTACGGAAAGACGGGCATGAAGAGACTTTTGATGGGCAGTTCGACGGAAAAAGTCATAGGGAGCGCCGGTTGTGCTGTGCTCGTGGCCAAGGCGTAGTCAAGTGAAGCGAAGCGTCCCGCCTCTCGCGGGGAGCTTCGCTTTTTTTGATATCTTGATCCATAACTCATCCGTGCCTGCGACCACCATAAAGATTGAACCTTTCAACTACGCCGTTACTTATAAGGGGTGCATGACCAAAATGGACGCGCGAAGTTACTGTTGAAGACAAGGCCTCTTTTTGCTTATTTCAACTACTAGTATGCACGCCGCATAATCGAAATGAGTGCGGATTTCCGGATGAAATATTGTAATCGCGATTCTTCGAAATCTTATCAACATCATCCTCTTTTAAGGAGGTTGGAGTTTCCATTCTAGTAAACAGTCAACGT
>DASPSR010000051.1:0-33112 GCA_035623825.1 Nitrospirota bacterium
ACCATAATTTGTCCAAAAGGGGCAGATTTTTCCCATCATGTCGGTTCTGAAACTGCTGTGATCCGTGGTCGTTTTCCAAACAAGCTGGGGGTGATTGTTGAAAGTATCCGCTGGTTGAGCATGAAGAGAAATAGGCGTCACGGCATGGTCGTGATTACGGAACCATCCTCAATTGGCATAGTTGGTTTTATAGCTAAGATGGCATTCGCTCTGCCTTGGGCGGTTGACGTCTGGGATATCCCTTTACGCTATCTAGGCACTAATTTACTGATGACAATCAAAAATCACCTGCTGAAACTGGTTTTCCGCTATCTTTATCGATGGGCTGATCTCTTTATCGTTGGCATCTTACCAGATATGGGGTTCAGGTATTTTCGTGTTCCGAGAGAAAAAATATTGCAATGGCAAACGACGATAAATATAAACAAGAACCTTCATAATCATATTCACAAAGATGAAAAATCGCCATTTCAGTTATTATGCATGCGGAGCAATCATAACAGATATATGGGGCTTGATATATTAGGCAATGCCTTCCACCTTCTGGAAAAGAAAATTCCCAATATAAGGTTGTGGATAATAGGGGATATAGACAGGGACGTTGAAAAATCGATCACTGAATTAAGGGCTTCGCCCCGTGTAACGTTTACGGGATTTATGGAACATTCCAATCTACTTAAGTTGATTGCAGCAGTAGACTGTTGCGTTATACCTTGGAAAGATGTCGAGGATTTGGCTCAAACCTATCCAGCGAAGGTCATGGAATACATGACACAGGGAAAAGTCCTGGTGGCTCCTCGAATCAGGGGAATATCGGAAATGATTGACGATGGATACAATGGATTATTATTCACACCCGGAAACTATGTCGAACTTGCGGAAAAAATAGAAACATTGGCAAGTGATGCGAAGTTAAGGGAGTATATATCGACAAACGCCAAAAGATATGTCGCAAAATTCGACGGCGCGTTAAAAAACCAATGCATTTTGGATAGTTTGACTGAATTATCGGATGATCATAATGCTCAAAGCGGGATCCTTCCGGAAGGCGCTTCACAGGCCAAGCTGCGAGTGGTATTCGTATGTTCTGCGAGACCAGTATCTGACGACAGAAATATGAACTATTATCAACGTGCCCATTTTCTGAGTCATCAGTCTTGCTTGACAATAATCGCTCCGCAAGGTGCCGATTATTCTGGTGTCATAGCAGCTGGAACGCATGTATTGAACTCTCCTTGGAAAGGCAGTTTTGGGCATCTTGCTTATGCCATGTTGTACTTCCTGAAGGCAGGAAAAAAGGGTAGAAATAATATCGTCATTACCGGGCCATCTATTCTGGGAGCGAGCGGATTTATCGCCAAGATAGCCACGGGTTGTCGTTGGGTTGTGGACGTGTGGGATATTCCGATACGCGTTGATGAAAGTCTTGGGCTGGGTCACTATCTTCACCTAAAATTGGTTCGGCGCATCATGAAGTACCTATACCGCTCAGCAGACCATTCTATTGTATCGATTATTCCTGATATGGAATTTAGATATTTTGGTATCCCTGAAGAAAAAATGCTGATACTTCCCAACGCTATATGGCAGGATAGCTATTCTAGACAGTCGACTGTCCGCAGGGATGCTCATGCTTCCGATTTTACGATACTTTGCATGAGGAGCACCTATTCCCAGCATATGGGACTGGATACACTAGCAGATGCCTTCATCAGTCTGAAAGAACGGATCCCCGGCATATCGATGGTGATCGTAGGCCACATCCCTCCCCATGTCAAAAAACAGGTCATGAAATTAGAAGGCTCTGCTCAGGTCAGATTCATCGATCACATGAAACATGAGAAACTCGTTGAGGCCATACGGGATTCCTCGGTCTGCGTAATACCATTCAAGAACATACCTGACTTGGCCCAGACCTATCCAATCAAGATTTTGGAGTACTTTTCACAGGGACGTCCGGTCGTTGCCTCCAATATCGCCGGTATCAGCAACATGATGAAACATGGCGTTAACGGCCTTCTGTTTCGCGCTGGTGATGCCAGCGACTTGGCGGAGAAAATTCTCACTATCTATAGAGATAAAGAACTGGTTTCAAAAATTACCTCTGGTGCAGCACATCTCGATGAACGTTATGATTGCCGTGCGAAAAGCAGTGAAATCCTGAGCACGTTGAATCAGTTGAGACATACTGAGGTGAATGGCCATCCTTGTAAGTGCAATCTGGAGTATTAATGTTTTTTTTGAAATACGTAGTCCGAGCATTCACTTCAGCAATTGCTCTCATGATCACGTTGGCCTGTCAAACATGGGCCGGTGCTTGCGATCTGCCAGCTTGTAACGGAGCCATTGATGTCATGCTGAAAGGAAATCTACGGGATGAAAATAGCGGATTCATCCTGAAGCGGATCGGTGGAAAAATGTCAGACGACCGCATTTTTGGCACAGCCCTCCGTTTAAACAAAGGTGAATTTCTTGAAATGGATGCCGCCAAACTCATTAACCCATCCGCCGGGTCGGTCATATTCTGGGTACGTCCCCACTGGGACGGTGGTATGGAATCGCACACCTTTCTCTCGTTGCCCTGGAAGGACGGTAAAAAGGGCTATTTTGTTGTGAGTCATGGATGGTGGGAGCCGGCAGGTGCTGGGCTATTGTATTTTATTGGCAATAACAATGACTACGCCAACATGGCACGCCGAATCCGCTTGACAAAAGATGAATGGACGCAGATTGGCTGTATTTGGAATGGTGGTGATCCCGGGAGCAATCGCCTTTATGTGAACGGTGTCCTGGCTGAAGTTAATAAATTATATACTGGCTCCTCTCAGCCCGAAGGAAAGCTGCTCATAGGCTCTGATGCCGGGACACCACTGGCAAACGAACGCTGGGCAGACTCCGATTTTGCCAATATCACGTTTTTTCGGCGTGCGCTGTCTGATAATGAAATCCGTGATATCTACGAACATCAAACCCCTCTTAGGAAGTGGCCTCAGGTTGCGGCGGACGGCGCAGTGCTGGAAACGAGGACTATTTTTGATGAGGGTTTTGGATGGCAAACTGAATACGGTTCCCACGAGACGATCCGCAGAATCAGAAAGGCGGGTTTCAACGTGTATATTCCCTGTGTCTGGCACGGCAATGGCGCCCGTTACCCGACTGCCTTTGTAGCAAAGGATCCGAACAACAGATTTGCAGGCCGAGATCCTCTGGAAAGGATTATAACTACCGCCCACGACAACGGGATACAGGTTCATGCCATGTTTACAGTGGCGCTCAGGGAGGATGGTTTTGCGCGCAGACACAGTGACTTTTATTCAGCCGCTACTCCGGAACACGCCTATGACCTTCACCGATACGCATTTCGAAGTTTCATCACCGGGCTCATAGCAGATGTGGTGAGGCGCTATCCCATTGACGGCATCAATCTGGACTATATTAGAACAATGGGGACCTGTCGTTGCGAGCTCTGTAAAGCCGAGTACAAAAAACGTTTTGGCCGAGACCTGCTGTATGATGCCGATCACCCCAAAGCTGACGGGAGTTTGGAGCCTCATCTCCAAGAATGGCAGGACTCTGTAGTAGAGACGATCATTCGTGACATTTCACGCATTATAAAGGCCCTTCGCCCGGATTGCGTTCTCAGCGTGGATGGAAACCCACAATACTATATGAATAGCGAAGGACGACAGGAGGCCCGATGGGCCAATTCAGGTTTGGTGGACTTGGTTTATGATATGGAATATAACGAACCGCCTGACGTTGAGCGGCACCATCTTGCAACTACCGAGTTCAATAATCCTGGAATGCTGCTTTTGCTCATCTCTAACTACGATTGGATCGACGGTAAACCTGTGACTAAAGCGGCTAATCGTCTACGAAGGTCTGCGGAATATGTCGAAAAACGCTGGGGAAAGGGGTTTGGGCTCTATATCTACTCCCTGCTCAGCGATGAACAGATTGATATGCTTGCAAGGGGTCCGTTTCGCAAGACAAGCAGGCCGCCAAATTACGTGAATTGAGCCTGGCGAAACAGTCATGAAAAGAATAGTTATCCTTCAAAAATACTGCACTCCGTACCGGGTACCGCTGTTCAATGCGGTTGCTCAACAGCCGGGTGTCGACCTGACACTTCTCTACTATGGTCAGAAGGAGATGAGGAGGAAGTGGACCTATTTCCCCGAATGTGCCTTTAATGAAGTGCAATCCCGATGCATCAGCGTTCGCGCCGGTTACGAGCGAAATCTGGAGTTGCCGTTCTCGCTCATAAAAGACCTTGGACGGATCAGGCCAGACATGATTATCTGTGCTCCCGATGTGGGCGGGATTGCTGCGTATTTCTATAAAAGACAGACTTCGAAATCGTATACCATCTGGAGCGAAGCGACGCCAGTCACCGAAAAGAAGACGTCAGTGCTCAGAGAAAAATTTCGAAGAGCCATCTATGGCGACGCAGAAAGTTTCATTGTTCCTGGGATCCTGGCAGAGGCGTATATCCGCTTGTATCGTCAGGATGTCCCCGTTCATGTTGTTCCAAACAGCATAGAGGAGCAACACTTCTCTCTGACGAATGACGAACTGTCTGCAAAATTTGATAGAGAGCGGCTCATTATTACCTTCAGCGGTTCACTTATTGAACGTAAGGGAATCAAGTTGCTGCTGGAGTCATATTCTCGATTGATGCGAGAGAAGCCTGAATTGGACGATCAATGCCTGCTTAGGATACTGGGTACTGGTCCTATGGACCTTACGTGCTATAAGCGCAGGAACATTGAGTTTGCCGGCTTTTGCGAACAGCAAAAATATTATGAACACATCAGGTCCAGCCACATATTTGTACTTCCGTCACTCAGTGATAATAATCCCCTGACGGTAGTGGAAGCTCTCTTTGCCGGAAACGTAATATTACTCGCAGATGGTGTCGGAAATCATCCGGAAGCAGTACGCGGTAACGGTGCGGTTGTTCCGTCCGGTTCTGTCGAAGAGATGACACGGGCGTTGGAAAGATTGTTGACGACGCCTCGGGCAGAGTTGGCACATATGGCATACAATTCACTTAAAATTGCCAGGGAGTTCTCTCTGAAACGGGCCGCTGCCGGCTTTTACAAGGCGATATGGAAAGAAAACCCTTCATGCTCTGTTTGACTCACCTGCCGCCGCCAGTGAATGGCGTAACTGTCATGAGCCAACACGTAGTTAACTCGCACGAACTCCGATTGCATTTCGATATTGATGTTCTTCCGATCAGGAGCGCTGCTAGTATATCAGATATTGGAAAATTGCGTGTCGCAAAGGTCTTCGGTATTCTCTCCCTGGTGTGGAGGCTTTTCGTGCGCGCACTGACCCACAAACCCGATCTCGTCTATTTTACTCTCACGCCAAACGGCATGGCCTTTTACCGGGACGTCCTATACGTTGCTTTAATGAAACTGTCGGGTGCTCGGCGAATCTATCACCTGCACGGCAAAGGAGTTGATAAGGCGCTGACAAACCCGCTTACACTGGCCCTCTATAAATGGGTTTTTCGGGGGGCTGAAGTAATCCTGCTCTCTCCGAGCCTCTATGCGGACAGCGCACGAGTTGTACGAAGGGAGCAATGCCATTTTCTTGCCAACGGCATTCCTGACCCGTGGGACGGCAGGGATTACCGGGATGATCGGTCATGCAGAATCGACACGCCTCGGATCGTCTTTTTCTCCAACTTGGTCGTGAACAAGGGGATATTCGTCCTTCTGGAGGCATTGGCGCTGTTAAAGATCCGGGGCGTGCCTTTTCGTGCTTCGTTCGTCGGAGCATGGGAGTCGGCGTCAGTGGAGCAGGAGTTCGGGCGAATCGTTAGGGAAAAGGCGTTGCACGATCTTGTAGAGGTTCGCGGACCGCGGCACGGCGAGGAAAAGCGGCAAGCTTACGCGGAAGCGGATATCATGGCATTTCCCACTTATAATGACTCATATCCCCTTGTCGTGTTAGAAGCAATGAGTCACGCGCTTCCGGTGATTTCCACATATGAGGGTGCAATACCTGAAATTCTCGCAGATAACATAACCGGCTTCCTCGTCCCTCGCATGGACGCGCTTACGACAGCCGACCGGCTGGAGTTGTTGCTGACAGATCCGGCATTACGGGAAAGAATGGGAAAGGCCGGCAGAAAGCGGTATCTATCCAAATTCACGTTGAGGCATTTTGAGGAAAATCTCCGTAATATCTTGGAGAAATGTCTGGCAAAAAATAAATGATTGCGTTGCCCTACATATTGATTGCCGTTTTCGTCCTTGCCCTGACGGTGAACACAAAGAAGGCCATCTTGGTTGCGGTTGTGATAAGGCCGGTCATAGATTGTTTCTATGAGTTTAAGTACGGCATAGCCGATATCAGGCCGCCAGAAATCTTTGGTGTCTTGCTGCCTACACTGCTTTGTCTGAAAATCCTCGTGTCGAGCGAACATGGCTTTCGGCGTGCCCCTCTGTCGGGGCTATGGATATTCTATTTGTATTTTCAGCTTTTTAGCGTGGTTTTGATAACGACGGTAGGAAATGATGCAAAAATGGCGATAGATTATTTCTTCCGGGCGTTCAACGGGTTCATCGGTTTCTTCCTCTATCAGGAATTTTTTAGAACCCGAAAAGATTTCCGGGTGTTGCTGCTCGCCCACATAGCCGCAGGGCTGGTACCGCTGGGAATGTCGGTTTATCAAAACATCCTTGGAGGCGTTATTCGGTCCGAGACGACTATCGCGGGGCTCGTCAGGAATATCGGCTTCTACCACGACGCTTACACTCTTCGATTCTACTGCTTCCAGACCATGACGGCAGTGATACTTTATTGGTCATACTTCATGTCAGGAATCCGATTTCTGTCCCGGGTTTTTCTGCTGGTAATTACCGCTCTGTCAGTCTTTACCGTTTATAGAATTTACTCCAAGGCAGGATATCTTATCGCCGCGGAATGGCTGGTTATCTGGTTTGCCGCCCGGAGGCAGTTTCTGCAACTGGGAGTTATTGTATTACTGATCATTGCTGCCTTGTTTTTAATGAAAAAAGACTTTTCGACAATTGATATGGTCTATTCGAAGGAAATCGGGGCCATGCAAGGAAAGGAAAAGACAGAAATGATGCTTCAGGGACGCGTCGGCGGATGGCAATCCTTGCTGAACGAGTATGCTAAAGCGCCTCTCGTACTTCAACTGGTTGGCGATGGCTCCTCTCATACCGGTGCCCACAATGACTTTATTCGCGCCCTGCTCGGTACTGGAATGTTGGGGCTGATCTTGTACCTGAGTCTTCTCATAACCATCGGTATGCGGGTAATTGCAAACTGCCTGCGAGCGAATACGCCGTTGAACGTTATGGCGCTGATGCTCGTAGGCATGTGGATAGTCGATGCGATAGGACTGGTGCCTGGCGCTTATCCCAGTTACCAAATATTGGTCTGGGGTTTCGTGGGGCTGGCGTTACGAGGTGTTGAGGGACTCGATCCAAAGGTTAACGGCGAATCTCCGGAACGCGCCGAGGCAGGCGAGATGCCGGTGATGGCTTGAGGATAGACATGTCCAGCAAGGTTAGGGTGATCCCTAAATCATCCTATGATGAATCCGCCCTGCTTGAATTGCTTCCGGATGATATATTTCAGTCGATTCAGCCGGGCGATACGGTCATTCTTAAGCCCAATTGGGTGATGGAATCGCACAAGTATCGTCCGGATGATTGGGAATATGTTATTACCCATCCGGTCATCATAACAGCGGTATTGCAAAAAGTACTGAAGCATCTCGATGGAAAGGGGCAAGTGATCGTCACGGACGGTCCCACGACCGAGGCCTCGTTTCGCAAGCTGATCGCACGCTATCCACTGGCAGCTTGGCAGAAACTTGCGAAAACCGCAGGCGTTGGTCTGGAAATCGTCGACCTGCGCGAGCATGAATGGGAGACGAGCAATGATGTTGTTGTCAAACGCTATCGCTTGCCAGGTGATCCTCGGGGAAAAACGGAGGTTGACCTTCTCGATAGTGCAAGCGAGTTTTGGAGGCACAGAAAATCGCAGCGTGGTTATAATGGAGCTGACTACGATAATACCGAGACGAATCGCGCCCATGATGGCCATCACAACCTCTATCGCGTCTCGAGAACTGTTATCGAAGGGGATGTCTTTATAAATCTGCCGAAGCTGAAGACCCACCGCAAAGCGGGAATCACGTGTTGCCTGAAAAATCTCGTGGGTATCAATACCTATAAGAACTACTTGCCGCACCACTCTGAAGGCGGCCCATCTGAAGGAGGAGATCAGTTCCCCACCGATAATGCCCATGCCAGGATCGAGGGACCGATTATGCGCTTCCTTAAGCAGAACGTTCTTAAAAGCGCCCCAATGGCCAGAATGCTTAGTCCGTTCAATTCAATCGGGAGAATGGTATTTGGAGACACACGGGATGTAATCCGCAGCGGGAACTGGCATGGCAACGACACCATCTGGCGGATGATTCTCGATCTCAATAAGGTTCTCTTGTATGCCAACCCGGATGGCAGTATGCGGGAAGGAGTCAAAAAGAATGCGAAGCGTTATATCGGCATTGTCGATGCAGTGCTGGCTGGTGAAGGGCACGGCCCTCTCGCACCGGAGCCGGTGCATATGGGATACATCTTCTGCGGAACCAATCCGGTTGCCATAGATGCAGTATGCGCAACATTCATGGGGTTCGATCCATTGAAGATTCCGGCTATCGCCAACTCGTTTAGAATACGTTCCTACCCGCTTTGCGATTTCAGTGATGCGGACATCAGAGCAGTCCTTGCGGATGTCGAATTTAGCCTCGAGGCGCTGCCTGAAAAATATGTTATCCCATTTGAACCCCAGTTCGGTTGGAAGGGGCACATTGAGCGAGGGAAATTGCAGTATGCGCTGGAAAACCCGACTTCTTAAAGACGTAACGCAACTTCCCAATCGTTTGAATCTTGCTTTAATGGCCCTGAACAGGAACCCCGCCGTTGTTTACGGCAAGGCATACGGTGCCTATAGAAAGAAGCTTCGCGGGCCAGCCGACATAGGAACCGATATAGATCGTTTGCTCCTTGCAAGCGTAAATGATGCCATCGGGAATGTCGGTTTCTACCGAAAGAAGTACAGCGGGACAAGGATACGGTCGATCAGAGAGTTCGAAGAG
This sequence comes from Nitrospirota bacterium, assembly GCA_035623825.1. Taxonomy (GTDB): domain Bacteria; phylum Nitrospirota; class UBA9217; order UBA9217; family UBA9217; genus DASPSR01. Next base: position 9,155 of record DASPSR010000051.1, read on the forward strand.
TCGATCGGCTTCATCGATAAAGATACGATCCTCGAAAATTATGAAGATTTCATCAACCGGACCGTTGACCTCTCGCGATATGATCGTGGAACAACTGGAGGAACGAGTGGTAAACCCTTGAAGCTTATCGCACCAGCAAACCGCTACGTTGTCGAGATGGCGACTATGCACACTCTCTGGGAGCGGGCTGGTTATCGGTTCCATGCACGGGGTGTCATAAGGAACCATCGGCTTGGCGGCAGGGACTTTGTCGTGAATCCTCTCACTCGGGAAGTGATCTTCGACGGATTCCGCCTCGACGACGAGTACTTTCGAACCATTTATCGGGTGATCAGGCAGTATCAGATCGGATTCGTTCATTGCTATCCTTCTACTGCCTATGAGTTTTCGGCGTTCCTCCTGCGAAACAAGATTGACACCTCATTTATCAAAGCATTTCTTTCTGGATCAGAGAACATTTTCGACTATCAGATGGATCTGATCCAGAACCGCCTCGGAATCCGGTTCTACAACTGGTACGGTCACAGTGAAAAACTGGTCCTAGCCGGTTATTGCGAAACGACCAACAATTACCATGTGGAGCCTGCCTACGGTTACTTTGAGCTCGTGGACGAACACGGCAGATTAGTGAGCGAGCCCGGCAAGGCAGGGGAAATCGTCGGCACGTCTTTTCACAATCCCGGCATGCCTTTTATCCGTTACCGGACCGGCGATTTTGCCGAATATGTCGGTGATCACTGCACTGTCTGCGGCAGGCGGGTGCCCATCATACGGAATGTGCGCGGCCGTTGGAGCGGAGACCGAATCTACCATGCCGATGGAACGTTCGTAACCACGACGGCACTGAATCTTCACAATGACCTTTATGCCGTCATAAACGGCTTGCAATATGTCCAGAGACAAGCAGGAAGACTTGAAGTACTTATCGTCAAATCAGGAGAGTTCCAGCCGCGCCATGAAAAGGCGCTTTATGCCCATTTCAGAGACAAGCTCAAGGATGGCACTCAAGTGACGATCAACTATGTCGAAAGGCTTCAGCGGGAGCCCAATGGAAAGTTTGCTCACCTCATGAGTACTTTAACACCGCCCAAAACCTCATCAGGCATCAATTCAGATGCGCTGATTAGAGATTAGGAGAGCGGAGAGAGGACCAAAAATGACTTCCAGAAGGATGAAAGCAAGCATGAGCAAGAAACATCTCGAACTTCTCCTAAACTTGTGCGTATTGATAGTTACGCTATTTGAATCTGGCTGCGGCGGCATCGGTCAAGTTCAGAGCTCTACCCCAAGTCAGAATCATGGCAGTTCTTTCAGCCAGAACTTGAGTTCCGGTACGCCTGTCCTTGAAAATGGATATACGGAAACCCAGGTTGCTGCTATTGCTGCATCGTCTAACCCTTTATCGTTCTCTTATCGCACATTCGACACAGTAGGTGATGGTAAGATTCACAGCATCATAGCTGGCGACTATGACGGCTCCGGGACTCTTGACTGGTCTGACCTGAGCGCTTTGCTGCAAATTCTTTGTCCGTCCACTCCTAAAACAGATGCGTATGGGCCCTTTTGCGGGACTTTGTATATTCCGCCTGGAACGTGGAACAGTATCAGTGACGCTCAGGCCTCATCGGGAACTATTGGTAATTACGGCTCTGGAAATCGGTGCGCTTCCAGCGGTCCGACAGGCTGGAATAACGACTCTATTTTTATTAATCACGATACGAACCCGATAAATCGCCTGAGAATTATCGGCAGCGGCATCGATAAAACAATCCTCACGATGCGACTTTCCCGTCCTAATTATTGCAAGTGGCATGGCGCAATAGGAGGCGGCGGGATCTGGTTATATCACAAAAATGTGTACGGCCCCGGGCCCAACATTGAAGTGGCGGGGTTTACATATAATGGCCTTCCGGGAAGAACGACGAACAGCAAGCTTTCGTGCCTGAGCGACACAAGCGTAACGCTCGACACCGCGTATTCGGCATGTGGCTTTGGCAGGGTTACTCAAGATGCGATCAGCATTTATGCCACAACCGCGAATGGAAAGTATGTTGAGCCCTTGATTACGTCATCTCCCAATGCTTCTGTTCACGATGTATTGATCACGCAGGCTGACTATATCGGAGTTACCATAGCTGCCTATGATGGTGTTCAGGTGAATAATATCACCGTCGGAAAAACCGGAACACCCAATGCCGGTGTAGGCAATGTCGGCGCAGTCTTATACAATACGAAAAATGCCGTAGTCAATAATGTGAACATCTCTCACTGCCAATCAGCCATTCCCGAAGGCGCGTTCCATATAGAATCAAGCGCAGACAATTACAATGGTCCGGGGAGCAATACAGAGCCAGCGCCTTCCAGGAACAGCACGGTCAATAATATTACCATTACCGATTGTTATAAAGGCATTGATATTGTCGCCTTGGGTTCGGGAGGCATTGATAACGTAACGTTCAATAACGTTTACATAGACAATATCGGATTGAGAAATGTTTCACCATGGACATGGTCGCCAATTATTGCAAATGCAATAAACATTTCGGACGATGCCTGTTTCTGGGTTCTGCCCGCGGCAACCACACCGTGCTATATCACCAACTTGACATTCAACGGCGGGACTATCGGCACCGAATCCCATGGTATTTCGGGAATGGCAATAGACGGGCTCAGTAATGTTGCTACTGGACTTACGACAACTCATCATAATTGGACATTTCAGAATCTCAATATCGTAAATGCCGGAGTTAATCAGTCAGCTGCGATGGTAAGCTTAGAGGGGGGAGCGGGATCAGGTTACACCTCGGGATTGCAATTTATCAACAATACTTTAAATGGGAACGGGAATGGTCTACAATCCCTCCTCGCGTTGCAAGCTGCCAATAATGCTGTTGTTTCCGGCAATTCATTCTTCGGTACACTGAGCGGCACATGGGCGTCGCAGGCATTCTCTGTATATTCATCAGCTGTTAAATTTGTTAATAATAACTTTGCCCTGAGCGGAGGCCCAAACAGTTCCGCTCTGACTTTACATACCGGGGAAAGCGGGGATACAATAAGCGGCAACACGATAATTGCCACCTCGGGCTTGACAGCGATTAACGTGGATGCCGGCTCCGGCGGGCATACCATAGCGAGCAATACTCTCATTGGTCCAACCACCTATGGTCTCGCTGTTAATGCCGGGTTGGGAAATATCATCGAAGGCAATATAGTTGATGGGTCCGAAATTTACATAGGCGCTGAAATAGCGAAAGTCTATAGTAACACGATCTACAACTCGCCGACGTATGGCATTAACGATCAAGCTGGTTCTGACATCCGCAATAACATTGTCAGTAATGCCAGTACAAGCAATCCAGGATTGGCCAGTCTAAACGTAGCGCCGGGGAAAGTGGCTTTTGGAACCACAAACTGGTTTACAGGCCAGATATGGGGAACTTATTCTGATTTAAACGGACAGAACCCGGCCAATAAAGGCGATCCGCTTTTTATCAATGCGGTTAGCGCAAATTATCACTTGCAGCAAAATTCTCCATGTATCGGTGCAGGCCAGTGGCCTGGGACGGTAAGTTCGCTTTGCGATAACGAAGGAATATGTTCTGGCAATGTTGGCAGCTTGAACATAGGCGCTTTTTGCTGGGTATCAGAACCCTAGAGGAAAAGATTATGCAACAGCTTACACAAAAACTGAAAAACGGCGAAATGCAAATAATTGAAGTACCCGTTCCCGCCCTGCAGATGGGCCATGTCCTGGTCAGAAATCACTATTCCCTGATCAGCGTCGGAACCGACGCAAGCACGGTAAAGGCCGCGAGGAGCAACCTGTTCGAAAAGGCAAAAGCCCGGCCCCAGCACGTCAAGCAGATCGTTGATGTCGTCCGGAACCAAGGCCTGAATCAGGCCTACCGCGCTGTTATCAAGAAACTAGATGCGTACCAGGCACTTGGGTATTCGAGTGCCGGTGAGGTGATTGCAATAGGGGAGGGTGTGACCGAATTCAGCGCCGGCGACCTCGTGGCCTGCGGGGGGCTATCCGCCTCTCACGCGGAGATCGTGTCGGCGCCTGCTAGCCTGTGCGTCAAGCTTCACCACGATGCCGATCTAAAGCAGGCGTCCTACAATACTCTCGGCGCTATCGCCATGCAGGGGGTTCGTCAGGCCGACCTCCGGCTCGGAGAAACGTGCGCCGTGATAGGGCTCGGCCTTCTGGGTCAGCTGTCATCGCTCCTTATGCGGGCATCGGGAATCAGGGTCATCGGCATTGATATAGACCCCGGCATGGTGAAAATCGCTGGATCGCACTGCGCTGACCTCGCTCTTCAAAGAAACGCGGACGGTATTGAAGATAAAATTTCCCTGTTCACGAAGGGGATTGGTTGCGACGCAGTGATCATTACGGCCGCGACAGATGCACTTGACCCGATCAATTTCGCAGGCGCAATTGCCCGAAAAAGAGGGACGGTCGTCGTGGTCGGAGCAGTGCCCACAGGTTTCGATCGCGACCCTTACTATTACAAAAAAGAACTGCAGGTCCGAATGTCCTGTTCCTATGGGCCGGGTCGCTACGATCCCCAGTATGAGGAGAAGGGGATTGATTATCCCGTGGCATACGTGCGCTGGACGGAAAAGCGCAATATGGAGGCATTCCAGGAATTGCTCTATACGAAAAAACTGGATCTGAGCTATCTCACGACCCACTTTTTCAAGCTGGAAGAAGCGCCCGCAGCCTACGACCTGATGCTGTCGAGATCCGAGCCGGTGATCGGGATCGTGATCGAATACGATGCAAAAAGACCAACGCCGACACCATCTGTCATAATCCGCGGCAATCACGGATCAGTGCAGACTGCGAATAGTGCCATGATCGGATTTATCGGAGCAGGCAGTTATGCCCAAAGCCACCTCCTGCCGAATATCCCGCGCAACGAGAAGGTCAAACTTGTCGGAGTCATGACCGCAACGGGTACAGGGTCCCGGTCTGTTGGGGACAGGTACGGTTTCGAGTTCTGCGCGTGCGACGAGCGGGCAATCATCGACAATCCCGACATCAACACCGTGTTCATCGCCACCCGTCATGACTCTCATGCGTCCTATCTGTTGAAGGCCATAAAGGCAGGCAAGCATGTGTTCCTTGAAAAACCCCTGTGCACCCATGAAAATGAACTCGCGGAAATCGCTGACTGCCTCCAGACGATGTATCCCGCACCATTGCTCATGGTCGGATATAACCGGCGTCTCTCACCGCTGGCGGATGCGATCAAAAAGGTGTTCGGTAATGGTCCTATGGCCATGCTATACCGCATAAACGCCGGCGCCGTACCGCCCGATTCGTGGATTCAGGACCCGGAGCGCGGGGGTGGCCGCATCATCGGAGAGGTTTGTCATTTCGTCGATTTTCTCACCTTCATGAACGGTTCGAGGCCCTCGTCTGTTACCGCCCAAGCAATGAATGGTGGCCCGAACCTTCGGGACGTTCTCAGTGTCTCTCTCTCCTATGAAAACGGATCCATCGGTACGATTATGTATCTGGCCAACGGCGACAAGGGTGTGCCCAAGGAGCGGGTCGAGATCTACGCCCACGGGTGTACAGCCATACTCGACGATTTCAAAACGCTCACCCTCTACTCCAAGGGGAAAAAGAGGGGGAAAAAGCTTCTGAGCCAGGACAAGGGGCAGAAGGCGGAGGTAAGGATGTTTCTCGACGCCGTCATTAACAACCGTGAAGCACCCATCCCTTTCAGCGAATTGTACAGCACCTCTCTGGTGACCTTTAAAATAATCGAATCCATCCAAAAGGGTGTCGGCATCCGCATTTGAGATCAGACCACTGATCTACTTTCCTCGATTTTACTGAAAAAGGACGTTTACATGAGACATGCATATTTAAATGGAAAGAAAACGCACGCGTTTTGTTCAAAAGAAGATCTTATTCGATACATTACTGAAAAGAATAAAATACTCATAGCGATCAACTCAGAAAAGATTCTCAATGAAGACTTGAAGTTGAGCGAAATCATCAATAACAATATCGGCTACCCTGACGGAGTGGGAGCTGTTCTAGCTTTACGGAGGAAAGGCATACGGGCCGTCAAGATCCGAGGCGCAGAGCTATGGCTCGACATTATCGATGCGTATCAGCAGGAGAAGAGTTTTTACTTGCTCGGGGGAACCGATGAGGTTATAGGAAAGACCGTGGAAAAGCTGAAGAAGGACTTTCCTGCAATAAGGATTCAAGGTTTTCGGAATGGCTATTTCGATAAGGTCCAATATGCGGAGATCAAGGAGGATATCCGGATAAAAAAGCCCGATATTGTCTTTGTAGCCATGGGATCTCCCAAGCAGGAATACATTATGTCCGACCTGATTCAGGAGCATTCCGCCCTATACATGGGGCTCGGTGGCAGTTTTGATCTTTATTGCGGCAAGACCAAGCCCGTGCCGGAGTGGTGGAACAAAGTATTTATGTGGGAGGGCATTTATCGATGCTTTCTTGATAACAAGAACCTTCCACGATGGCAGAAACAGATTCCGGTATTAAGGATTTTATACAGGATTGCCTTCAACAGGCTGTGACAGACTAGGCCCGTCCGGTACGAGGGACATCTGAGAAATGAAGATCAGTTGGTACTTTCACCGCATGAGGAAGATGAGCGTCAAAGAACTCCCAGGACGCGTCATAGAGAGAATCGTCACACACGCGTCATGGCTGACATTTATATGCCTAAAGAGGCCATATTCGCACTTTGCCCCAGATAAATCAATCGTGTTGCTGCCATTGCCCGGAGTGCGAATCCCTGTCGATCCGAAGATGTACGATGTCTACCGCAGAACCATTGATCTCATGGGACCTGTTGATTGGTACTCGGCAGAAGGGAAATCCCGCAATAGTAGCTGGCCCACGAGCTACTACGCGAATATAGATTACAAGCCTGGAAATCCGTGGGGCGATATTCGGATGAATTGGGAGCTGAACCGTCTGCAATTTCTCCCTGCCATGGCTGTTTTGGATGAGGTTCGGGCGCAGCAATTGCTGCAGGACTGGCTCGAAAAGACACCGTATCTCCAGGGACCTTCTTACGTTAGCCCAATGGAAGTAGCCATTCGTTGGATCTCCATATACTGGGCAATATGTCTTATGACTAAGCCACTTGATCGACAACTGAAAAGGAATATCGAGGGCCTATGCGCCGCTTCAGGGCGGTTCATCGAGAAACGCCTTTCCACTCACTCGTCGGCCGGGAACCATTTGATCGTGGAAGCAGTCGGACTTTTCTGGCTTGGTAAGGCTCTTGAATCGACGAAGCAAGGAATCGCTTGGCTTTCCAAGGGGCGACAGATCCTCTGGGATCAGGCATTGAGGCAAATTCTTCCTGACGGAACCGGCAGGGAGCAGTCCTTTTGGTATCTCGGCTTTGTACTCGACGCGCTATTTCACTACCTCCTGCTGGAAGACCGCAAGTTGGTTCCTCAAGAGGTCTTGCACAGAATCGAAAACGCCTTGGATTTCGTAGACGCTATGATCCTTCCTGATGGCTCTTTTTTTGATTATGGAGATCGAGATGATGGCTCCATCTTCAGATCGGATTGGCGGTACGAGGAGTCTCCCTTCCCAAGCCTTCTGAGCCATGGAAGTTTATTCTTCCAGAAAACGCAGTGGTACCGGGACTCACCGATGGCCGCAAGGCGCCTAAAGTTCTGGGGGTATGAGCCGCCGCGTGCATCAACGAGCTCAGCATCTGTTAACACGGCAGAAACAGGGCTGGCATCAAAAAAAGTCATCACCTACCGGGACGGCGGCATGACGCTGATGAGACAAGGGGATGGGCGTCTTTTGTTTAGACATGCGAAACTCGGCCTTGAACCCACCTACGGTCACGGTCATGCAGACGCACTTTCGGTCTTGCTAACATGGAAAAAAGTCCCGGTTCTCACGGACGGAGGAACCGGCCAATACAATGGTGATTCGAAGGTTCGCGACTATTTTAGATCCACAATTGCACACAACACTATTGAGGTTGAAGGGGTTAGCCAAGCAAAGATCTTGGGCCCTTTTATGTGGGACCAGTCGTATGAGTGCGCCCTAAGGGCTGCCGCCGAATCGCCGATTCCCTCTGTCGAAGCGTACCATGACGCATATCAACGAAGATTTGGCATCGTCCATGTCCGCAGGATTGATTGGCCCATACCGGAAAAGATAGAGATATGGGACCGGTTTCTGGGGAAGGGTCGCCGTGTACGATGCAGAGGTTCATTCCATATCGGGAAGTGCAATCGCATCGATCAGTATGGGAGCAGGATTCTGATAACGTATGATCGCTTTGCCGTCTGTATCGCCCTGCCGAGGGAATTTGACGTTGCCGCATACCGCGAATCAATCAATCCCTTTCTTGGATGGAGATCGACTCTGTATGGATCGCTGGAACCATCCTATTCAATTGTTTATTCCTTTATAGATACCGGGGAAGTGGGCCACAAGGTGCGGATCAATATTTTGGATGGGAATTGATCATCATGACATTTGCAAATCGAGGAATCTGGCCGAACATGCCTTGTGAGCCTTTGTGATGCGAGGACACTTCAGTGGAGTCCTGCTCCGGCACAGCCGGCGGTTCCTGTAATAATTCGGCCTCATGAGGCTGGTTGCATTCCTTACCAGCCGGAGCCGGGAGAATCCAAGTCGCAGGATTAAGCCTGATGAACGTAAATACACGAGCCTTGGCAATTTTTGATTTTGACAAGACCCTGATTACCGTGGATAGCTTCCGACTTTTCAGTATGACAGCGGCTGATACCTGGTGGAAGACGATTCTTGTGTTCGCTCTCGCTGTATTATGCAAATCCGGGATTATTGACAATGCTCGGTACAAGATTTCTGTTTTGCGACTGGTATGGGCCGGCAGGGAAGAAGAGCAGAAAAGCCGGATTCTGAAGGCCTTGTATCGAAGCATGAACTCTTCGCAGAACGCCGAGACCGTCAGCTTGATGCTAGATCATTTGAACCGGAATGACGAGGTAGCGATAATTTCTGCCTCCCCAGACTTTTACCTCAGACCCTACGTGGAGTCTTCGTGGAGTAACATCAGGGTCTTTGCATCGGCCTATCAGGAGCACGACGGCAAATTATTTCTCCGGAACATGTATAGGGAAGAAAAGGCCAATTGTGCCAGGAAGCTTTCAGAAGACCTATCTCCGAAAGAGGTGGTTTTATATACCGATCACATATCCGATGCTCCCTTGATGAAGATGGCGAATCTGACAATGATCGTAAGACCATCGAAGAGGATATGTGAAAAATTGAATAAAATGGGCGTCAAATTCGTGGCAGTTGGAGGTGATGTGCGTGAAGAATAGCATAGTGGGAACCACGGCTCTTATTACCGACGTCGACCGCAGGAAGTCGTTGCCCATCATCCAGGCCCTGGGGCGGGCTGGGGTGAGAGTGATCGGCATCTCATATAAACCTCTGCCTGTTGGCTGGTTTTCCAAGTACTGCCGGAAGGTATATCGTGTCCCTGACTATAGAACGCAGAGGGACCTTTTTCTTGAGGAATTCGAGCGTGTATGCAGATCTGAAAAGCCGGATGTGCTCTATCCGCTTGAGGATGAAATGATCGTCACCTGTTCGAAGGAGCGCAGCTCCTGGGAGCCATATACAAGTGCTTTGATTCCGGACGGCAGCGTTCTGGACCAAGCTTACGACAAGTGGGAGACGATTAAGGTCGCGAAGAGAATAGGCATTCCTGTGCCGGACACCTATTGTCCCGAAAACGCCGAAGAGGCTCGGGCGATAGCGGCCGGATGGCGAGGCGAGGCAGTCATCAAACCAAGAAAAAGTAGCGGGTCTCGTGGACTAGTGTACGTGAATGACGGTTCAGCAATGCTGGCTTGCTATCAAAAGGTCTCCGCAAAATACGAAAGGCCGCTAATACAGGAAAGAATTCCCGCCGAAGGAAGCGGGCTTGGGGTGTTCGCGCTCATTAGTAGGGAGAGGAAGGTGGTGGCCGTTTTTGGTCACAAAAGACTGAGGCAGTACCCTGTTTCAGGCGGGCCGAGCACATTGTGCGTCAGCTACAGAGATAACGATCTTATCAGACATTCAATGGACCTATTCAAAGAATTAGGCCTTACAGGCGTAGTAATGGCTGAGTACAAAATTGATGTAAGAAAGTCCATACCCGTGCTTATGGAGATCAATGCCCGGTTTTGGGGTTCGCTTCAACTCGCTATCTACGCGGGTGTAAATTTTCCTGTCTTATACCACAAAGCTGCCATGGGGCTGCCGTGCGATCCGGTGCTGGAATACCCGGTGGGGAAATACTGGCGCTGGCTCATACCTGGAGATATATTGCATTTTCTCAGTAACCCGAACAGGATCAAGCTTGAGCCGAGCTTCTTCAATCTTAACCGCAAGAACTGCAGTTATGATATCTCAATGGACGATCCCTTTCCGGCGGCAGGTATGCTGATTACGGCTATCATGAAGGTTTTAACAGCGGACAGGTGATGAGCCGGCATCTGTTCGAATTCCTCGCCAGCAGCGTGGAACCGAGGGCATGATGAATCTGCTTACATTTGATCTAGAGGACTGGTTTCATATCCTGGACCTCAAGGACCGGCAGCCAATGCTTTCTGAGTGGCACACATTTCCATCCCGGCTGGAATTGAACACCGAGCGAATACTGGCGATGCTGGATGAACGGAAGATCCATGCGACTTTTTTCATCCTCGGCTGGATAGTCGATAAGTACCCGGCGGTAGTCAGGAAGATCAATGCCCTGGGCCACGAGATCGCCTGTCATGGGTATGGACACGAACTGATCTCAGGCATGGCCCGTGATCATTTTAGGGAAGACCTTCGCAGGTCCAAGGGGATACTGGAAGACGTGACGGGCATGCCGATAGACGGATACAGGGGGCCAGGATTTAGTATAACCCTGGAAAATCTTTGGGCTTTCGACGTCATAGCTGAGGAAGGGTTCAGTTACGACGCGTCGGTCTATCCCGGCGAGCACGGGCATGGCGGCGTACAGGGCCTGCCATCTGAGCCGTTCCGGATGCTTACCCTAGACGGACATGCTCTTGACGAGTTTCCGGTCACTATTCTCGCATTCGCGAAGTTTCGAGTTGCATTCTCCGGAGGAGGTTACTTTCGTCTGTGTCCCTTACCTGTCATGACACGGCTGATCTCAAATCTCAATGAGCGAGGCAAACCAGTCATGGTCTACCTTCACCCCCGTGACTTGGACCCAGAGACCCCCAGGATGTCAATGCCATTTAGAAGGCGATTCAAGTGCTATGTAAACATATCCGGATCGAATGAGAAACTGGGATGCATTCTTGACCGCCATGCTTTCTGTGCCATACGCGACTGGCGGACCAGCCATTGCATCATGCTAAGCTATGACCTAGCATCGCCAACGGACAACAAGATGGTCTCTCCGAATAGATGATCGGATATGTTATGGTCGTCAGCCGGATTGAGGCGATTATATGGATCAGAGTCCCATTGGCTTCCTCTAAGCTAGGAGCAAGTGGGCGCGGAGTGCAGGTTTCAAGGCTTCGACGGAGAAGATGAAATGAAAATAAAGCGTAGGTCGAGCATAGCATGAAGGTCTTCATCGTTGCCGGCGCACGTCCGAATTTCATGAAGATTGCACCCATTTACCGGGCATCTCTGGCACATCCATCTGTAGAATGCAAGATAGTGCATACGGGCCAGCACTATGATCGAGAAATGTCAGATGCTTTCTTCGAAGAACTAGACATCCCGAAACCCGCCTATTTTCTCGAAGCGGGCTCCGGTACCCATGCCGTTCAGACGGCAAAGATAATGGTGGCGTTCGAGCCCATATGCGAGAGAGAGAAGCCGGATCTGGTCATAGTGGTAGGAGACGTCAATTCAACGCTTGCCTGCAGCATCGTGGCGAAGAAGCTGTGCATCAAAGTAGCCCATGTGGAGGCGGGGCTTCGAAGCTTTGATCTGACCATGCCGGAAGAAATCAACCGGATGGTGACGGATGCCATATCCGATTATTTCTTTGTCACCGAAGAGAGCGGGTCAGCAAATCTTTTGAAGGAAGGGAAGCATCAGGATAGTATTTATTTTGTCGGCCATGTGATGGTTGATAACCTGCTCCATCAGGCGAGAAAAATAGGCGACGGAACGATTGACACGAGCACGCTTACAGTGTATTCGCTTAAGCAGCAAAAAAAGAAATATATCTTTATGACCCTGCATAGGCCTTCTAATGTTGACAACGCTTCGACGTTCCGCGGCATCATTTCCGCGCTCAACGAGATCTCCGAAAGCCTGCCCGTCCTGTTCCCGGTTCACCCGCGGACGAGAAAGCGGGCAGAGGAGTTCGGCATCCAATTTTCAAATCAGATCATTCTCCTACCGCCCCTCGGTTTCACGGATTCATTGTATCTCTGGAAAGACGCGGAGGCAGTTTTTACCGACAGCGGCGGACTTCAGGAAGAAACGACTGCATTAGGCGTTCCGTGCGTGACAATCCGGGAAAACACGGAAAGACCGATCACTGTTGCAAGGGGCACCAACGTGCTCGCCGGGACGATGCGGGAAGGCATTCTCAGCGCCTACCGTGAAAGCCTGAAAAAGAAAACTCGCGCCGCTGTGCCGCCGAAGTGGGACGGACAAGCCTCTGAACGCATTTGGTCCATTCTCATGGGTTTAGCAAAGAATGATTCAAGCAAGAGAGGTTAATGGATGATGGTACCGTGGCCTCAAATGATACGATACGGTATGTACGGACTGTTGTTAACCCTCATCTATTTCCCTTCGTATTCCTGGTTGGTCGGATATGACTGGCCGAGAGAGGATTATAACTACTGTTACCTCGTTCCCCTTGTCTTACTCTATCTGATCTGGGAGAAGAAGGACCAATGGTCAAGAAAAGCATCGTTCCCATCATGGGGCGGCGTGATCGTCTTGCTTTCCGGAGTTCTCGTGTTCTGGGCCGGAGAGCTGGCGGGAGAGTATTTTTCCATTTATATTTCTTCGTGGCTTGTCGTTGTGGGGCTTCTCTGGTTACATGCAGGATGGGAAAAAGTAAAGATCATGGCCTTCCCGATTTTCGTGTCTCTTTTCCTTTTCCCTCTGCCGCACTTCCTCAACACGAAGCTTACACTCAATCTCAAGCTCATATCATCGGAAATCGGCGTCAAAATCATTCAGTTCTTCGGCATGTCTGCCTATCGGGAAGGTAACATTATTGATTTGGCTTTCACACAACTCCAGGTCGTGGATGCCTGTAGCGGGCTTCGCTACCTTATCCCTCTTTTTTTGATGGGCCTACTGGCAGCGTATTTTTACCACGCAGCGCTCTGGAAGAGAACGATTATTGTGGCCTCAACGATTCCTCTCTCCATCATAACGAACAGTTTCCGTGTGGCAATTACGGCCTTTCTCTATCCATCCATGGGCCGCGATGCGGCTGAAGGCTTTTTCCACGATTTTTCTGGCTGGGTCATTTTCATGCTTTCCTTCGGCGTTCTGGTTGCCGAGATTTGGGTACTGCGCAAAATCCTGCCCCGACCTACTGAATGCTTCATGAAGAAGAAAGTCACGTCCAGGAACAAGACCGAAAGCGAACATCCGGAACGGCCGGGAAAAGATGATCCTGTTTTAGAGAAAGAACAGACCGTGTTCTTTTCTCAATCCCGGTTCGTTGTTGCCATTGCCATTCTTGCGATGACTGTGAGTATACATTCGTTAGTTGATTTCAGGGAGAAACAGCCCATCAGCCGTCCTTTTAACGAATTTCCTCTTCTCATCGGCGAATGGAAAGGCACGCGCGAGTTTATGGATCAGAAGTTTCTCGACGTACTTGAGCCTACTGATTATGTAGCCATCAACTACTCTAAGCACGACAGCCCTTCGGTCAATATTTACGTGGCATATTATGCAAGTCAGCAAAAGGGGAAATCCATCCATTCTCCGGAAACGTGTTTGCCAGGCACCGGTTGGTGCTTTAACCAAGCAGGGTCAGTAACAATCCCTTTGCCCGGGAATAACACTGCATTCCCGGTCATGCGTGCTCTGATAACGAAAGAGGAGCAAAAGCAACTCGTCTATTTCTGGTTTAGTGAACGCGGACGCATCCTTACGAATGCATACGAAATGAAAATGTACAATTTTTGGGACGCAGTAATAAAGAAGAGGACCGACGGGGCCATGGTCAGGGTAATCACGCCTGTTTCTTCATCTGAAATGACCGAGGATGCCGATAAGAGGCTCCGGTCTTTTATTCAAGATATTGCCCCTACGCTGAATGAATTCATCCCCGGATAGGGTGTTTCGAGAAAAATCTTCTGAACGATTCCGATCATATCAGTAGGATGTATCTTTGTTCCATGGGTAAATAACATACATGCTTTATTTTTCGACTATCTTGCTCTCGGTGTTCATAACGGTCAGCTTGATACCCATGATGACCAGACTGGCTAACAAGTACCAGATGGTGGACTATCCCAGCCCTCGCAAGATTCATGTTCGCCCGGTGCCCAGGATCGGGGGGGTTGCAATGGCCGTAGGTGTTTTCATCCCGATCGTTTTCTTGGCCATTGCTGATAATTTCGTGCGGGCCTTCATATCCGCAGCGGGCATACTGGTGGTCTTTGGGTTCATCGATGACATTAAAGGGCTCGACTACAAGGCGAAGTTCTTAGGCCAGGTTCTCGCGGCCCTCGTGATCATCGTCCTCGGCGGGCTCAGGATCAGTTCACTGGGCAATCTGCTTCCCGGAGATGTGCAAATGAGCGAGTGGCTGAGGGTCACACTTACCCTTGTGGCGATTGTCGGCGTGACGAACGCCTTGAACCTTGCAGACGGCCTCGACGGGCTGGCGGGGGGGATCGCGCTGCTCAGCTTCAGCTGCATCGGCTATCTCGCCTATCTCGACGGCAATAACACCGTCCTTCTGATAACCACGGCCGTGGCCGGGGCGATATTCGGTTTTCTCAGGTTTAACACCCATCCCGCCCGTCTGTTCATGGGCGACACGGGAAGCCAGCTGCTGGGATTCTCAGCGGTCGTGCTGGCCGTCAAGATCACGCAAGGCAATACTCCCTTAAGCCCCATTTTACCGCTCATTGTCCTCGGGATTCCGGTGCTCGACACACTTACCGTGATGGCGCAGAGGATGAGCCAGGGGAAGTCCCCTTTTTCGCCGGACAAGAACCACTTTCATCATAGACTGATCAAATTAGGGCTTTCCCATTCCGAGGCAGTCTTCGTCATCTACGTGGTACAGGCCTTGATGATTCTATCTGCGATCTTTTTCAGATATTATTCTGATTGGATTCTCATAGTCGGCTACGCCTTTTTTTGCGCGATTGTCGTCAGCCTTCTTGCCGCTCTGGAACACAATACCATACGCCTGCCGCGCTTCCACGCAATAGAGAAAACCGTCAAAGGCCGGCTGCGGAGGATCCGGGATAACAACCTTATCATAAAGGTATCTTTCGGAGCATCGAAGCTGGCGATCCCCTGCCTTTTACTGGCCTCCTGTTTCATACCCGCGCGAATACCCGCATATGTCTCTATCACGGCCCTCTGCTCCAGCATATTGATCCTGGGGTCCATCTTCGCGGGGAAGAAACACTTGGGGGGAAGTCTGCGCCTGGTGCTGTACCTGACAATCCCCCTCATTCTCTATTGCATCCAGGAAGGTAAAGCTTCCTGGATAAAAGATCAGACCCTGTTCATCTACTGGCTGTGCTTTGGAAGCATTGCACTGTTCGTAATGCTCACGGTCACGTTCTCAAGGCGATTGCAAGGATTCAGGGTTTCGACTATGGACTTCCTGATCATCTTCATTGCCGTGACTGTGCCGAACCTGACGGGTCAGCTTGTGGAGCATTTCAATTTGGGTCAGCTGGCAGTGGAGATCATCGTGTTCTTCTTTGGTTACGAAGTTCTGATCAACGAGCTTAGGGAAAAGTTCTATTTTCTGGCATGGGCCACGTTTGCGGCAATGGTCGTCCTTGGCGTACGGGGATACATGGGAGGCTGAAAATGACGTCCAGCAGGCACGGATCCTTACCCGAGAGAGAGATCTAAGAGGGAAAGATATCAGGGTCCGATCGCAGAAATGTCATGATAATGAGAATCTCTGAGACATCCCATTTCCCAAGTGAGATAAACGATCTCTTCAGTGAAAAAGCGAGGTTAGGGAAGATTTGATGGATAATATCGGCACTTTTTCGGGAATATTATAGTCGTGAACAGTGGCCATGCATTATCGGATGCCGACCATGGAAAAGGGGAGGTGTGGAACATGTGGATTAAGAACAGGATGGTTATTGGAATCATTGCATTGGTCTCTCTTACAGTAGCGGTGGCTTGCAGCGGGCCCGAACAGAAAAAGGCCAAATTCTACAATAGGGGCAAGGCACTGTATGAAAAGGGAGAGTACGCAAAAGCTGGGCTCGAGTTCAAAAATGCGATACAGATCGATGTCAAGTATGCCGACGCATATTACATGCTGGGCATGACCGCACTGAAATACGGGGACCCGCGCGGGGCCTTTGGCAGTGTCTCAAAGGCTGTAGAGCTGGATCCCCTTAACTGGGATGCCCAGGCTCAGTTGGGTTGGTTTCTCCTAGCCAGGGGCAAGGACAACGACGCGATGGACAAAGCGGAACTAGTCCTGAAGAACAAACCCTCTCACGAAGACGCTCTCATCCTCAAGGCAGCAGTGATGGTAAAGAAAAAGGAGGTTGAAGAGGCTCGACGGTTTTTGGAGTCGGTGCTCGGACGCGACGTGCACAAGCCCGAAGGTTACCTGATCCTGACATCCATTTACACTCAAAAGAAAGATACACAGAACATCGAGCGGGTGCTGCTGGACGGCATCAAGGAAAATCAAAAGGCCGTCCCACTTTATCTCGCGCTTGTCGATCTTTACCTGACGACAAAAAGACCCGATGATGCGATAAGTCAGATGCAGAAGGTAATTCAAATTGAACCGAAGGTGGATCGGCATCAGTTGAACCTGGCCGCCATCTACTGGCAGTCGGGCAAAGAGCAGCAGGCAAGAGTCGCCGTGAGATCGTTTCTCCAGGCAGACCCCAAGAAGGAGGACAGCTGGATCCAGGCCGCCGAGTTCTATGCTTCCCGAAATAAGTCGGCCGACGCAGAGGAACAGTTAAAGGATGGCATCAGGCAGAATGGAAAGAGTTTTTCGATCCGATTCGCCCTGAGCGCCTTCTATTTCGCGACCAATCATCCGGACCAGGGACTCGCCATTCTGCAGGAATGCCTGATGTTGGACCGGGATGCCGCAAATCCCAATATCCTGCATGCAAAGAATTCGCTGGCCGAGTACTATCTCACCCGTCAGGATGTGGACAAGGCGAAACAGTATGTTGACGAGGTGATTAAGGCAAGTCCGAAAAACGTCGATGCCAACTACATCGAGGGCACCATTCATCTAGAGAAGAAGGAGGCACTGGAGGCGGTGTCTTCGTTCCGCACGGTGATAAGCGAGCGTCAAAACTTTTTACCCGCTTATGTCGGTTTGGCGGACGCCCACGTCTTGAACAATGAATACAAGCTGGCGTTCGACAGCCTTCAGAAGGCATTGAAGATCGCACCGGACTCCCGTGAGGTGATCCGCGCCATGGCCCGCGTCTATGCCGCCCAGAAGGATAATAAGAATGCCGAGGACCAGTATAACAAGATTTTGAGCAAGAATCCAAATGATCTGGACGTGCGCTCCGATCTGGGCGACCTGATGCTGTTCGCGGGGAACGTGCAGAGGGCGGAAAGGGAGTATATGGAACTCAGGAGGCGCGCGCCGAATAATCCGGCAAGCTACGTGAAGTTGAGCGCTCTCTACAGCATGCAGAAGAAATGGGACAGGGCCATGAACGAAATGGAACACGCGGTTCAGATCCAACCGGATCTATGGGCTACGACGAACGACCTGGCCTATATGTTGTGCGAGTACGGTAACGGGAAGAAGGATCTTGACCGTGCCCTTGCTCTTGCCGAGAAAGCGATATCGTTAAGTCCCGATAACCCATCGGTGCTCGACACCTTGGGCTGGATCTACTACCGCAAGGGCGATGTGCAGCAAGCCGTCGAGTGTCTGCGGAAGGCTCAAGATAAGAGCGCCGGCAACCCTGTCATCAACTATCATCTCGGCATGGCGTACAGCCGGATCGGCAATTCCGAGAAGGCGAAGCACTATTTGCAGACGGCACTCGTTTCAAAAGTGGCGTTTCCTGGAAGGGACGAAGCCGAGAAGACCGTGGCGGCGATAAGATAATACAAAAAATAACCAGGGGGAGGAGCGTAAGAAATATGCTGCGTAAAATACTGGTTCGTGTGATGATCGGACTGCTTGTCGTACCAGCCCCAGCCATTGCAGCGGGCTTGGGCGGATCAGCTCCGTCGCTGGCTGTCGTCAGCACGGAACGGGGCTATCGAATCGGTCCAGGCGATGTCTTGGACATATCCGTATGGAAGGACGACGCATTAACGCGTTCCTGTGTGGTCAGGCCTGACGGGTTCATCTCGTTTCCGCTTATCGGGGATGTCGCCGCCTCGGGTAGAACCGTATCAGAGCTGAAATCGGAAATGGAGGGCAAGCTGAAGCGCTTCGTCCCGGACGTCGTCCTGCTGATTGACGTGAAGCAAATCAACAGCATGATCATCTATGTCATCGGCAAAGTGAACAACCCGGGTCGATTCATCCTGACTGCCGACGTGCATGTCCTTCAGGCCCTTGCCACAGCCGGGGGTCTCAACCCTTTCGCAAAAGGGGGCAAAATAAAGATATTTCGTCCCGGTAAAGACGAGACCACCATATTCCCATTCGATTACGATGAGGTCGTGAACGGAAAGCACCTGGAGCAGGACATCTATCTTGAACGGGGCGACGTCGTGGTCGTACCGTGATGAGCATTAGAAATATCGTCACGCTCGTCCTCGTCACTCTTGCCTGCCCGGCGCTCGTTTGGGGAAATGAGATCTGCTTTGTTCCGAACCTAGCAGCGAATGAGCAATATAACAACAACATCCTCCTGGTCACTAACGCGGGCAATGTCATGAATGACTTCATCACTATCCTATCGCCGGGATTGGATATAACCGACAAGACGGCACGGCTCGATACCATGCTGTCACTCCGACTGGACGAACTGTATTACGCCAGAAACAATGACCTCAATGCAACCAATCAATCCTACAGCGGCAGCGTTCGATATGCCTCAACACCGCTGCTCAATATCTCGGCGGATGCCGGCTATGCAAAGAATTCTAATCCAAGTCTGGGTATAGGCACACCCAGCAGCAATCAGAAGAGCGGTGCTGAAAATCCTCCCGCACCAACACAGAATCTGCATTTTGTGGCGGAACCAATCCAGCGTGTTACATCCTCAGCTTCCATGGACTACCGCATGACCGAAATGACGTCATTTTCGGCCCTATACCGTTTCACATGGGACTCCTATACCGAACCACAGTATCGGGACAAAACCGATGAGGCGGATGCGGGACTTGTCATCGATCTCGGCAAGTATCTTCCCCGGATGAGTGGCAGACTCAATGCAGGTTACACACAGTTTATTTTGCCTGAATTCACAAGCAACAATGTCTGGGGTACGATCGGGTTTTCCTATGATATCAGCGAAGCATGGCACATTCTCGTGGATGCCGGCCTTCGCCGAACGGAAACGGATATATCCGTGAATCAGCCGGTTATCACGCCAGCTACCTCGATCAACGTCGTACAGCAGCTGGAACAAACCGAAAGAGGCAGTACGGGGCAGGCTACCCTGAAATATCAGAAGGAATACACGGATGCAGAACTGGCTTTTAACCAGGACTTTGCGTTGACCTACTTGGCCTCGGGGCGCCAGGCTCCCGCCGAGCGCAGAGCCTATTCATTCACGGCCCGACAGCAGATCACTAGAGAACTATCGGCCCTCCTGACAGCCATGTACTCCACGTACACTGTCGCCAACGTCATCACACAGAGAAACTTTGAGGTATCTCCGTTCATCCGGTATGAGCTCGTCCAATGGCACGGCGAAAGGGACCTTGCAATCGAAGCGTCATACGATCACATGCGGATCGACTACCCGGTATCTGGCAGAGTGCATAGAGACCTGGTCTCCATACGTCTGTCGCTCCGTTTCCCGAAGTGCAGCTCAAGCCAGTATAAATGAAGGAGCATCTATGGAAGAGTCCAAAATAAAGAGTGTCAGTGATATCTTAACGATCGTAAAACGACGGCGAAAGGCGCTTATCATTCCAGCCCTTGCCGTCCTCCTAATCACCGCAACTGTTCTTCTGATCTGGAAGCCTGTCTTTCGATCGACGTCTACAATCCTCATTGAAGAACAGGAGATCTCCCGTGAATACGTGATGGCTGCAGTGACGAGCTACGCGGAACAGAGGCTCCAGCAGATCAACCAGAGGATCATGAGCGCTGCGCGGCTGCTCGAGATCATCAACCGCTTCAACCTATATGCGGAAAAGCGAAAGAAAATGTCGTCGGAGGAGATTATCGATGACATGCGGAAGAAGGACATTAAGTTCGAAACCGTAATGGCCGACGTCATCGACCGGAGAACGGGACAAAAGACGACAGCGACAATTGCGTTTACGGTCTCCTATGAGGGAACAGACCCTCAAATGGTCCAGCAGGTAGCGACCATCCTCGCGTCCCTCTACCTCGAGGAGAATATGAGGGTAGTTGATCAGCAGACGGAAGGGACCACGAAGTTCCTGGAAGAGGAAATGAAATCCGTTCAGGCCTCGCTTGCCGATCTGGAAAAAAAGATCGCGGATTACAAAGAAAAACACAACAGGGCCTTGCCTGAACTGTTACAGTTTAACCTCCAGAACATGGACTGGAACGAGCGGAACCGGGACCAGTTGAACGAGCAGCTCAGGTCTCTTCGGGAAAAGGAGAGCTATTACCAGACACAGCTAGCAACCATAGCTCCAGACACGATAAATCAGGACAAAGAACGGCTTAAGGACCTGCGCGTCTTACTTAACGGCCTGAAGGCGCGGTATTCGGACGAATACCCCGACGTGATCAAGACTAAAGCGGAGATAGCCACTCTCGAAAGAAAGCTCCAGCAACAGGCCAACGAACCAACTGTACAGCAGAAACCGGACAATCCCGCCTACGTCGCACTCGCTTCGCAACTTGCAAGCGTCCAATCGGAGATCAAGTCTGTCAAACGACAGATCGATGATCTCGATAAGAAGCGAGATGATTTCAAGCGACGGCTGGAAGCTTCCCCTAAAGTGGAGGAAGGGTATAAGAACCTCATGGTTGAAAGGAACAATACGCAGGCAAAATATGACGATCTCATGAGGAAGTACATGGAATCAAAGGTAGCCCATGGCTTGGAAAAGGAGCAGATGGGAGAGCGCTTCACGCTGATCGATCCGGCCCGACTTCCGGAAAAACCTGTACGGCCAAACCGTCCCGCAATTTTTCTGATTGGGCTCATTCTGGCAATTGGCAGCGGAGCGGGGGCAGCATCACTCCAAGAGGCATTCGACCGGTCCGCCAGGAAGACGGATGATCTGGCAAAAATCTTTCCGTTTCCGGTCCTGACGGAGATCCGGGAGATCATCACCGTCGAAGAGGAAAAGCGTAAAAAGATGCGGTTCAGGACGACTATCGTCTCTTCGCTTCTTATCCTAATTATCATTGTCCTGGTCATCCATTTTTTTGTAATGGATATGGATATCTTATTGGTCCGTATCATGAAACGCCTGGCCATTTGAAGAGGTAAATATGGTGAGACAGAGAGAACCGATCATGAACAAGATCAAGGAAGCAATCGCCTCTATCAGGCGAAACGGCGGTAACGGGAAACCACAAAAGCCGCCGCCATCCGTCTGGGACAATGCCTCTGAACAGGACAAGGAAAGGGCAGGGTGGGTATCTCCTATCTTTAGCCGGTCCCGGATGGTCATGCTGGATCCGTTGGTCCTCGCGAAGAACCGGTGTCTCCCGTGTCTTGATAACGCCGTGACATTGGAGTCCATCGGAGTACTGCGAACGCAACTCCTGCAGCGTACAAGGGACACGTTCTCAAACACGATTATGGTCACGAGCGCGCTACCCGGCGAGGGGAAATCTCTCACCGCTATCAATCTTTCCTTCTCCATAGCGCGTGATTTCCAGCATACGGTCATGCTGGTGGATGGTGATCTGCGAAAACAGAGCATCCACAAGTACCTGGGTTGCGACGGAGAAAAGGGGCTCATCGATTATCTTACCGGCAGCACGCCCGTGTCGGAACTGATAACCTGGCCTGGCACGGAGAAAATGACTTTCATCTCCGGCGGTCGGCTTGTCCAGGAAAGCGCCGAGGTCCTCGGATCCAGGCGAATGCGGGAGCTAATACCGAGCTTGAAAGGGCGTTATCGGGACCGGTACATCATTTTAGACGTGCCTCCCATTCTGACCGGCGCCGATGTGCTGACGCTGGTGCCCTTAGTCGACAAGATCATCGTCGTTGTTCAAGCAGGAAAAACCTCAATGGATGACGTTAAGAAGGCACTTCAGTATCTTCCGAAGGAAAAGATCCTGGGCCTGGTTCTGAACCGCAGTTAACGCAATCTCGAAAACAAAAGGTGGTACGATGGAAAAAATGACGAAGATCATTGAATTCCTCAAGATACTCATGGACAGGAAGTTCACGGGATCCGTCAAGATCAAGTTCAGTAGAGGGACTGTCGAGCGCGTGGAGCAGTTCGAAGAAATATTGAAAAACAAATAACCATGGTCCCTCGCTGACTTGCTTGTTGCTGGAGCACTAGAAAGCCCGGTGGAGAAAAATGCGCGCATCTAATACAAACGCGCTAAGTTATGTTACACAATCGCCTGATTTTGTGTTTGGACCACGAGTAAAGCGTCTTTTGAACTGTAGCCCAGATCGACTCAAGATTATCGAACCACCGGTTGGTGGTTGATTCATATCGAATTTGACGCCATATCCGCTCCTGCATGTTCAAGGCAGGTTGATACGGCGGGAGGTACAGGATCCGGAGTCTTCGATGCGTTTCCAGAAACTCTCGGATCGCGTCACCTTTATGCCAACGTGCTCGATCAACATACAGCCAGATGGTATAGCCTCGAAGGCAACGATAAAGGTGTTGCAACACCTTGAGGAACCCATCCCGGTCTCCCCGCTCCGTCCGGATCATCCCCGCACGGCCGAGAAGTGGGGCTACCCAGCCGGAAACATTCAAGCGCTTATGATGTTGACTGGTTGTCGGCACGCTCAGCCGCTTTCCTATAAGCGCCCAACCACGGCTGAGCCGCGGATGCAGGGTGAAACCGCTTTCGTCCTGAAAAACAACGGTTTCCTTAGGCCCCAGCGCGTTGAGTTTTTTTTAGGCTCCTGGCAAACTTCTTCGCATCCTCGGCCTTTGCCTGGAGATAGGTATGACTGGCCCGCTTCAATCGATACCCCAGTCGATGCATCCAATACTGGGCCTGACGAACTTTCAGCTTTATTCCGAACTCCCGCTGTAAATGGGTCGCCAAAGTGGGGCCGTCCCAACGAACTCGGTTCAGGCCGAACTTCTGAGGCGATTCTTCCAGATGGCGTTCAAGCTGGGCAGCAATCTTCGGTGTCATCCGGGCGGGGCGGCCTGTCTGCTTCTTCGGGATCAGAGCTTCTACCCCATCTTTGTTTACCGCTCGCGTCCAGCGGTTTATGTTCATCCGATTCTGGCCAAGAACCTCGGAGATCCAGCCGGGCCGCTGCCCCTCCAGGACCAGCAGCAGGGTGGCGATCTTCATGCCGATCCAGGCACCGGGCAATTTCTCGGCTAACGCCAATAACTGTTCTTTCGATGCTTTATCGGGGTTTAAAGGGGAGGTATTCATGCCTCCCAGTATAGCATAAATCCAGCGAAATTGTAACAATATTTAGCGCGTTTATATTAGT
>DASPSR010000056.1:0-8579 GCA_035623825.1 Nitrospirota bacterium
TATCCTCCTTTTCATGCGGTCTTGCCTATAGACATTGCATCAAGCGTGCCACAATGTAACTGATTGATTCAATGAGGAACCACTACAAAAACTCTTTTGCACAGATGAGAAAAAGATATAAACATTTTTAGGAATGCGAAACCTAGAAAAAGAAATGAGACTTGAGGCCATGATAATGAGTGTAAAACTTGTTTTTTTAGGGCTGGGGAGAACGACCCGATAGCAAAAAACTTTAAGAAAATGAAGTTTCCCCTTGAATATTAACTAGAACTATGTTATTTTAAGGATCGCCTTTTAAAATAAAGGCATATTCTAATTCCACACGCGTCAGGACTTACGGCACGGTGTCTCGATTATTCGGGATCTGACGGAGGAAGATCGGCGCGGAGGTAAAAACCGGAGGAGGGGCATTATGTCCACGATCACCATGAAGGAGTTGTTGGAAGCAGGGGTACACTTCGGCCACCAGGCAAAGCGATGGAACCCCAAGATGAAGAAGTATATATTCGGGGAGCGGAACGGGATCTATATCATCGATCTCCAAAAAACGCTCAAGCTTTTCAAGGAAGCTTATGACTTCGTCCGCACAGCCGCTTCAGAAGGAAAAGATGTTCTCTTCGTTGGAACGAAGAAGCAGGCCCAGGACGCTATCACCGAAGAAGCAAAGCGATGCGGCATGTATTATGTATCCAGTCGCTGGCTCGGCGGTATGCTTACCAATTACTCCACCATCAAAAAGAGCATTGACCGGCTCAAGAAAATCGAAAAAATGAAGGAAGACGGCACCTTCGAGAAACTCACCAAGAAAGAAGTTGCAGGCCTCGAGAAAGAACGCACTAAATTGGAAAAGACCCTTTCCGGCATCAAAACCATGGCAGAGCCGCCGTCCGTAATCTTCATCATCGATCCCCGCAAAGAATCAATCGCCGTCCACGAAGCGAACAAGCTTGGCATCACCGTTGTTGCCGTGGTTGATACGAATTGTGATCCTGACAACATTGATTATGTCATCCCAGGCAACGATGACGCAATCCGCGCCATCCGGCTCATGGCCTCCAAGATTGCCGATGCCGTCATTGAGGGCAGGCAGGCCATCGTCAAAGAAGCAGGAGAGTCAGTGGAGGCGGCGAAGGCCGCCGTCGAGGTCCAGGTAGCCGAGGCTTTGCCAGCGGCAGAGGACACTGACGCCGACATCGATGTTCCTGAAGAGTAGTGCAGTTGAATTTCACACCCTCGGATAGAACGAGATTTTACAAGAAACGGAATCACGATCTGAGTGCACCTGCACAGCTCGGCGAGTGATTTAAAGATTTTTTGAAGAAAGGGGATTTTCAGAATGGCAGCCATATCTGCGAATGCAGTGAAAGATCTTCGGGATAAGACAGGTGCCGGCATGATGGACGCAAAGAAGGCGCTTGAGGAAGCGGGCGGAAACTTTGAGAAGGCAGTGGATATCCTGAGGCAAAAGGGTCTGTCCGCGGCAGCAAAAAAGGCGTCCCGTGTGGCAGCCGAGGGGACCATTGCGTACTATATTCATATGGGCGGCAAGATCGGCGTCATGGTGGAAGTAAACAGCGAAACCGACTTTGTGGCCAAGAACCCGGATTTCCAGCAATTTGCCAAAGACGTCGCCATGCATATCGCCGCGGCGAACCCGCAGTTCTTAAGCAGGGATACAGTCCCTGCAGACGTACTGGGTCGCGAGCGATCAGTATACGAAGCCCAGGCCAAGGAGTCAGGCAAGCCTGCGGCAGTTATCGGCAAAATCGTTGAGGGAAAACTTGAAAAATTCTATACCGACTCCTGCCTTTTGGAGCAGGTTTATATCAAGGACCCTGAGGGGAAACTAAAGATCAAGGACATCCTGAACCAAATGGTCTCCAAAATCGGTGAGAATATCGTGATCCGTCGTTTTGTCCGCTACCAACTGGGCGAGGGGATCGAGAAAAAGAAAGAGAATTTCGCCGAGGAAGTGGCTGCGCAGCTCAAATAACATGACCCGACCGCGCTACAAACGCATACTGCTCAAACTTTCAGGCGAGGCCCTGATGGGCGATCAGGGATACGGCATCGACTACGCCGTACTAGACAAGATAACGTCCGAGATTAAAGAAATATACGACCTCGGCGTCGAAGTCGCTATCGTTATTGGCGGCGGCAATATTTTTCGGGGGCTTGCAGCCACGGCAAAGGGCATGGAACGGGCGAGTGCTGATTACATGGGCATGCTCGCTACCGTGCTGAACGCTCTTGCTATTCAAAACATCCTAGAGAATAAAGGCGTCGTCACCCGGGTGCAGTCCGCCATCGAGATGCGCGAGCTCGCGGAGACCTACATCAGGAGGCGGGCGGTACGGCATCTCGAGAAGAGACGAGTCGTAATTTTTGCCGCTGGCACCGGCAATCCATACTTCACGACCGACACGGCAGCGGCACTTCGGGCCATGGAAATTGGCGCCGAGGTGATAATGAAGGCAACCAAGGTGAATGGCGTCTATAGCGCGGACCCTGTGAAGGACCCGACTGCAACAAAGTACGATCGCCTCACGTATATTGATGTGCTCCAGAAGAATCTCCGCGTAATGGACGCTACAGCCATCTCCCTGTGCATGGACAACAGCCTTCCCATCATTGTATTCAACCTTAATAAACCTGATAATATCAAGCGCATCGTTTTGGGCGAAGAGGTAGGAACGCTCGTCTCCGGGAGGTAACCATGGTAAACGAACTTACCAAGAAGGCCGAAGAGAAAATGCATAAGGCCCACGAGACCCTGCGGAAGGAGTTTGCAGCCATCAGGACGGGCAGGGCATCTCTCGGCATTCTCGACGGTATTACCATGGATTATTACGGCACCCCAACGCCGCTCAATCAGGTAGCCAATCTGGCCGTGCCTGACCCGAAGCTCATCACCATACAGCCATGGGAACCTAAATTGCTCGGCGAGATAGAGAAAGCCATCATGAAATCAGATATTGGACTCACCCCTACGAATGACGGCAAAGTCATCCGGCTCGCCATCCCGCCGCTTACGGAGGAACGCAGACAGCAAATCGTCAAGCATGCGAAAAAACTCGCCGAGGACGCTCGAGTCGCCATCCGGAATGTTCGCAGAGATATCAATGACGAGATCAAAAAAAGGGGAAAGGACAAGACAGCTCATGTCTCCGAGGATGAGATCAAAAAGCTACAGGACGAAATCCAAAAAATTACCGACAGTCATATAAAGAAAATCGATGAATTGCTTGCTCACAAGGAGAAAGAGATCATGTCGATATAGGCAGCATCAGACTTCCCGCATCACATGCGAAAGGAGCCGATGGATGAAGCTCGACAGCCCCCTTGTAAGAATTCTTTCACTTTATCTGATTTTGGCCATGCTGTTTCTCTCCCTTCCCTCGCAGGGCTGGGCAATGTTCATGCCTTCCACTCAGGCCGCTCCAACCAGACAGACTGACATCATCGCCATTCAAAAAGCTCTAGAGTCCTCCATAGTCAAACAACGGCTCATGGATTACGGTCTTTCTCCAGAAGAGGCTATGGCACGGATCAACAGGCTTTCTGATAATGAGGTACATCGGTTTGCCGGAAATCTTGATTCGCTCGAGGCCGGCGCCGACGCCATAGATGCATTGATTTTCCTCGTTTTGTTGGCAATCATCGTCGTCGTGGTTCTTGAAGCCACGGGCCACAAAGTCATTGTCAAATGACCATCACCCTCTTTTCTGGAGGCCATCTTGATGAAAACCATCCTCAGGGCTTATTATTCAAAGCCGCTCGTGATCTACTTGGTTACTTCTCTGCTCTCGCTCACGATGTTTTCCGGGCCAGCCGAGGCGATGTTTGTGCCGGCCGCACCTCAACAGGGCTTTACGGGCAGCACCGCGGAGTCGGCTGGCAGGGCGGCTGAATTGGCCAAAATCCAGGCCGCTCTCGAATCAAAAGTAGTCCAGCAGAAGCTCAAGGATTACGGTCTTACTCCCGAGGAGGCCATGGCACGCATCAATAAGCTCTCGGACGATCAAATCCATCAGTTTGCAACGAACACGGAAGCGGTTCAGGCGGGTGGAGACGGCGTAGAGGCATTAATCGGCCTCGTGATCTTGGCGATTTTGGTCGTTGTCCTCATTTACCTCTTGCAACACCGAATTGAGATCAAATGACGTTTTATCGTAAAAGAGCTCCGTGCGCAAGCATCCGTGCGAAGGGGCTCTTTTTTTTCCTTTTGCCTCCGGTTGCCGCAATCGTAATCTCCGGATGTGCGACTAGAAACTTCAGCGAAATCCGTCCCGGCATCGAAGGCCGCGGCCATTATATCGAGGGCGTTCCCTTCTATCGGCAGCAGGAGTACTCCTGTGGACCGGCCGCTCTTGCCAGCGTCCTTGCGTTTTGGGGGAGACCGGCAAACCTGGAGCAGATTACCGCAGCAGTCTACATCCCAAAGCTGCGCGGCACCTTGCCAATGGATATGGAAAATTTCATGCGTGATGCAGGTTTCGAGACGTTCTCTGCCGCCGGGACACTTGAAGAAGTTAAAACGCACATTCGGGCGGAGCGCCCTGTCATCTGCATGCTCGATTTGGGATTCGGTCTTTATCGCCAGCCGCACTATGTGACGGTTCTCGGATTTGACGACGTTAACGCCTTACTCATCGTCCATGATGGCCTTCAAGCAAACCGCGTCATCAGCTATGACGCGTTCAAAAAAGAGTGGAGTCGAGCAGGCTTTTGGATGCTTGCAGTCCGCCCTCAATCTCCTAAGGTCGTACCGTGAAGCAAGAAGGTGAATTCACATTCCTTTTACCAGCAGCCGTATTCTGCCTCGCCGGTATGATGCTTTTTGCCGGATGCTCTCTGCCAAAAATCATTATCCTTCATGATCCACTCTCGCCCGAAGAGCATAATAACCTTGGTCGCATCTATGAATCGCAGAAAAAGTTCGATCAGGCCATGCAGCAGTACGATGCGGCACTTAAAAAGAAGCCGGACTTTGTGCCTACCCTGCTGCTTGTTGGAGACCTCTCATACAGGCTCAAAAAATATTCCGAGGCGGAGGCCGCATACAAGAAGGCCATTAAGCTCCAGCCGGAAAATGGAGACATCTACAACAATCTGTGCTGGGTCTACATCGATCAAACGGTCAACCTGGATACGGCCGCAGAGCTCATTCAAAAGGCTCTGTCGCTGACGCCAGAGCACCGGCCGTATTATCTCGACACACTGGGGATGATTCTCCTGAGGTCCGGTAAAACGGCCGAATCCATAGCCACTTTTAAATACGCAATAGAACTCCTTCCGAAAGATGTCCCAGCGTACCTTGTTGAAGCATACTCCCATCTTGCAGAAGCATACACGGCCGAGGGAAACATTATAGCAGCCCGAGAAGCCGAGCAAGCGGCCGAAAAATACCGCACCACACAATGAAGATCAGCAGTGAAAACAATGCGAAAATGACCGCCGCATGTCTTCCTTCCGCGATTTTCCAGTAGCACGGTTCCCTGTTTTATTAACAAAACCATATATAATTATTAGGAAATTTTATGAGACTCTCCCCGATTTTTTCTTGACAAAAAATCGGGGGTACTGTAGATTTTTGCGTGTATGACAACTGTTTTATGAAGGAGCGCAGGTATGAAAGAAGGTCCGCTGCTTTTACATGTACCAAACGTACCCGAGCATGTCACCTATGCTTGGTTTGCGATGGCCATTCTCATCGGCCTTTCGCTTGCTGCGCGTTTTTCGCTCAAGAAGACCGCACCGACCGGGTTCCAGAACTTCTTTGAAGTCATCGTCAGCGGCCTCGAAAATTTCGTCGAAGAGATCATGGGGCCCGAGGGGAATCACTACCTGACCCTAATAGGCACGCTCTTCCTCTTTATCCTCGTATGTAACCTGCTGGGCCTTATTCCGGGATTCGATTCTCCAACAGCGAACATCAATACCACTCTGGCACTTGCACTCGTATCATTTAGCGCAACCCACTACATTGGCCTGCGAAAGCACGGCCTTGGCTACATCAAGCATTTCATGGGCCCCATGCCGCTACTGGCACCGCTCATGTTCCCCATCGAACTCATCAGTCATCTGGCGCGTGTGATGTCACTCACGTTCCGTCTTTTCGGGAACATGGTGGCGAAGCATAAGCTGCTTCTCGTGCTTGCGCTACTCGCTCCTTACATAGCGCCTGTTCCTATCCTTGGACTCGGATTGCTGGTCGCCTTTGTGCAGGCGGGGGTGTTCACACTCCTGACCATGCTGTACCTCTCCGGCTCTATCGAGGAAGCGCATTTGGGCGGTGAGCACCACTAAGCATTTGACCCCGGGGACAAAGTTCCTTCCTGAGGAAGGAGTCACCGGGAGGTATTAACCCGGCATTATTCCGGCCAGAAATTCACAATTTAAGAAAGGAGGCGAATCAATGAAGAGGAAAATTGCTGCAATCATGTTGCTTGTTTTCAGCTTGATGCTCATAGCGTCGGCGTCTTTTGCGGCGGAGGCGGGAGCGGCCCCTGAATCGGCTAAACTTTCTTTTTTTGCCACCGTTGCACTTGCTTCGGCAATCGGCATTGGCATCGCAGCCCTCGGTACTGGTATCGGCATGGGTCTGGGCATTGGCCGGGCAGTGGAAGGTATCGCCCGCAACCCGGAAGCATCGGGAAAGATCATGACTACCATGATCGTGGGTCTGGCCCTCATCGAGTCACTTGCAATCTATACGCTCGTTGTGGTGCTCATTCTTCTCTATGCGAAACCCTTCGGCATTTAAGCACGCACGGAATCGTTGCGCACATCATTAAAAAAAGAGGGGCGGCTAAACCGCCCCTCCTTTTTGCTTTATAACAATCCCGGCGCAGAACTCATCTCACAATATACTTCCGGTTGCCGTCATGAAGCATCATGCAACTTTTTTTTCAGTACCTGCCTCGCCCAGTATCTTCGCATTGCCGCCTATCCTGGCGTTTCCGAGAATCCTGGCCATACCGCCGACTTCCGCCTTTTCAAATACTTCAGCGTAGCCGCTGACAACCGCATCGCCAAACACGCCAGCAAATCCATAGACCTTGGCATCTCCATTGACTTTGGCATTGCCGAATACCTTGGCGTTTCCGAATATTTCAGCCCTGCCCGATACCTCGGCCTTATCAAAGATCCAAGCGTTTCCGAAAACGATTGCCTCGCCGCTGAGCTTGCAGCGGCCGCAGATCTTAGCGAAGGGGCCGACGTATACGCTATCGGCTACCTGTGCTGTCTCGGCTACCATGCCACCACCGTTTGGATGATGATGGTATTTCACGCCATCGATTTCCACGACAGCCTCCGTTGACAAAACCTTAATATCCATATCGACACCTCCTGATAATATCTACATACACTTTAGGTGATCCGTCATCATTTTGTCCGTGCGGAGAATTCACCCCATAAATCATCGCATCATGTATCAAACGGCGTACGGCTCATGAAGCTAAAATTACAACTTTATACTTCTTAAATAATAGCGGACAGATTTTATTTTGTCAAATTGTCGTTCTTTACGCAAAAAATCAACCACATGGTTTAAAAATGCCAACTATGCTTTTGCGGCGCAGGGGAGCAATAAAAAATATTTGTTTTACAACAGGTTATGCACTTCCTCCGCGTTTAAGTCAAATCACTGAATGACGGCGCCGACCGTGAATTTCCTTTTTATTAAGCGTATATTTTGATATAATATCGCCGCAGCATAGAAAATGATGTTCCACGTAAAAGGCAAGGAGTTTACAGCACAATGAGTACTATCGGTCATGTTCGAGTCCGCTTTGCTCCCAGCCCCACTGGCGCCCTGCACATCGGAGGTGTACGGACAGCGCTCTTCAACTGGCTTTTCGCCCGGCACCATGGAGGAAAATTTATCCTCAGGATCGAGGACACAGACCAGACCAGGTCAACTGACGAGTCCATCCAAATCATCTTGGAGGGAATGAAATGGCTCGGGCTTGATTGGGATGAAGGCCCATTTCGACAAACGGAACGGATGGCCGTTTACCATGAGCATGTTGACCGACTTCTTAAGCAGGGTAAAGCATACTACTGCTACTGCACGCCTGATGAGCTCGAGGCGCGCAGAAAAGAGGCGCTGGCATCCGGACGAACTCCTAAGTACGACAGAAAGTGCCGGTCATTGAAGACCCCGATAGCGGGAAGGACGCCCGCTGTGCGGTTCCTTTCGTCTGACGAGGGCCAGACAATTGTACGCGACCTGATTCGCGGCGCTGTCATCTTTGAGAACCAGCAACTCGACGACCTGATCATCCTTCGCTCCGATGGTTTTCCTACCTACAATTTTGCGGTCGTGGTGGACGATGTCACCATGAAGGTCACTCACGTAATCCGCGGCGACGATCACCTGAACAACACGCCGCGCCAGATTCAGCTTTACCAGGCTCTCGGGTACGAACCGCCGGAGTTCGCGCATTTGCCCATGATTCTTGGATCAGATAAGACCAAACTTTCGAAGCGTCACGGCGCGACAGCGGTCACCGAGTATATAGACCTGGGCTATCTGCCCGAAGCGCTCGTGAACTATCTTGCACGTCTTGGCT
>DASPSR010000008.1:0-94479 GCA_035623825.1 Nitrospirota bacterium
GCGTCGTGCTGCCCGCCTATGACTACTGCCTCAAGTGCTCGCACACGTTCAACCTGCTCGACGCGGCGGGTGCGATCAGCGTGACCGAGCGCACGGGCTACATCGCCCGCGTGCGGAAGCTGGCCCGCGCCTGCGCGCATGCGTACCTGGCCGAGCGGGAGGCGAAGGGGTTCCCGTTGCTGAAAAAGTAGGGGGCGGGGAAACAGGCGCCGGTCTTTCTCTCTCGCGCCCTGTGCACTCTCCGAGGAAAACAGAGTTTTGGATTGTTGGGGTGTCTTTTGGCAAAAGAATTCTTATTAGAGGTTGGGACCGAAGAGATTCCGTCCCGGTTCATTTCTCCGGCTCTGGAGAAGATGAGGGAGCTCTTTGCCGCGCTCCTGGCCTCGGGCCGCATCACGAACGAGGCCGGCTCGATCCAGACTTTCGGAACGCCCCGCCGCCTCGTGCTCTTTGCGCCACAGCTCGCCGAGCGGCAGCAGGACATCTCGAAAGAAGTCGTCGGCCCTCCGAAAAAAGTTGCCTTCGGCGCTGACGGCAGTCCCACGAAGGCGGCGACGGTCTTCGCTGATAAGAATGGGATTCCCGTCAGTGCGCTTGAGGTCAAGTCCACGGACAAGGGCGAGTACATGGTCGCCCGCATCGATAAAAAAGGCGGCGATACCGCGGACTGGCTCAGTCAGGCGCTGCCGGGGTTCATCCTTTCCATCCCGTTCCAGAAGACCATGCGCTGGATGGACAAGGACATCCGCTTCGCCCGGCCGATCCACTGGATACTTGCCCTCTGGGGCGGTTCTGTGGTAAATTTTGAACTGAACGGCATCAGGAGCGGCAACCTTTCGCGCGGTCACCGGTTCATGAGCCCCGGGGCTTTCATAGTGAAGGACTTCAAGACCTACAGCACGCAGACAGAGCCGAACTCCGTTGTCATCGATCCCGAGGTCCGGAAGCAGAGGATCGTGAAGCAAGCCCGGGAACTGGCCCAGGCAAAGGGCGGCACGGTGCTCGATGACCCCGGGCTCGTGGAGGAAGTGGCGAACCTCGTGGAGTACCCGGTGGCGGTCATGGGCTCCTTCAGCAAGGAATATCTCAGAGTGCCGAAAGAGGTCCTGATCACGGCCATGCGGGAGCACCAGCGCTATTTCAGCGTGGCGGCTTCCGACGGCGATCTCCTTCCCTGTTTCATCACGATCAGCAACACCCGCGCCGAGGACATGGAAGTCGTGCGCGCCGGAAACGAGCGGGTGCTCGCGGCGCGGCTCTCGGACGCGGCCTACTTCTTCGATCACGACGTGAAGCAGCCGCTTGCCGACCGGGTCGAAGGGCTCAAGAAGGTCACCTACCAGGAAAAGCTCGGCACGGTCTATGACAAGATTGAGCGGGTGAAGGCGCTTTCGGCCTATCTCGCCGGCCACCTGGACGCCGACAAAAACGTCTCGGAGAGGGCTGCCTATCTATGCAAGGCAGACCTGCTCACCGGCATAGTAGGCGAGTTCCCCAAGCTCCAGGGCGTGATGGGAAGGCAGTACGCCCTCATCTCGGGCGAGGACCCGCGCGTCGCGGAGGCCATCCTTGAACACTACCTGCCTCGTTATGCCGGCGACAAGCTGCCGGCATCACCCGAAGGCGTGTGCGTCGGGATCGCGGACCGGATCGATTCGATCACGGGATGCTTTTCGGCGGGCCTTATCCCGAGCGGTTCCGAGGACCCCTACGGTCTGCGCCGTCAGTCCGTGGCCATCCTGAACATATTGATGGAACGGGGGCTTCGGCTCTCGCTCTCTGACTTGATCTCCACAGCGTGCAGGCAATACAGGCTCAAGAAGAAAGATGCCGCGACGGTCGGATCCGGAACGCTCGACTTCTTCCGTCAGCGGCTGGCGGGCATGCTCGCGTCGGAGGGGCTCCGCAGCGATATCGTGGACGCTGCGCTGTCCGTCGGATTTGACGATCCGCTCATCGGGAGGGAGAAGGTGCGGGCGCTCGATGCCCTGCGGACTTCGGAAGATTACCAGCCGCTGGTCACCGCTCTCAAGCGGGCGGGCAATATCCTTCCTAAAGAGTTCACGGGCACGGTCAAGAAGGGCCTCCTGAAGCAGGAGGCGGAGCAGGGCCTCTATGCCGCTTATATGGAGATCAGGGACCGGGTGATGGAAAAGACGTCGAAGCTCGACTTTCGGGGAGCGCTCGCCGATATCGCATCGCTCAGAAGGCACGTGGACGCTTTCTTCGACACGGTCATGGTCATGGACAAGGACGCCGAGGTGAAGAACAACCGTCTGGCGCTCCTCGCGGGCATCACCGGGCTCTTCTCGGGCATCGCGGACTTCTCGCGACTGGTGCTCGGCACGGAAGAATCAAAAAGCTGATGGTCTCGAAGTACGAAGATACAAGGGAGACGGAGAAGCGCCAAATTACGCGTGACTGCCGGCTCTTTGCTGAGCCGCCATGTTGAATCCGGTTGTTGTCTGTCATCCTGTAATTCGGTCTCTTATTGTCCTTGTGTCCGAGTGTCTTTGCGGCTGAAAAAATTAAACGGGAAACTATTTCCAGGGAGGATAGTCAGATGGCTACGGAGAAGAAATATGTCTACTTTTTCGGAAGCGGAAAGGCCGACGGGACAGGCACGATGAAGGACCTGCTCGGCGGCAAGGGAGCAGGCCTTGCCGAGATGACGAACGCCGGCGTACCGGTCCCGCCGGGATTCACCATCACTACCGAGGTCTGCAACCTGTTTTACGATCTCGACAAGCAAGTCCCGGACGGGCTCGACGCCGAGATGCGGGAGTACATGGGCAAGGTCGAGGGTTCGGTCGGCAGCTACCGGTTCGGGAACGTGGATAAACCCCTGCTCGTCTCCGTGCGGTCAGGCTCCAAGTTCTCGATGCCCGGCATGATGGACACGGTGCTGAACCTGGGGTTGAATGACCAGACGATCCAGGGTCTCATCCGGCTTTCCGGCAATGAGCGCTTCGCCTGGGACGCATACCGCAGGTTCATCCAGATGTTCGGCAACGTGGTGATGGGCATCGAGAAGGACGTGTTCGAGCACATCATCCACGAGGTGAAGAGGAAGAAGAAGGTGAATCAGGACATCGATCTCACGGCCGAGGACCTGATGGGTCTCGTCGCCAAGTTTAAGGCCAAAGTGAAGCAGCTCATGAAGCGTGACTTCCCGCAGGATCACTGGGAGCAGCTCACTATGGCGCGCGATGCGGTCTTTGGATCGTGGAACAACCCGCGCGCCATCACCTACCGCAGGCTGAACGATATTCCCGGAAACCTCGGGACCGCCGTGAACGTCCAGGCCATGGTCTTCGGCAACATGGGCGATACCTCGGCAACGGGCGTCGGGTTCACCAGAAATCCGTCAACGGGCGTAAAGGAGTTCTACGGCGAGTACTTGACGAACGCCCAGGGAGAGGACGTGGTTGCCGGCATTCGCACGCCGCACCCCATTGCGGACCTCGAGAAAGAGATGCCGCAGGTGTACCGGCAGCTCCGCGACATCACGACCAGGCTCGAGAGGCACTACCGCGATGTGCAGGACTTCGAATTCACGGTGCAGGAAGGCACGCTGTTCATGCTCCAGACCAGAACGGGCAAGCGCACTGCCCATGCAGCGGTCAAGATCGCAGTCGATATGGTGAAGGAGGGGCTCATCACAAAGGAAGAGGCCGTGCTCCGCGTCGAGCCCGCATCGCTTGACCAGCTCCTTCATCCCATCATCGATCCCAAGGCAAAGATCCAGGTGGTCGCCAAAGGGCTCCCGGCGTCGCCGGGGGCGGCTTCGGGAAAGGTCGTATTCACCGCCGATGAGGCAGTGCAGCACGCGAAGAAGGAGAATGTCATCCTCGTCAGGCCCGAGACCACGCCCGACGATATCCACGGCATGGACGCCTCCAAGGGCATCCTCACGGCGCGCGGCGGCATGACCTCGCACGCGGCCGTGGTCGCGCGCGGCATGGGCAAGCCCTGCGTCGCCGGTTGCGAGTCCATCAGGGTCGACCTGAAGGCCGGGAAATTCTCGGTCGGCAATGTTACCGTGAAAATGGGTGACAGCATAACCATCGACGGCGGCACCGGCCGCGTTATCCTCGGAAAGGTCCCGACGGTGGAACCCAGGGTCAGCGGTGATTTCGGCACGCTCATGCAGTGGGTCGACGAGGTGCGCACCCTGGGCGTGCGCGCCAACGCCGACATCCCGCGGGACGCCAAGGCGGCGCGGCAGTTCGGCGCCGAGGGCATCGGCCTCTGCCGCACCGAGCATATG
Source organism: Nitrospirota bacterium (assembly GCA_035623825.1). Classification (GTDB taxonomy): domain Bacteria; phylum Nitrospirota; class UBA9217; order UBA9217; family UBA9217; genus DASPSR01. The sequence goes on from DASPSR010000008.1 coordinate 4,271, forward strand.
TTCTTCGCCGGGGACCGGCTGCCAATCGTGCAGCAGATGATCCTCGCCGACACGACCGAGGCGCGCGAGAAGGCGCTGTCGAAGCTCCTCCCCATGCAGCGTTCGGATTTCAAGGGCCTCTTCCAGGCCATGGCGGGCTTCCCGGTGACCATCCGGCTCCTGGATCCCCCGCTACACGAGTTTCTGCCGAAGCGCGAGGATCTCATGGTCGAGATCGCCGTGATGCAGGCGAAGAAAGCGCCCAAGGCGTCCGTCACGAGGAAGCAGAAGCTCCTGCACCGCGTGGAAGAACTGCACGAGTTAAATCCCATGCTCGGCCATCGCGGCTGCCGCCTCGGCATCGTGTATCCCGAGATCACGCGCATGCAGACCCGGGCCATCATCGAGGCCGCCTGCGACCTCGCGAAGAAGGGCAAGAAGATCGTGCCCGAGATCATGGTGCCGCTCGTGGGCCTCAAGAAGGAGCTCCAGAACCAGAAGGACGTCATCAAAGCCGCGGCCGACGAGGTGATGAAGAAGAAGGGAGTCAAGGTCGACTACATGGTCGGGACGATGATCGAGCTGCCGCGCGCGGCGGTGATCGCCGACGAGATTGCGAAGGAGGCCGAATTCTTCTCCTTCGGCACGAACGATCTGACCCAGACCACCTTCGGCTTCAGCCGCGACGACGCGGGCAAGTTCATCAATTACTACACCGAGAACAACATCATGGAAAAGGACCCCTTCCAGACACTGGACCAGGAGGGCGTGGGCCAGCTCATGAAAATGGGCGTGACCAAGGGCCGTTCCACCAGGCGGGACCTCAAGGTCGGCATCTGCGGAGAGCACGGCGGCGACCCGGCGAGCGTGGAGTTCTGCTTCAAGACGGGGCTCAACTACGTGAGCTGCTCGCCCTACCGCGTGCCGATCGCCAGGCTTGCGGCGGCGCAGGCCAAGCTCAAGGAGAAGGGCCTCGGCGGGTCCGTGTCGAAATAATAATGAACGGGCAATCGATAAGGCGGCGTAAGCCGCCTTTATTTTTTTATTGAGGAAGCGTTTTTTAACCGCTGCGGGCGCGGGGGAATGTTTGATCGAGGCGGTATCCGCGGAGAACCCTGAACCGATTTCCCCCCCTTTGCGCACGTCCCAGGAAACCAATGAGTTCGATTGACGAAAATTATATGCGCATGGCCCTGCGGCTGGCGGAGAAGGCCAGGGGCAGGACGAGCCCGAACCCGATGGTAGGAGCCGTCGTCGTGAAAGGCGGCAGGGTCATCAGCAGAGGCTATCACCGGAGGGCCGGCGAACCCCATGCCGAGGCCATTGCGCTCAAGAAAGCGGGAGCGGCGGCCAAAGGCGCCACGCTTTATGTCACGCTCGAGCCCTGCTCGCATACGAACAAGCGCACTCCGCCCTGTTCTCCGGTCGTCATAAAGAGCGGGGTGAAAAGAATCGTGGTCGCGATGATCGATCCGAACCCCCACGTCTCAGGCGGCGGGGTCAAGGCCCTTCGGTCCGCTGGTATCGAGGTCGTGACGGGCGTGCTTGAAGCAGAGGCCAAGAAGCTGAACGAGATCTTCATCAAACATGTTACCGCCGGTATGCCCTTCGTCACGCTCAAGATCGCGCAAACCCTGGACGGCAAGATCGCGACTGCCTCCGGGGAGTCGAAGTGGATTACCGGGAAGGAAGCGCGGGAGGAGGGGCACCGGCTTCGCGACACCCATGATGCAATTCTCGTCGGCATCAATACCGTCCTGAAGGACGATCCGGCGCTGACCTGCAGGATCCCCGGCGGCCGTGATCCTATTCGCGTTATCGTCGATACCAGGCTGAGAACCCCGCTGAACGCGAAGGTGATCGCTCAGAGGTCGTCTGCAAAAACATACATCGCCACGCTCCCCGGACCGCCGAAGGAGAATTTCAGCAAGCTTCTGGCTGCCGGCGCCGAGATACTGATAGCCAGGGGCACGAGAGGCCATATCGACCTGAGGTCCCTCATGAAGATGCTCGTGAGATTCGGCGTCACCTCGGTGCTCATCGAAGGAGGCGCCGAGGTGAACGCTTCGGCCCTGAGATCCGGCATCGTCGACAAGGTCGTGATGTTCATCGCGCCCGCGATCATGACCGGCAGGGATTCGCTCTGCTCGATAGGGGGCATATCGCCAAAGAAACTCGGCCACGCTATCAGGCTCGCGGATGTCACGTCGCGTTTTGTCGGCCGGGACCTGATGGTCGAGGGGTATATCAGGTAACCACGGGCCCCTGTTATCCTTTCGGGAACAATATCCCCATGCCTTTTTCCGCATCCGACATCAAAGAAGCCCTGAAGGGCGATGAGATCAGCCACGTGCTCCTTGACATGGACGGGACGCTGCTGGACAAATATTTCGACGATTATTTCTGGGAGCATCTCGTCCCGGAGAAGTACGCGGACCGGCACGGCATGACGTTCGGGAAAGCAAAGGAGGATCTCCTCAAGAGATACAAGTCGCACGAGGAGACGCTGAACTGGACTGACATCGATTTCTGGTCAATGGAGCTCGGGCTCGACATCCTGGCGCTCAAGGAGCAGATACGGCACCTCATCGAGGTGCATCCCCATGTAGAGGATTTCCTTAAGATGATGATGTCCCGAAGGAAGAAGGTCTACATCGCCACCAATGCCCACTATAAGGTGCTGGACATGAAGCTCAGGAAGACCGACCTTGGAAAATACCTGACCGGCTCCATCACTTCGGATCAGTTGGGCTCACCGAAGGAGAAGCTGGAGTTCTGGCAGCAGGCCGAGAGGCGGCTCGGGTTCCGAAGGGAGCATACCCTGTTCGTGGACGATACGCTGGCTGTCCTTGCCACGGCAAAAGGATACGGCATCAAGTACGTCCTCTACAAGGCTCTGGGCAATTCCAAGGTGAAACCCGGCACCTCTCGAGAGTTCCCGACGATCCTGGATTTCAATGAGCTGATGTGAACAGCCGTTTGCCTTTCTTGCAACGAACGATTCTCCCCCTACCAGTAACTGTAAGCAAACATATTCTTTCCGGCCTCGCGGAGCATCCTCAGGAGATAAAATCTCGAGTCGGGTTATCATCAGGAACGAACTGGCGGCGGGAGAATCTCATTGCGACTTTTCTACATGCTGTGGATAAGATACAGGAGCAGGAACAAGCCGATCACTATGACCGACATGGCGAGGAGCACGCTCAAAACGGGCGAAGGCACGTACGTATCATCATCGATCTGGCGCTCGACCTTCTTATATCTGATGAATGCGAGCACTCCCATGAGCATGCCCAGCCCCACCAGGAGGATCCCGATGAGGGAGGAGTATCCCGGGGCGGGCGGCGTGGCCTGTTTTCCCATGTAATACGCCATCTGCTTCACGAAGAGCGAGAACTTCTCGACGACGAACCCGAATGCCATGACGGCAATGCTCGTTCTGATCCAGGCGAGGAATGTCCGCTCATTCGCCATATGGACGCGGCGGTTGTGGCCACCCTTCGATTCTTTTTCTTCTCGCGCTTCCGGCGCCATGCGCTCCTCCCGCCCGGGGACCCGTTACCCTGACATGAATTTGAATATGCCGCTTCTGATCATTTTCACGGCAAAGGCTGCCAGGATCAACGACGCAACCTTGGCAAAGGCGCGGGAGCCGCTTAAGCCCATGAACCTGATGATCCTGTCCGCCTGCGCGAATATGACCCACGCGATGAACAGGTTGACGACAAGGGAAAGGATGACGGGAAGGTAGCCGTTCGTGCCGACCAGGACGAGGGCTGTCGTGAGCGTTCCCGGCCCCGCGATGAGCGGCGTGCCGAGCGGCACCACGCCGAATTCCGGACCCCGTTCCAGCTGCCTCTCGCCTGCCCGGACCACGTCGGTAATGGCGATGATCAAGAGCACGACGCCGCCGGCGATCATGAAATCCTCGACCAGTATGCCTAAGGCATGGAAGACCGCCCGTCCCACCAGGATAAAGCCCACCGCCACCAGAAACGCGGTGATGATGGACTGGCGCACGATCCTTGTCCGCTCCTCTTTCTCCATGCCTTCCGTCATGCCCACGTAGAGGGGCAGCGTCCCCGGCGCGTCCAACGCCACCATGATCGGGATGAAGCTCAGCAGAAATTGTTTCAGCAGTTCCATAGTATCCAGTCAGGGCAATCCGTTCCATGTGATGTGAACACGTCTTGCGGCCGTGCACACAGTATAGCCGATATTACATGACGTGTCCAGCTTCAGAAACCGCGCTGGCGCATTGCATGCTCCGTCGCCGCCCCGCAAAAAATTGAGATAGGGATATGCGTAACAGGCTTGCTCAGCTGATGATCATGCTTTCCGTTTTTAAAAGGAAAATGACTGCACGGCTCGGCACAGACTTTGCAATGATTTTCTTTCATTCACATGAAATTGCAATTATATATTTTTATCAAACCTTGACTAGAATGATTCTAATTTGCTATATTTGATTTAGTTTTTTAACGGCCATTTTCATCCACAGAGAAGGCAAAATAACAAAATAATGCAATTTCACCGATGATGGTCCCGGAGATGTACAATCAGTTGCACCTTCTTTAATAATGAACGGTCATTTCTCAATGTAGGAAGTCCGGAAAAATAATGTTTATAAGTGAGGTATTAACGGAACAATAGATATCACGTTCTTCGTTTCATCCAATCCCGAATCATTTTTAAGAAGTGTTTTCAATGAAGTCCCGAAAAAGCCAAACCCTCCGTGAGGAGGATGCGGAAAGCCGCGGGTCTTCTTAATTTGAAGATGGCCGAGCCGCCGAAGGATGCAATCGTTTGGCATGTTCGGCTATTTTTGTTTTGAAAGGAGGCGATGCCTATAGATTTAGCAACTCTTTGCCAGAAAATGAAAAAAATTGAACAGAGGAACGGTGGAAAATGTTTCTTCAAAGATGCGAAAGGAGGTGCAGCATAATAATCATTAAATTAAGGTGAGGCAGCAGAGGCTCTTGGGAAGTCAACAGTACCATGAGGGTTTTTCAGCAAGAACGGAGGGTAGTATGATGGCGAGACGATTTATAAAATGCGTAACGGTCTTTGTTGCTGCGCTCGCTCTGGTTTGCGGGTTCGGTGTCAACTTTGCGAAGGCCTTCTATCAAAGCCCGCAAATCCCGCTCTACCAGATGACGCTGCGCGGCGTCGAGACTATCCCGGTGGCCGCACCGGATTCCCTTCCCGCACCGGTCACAGGGGTAACCCATTACTCGATCAACATAAATCAGTTTCAAGACAACCTCACCCCGAATTTGGGCCCGACGACCCTTTGGGGCTACGATCCCGTCGTCAAGCTCGTTCCTGGCACTACTCAGCATCATCTCGGCGGGATCATCGTTGGAAAGAAGGGAGTGCCGATACAGATAACTTTCACCAACAATCTGCCAGGCGTGAGTCCCATTCCGATCGACATTACCATTCCTGGGGCAAACCAGGATCAGGACCGCGCTGCCGTCCACTTTCACGGCGGCCATGTCCCCTGGATAAGCGACGGCGGCCCCTTTGACTGGTTCACGCATGACGGCAAACATGGCCTTAGCTTCCTGAACAACGTGCTGAACCCGGGTGCGGCCCCTAATCAGGCCGAGTACTATTACCCCCTGGACCAGAGCGCCAGGTTCGGATGGTATCACGACCATGCATGGGGCATCACCCGTACGAATGCGTACGCAGGGGTGGCCTCCGGGCTGATCATCCGCGACGACTTTGAGAAGGGTTTGATCAGCAAGGGTCTGCCGAATTACATCGAGCTCGGCGGTAATGAAATCCCCCTCATTTTCCAGGATAAGATATTCGTGGGCTCGGATATCATGACTGCTGATCCTACATGGACCGGAGTTCAGTCCTCCGGAAGTCTCTGGTACGCACATACCTACGAAGCGAACCAGGCGGACGGCACCGGCCGGTGGGACCTCGGGCCAATCCTGACGACTCCGCCGCCGGATCCGTCTGTCGTTGCCGAGTTCTTCGGCGATACAATGCTGGTTAACGGCACGGCTTACCCGACAGCAACTGTTCAGGCGCGCCGCTATCGTCTGCGCATCCTGAATGCCTGTAACGCCCGGTTCCTTAACCTCCAGCTCTATATCGCTGACAATAGTCCTGAGGGGATCACATTGGTAAATGGTGCTCCGACCAACAAGCCGTTTATTAACGCTGCAACCAAGGCTGCATCCTTCCTGCAGTTAGGCACTGAGGGCGGCTTCCTGGCCAAGCCGGTTACCGTCCCCTCGAACCAGCCGATGATTTTCTTGCCCGGTGCGATCGATCCGGTTACGGGACAGGCGAACCCATCGCTGATGTTGAAGTCGCTCCTTATGGCGCCTGCAGAGAGGACTGACGTCATCGTCGACTTCAGCAGTGTTGCGCCGGGAACAGCGGTAGTTCTCTACAGTGATGCGCCGGCACCGTTCCCGTCAGGAGACGACCGGAACGACTACTTCCCGGGGTACAATGTTGGAAGCGGTCTTTTCGGGATCGGAAATCCGGTCAACGGGATTACGACCCCGGGCTATGGCCCCAATACCCGGGTCCTGATGAAGTTCATGGTTGTTGCGGCATCAGGCACTCCAGACAATACGCTCAGGATCACCCCGAAAACAGACCTGACAGCCGGCAATGATCCGCTTCTCGTCCCTGCCGGCTCAACAACTCCGCCTTGCGGTGTCTACAGGCGGTTCCTGACCCTGAACGAGTACTTTGACGAACACGGCAGGCTGATCCAGATCCTCGGTGATTCCAATGCGCCCTATGGATCGCCCTATGTAGTAACAGCGAGTTTCTCACCAAACCCTCCGGGTGCAAATGTACCTGCAACTGAGGAGAACGTGCGTTTTGGAACTGAGGAAGTGTGGGAGATCTACAACACAACCGGCGACGTTCATCCGATGCATTTCCACCTGGTGAATGTCCAGATCATCAACCGGCAGCTGTTTGACGAAAGCTCATTCCCGGGTGCAATCAACTTCACAGGTCCCGTCATCCCGCCGGATCCGAACGAGATAGGCTATAAAGAGACAGTTCGGATGTATCCAGGTACGGTGACGAGGGTCGTTATGAAATTCAATGTTGCGCTCATCACAGACCCGACCGGGAAACCCATCACTACCAAGAATAGGAAAGGTCCGAACATTGTTCTTGGGATTGCGCCTCCCAGCCCGCGCACGGGCGGTAGCGAGTATGTGTGGCATTGCCACATTCTGGAGCATGAAGAGCATGATATGATGCACGCCCTGGTTGTGTGGTAACATCGCGGGCCGACGGCCCGGCAGCATCTTGTCGCCATGAACCATGTCATGCCATGCTGGTGCGAAAAGCCCCGCGGTTTTCGCGGGGCTTTTCTTTTCGTTTGCGGCTGCGGCAGAGCATGCCGTGATTTAAAAGACAGTCGCAAAAACCCCGAGATGTTCCGTCCTCCGCGCGAGGAGGGCAGAAGAGAAGAGCAGGAGAGGGGTCCATCGTTTTTTTGCACATGCAAGAGTTCACTGACTCCTCGTTTACAAAAGGCGTTATATAGGATTTTGAGTTCCGCGTTACTGCCGAGAGGTGATTTTCATGAGAAAAGCACTGGGCATCGCATGTATCATTGTACTGGTGGCAGTTTCTTTCCTTGCCGGCAGATGGCACCAGAAGACGCATCTGGACGGCACTAGCAGCGCTCAGGCAGGCCGTAAGGTATTGTATTATGTGGACCCCATGAACCCGGGGTTCAGGTCGGACAAGCCCGGCGTTGCTCCCTGCGGCATGCCGTTGGAAGCGGTCTACGCTGGCGGTTCCACGGATCCTTCCCGGATGCCGCCCGGCACGGTGAACGTGACCACGGAGCAGCAGCAGTTGATAGGCGTGAAGGTGGCTACGGTCGAGAAGTCCTCCTGGAGCCACACCATCAGGGTAGTGGGGAGAGTTGTCCCCGATGAAACGCGCATTTACCGGATCAATTCCGCCAGCGACGGCTGGGTAAAGACGGTTCTTCCCGTCACCGTCGGCAGCCTCGTCAGGAAGGACGAGATGATCGCGACGTTCTATTCGCCGGAGTTCTTCCCCGCGATCAAGGCCTATCTTTACGCCTTGCGCCAGCTTGATCGGTTCGAGGCAAGCGGGACGGAGACCCAGGGTCAGATCGACCTGACCAATGCGAATATCGACAGCTACCGCATATCCCTCCTCAACCTGGGGATGAGCGAGCATCAGATAGAAGAAATGAAGAGCACCCGTCAAGGTGTAGACAACATAGAGATCCGCGCGCCCGGGGCGGGCTTCATCACCGCGCGGAACATCTCGATCGGCCAGCGCTTCGAGAGGGGCGCCGAGCTGTATCGGATCGCGGACCTCAGTCGCGTGTGGGTCCTTGCGGACGTCTTTGAGAATGAATCAGAGTATTTCCAGCCCGGCATAACAGCACGCGTGATCCTCCCCGACAAGAGACGGGAATTCCTCGCCAAAGTGAGCATGAGCCTGCCTCAATTCGATCCGGCATCCCGGACGATGAAGGTGCGCCTCGAGGTGGACAATCCCGGCTTCTTTCTGAGGCCGGACATGTTCGTGGATGTGGATCTGCCGGTCGCGCTTCCCAGCACCATATCCGTTCCGGTAGATGCGGTACGCTATTCGGGGCTTAAAACGACCGTCTTTATTGACCGCGGGCACGGGTTCTTCGAACCCCGGGAGGTGGAAACCGGGTGGCGCTTCGGGAACCGGGTCGAGATCGTAAGGGGGCTGATGCCCGGCGAGCGGATAGTAGTTTCGGGCAACTTTCTCATCGATTCTGAGAGCAGGATGAGGTCCGCAGCGGAAGGCATACGCGGAGTCGCCCAGAAAGACCCTGTCTGCGGCATGGATGTCGACGAGGTTGACGCCAGGGCCGCGGGAAGGGTGAGCGACTACGACGGAAGAAAATACTTTTTCTGCTCCGATGCCTGTAAGCGTCAATTCGACAAGGATCCCGGGCATGTCTTGAAGAAGTCGCCCGCCATGGGAAGGCCCGGCACAATCACCGCTATGAAAACGTCGCCGGCCCTCGATGCTGGCGTGCAGCAAGACCCCGTGTGCGGCATGAAAGTCGAGAGGGATCAGGCCGAGGCTGCCGGAAGAACGAGCGCGTACCGCGGAAAGAACTACTATTTCTGCTCGGACGCATGCAAAGAGAAATTCGCTAAGGACCCTGGACGATACGCATCAAAACAAGAAGAAACTCACCTCGTCAATCATGCCGCCGGGGGGGGCAGCAATGATTAACCGCATAATCGATTTTTCTGTCAAAAACAAGGTCGTCATCTTCGCTCTCGTCGCGGCCGCCTGCGTCGCGGGATGGTGGTCCATGAGGCATCTCTCCCTCGATGCCATCCCCGACCTCAGCGAGACGCAAGTCATCATATATTCCAAGTGGGACAGGAGCCCGGACATCGTCGAGGACCAGGTGACGTATCCGATCGTGACTGCATTGCTCGGCGCTCCGCACGTTAAAGCGGTCCGGGGCTTGTCCGATTTCGGGTACTCCTATGTCTACGTCATCTTTGAGGATGGCACCGACATCTACTGGGCCCGGTCGAGGACCCTGGAGTATCTTTCGGCAGTGCTGCAGCGCCTGCCGCAGGGCGTGACGACTGAAATAGGGCCTGATGCAACCGGCCTCGGATGGATCTATCAATATGCCCTTGTCGACGAATCAGGCAGGCACAGCCTTGCAGATCTCCGCTCCCTGCAGGACTGGTACCTGAGGTATCATCTGAAATCAGTGCCCGGCGTTTCGGAAGTGGCTCCCTTGGGCGGCTTTGTCCGTCAATATCAGGTGAATGTTGATCCCAACAGGCTGCAGGCCTACGGGATACCGATCAGCCGGGTCGTCGAGGCGGTCCGCGCCGGGAACGCCGAGGCGGGAGGCAGGCTCATCGAGTTCGGCGGGACCGAGTACATGGTCCGCGGCAGAGGCTACGCGAAATCGGTCGAAGATTTCGGGAACGTCGTCGTCTCGGCAAGCGATACGGGCACCCCGATCTTCGTGAAGGACATCGGCGAGGTGTCCATCGGGCCGGACTACCGGAGAGGCGTGGCCGACCTCGATGGGCAGGGAGACGTCGTCTCGGGCATCGTTGTCATGCGCCAGGGCGAGAATGCCCTGGATGTCATCGACCGCGTGAAGGCAAGGCTCAAAGAGGTGGAGCCCGGCCTGCCGGACGGCGTGAAGATCGTCCCCATCTACGACCGTTCCGATCTCATCCGCAGGGCGATCGGCACGCTGAAGTCGACCCTCATCGAGGTGATCATCACCGTTTCGTTGGTGATCTTGATATTCCTGTGGCATCCCCCGAGCGCCATCATCCCCATCATCACCATGCCGATTGCCGTTCTCATCTCCTTTATCCCGTTCAGGTCCATGGGCATCACCGCGAACATCATGTCGCTGGCAGGAATAGCGATTGCCGTCGGCGCCCTTGTCGATGCCTCGATCGTGGTCGTGGAGCAGACACACAAGCGCCTCGAGGAGTGGAAACAGTCAGGCGAGCAGGGAGACTACCGCGGGATCATCGTGGATGCGATCAAGCAGGTGGCCGGCCCCAGCTTCTTTGCGCTCCTGGTGATCGCTGTTTCATTCCTGCCGGTGCTGACGTTCGGAGCGGAGGAGGGCCGTCTCTTTAAGCCGCTCGCATACACAAAGACCCTTGCGATGGTCGTAGCCGCCTTCCTTACCATCACCTTCGACCCCGCGCTCCGGCTTCTCGTCACGAACCTCAAGAATTTCAATTTCAGGCCCCTGTGGCTCTGTAAGACTGCGAATGCCGTACTTGTCGGCACTATCCACCTTGAAGAGAAACATCCCCTCAGCAGCATCCTGATCCGTCTCTACGGTCCCGTCGTCCGGTGGTCACTGCGCCGGAAGGGGGTGGTTCTTGCCATCGCCTTAGCCCTTGTCGTTGTCACGGTTCCTGTTTTCATGAAACTCGGCAGCGAGTTCATGCCGCCCCTCGACGAAGGAGCACTTTTCTACATGCCCACAACCATGCCGGGCATCTCGATAACGGAGGCCCAGAAACTGCTCCAGGTTACGGACCGCATCATGATGCGCTTCCCGGAGGTTGACCGCATATTGGGAAAAGCGGGAAGGGCGGACACGGCCACCGACCCGGCGCCGCTCTCGATGCTTGAGACGGTGATCGTCCTGAAGCCTCAATCTGAATGGCGCAGGATAGACACATGGTATGCATCGTGGGCGCCCGAATGGATGAAGCCGGTTTTCCGCCACCTGACGCCGGACCGCCTATCGCGCGAGGAACTTGTCAGGCAGATGAATGAGGCTTTGAAGTTGCCCGGCGTCTCCAATGCCTGGACGATGCCCATCAAGGCGCGCATCGATATGCTTACGACCGGCATCAGGACTCCCGTCGGGATCAAGGTATCGGGGGCGGACCCTGCGGTCATCGAAGAACTGGGGGCGAAGATGGAAGCCTATCTGTCCTCGGTCAAAGGGACACGGAGTGTTTTTGCGGAGCGAACGGGCGGCGGATACTTCCTGGATATCGACTGGCGCAGAAGAGAGCTCGCCCGGTACGGCTTGAACGTCGAAGATGCCCAGAATGTGGTCGAGAACGCCATCGGGGGCGAGAACGTGACGACTACAATCGAGGGCCGTGAGCGCTACCCGGTGAACGTGAGATACCTGGCCGATTTCAGGCCCGATATCGGCGCCCTCGGGCGTGTCCTGGTTCCCGTAGCGGGCGGCCAGCGACAGATCCCGCTCAGCGAGCTCGCGACCATCAATCCCGCGAGCGGTTCCTCAATGATCCGCGACGAGGACGGAATGCTGACCGGCTACGTCTATATCGACGTCGCCGACAGGGACCCCGGCAGCTACGTGGCGGAAGCCTCACGGCTCCTCAAGGAGAAGCTCAAGCTCCCGCCGGGATACGCAATCGCCTGGACAGGCCAGTATGAGGCCATGCAAAGGGTCCGGGAACGTCTCTCCGTCGTTTTGCCGCTGACGCTGTTCATGATCTTTCTGCTCCTCTATATGAACACGAGGTCCCTGAAGAAAACAATGATCATCGCCCTCGCGGTACCTTTTTCCGCCGTCGGTGCGATCTGGTTCCTCTACCTTCTCGGATACAATATGAGCATCGCCGTATGGGTCGGTCTTATAGCACTGCTTGGTGTCGACGCGGAGACTGGCATCTTCATGCTCCTTTATCTCGACATCGCCTACAATCAGGCGAGAAAAGAGGGCAGGATGCGGAACCTTGCAGACTTGCGCGAGGCTATCATGAACGGGGCCGTCAGGCGACTCCGGCCAAAGTTCATGACCGTCGCCACGATGGCCATCGGGCTTATCCCGATCATGTGGGCAACCGGGACCGGTTCCGACGTGATGAAGAGGATTGCCGCGCCCATGATCGGCGGCATCTTCACCTCGTTTCTCTTGGAACTGGTGATCTACCCGGTGATTTACGAGGTGTGGAAATCGAATTTCGAAATGAAGAGTCAAAACATATGATGCGACGCTCTGGAAGGCGATAAGCGTCTCATGTGTTGCAGGGAATGAGCACGCGTGGCCATGAAAGTGAGTACTATGATCGCCGGTATCTGTTAAAGTGAAAACAACGCTTGCCGGGAAGGGAGAAAAGATGGGTATCGAATGGAAAGGGATGGTCAGAAAGCTGAGCGCGATCGCCTTGTTGGGCATTGTTCTGCTGCCCGCAGCCCGCTCGAGTGCCGAGGAATCGCCGGCGTTCAAGGACCAAAAGGAGAAGATCAGCTACGGCATCGGGGTCGGCGTCGCACGTGACTTCGAGCGGCGGGGGGTCGAGCTCGATGTGGACACATTTATGAAAGGCCTGAGAGACGAACTTTCCGGCTCGAAGCTCCTCATGAACGAGAATGAGCTGGATTCAACGATGCATGCATACGAGCACGAGCTGAGACTGAAACAGCAAGAGCGGGAGAAGGCCGCAGCCGCGGAGAACAAGAAGACCGGCGAGGCCTTTCTCTCCGAGAACGCGAAGAAAGAGGGCGTCATAACCCTTCCCAGCGGATTGCAGTACAAGGTCCTTAAGGCGGGCAATGGCGATAAACCCACCGATGCAGATTCGGTGTTGATCAACTATCGCGGTACACTGATCGATGGGAAAGAGTTCGACAGCTCCTATCGCGCTGGACAGCCGGCTGCGTTCACGGTCATCGGGGTTCTCCCGGGTTTGAGGGAGGCATTGAAGCTCATGAACACGGGCTCACGGTGGCAGATCTTCATCCCCTCCCAGCTCGGTTACGGAGAGAGGAGAGTGTACGAGGTCGGGCCGAATTCCACGCTTATCTTCGACGTGGAGATCGTGTCGCTCAAGAAGAGCGCTCCGTCCGGTGAAACTGACGAAGGCAAGACGTCTGCCGGGACGGAAGCCCAACCCAGTCCAGAAGGCAAGAAATCGCCGGCAGGGACCTCGCCCGACACCGGCGCGGCGCACTAGCCGCGGCCATGAGCGCCGTGCATCCCATGCGGGGGACGAGGGCAGGGTAGATACCGCATCCATCAATTGTATGCGGGCAGAACAGGGGGGCTTGCGGTCGCCCAGATGATCCGCTCTGCCCGCAACAAGTGGCACGTTCCGAGTCGCTATACAGGGGAGGTCAATATGAGAAGTCGACGTGCTTTAGCGGCTTTCTTAGCCACCCTTATTCTGGTCTCTCTGCTTGCATGCGGCAGTGGTCAAGGAGGAAACAATGCAAGCCCGGACGATCAGGTCCTCGCTGCAGGTGAAGGCCTGAGTTCAAAAATAAATTCGGAGAATCCACTGATCGGGACCTGGGTCAGCGGGGAATACAGCCTTACGTTTACCTCAGAAAATACATATCTCATCGGTCTCAAGCCCGACGGTAGCCAGGTGGCTTGGGGAAACGTCACGATAAGCGGTAACGTGGTGATATTTTCCGAATCTGCTGTCGGCAATCCTTCCGGCCGGAAGGACGGCGGGCAGATCGTTGGCGGCACCTATACGTATACTATTTACGGCACTACACTGATCCTTAGCCCCGTTCTCGACTTGTGTCGAGATCGGGCAAATATCCTGTGTCTCCGTTATCAGAAGAGATAACACAGTAGGCAGTTATTGTCCTTTATGCTTCAAAGAGAACAATCTGGCCCTGTGAAGAAAGCGGCGGTTCGCCGCTTTTTTTGACATCCGACCCTCCTTTTATTTTTCCCCCCTCCTGCGTTCTCCCGCCCGTCCCGTTACGGAGACGCTGTTCTGATATGGAATTTGGATAGGAAATATGATATGATACGAAACTACACATGCGGACGTAACCCGCGGTAGCAGGGCACTGAATATCCCGGGAGGAAAGCATGTGATGTTGGGGGGTTATAACGGGAATATGAGAAGAGAAACGTGGTTCTTTCTGTTCCTCTTAGGCGTTCTGTTTTTCAGCTGGCCCATCATGAGCATATTCAAGGACAATCTGGTGATCTCCCTCTTCGTTGTCTGGCTTGTTTTCATCATCCTTATTTTCATAACCTCGATCTTCTCAGAGGGCGAGGACGGCGGAGGCTAATTGTTTTCTCCCTGGACATTGCTGTTCATCATACTGTGCTATCTTCTTCTCCTGTTCTTCGTTGCCTATTTCGCCGAACGGAAGGAACTGCAGGGGAAGAGCCTGGTGTCGAACCCGTATGTCTATTCGCTGTCCTTGGCCGTATACTGCACCTCGTGGACCTTCTACGGAAGCGTGGGGAAGGCGGCGAACGCGGGCCTGAGCTTCCTCACGATCTATGTGGGCCCCACGCTCATGGCCGCTCTCTGGTGGGTCGTTCTCAGAAAGATCGTCTATATCTCCAAAGAGAACAGGATCACCACGATCTCGGACTTCGTCGCCTCCCGGTACGGCAAATCGCTCTCGCTTTCGGTGCTGGTGACGCTCGTGGCGGTAGTTGGCATTACCCCGTACCTCGGTCTCCAGCTCAAGGCCGTCATGACCGCATTCTCCATGCTTTCCGGAAGGCCTGAAGGAAGCCATTTCGCCGGCTGGTTCATCTCGCTGCTCTTAGGCGTTTTTGCAATCATGTTCGGTGCCCGCAGGCTCGATGCCTCGGAACGCCACGGCGGCCTGGTCTTCGCCGTGGCCTTCGAGTCGGCTATCAAGCTCGTGGCGTTCCTGGCGGTCGGGGTCTTCGTCACCTACGGCCTGTTCAACGGCTTCGGCGACATCTTCGGCAGGATACAGCAGGGGCCCTACGCCTCGCTCATGAAGATCGGCGGCGACTCGGGGGTGAGCTTCCTTGAATGGACATCGCTCACGTTCCTGTCCATGATGGCGATACTGTTCCTGCCCCGCCAGTTCCATGTCGCCGTCGTTGAGAATTATTCAGCGGATCATATCAAGAAGGCCATGTGGCTGTTCCCGCTCTACCTCTTCCTGATCAACATCTTCGTCCTCCCCATTGCCTACGGCGGCCTGCTCCTCGGTGATCTGCAGTCGCCTGCGGATTACTTTGTTCTCGGCATTCCAATGCAGTACGGGCACGCCCTCCTCACCCTGATCGTTTTCATCGGCGGTTTCTCCGCGGCGACGGCCATGATCATCGTGGAGTCGCTCGCCTTGAGCACCATGGTGATGAACAGCTTCGTCATGCCGACGCTCTGGGACTTGAGCGCGATCAGGAACTTCCGTGCCGTCATGCTGAACATCAAGCGCATCGTCATCCTCGGCTGCGTGTTCCTCGGATACGCCTTCGCCGTGTACATCGGGGAATTCTACAGCCTCGTGGACATCGGCCTCAAATCATTCGAGGCGGTCACCATCTTCGCCCCGTCCATCCTGCTCGGGCTCTACTGGAAGGGCGGGAACAGAAAAGGGGCGGCCGCGGGCATCATAGCGGGATTTTCCGTCTGGATCTACACCCTGCTCATCCCGGCGCTCATGCGCGCGGGCATCATCGAACGGGAAGGCATCATGCAAGCGGTCTTCAACTCCACGCTCCTGAACCCCACGGCGCTCTTCGGGCTCCAGGGTCTCGACCGCTGGAGCCATTCGCTCTTCTGGGGAATGCTCCTGAACCTGTTATGCTATGTGGGAGTCTCGCTCTTCACGAAACAGTCGGATGAAGAGACGCGGCAGGCGATCATCTTCGTGGAGTCCTACACGCCGTCGCATTTTCACCTGACCCACAGGCCCACGGCCATTTCCGAGATCGAGGGGATCCTGGGACAGTACATCGGCCCGGACGAAGCGCGGGAGGAGGTCGAGGGCTTTCTGGCCAGGAACGCGCTTAACCGGGAGTCGCTGTCGGAAGAGTGGCTTTTGAGGCTCCGGGACGAGGCTGAGCGCATACTCTCGGGCGCCCTCGGCCCCTCCATCAGCACCCTCATCTTCCAGGACCGGACGGTCCTGACGCACGACGAGTCGATTCGAGTCTCGAACTCCATCCAGCAGATATCGCGCAGCCTGCGTCTGTCCCGGCAGGAGCTCGCCGAGGCGAACCGCAAGCTCGCCATGCTCAAGGAGTTCAGCGAGAACATCATCGAGAGCCTTCCCCTGGGCGTGGCGACCCTGGATGAGACCTTGCGGGTGACCTACTGGAACAGCGGCATGGAGCTGATCACGGGAGTGGAGAAATCGGACGCCCTGGGCGGCGAAGCCGCGCGCCTGCTCACCTGCCTGGAACCGCGCCTCTTTACGTCGGACATGCGCGAGGGCGAGATCACGTGCAGGCGGAACTTCGATCCGCAGATCATCCTCAAGGGGCACCTGAGCAGGCTCACCGGCGCGCAGAAGGGGTATGTGCTCGTGCTCGAAGACATCACCGAAAAGAAAAAGATCGAGGAGGAGCTCTTCCGGGCGACCAAGCACGCGAGCGTCGGCCGGCTCGCCGCGGGCGTGTCGCATGAGATCGGGAACCCGCTCGCCTCCATTTCCTCGCTGGTGCAGGAGCTGCTCTCGGAGGACATGTCCCCGTTCGTAAAAGGGTCCCTGTCCACCATCCATGAGCACGTGCACCGGATCGCCCGGATCGTGAGGAACTTAGGCGACTTCGCGCGGCTCTACCCCCGGCAGAAAGTGCCGACGAGCCTCCGGGAGATCCTTGACAACACGCTCAACCTCGTCCGGTATGACAAGAACTTCAGGAAGATCGACATCCGCACAGAGGTGTCCGATACCCCGCCGCTTAAGATCGATCCGGACCAGATCCAGCAGGTGTTCCTCAACCTCATCCTGAACGCGCGGGACGCCATGCCGGACGGAGGAAGGCTTGAAATATCGGTCAAACGGTCGGACGGCAATGTCGAGATGCTATTCGCGGACACGGGACCGGGCATCGACGCCGAGATCAAGGACAAGGTCTTTGATCCCTTCTTCACCACCAAGGGGCCGACCAAGGGCACGGGCCTGGGTCTTTCCATCTGCTACAGCATCATCAAGGACCACGGCGGCACAATCGAGATAGACTCGGAGAAGGGCAAGGGGACCCGGTTCATCATCAGGATGCCGGCAGGGGCATAGAGGCTGAGCTTTCATTATCGCCCGGTACGCTTCTTTTTTTTGCGCGGCAGACAGCCGCGAATCCCGTTCCGCAGTTTTAGCGGGCGCTTTTTTTAGATCGGGGAGCGCATGTCGAAGAACATTTTGATCGTTGAGGACGAGGAGACGCTGCGGGAATCCATCAAACGGATCTTCACCAAAGAGGGATTCGCCGTCGATGCCGCGGAGTCCGCGGAAAAGGGCCTCGGCCTGCTCGAAGCGAATGTCTATGACGTGATCGTCTCGGACATCATCCTGCCGGGAATGGACGGCATCGAGATGCTCGCAAGGGTGCGCGAGCAGATCCCCGACCAGATCTTCATCATTGTCACGGCCTACGCGTCGCTCGACACCTCGGTGAAGGCGCTCCGGGCCGGAGCATATGATTACATCATGAAGCCGATCATCCACGAGGAGATCAAGCAGATCGTCCGGAACGCCCTCCGCCAGAAGAGCCTCCAGACGGAGAACACGCTCCTCAAGCGGGAGATCGGCCGGAGCTATGATTTCAGCAGCATCATCGGCGAGAGCGCGTCGCTCAAGAGACTCCTCGACGAGGTCATGAAGATCGCCGACACGAAGAGCAACGTGCTTCTCCTCGGCGAGACGGGGACGGGCAAGGAGCTCTTTGCCAGGGTCATCCACCACAACAGCGGCCGGCGGGAGATGCCGTTCGTGCCGATCAATTGTTCTGCGATCCCCGAGAACCTGCTCGAGACCGAGCTGTTCGGCCATGTGCGGGGAGCCTTTACCGGGGCGATCGCGACCAAGAAGGGCATTCTCGAGGAGGCGGAGGGCGGCACCGTGTTCCTCGACGAGATCGGCGACATGAGCCTGTCGCTCCAGGCGAAGCTCTTAAGGGTCATCGAGGACCAGGTGATCAGGCCCGTGGGAAGCACCAAGGGCACGAAGGTCGACATCCGCTTCATCACCGCGACCAACAAGGACCTCTTGGCGGCGCTTAGGGAAAGCACGTTCCGCGAGGACCTCTACTACCGCATCAACGTGATATCGCTTCACATTCCCCCGCTCCGGGAGCGGAAAGAGGACATCGCCGCGCTGGTGCGGCACTATCTGGTCAAATACTCGCACGAGATGGGCAAACCGGCCAAGGACGTCTCTCCGGAGGCCATGGAGATCATGATGTATTACGGGTGGGCGGGAAACGTCCGCGAACTCCAGAACGTGACTGAGCGAGCCATTCTCGTCTCCGAGGGCGACCTCATCAAACCGGAGCATCTGCCCGTGGGGATGAAAGCGGGAGCTCCGGTGCAGTCCAGGGTGTTCGACCAGAGGCTCTCGATCGAGGACTACACCAAGACGTTCATCCAGAGGTATCAGGGCGAATGCAATGAGCAGCAGCTTGCCGATCTCTTGGGGATAACCAGGAAATCCCTCTGGGAGAAGCGGAAGAAGTGGGGGATCCCGAAGGAGAGGTAGTCCGGGGATTGGAAGCGGGACGTTGGAAAGAGTAAGCGGTACATCATTCAAACATGTCGTTGCACCGCGCCTTCATGGTGCGGACCCTGATTATTGATCATGTCGCTCAAGAAAAAAATAGCCATCAGCTTTTTCATCAGCGCCTTCATCATCGCGGGCCTCGCAGCGTTCGAATACGTCAATTTTATCGAACTCAAAAAAGAGGTCCGCTATCTGGAGGTGACCGATACGATCAACCGCAAGTCGCTCCAGCTCCGGAGGTATGAGAAGAATTATTTCCTCTACAGCCCGCAAAAGGCGAGCGAGGAGTCCGCGGCCGTTCATGCCTACCTCGGCGAGCTTAAAGCCCTGCTGGCGCAGAACCCCGACATAGACAGGGCTGACAAGCTCGCGCTCAGGAGCAGCGTCGCCGAATTCGAGCGCCGGTTCAACTCCATTGAGGCCTCGGCCCGGGACCTCACGGGCATCTTCGAGAAGACCAGGGCGTCCCGCAGAAAGGACGAGAAGTTTCTCGCGCTCGTGGAGGCGACCTTCCTTGAGCGGCCGGCGCAGTCCGCCGAGTTCCTGGAAAAAGTGTTTTTCCTGCCCAGCGGGCACGCGCTCGTTACCGGCCTTCGGGCGCTCGATGCCGACATCACGGCGCTCCGGAAGACCGGCGAAGACATCCTGGTCATCTCAAAGGACCTCGACAAGGTGGCCCGGGAAAAAGCGGAGACGGTGATCCGTGTTTCGCAGATGGCCATTCTGATCTTCTTCCCGCTGTTCTTCATCGTCGGGATCGGGATGCTGTTTTTCATCAGCACGAACGTGGTGAGGAGGCTGATGCTCCTCATCAGCGTCGTCGAAAAAACGGGTCAGGGCTCGTATCCCCACCTCCCAGTTCCGCTCTCCGAAGGACAGACCCGTGACGAGGTGGGGGTCCTGATCGACAAGTTCAACCAGATGGAGGACCAGCTTGCCCTCCATGAGGAAGAGCTCGAGCGGAAGAACAGGGAACTGATGCAGACCAAGAAGCTTGCCGCCATCGGCACCCTGGCGTCGGGCGTTGCCCACGAGCTCAATAACCCGCTGAACAACATCTACCTCTCCGCCCAGGTGCTTGCCAGAGAGGCCGGCGAAGGCTGTTCCCGCGAAGTGAAAGAGGCTGTGGGCGACATCGTCGGCCAGACCGAGCGGGTGAAACGGATCGTGAGCGATCTTCTGGAATTCGCGCGCGGGAGGGAGCTGCAGTTCAGGGATGTGGAGCTGAAGAGCCTGATCACGGATTCGTACCGGCATCTCGGCAGTTCGAGGAACCTGGAAAAGGTGCGGTTCTCGCTGGATGCCGATTCTTCAGAGACCCTCATGCTCGCGGACCAGGGCCAGCTCGAGCAGGTCTTCGCCAACCTGTTCGCGAACGCCGTCGACGCGATGGGGGGCGCCGGAGACCTGCGCGTCAGGGTAAGGGGCGGTGCGCGGTCGGTCGTTATCACCGTATCGGACACGGGGAGGGGAATTTCCCGTGAATCCGTCGAGAAGATCTTCGAGCCGTTCTTCACCACCAAGGACAAGGGGACGGGCCTGGGACTGGCAATCGTGTATAATATCATCAAGAAACACAACGGCAACATCACGGTAGGGAGCGAAGAGGGCAGAGGGACGACGTTTACGGTTACGCTGCCAACAGGAAGATAAAGGCCCGATCCGGAGGGTCCTCCCGGGAAGCCGCGCCGATTGAAGGAAAGGGACTCATGGCGTTTAAGGTACTGATAGCCGAAGACGAAGAAATAACGCTCAAGCATCTCAACAACGCCCTTCAGAGGGAAGGCTACGTGACGGTCGCAACGCAGAACGGGCAGGACGCGTTCCAGAAGATCGAGGGCGACCACTTCGACCTGCTCATCGCCGACATCAAGATGCCGGGCCTTACGGGCATCGAACTTCTCGAGAAGATCAAAGAGCGACAGCTCGAGACAGAGGTGATCATCATAACCGGGTTCGGCAGCATCGACTCGGTGGTGGACGCAATGAAGAAGGGAGCCTACGACTATGTCACCAAACCCTTCAACCTCGACGAGCTTGTCCTCAAGGTGCGGAAGATCCGCGAACAGGGAATCCTGAAAAAAGAGAACATCGCGCTGAAGGCCTATGCGGGTCTGGACCGGAAGGTCTCGATCATCGCCAAGAGCGAGAGCATGAACAACATCCTGAGCGTCATCGAAGGCATGAAGGATTCGGACTGCAACGTGCTCCTGACCGGGGAGACAGGCGTCGGCAAGAGCCTTCTGGCGAAGATCGTACACTTCACAAGCAGGCGGCAGGCCATGCCCTTCCTCTCCATCAACTGCGCGACGCTGACCGAGGAACTCCTCGCGAGCGAACTCTTCGGGCACGAGAAGGGCGCGTTCACCGGCGCCGTCAAGACCAAACAGGGACTCGTTGAGATCGCGGACACAGGCACGCTGTTCTTGGACGAGATCGCGGAGATGGCGCCGAACCTCCAGGCGAAACTGCTGAAGGTGATCGAGGATGGCGAGTTCTACCGCGTGGGAGGGATCAAGCCCATCAAGGTCGACGTCCGGTTCATCGCAGCGACGAACCAGAACGTGCGGTCCGTCATCGCCGAAGGCAGGTTCCGGGAAGACCTGTACTACCGGCTGAACATCATGGAGATCTTCACCCCGCCGCTCCGCGACCGGAGGGAGGACATAACGCCGCTGTGCACCTATTTTCTCGAGAAGCATCTCCCGAAATCCCGCAAGAAGGTCACCGGCTTCACCAAGGAAGCGATGGACGTCCTCATGCACTACAGCTATCCGGGGAACGTGCGCGAGCTCGAGAACATCGTCGAACGGGCGATCATCCTCGAGAAGGGAAACCTTATCACGCCCGAGAGCCTGCCGCAGACCATCAAGATGTACCAGATCGAGACCCTGGAGCCTGACAACGTCAAGACCATCGAGGAACTGAACAAGGAGTATGCCGAGAAGGTGCTTGACATGCTCGGCGGCAACAGGTCCAGGGCCGCAGAGGTGCTCGGCATCTCGAGGACGAGCCTGTGGAGGATATTGAAGGAGGAGTGACTTTCTTTTAGTCGCGGCCCTTCCCTCCTACTCCGCGTCCAGTCGCAGGGCGCGGGCTTTGCGTGCGCATGACTCCTGCCGGTCATTTGGCCATCAATCTGACTAAGAAAACGCCCGGTCGACCCGGCGGTCCATTCAACCGCAGCGTCGGCCGGGGCCCACAAGAATGGAAAAGACCCTTTTCGAAAAAATACGATCTCACCTCATCCCGTTAATCGTCCTGTCCGGCATTACGATCACTGTATATGCCGGCTGTCTCCACCACGATTTTCTATCGAATTGGGATGACAGGTCGTATGTCGTTGAAAACGAAACGGTACGCGGTATCACGTGGGGACACGTGAAGGAAGCGTTCACTCACTTCTACATCGGGAATTATGCCCCGCTCCACATCGTCTCCTATATGCTTGATTACGACCTGTGGGGCCTGCGCCCCAGCGGTTTCATACTTACCAATGTGTTTGTCCATGCCATGAACGGAATCTTATTCTATGCGCTGCTCTTTCGCATGGACCGGCGCAGGGCGCTCGGCTTTGTTGCCGCCTTCATTTTCCTGCTCCATCCGGCACAGGTTGAATCTGTCGCCTGGATATCCGAGCGGAAGAACCTGCTCGCCATGTTCTTCTTCCTCTCGTCGTTTCACTTCTACATCTCCTATCGGGCAGCGGAAAGGCCCAGGAGCGCGCTCTTCTACTGCTCTTCCGTTCTTGCGTTCGTCCTTGCCCTCCTGTCGAAACCGGTAGCGATCATACTGCCCCTGGTCCTTTTCCTCTATGACCTTTGCTATCTGGAAAAGTCCGGCCGGAAATCATGGATAGCCAATAAGATACCGTTTGTGCTCGCTTCCGGTGCGGCGCTCATCATAGCGCTTAAGAGCCAGATGCCCGAATATGAGGGCGGGCGGATCTCCTACTCCATTGAAGGTCCTCTCGGCGTTTTTTTTACCATGCTGACCGTTCTTGTACGTTATTTCAAGATCATCTTCTGGCCAACGGAACTCTCCCCCCTGTACATGCCCCCGATGAAGGTAAGAATTGACGCCTCAGTCGCGGGTTCCCTTTTGTTTGCCGTCCTGCTCGTTGTTCTCGGATATTACCTCTGTCGAAAAAGAAAAAAGCTCTTTTTCTGGTATGCGCTTGTTTTCGCCGGGCTCCTGCCGGTTTCCCAGATCGTGTCCATAGTCACGCTGATGAACGATCGCTACCTGTATTTCCCCATGCTGGGGGCAGCGGCATCGTACGGGATGTTGGCGCTGCCTTCAGCCGGCCAGACCTATGATCTTCGAAGAAAGAGCATAGCTCTCATCCTTGTTCTTCTCTTGATACCGCTCCCCTGGCTCTCATGGCAGAGAACGTCTGTCTGGAGCAACGACACGTCGTTATGGACTGACGCAACGCGCAAAACGCCGGGCTCCCCGCTTGTCTGGAACGGACTGGGCATGGCTTACGTAGACAGAGGGCTGCCTGACGAAGCCGCCTCTGCCTTTTTGAAGGCATTGGCCATAGACCCGGATTATATGCTGGCTCTCAATAATATTGGCGCCCTTTACAACGCCAGAGGGAAAATATCGGAAGCGCGGCCTTTTTTGCTGAAGGTCAAGGGATTATTCCCGGAGGATGTGAACGGACTGATGAACCTCGGGATCAATTACTCCCTTTCCCATGAGTTCCCGGATGCCGAACAGACATTCAAGCGGGTTTTGGAGTTGCATCCGCAATTCCCCCCGGCCCTGATGTTTCTGGGCGATGCGTATCTCGGGATGAGGCGAATGGAATTAGCCGGGAAGTATTATAAGGAAGCGATCGAGTCGGGAGGCAGCACGGCGTACCTGGAATACCGCCTTGCTGATACAGAGGCCCAGAGCGCCCATCCGCGAGAGGCCTTAGAGCACCTGGAGTCAGCCTTTAAAATGGGATACGATGATTTCGGGAATGTCTCAAAAGACACGGCCCTCGGCCCTCTCCGGGGGCGCGCCGACTTCCAGATGCTCCTCCGCAAGTATTTTGGCAGTAGGCCGTAAGGATGGTTCCCAGATCCGCTGACAGCGGCGACGGCTTCCCCGTTTGTGCGGATCAGCGCCGGCTTCGAGCGTCATAAGAACGTTAGATGACGTCTTCAAGGTGTTAGGCACATGACCCTGTCGAAGAAGAAAGTAAACGATGAGTTGGCCGCCCTGGCGGCCGACGTCGCCCGCCTTTCGAAACTGCTCACGAAAGAGCGGGAAAGCATCCCTGCGGCTTACCTGAAAGATACGGGGCTCAGGAAGGCATACCTGTCATATTACCTGCCCTCGAACCTTCCGAAGATCCACCTCCCGCTCAATGAGCTTTCCCTCCACCCGAAGAGCATGCTGGCAAAAGAACGTCTCAGGATCCTCGACGTAGGCTCGGGCCCCGGTTCCGCCATGCTGGGCGCGATGAAGTTCTTTGCACGGCTCGAGAACCCCCCTTTTCTCGAATTCACGGCCATTGATCATGTCGCCGAGAACCTCAAAGATGCGGTGGCACTTTACGCGTCATACCGCGAGCGCTGTGGTCTCGATGCCTCCCTGCATGCGGTGAAAACAAGCATCGAAAAGGCAGAGCCGCACCTTATCGGGCACTACGACCTGATCATCCTTTCGAACGTCCTGAATGAATTGTTCCACCGAGATGAGGAAAGGACCGCAAAGCGGGCCGGCATCCTGCATCACATCATGAGACGTTTTCTCGCCGATGACGGGAGCTTGATTGTCATAGAACCGGCGCTTCATGACACCTCGCGCGAGATGCTCCTGGTCAGGGACAGCCTTGTAACCCAAGGCTTCCGGGTCTATTCACCCTGTCTCATGAACGAGGGCTGTCCCGCTCTTGTAAACCCGAAGGACTGGTGCCACGAGGATATGCCGTGGGAGCCGCCGGCCGTGATCAGGGAGATAGACGATCGTGCCGGGCTCAGGAAGGATTCTCTCAAGTTCTCCTATCTGGTTGTGAGAAAAGACGGACTTTCCCTGGCCGATGTTTACGGGGCCCATGCGTTTCGGATCGTGAGTGAGCCGCTGGTCTCAAAGGGCAAGATCGAGTTCTATATCTGCGGCAAGGGAGGCCGGCGGCTGGTCACCAGGCTCGACAAGGACACGTCCCCGGCGAATGACGCATATAGAGCCCTCGAAAGGGGGGATATCGTACGTTTTCAAGAACTGAGGGACGAGGGGAAGAGATACAGAGTAGGGAAGGATACTGTGGTGAACGCTAAAAAAGCTTGATTCTTTCCGGTAAAGGGTTATTATCTTCCGTCATGAGCAGGTATCGACCACCGCAAAAACCGGGATCAAAGTACATCACGCCTGAAGGGAAGAAGCGCCTGAACGACGAGTTCGAGCACCTCTGGAGGACCAAGCGCCCTGAAGTGACTGCCGCTCTCGCCGCCGCGGCCGCAGAGGGCGACCGGTCCGAGAATGCGGAGTACATCTATCGCAAGAAGCAGCTCCGCGAGATCGATGCCCGCATCCACCATCTGAAAGAACGCCTGGAGCACATCATCGTCGTCGACAACAAGCCCGATGACGAGTCCATGGTCTATTTCGGTGCATGGGTACGGCTTAAGAATCAGGAGGGGAGCATCAGCGAGTACCGCATCGTCGGGCCTGATGAGTTCGACCACGCCAATGGCCTGATCAGCATGGACTCGCCCATGGCACAGGCACTGATGAAGAAGTCCGAAGGGGACGAGGTGGTGGTCAAGCGTCCGAAGGGCGATGCCGTGTTCACGATCCTCTGCGTGCAGTACAGGCCGTTCGACGCCGATGGCGGCAGGGAGCTCTGAATCTGATTCAGAGCATCGCGAGCACGCACATCATGGCGATGGACCAGATGATGTCCGTGGGCAGCTGCATGGTGCACGTGGAATCGAACATGAGGTCAGCGCGCGCCGGGAACTCCTCATCCTCCGTCCAGAGCGTCAGTATGGCCGGTAACCTAGGAAAGGGATAGAGCCTCACGGCTGCATCTCCGAACTTCATCTGCTCTCCGCCGAGTTTCGCTCCTCTCCCGAGAAATCCTTCCCGGTCTTTCCTGTATTTCTCCGCCATCCTGTCGAGCGGCAGGACATGTGATCCCCTGGTGAAGATCTCTCCGCCCTTGACATCCTGAAGTCTTACCAGCCTGCCGGTAAAGGCGATATCCCTCGCGCTCACCAGGTACCAGAGGACCGAGAGATCAAAGAAATAGCGGAGCCTCTTAAGAAGCACCTCGCTCCCCGGCGCAGTGCTGGTGATCTTCCTGGCCTGTGACGCAACGAGAACATCCATGCCGAGAGATTTCACGATGTAGTGCCGCGCCGCGCGGTCATAGGATACAGCCGCTGCCCTGCACACGCCGTCCGGCTCCAATGTCGCCAGAATCTCCCACGCCTTATCCTCTCCGGGGTTGTTCGTTTCCGCCATGGCTACCTTCAAAAAGGACCTTTTCGCCGCTGATATTCACAGATAGACCAGATTTATAAAGGCTGAAGAACAACGAGTCAAATATTTTCCGCGTTCAATAGCATCTTTTCAGTCGTCATAGTTCTTTTTTCCATAGTATCAGATAAGTTTGATTTTTAAAAGCATAATCGTGTTCCAAATTTAAACACGCATAATCTACCCATCTTTAATGCCACATTTCTGAATAAAACAGGTGCGATGAATGAATCCGACGCTGAAAACTAAGGATTTCCTCGAAATTTGCCATACTTGATGTTGGCCTTTATCCTCGCATGGTGTTCACCAGTGTTCAAATATGAAACATCGCCTGCTCCCTCTATTTTGATATTTTCTTATTAAAAACAATATGTTATTTCTTGGCATTCACGTTGCTATATAAGTGGCACAGAAGCAAATCATATGAGGAGGTCTGTAATGGGGAAGAGACAGCTTTTATTCGTCACGTATCGTGATGAAAATATCGAGGAAGGCGTTTCCTACGCCGTCGAGCTCGCCAAGGCGATGTATGAGGATATCACGCTCCTGTTGGTGCAGAAAAGGAGCAAGCTCATGGAAAAGCTTGGGACCCTGATGACAGCAGTGAGCTTTGCCGAGGCCGATGAACATGATACGGCACGGCAGATCATGGCCGGAGTCACTCATAAAGTGCACGGGAACTATGAGAAGAAGCTCGCGGAAGTCATCAAGAAATGTCACGGGGAAGGCATCCAGGTGAATGTCCATAGCACGGACCTGGACGCTGTTACCGGCATCCGCACATTTCTGAAGGCGCACGCGGGGATAGACAAGGTCGTTTTAAGCCCGGCGGTGACCGAGGCAGGGAACGTCACCACCAGAGACCTGAACCGTCTCGTGCGGACGGCGTCCCGCCCCATCGTTACCATGACCAGGCAGACGTGCGCCGTTGCCGGATAATGATCGGCATCGCTTGAACACAAGTTTTACTGGAAAGTCTTAGCTTGCAGTTTACTTTACTATATGAACAGGAGATGAAAAATGTACCTATATCTACCGGTAGCACTGACCAGCATCAATATCCTCATACCACTTGGACTGGGACTGGCCGTGGGATTGCTCTCCGGCCTCTTCGGCGTGGGCGGCGGCTTTCTGATGACGCCTCTGCTCATCATGTTCGGCATCCCGTCAACGGTCGCCGCGGCGACTGACTCGAACCAGATCGTGGCTGCATCCACTTCTGGCACCTATGCGCACTGGAAGGTCGGGAACGTGGACTTCAAGATGGGGCTGTACCTCCTCGCAGGCGGGTTTCTCGGCGGGGTCGTGGGCGTCCAGGCGATCAAGCTGCTGCACGCCATGGGCAACGCCGATTTCGTGATCAAGATGACCTATGTGCTCATGCTCGGCATCGTGGGCACCTACATGTTCATCGAGAGCCTCCAGAGCATGAAGAAGAAAAAGGGCCCCGCCGTTGAAGAAGTGAAGGAAAAAAAGGAATCGGCAGTGGGAAAGTTCCTCAAGGCCCTGCCGCTCCAGACCCATTTTGAAAAGTCAGGGATCACCCATTCGGTCCTGGTCCCGATCGTCCTCGGCGGCTTCGTGGGCGTGCTCGCGGCGATCATGGGCGTGGGCGGCGGTTTCCTGATGGTGCCGATCATGGTCTACATGCTCAGGATGCCCATGCACGTCGTTGTCGGCACGAGCCTGTTCCAGATCCTGTTTACCTGCATCGAGGTCACGTTCCTTCAGGCCTATACCAACCACAGCGTGGATTTCATCCTGGCGGTCCTGCTGCTCCTGGGTTCCACGATCGGCGCCCAGGTGGGAGCGGTTTTCGGCAGGAAACTCAAGGCGGACCAGCTCAAGATCCTCCTCGCGGGCATCGTGCTGGCCGTAACCGTCAAAATCGTATTCGAGCTGACGCTCACACCGTCGCTACTGATTTCACAGGCAGGAGGACACTAATCCATGAAAACGTTCAACGTGAAACGAACAAGGTTCAATGTGAAGGGATTCCTCGCTGTCGCCTTCTTGCTGGTCAATTTAGGAGCCGCGGGCACGGCATCTGCCATGCTCACGGCCAAGGCGAACCATGACCACATCAGCATCGACTTCTTCTATCACGGCAGCACCGTAAGCATCAAGGGAGAAGCCGACCCGGGCGTCGACCTGGTCATTAAAGTGACCGACCGCGCGGGCCATCACGTCATGAAACAAAAAGGAAAGGTTGGCGGGCTTCTGTGGATGAACGTGGGAATGCTCAATTTCGAGCGCACGCCGAACTTCTACGCCGTCCATAGCACGAGAAAGCTCGAGGACATCTTAAGCCCGGACGAGATGGAGAAATACACCCTCGGGTATCCCGCCCTGGAAAAGCAGGTTGAGGTTACGCCGGCCGTGAACGAGGAAGAGAAGGCCAAGTGGTTTGCCGAGTTCGTAAAATACAAGGAAGCCTCAAAGGTCTATGCCTCTTCATACGGGAACATCACGACGACGGACACGAAGGACGGGCACATGGAATATTATATCCTGACGGACTGGCCCTACCAGGCGTCGCCCGGCGATTATCTCGTTACGGTCTATGCGGTCAAGAACGGCAAGGTCGTGGAACAGGCCGAATCAAAGGTGAACGTCGAACAGGTCGGCACGGTCAAGACGCTGGCGACCATGGCCAAGAACAATGCAGCTTTCTACGGCATCCTTTCGATCGGGATCGCCTTGGGTGCTGGCTTCGGCGTGGGCATGGTGTTCAGGAAGGGCGGAGGTTCCCATTGATGTTCAGCTCGATTGTAGTGGGATATGACGAGTCGCCGTCGAGCAGGGCGGCGCTCAAAGAAGCTACCCTCTGGATAAAGAACCACGGGGGACAGCTCTTCCTCGTTCACGCGGTCTACTTCGACCAGGAGGAGTTCACGACTCTGCCTTCCCAGAGGGAGAAGCGATTCGAGATCGGGACGAAAATATGTCTGGAGGCGAAGAAGAGCCTCCGCGATGAGTACGGCCTGAACGGCAGCATCGAGTCGCTCATGTGCGAGGGCGAGCCGCACGACGTGATCGTGGACATCGCCCGGGGGAAGGATGCAGACCTTATTGCTCTCGGCACCTACGGCAGGAAAGGGCTCAAGCGGCTGCTCATGGGCAGCGTGACGTCGCAAGTCATCCTGAATTCACCCTGCGATGTGCTCGTGGTCAAAAAGCCGTGCTCCCAGTGCAGCGGGAGCTACCATTCCCTGCTGGTCCCCTTCGACGGGTCCGAGATGAGCAAAAAGGCGCTGACCCGCGCCTGCGAATTGTCGAAGGTTGACGGCGCTGAGATCTCGGTCCTGTACGTGATACCCCGGTACGAGGAGATGATGGATTTCTTCAAGACCGAGAACATTAAGAAGAGTCTCTACCAGGAGGCGGAGAAGATAGTCGAGGGAGCGAAGAGGCTCGCGGCGGGGCTGGGAGTCCCGATCAAGGCGGTTGTGCAGGAAGGCCATGCCGGGGACAAGGTCGTGGAGATCGCCGACACGATTAGGCATGATCTCATCGTCGTGGGCACCCACGGATGGCGGGGCGTCAACAAGGCGATCATGGGGAGCACGGTGGAGCGAATCATTGCCTATGCCTCCTGCCCCACGCTGATCGCGAGGTAGACGGCGCCTGGCGGCCCGGACGGTCCTTGACGAGGCGAGATGGCGGTTCGATGAACTGCGGTATCAGAAAATCATGGCATCATGAGAAGGAGCGTGATATATTATGAGAGGTTTTAGAAAGGTTCTTATCGCACTGAACGGATCCAAACAGGTCCTGGAACAGGGCATCAGGCTTGCCAAGGACGAAAAGACATGGATCACGGTCGTGAAGGTTGTCCGGCCCTTTGACGGAGAACTCAACCTGACGGGCATCAAGAACCTGGGCGATGTCCTGGACGACGGGGCCGCCGAGGCCGTTTCCGTTATCAATGAGGTAGCCGACGCCGAGGGCGCAATGGTCAAGACGCGGCTGGAATCGGGCGACGTGCCGGACAGGATCGTGGAGGTCGCGGCTGAAGAAAAGTGCGATCTCATCATCATGGGGTCGAAGAAGAAGAAAGGCATCCTGAGCAGGCTCTTCGGCGATCATGTCGTGGAGAAGGTGATCGACCGCGCGCCCTGCCCGGTATACGTTGTCGGAGTATAGAGAAAAAGGGGTTTGAGTACGGCGCGACCACGGCTCTGCGCGGTCGCAGCGGGGGATTTCCGGCACGGCGCATCCGTCCGGCATCATGATGATGCAGCAGCCTGAAGCGCTTTGCCCGCAGAGCGGCTAAAAAAGGAGCAAGTATGTTCGAAGGCTTGGCACAGCCAATGCACCTTATCCTGATACTGCTCATCGTTTTGATCTTCTTCGGCCCGGGGAAGCTCCCGGAGCTCGGCGAGGGCCTCGGCAAGAGCATCAAGGCGTTCAAGAAGGCGATGAAAGAGGGGCCGGACGCCCCGGCAATAGAAAAGAAAGAGGATAAGAAAGCTTAATCCGCGCGGGCGGGACGTTCAAAGAAGCAGCGGATGAAGAAACAGCGGCCTTAAGGGACAAGCGAACGATTGCGTGATCCTGGCAGCTTACATTCGACGGATCATTGATTCGGACGGGCAATGCCACACGCCGAAATAGACCTCGCCAACAGCATCTACCGATTTCTCGACACGCCGGACAGATTTCTTTACAAAAACGATTAACCACCGTATTATTATATAGTGAGGCAAGGTCAAGGGGCTATTTCCATGATCAGGGATAAATTCAATAGACTGCTCCGTCTGGGGGTCCTCTCCGAGGTGGATCTGGACTCGATGGAGCGGGAAACGACAGCCACGGGGATAGCGGTCGAGGAGCTGATGATCCGGCAAGGGATCCCGAAACACGAGGTCCTCTTCTGCCTTTCGGAATATTACGGCTATCCGTTCGTTGAGTTCGATGAGGACGTGGCCGCATCCTATTATCTGGTCATGCGGCTCGACCTGGAGCACCAGAAGAGCGCCCTGTGGTTTCCTCTCTCCGTGCGAGAGAAAAAAGCCGAGGTCATCGCCTGCCGTCCCGACGACGAGCGTGTGATCGAAGACATCAAGAAAACGCTCGGAGTGGAGCAGATCGACTTCCGCGTGTCGCTTCCGACCGACCTCATCCGCATCATCGAGCATAATTTTGACGTGAACCGCAATTTCCTGATCTCCGGGGGCCGGACGCCGCTCGCGCGTGTGAGGACGTTCCTCGCCTACCAGCGGTCGACCTACGCGCATTACCGCACGCACTTCGCCAAAGGGCGGACGGGTCTCGCCTTCATACGGACCGGCGTCTCCTTCATCGTCATCGCCCTTCTGTTTTTGCGCGTCCTGGGGGCCGGGTTCTACGCGCTCCTGGAAGCACCGCTCTTCGTTGCAGGCGTCATCATGGTCTACGACGGGATCAAATGGTATCTGCCCGCCCGGAAGGTCGCGGGCAGGCCGGTTGACGCCGCCTGCACGGATCCGACATGGGGCACCTGCGTGCTGAGCGCGGATGTGAGGGACGGCCGCCCGGTCATCACGCGGACAAAAGAGATTAAGGGGGCGGGGGAGCACAGGGCCGACTGGGAGAATCTCTCGCCCGTGATGCGGAGAAGGTTCCTGGCCAGCGACCGGACCGATATGGCCGAGGAGCGGACGTCGCTTGCTGGTCACCGGACGAAGCTCGCCCGGGCGCGGACGGGACTCGCCTTTACCAGGACCGGCATTGCCTTCACCGGTCTCGGCATAGCGCTGATGCGGCAGTTTGAAGCGAGCCGGTGGTCGGCGTGGTCGGTCTTGGATGTCGCGCTGATCGTCGCGGGCATTCTCATGTCCGCCGAGGGCTTTTACTGGTATTTCGGCGGGCGCAGGTCCGGGATCGAGGGCTTCCGGTCCGTCATGGCGGGACTCAACAGGGAAACGATCTGGGACCTCGTGTTTCCGCCTGGCCACAAGCGATCGGGGCCAGGCAAGGACAGGCCGGGTCCGCCGGTCACCGCGAACCAGAAGCCGGGCATCTGGGCCACGACAGGCCACGCCCTGGAACGGACGGTGCTTGCCGACCGCCGCGGCGTCATGGCAAGGCTCCGAACCGTCATGGCGGTGGCTCGGACGGGGATGGCGTACATCAGGACGGGTATGAGCATTACGTCCGTCGGCGCGGGACTGATGGCCTATTTCGGCGTCGCCTCGCCGGGCTGGACCGTCTTCAATGCCCTGCTGATCATAGGCGGGCTTCTCCTGGTCGCGGACGGGTACCGCTGGATGCTTCCCGCCGAGCGCATGAGGAAGGAGTACCCGTACTGCTACGGGGATATGGAGATAACGATTCCCGATTACGGAAGACCGAACTCTGAATGGGGAACGGTCGTTTTTAACCAATATGACGCATGAACTGAAAAACGATGACCTTTTGGACGCAGCCGTGCAGCAGGGCGTGGAATTTTCCCTTCTGGTCGAAGGGGGGCTCTTAAGCCCTGCCGCTCTCGAAGAAGCGGCAAGCAGGGCCCAGGCGAGAGGCATCGCTCTCGAAAGGGTGCTGCACAGGGAATACGGCATAGCCAAGCAGGACCTGCTCAAGGCGCTTTCCGGATACTATAAATGCGCTTCCATCGAATATGACGAAAGGTTGCCGATCCCGCCGGAACTCTTGAATCTCAGCCCCGACTCGCTCTCGACGTACCAATGGATGCCCGTCATGAAGGACAAATCCGGCACGGTGGTCATCGCCGCGAGGAATCCCGAAAGCCAGGCGATGCGGTCGGACGTAAAAAGATTGATTGCGGCTGACAGGTTCGAGTTCCGCGTTTCGCTCGACCCTGACATCCAGTGGTACATCCAGGATTTTCTCCATGCGAAGGTGGGGCTCCTGATCGGAACTGAGCGGACGGGTCTGGCCTTCTGGCGGAACACGATGGCCCAGTGGCGCACGAGGATGGCCTGCTACCGGACCGATCTTGCGAAAGCAAGGACCGGCCTTGCCTTCATGCGGTGGGGGTTGGGCATGATCGCGCTCTCGAACGCGCTCCTGCAATCGAAGAGCACGAGCAGCAATCCATACCTGTATTTTTCGGTGCTCATCGCGGGCATCGTCATTTCCTTTTACGGTCTTCCCCAGTATCTGAACGTCCGGAAATCCCGGCTCACTCCTCCTGGCAACCAGACGCTGGTCGAGGTCACGGCGGCAACGATCCAATTCCTCGAAAATTATCATTTCATCGAGGGTACGGGTACGAGCCGGGAGACGCAGGGAACGATGCTTGCGCGGATGGGCGATTATCTTGCCGACCATAGCACCTATCTCAGCCCGACCCCGTCGAGCAAGACGCGCACCATGTTCGCCCGTGAGCGGAACGTATTGGCGGCCCAGCGGACGATCGCGGCCTGCTATCGCACCATCTATGCCCGGGCAAGGACCGGGCTCGCGTTCATCCGGACCGGAATCTCCTTCACGAGCATCGGCATAGGCATTTTGAGTTATTTCGGGTTCGGCCTGCTCACCTCGTTCAATATCTTGCTCATCGCAGCGGGGCTTCTGATGCTCGCGGACGGCGCGCTCTGGTACTGGCCCGTCAGAAAGGAGCAAGCGGAAATTCCGAGGGGCATTGCTTATCCCGAGTGACGGGGCTCAGGGTGCGGTCCCCTGCCGAATGGGGGCTGATGTCCGCGTGAAGAGGGAATCGATACACAATCGCCCGCTGTCATCTGTCGACCGCGAACGCCGCGTGAATCGCAGGACGGGGGCGTAATGGACTATATCCAATCAAGATGAAGATCGAAAAGAAAATCATCGTTACGAACGCGATCAACGCCGGATTGATCATCCTGATCGGCCTCTTTGCGCTTCAGAACATGAACCATGTTCTTACCAAGCTCAGGTTCGTGGAGATCGCCGACGATTTGAACGCTTCGTTTCTGGAAATGAGGCTTTCGGAGAAGAATTATTTTCTGTACAAGGACAAGACGGCGCTTCCCGCCATCCAAAGCAACATAGAAAGGACAGCAGCAACGATCAGGGGCGTACGCGAGGATATCATCCGCGCAATCGGCGAAAGCGAACTCGCGAAGCTGACGGGCCACCTCCAGTCCTATTCGTATGTCGTCGACGAAGCCGCGAGGGGAAATCCGAGCGACACGGAGCTTGAATCGCGGCTCCGGACCGAGGGGAAGGCGCTGAAGGAATTTTCAGAATCCATCACGAACCTTGAACGGAAGCGCGTCAACGACATCATCGCGAGTTCGAAGTACATTCTGATCTTCTCCTTCTGGGTGATCCTCGCTTTCGCGCTGCTGATAAGCCATTTTATTTCGCAGAAGATCGTGCGGTCGCTCCGGGAAATCGAGAAGCTGGCGAAATCGATCTCCGGGGGCAATTTCCACAGGATAGAAGGGTTCCAGTCGAACGATGAGCTCGGATCGGTCATCACGGCCATCAACTCCATGTCCGAAGAGCTCGGCCACCGCGAAGAGCAGCTCATCCAGTCCAAGAAGCTCGCATCGCTCGGCATCCTCACGGCAGGGGTGGCCCATGAGCTCACTAACCCCTTGAACAACATCTCGATGATCGCCCAGACCTATGCGGAACTGTACGACAAGCTGAGCGGCAGTGAGCGTGTAGAGTTCATGAGCAAGGTCGAGGAGGAGACGGAGCGGATTCGGAAGATCGTCAAGAACCTCCTCGATTTTTCCAAACCGAAGGACGCTCATCCGAAGGAAGCGGACATCAACGCGGTCATCCAGAAGACGCTTACCCTGATGCAGAACATGATCGACGTCTCAAACGTCGAAACGACGGTCAATCTCTATAGCGCATTGCCGCATGTATATGTCGATGAGCATCAGATGCAGCAGGTGCTCGTGAACCTCATCACCAACGCGGTCCAGGCCATGTCGGCGGGAGGCAGGATCGTCATATCGTCGAGGCTCGGGAAAGGCGGGGAATCCGTCGAGGTCGGAGTGGCGGACACGGGCAAAGGCATCCCGCCCGAGTTCCTGCCGCATATCTTTGACCCCTTTTTCAGTACCAAGGGCGACGGGGGCACCGGCCTTGGGCTGTCGGTCAGTTACGGGATCATCAAGAACCATAAAGGAGACATCCGGGTGGAAAGCAAAGTGGGGGTCGGGACGACCTTCACCATCGAGCTGCCGAGGTACAATCAAACAATAGAGGAGAAGATCGATGAACAGTCACAGGATCATGGTCATTGACGACGAAAAGATCGTGGGCGACATGGCAAAGCTGTCGCTCGGGCAGGAAGGCTACATTGTCGAGACCTTCCTCAATGCCGAGCCGGCGCTGGCGAGGCTCAAAGAGGAGAAATTCAATGTCGTCGTCACCGACTACAAGATGAAGGGCATAGACGGCATGGAGGTCCTGCGGACGGTGAAGAAGCTGTACCCCGAGACCAAGGTCATCATGATCACTGCCTTCGCCAACCTCGATGCGGCCATCGAGGCCCTTCGGGGTGACGTGCACGACTTTTTCCCCAAGCCCGTAAAGATCAAGGAGCTGAAGGAATCCATACGGCGCGCGCTGAGCAAGCCCTAGCGCCCGATCAGCCCAGAGCGGTGCGCGGACGCTGGGCGGTCCGGCATGAATGCATGCGGGACGCCTTGGTGCAAAGACGTCTCACCCGCTCCGGTGAATAGGATCAGAACATGAAAAGCGGTTTTTTGCAATCTTTCCTGGCTTCGATGGCCAACGTGTCGGCCTTCAGGAAGTATCCTGCGGACGCCGAGCAGTTCAGGGCCGTGTTCGACCGCTTCAAGAAAGTGCTCGACAGCAACAACCGGGCGCTCGAAACGATCACGGACATGGGCGAGAAGCTGGGCGGGGACTACCTGTTCGACATCATGTATATCAGGAAGGCCTACTCCGAGCTCAAGGGCGACCTCGAGCGCTCCATCCGGAATTTCGACGAGCTCACGCACCGCCGGTATGTGCGCCTCCACGACGTGTTCGCACGCATTGACTCCCTGATCCAGCAGATGGTCTCCGATGCACAGCCGTCCTTACAGGAGCCGCTCCTGTTTTTTGAGGATATCCCCTGGGGGATGGTGCGGGAGGTCGGCGGCAAGAACGCCCATCTCTCGGAGGTCAAGAACCGGCTGACCCTGTCTGTTCCCGACGCTTTCGTCCTGACGACCGCGGCCTATGATGAATTCATGCGCGCAAACGGGCTCGAAGAGCGCGTGGCGCGCATCGCACGGGACCCCCTCTCCGCTGCCACCGCGCTCCAGGAACTGCAGGAGCTCGTCATGCACGGGTCTGTCCCTCCCCCCCTCGGCCGGGCAATCGGGAAGGCGGTGCAGAAGATCAAGAGCCGTAACGGCGATTGCTATCTCGCGGTACGGAGCAGCGCCGAGGAAGAAGACAGCGGCCGTTCATTCGCAGGGCAGTTTAAGACCATCCTGAACGTCCCGCTCGATATCGAGGCGCTGGAGCGGGCGTATCGGGAGGTCATCGCGAGCCTCTTTTCTGAAAAAGCCGTGGCCTATGAGCGTCAGATGGGGTACGAGCCGGGGAACCTGAAAATGGCGGCAGGGTGCATGGTCATGGTGGATGCGGTGTCGAGCGGTGTCATGTATTCCACGGCGCCCGATGGCGACAGGGACGCCCTCATCATCAGCGCCGCATGGGGACTGGGAGAGGCCGTAGTCGAGGGGAAGACCGATGCCGACCTCTACAGGGTCAGGAAGGGTCAGCCCCATGATCTCTTAAGCTCGGTGATCGGGAAGAAATCCCTCATGATCTCTGGTTTGGACGGGGGCGGAGTGGCCGAGGCCGAAACTCCTGATGACCTTCGCGGAAAACCATGCCTGACCGCAGTGCAGGCGGCGGAGCTCGCATCTTCGGCTATCAAGATCGAGAAGTACTTCGGGAGCCCCCGGGATATCGAATGGGCGATCGGCAAGGACGGGACGATCTTCATTCTCCAGGCGCGCCCGCTCACCATCGCCCGGGAGGACCAGGGCGAGGTACCTGTGGAGCATCCGGCCCCTGAATCAGGGACAGCGTACCCGGTTCTGATAAGGAACCGTGGCAGCGTGGTGCAAAAAGGGGCGGGCGCGGGGAAGGTCTTTTTGGTACGGACAAAGGACGATCTGGATGATTTCCCGAAGGGGGCAGTGCTCGTTGCGAAGCACGACTCATCGCTGTACGTCCGGGTCATGCCGTTCGTGGCCGCGATCATCACCGAAACCGGAACGCAGACCAGCCATATGGCGGCTCTCTGCAGGGAACTCAGGGTCCCGGCGATCGTGAACGCAGCCGGTGTCACGGAGATCCTGAAACCGGGACAGGACATCACCCTCGTCGCAGGAGACGATGGCACATCGGCCCTCTATGAGGGGATCATCAGGGATCTCATTGCCGGGGCCGGGCAGGGCAAAGCGGGGATGGAGGATGTCCATGAATACCGCAGGAAGCGGTACATCCTGCGGTACATCTCCCCCCTTAACCTTGTGGACCCGCTGATGGAGGAGTTCACTCCGGAGGGGTGCCGGACCCTGCACGACATCCTGAGGTTCATACACGAAAAATCCGTCGCGGAGCTTGTGGACAGCGCGCGCGAGGGGAACGTCAAATTCAGGAAACAGGGGACGCTCATCCCGTTGGAACTTCCAGTGCCCGCCGGCATCGTGGTGATGGACATGGGCGGCGGTCTGGATATCGGGGGAGACGGCAGGCGGGCGACATTCGAAGAGATCACGTCAGTCCCTTTCCGGGCGATCATCAGGGGCATGCTGCATCCCGGGGCCTGGCACTCGGAGCCGGTCGCCCTGAAAGCCCATGATCTTCTTTCGAGCATGATGCGGATGCCGGACATCGACAGCGGGAACCCTGCCGGATACAATCTGGCGGTCATATCCCGCGAGTATGTGAACCTGAGCATAAGGTTCGGGTACCACTTCAATATGATCGACTGCTACTGCGGCGAGAAAGCGAAGAACAACCACATTTACTTCCGTTTCCTGGGCGGCGCGACGGACATGGTAAAGCGTTCGAGGAGGCTGGAGCTCATAGCGAGAATCTTGCGGGAGTACGGCTTCAATATCAGGATAAAGGGGGACCTCCTCATCGCCCGCCTCGCGGGCCTTAACCCGGAAGAGATGGAGAAGGTGCTCGACCAGGCGGGAAGGCTGATATCCTATATGCGGCAGCTGGATGCCGTGATGCACGATGATGCGGCCATCGAGCGGCATGCGAAGAATTTTTTAGCAGGCGTATACACGTATTGACGATGCCAGAGAAAACTACCGACAAGAAGACTATAACCCTTACGAGGTCATTCCTGGCCGTTCTCCTGCTCGCGACCTTTGCGTTCGGGGCGTTCATCGGCAGGGGCACAGGGATGCTCGGGGGCATGTATGAGACGAGCAGCGAAGAACGGACGGCCGATACGGGCGGCTCGTTCAGGTTCATACGGTCCTCTTCGGTGCACGGCAGTCCCGGCGGAACGCGCGCTTTCCAGGATCTGAAGCCGTTCCGCTATAAGGTCGATGCGCTCATCCAACGCAAGGTGAGCTCGGGCGATGCGTCGACTGTATCCGTTTTTTTCCGCGACCTGGTCGGCGGACACCGCTTCGGCATACGGGAGCAGGAGGCCATTGCTCCTGAAAGCCTTCTGAAACTCCCCCTGATGATCGCCTACTTTAAATGGGCGGAGTCAGACCCCCGCGTTCTTCGGAGAAAGGTCACCTATGCCGGCAGCGATGACAGGTCGGAACAGCAGAGCGTGCACGCCGCCAAGCCTCTCGAGAGGGGCAGGTCCTATTCCATCGACGATCTGATCCTCAGGATGATCGCGTATAACGACGGCGATGCCCATGCGCTTCTGATGGCCAACCTGCCGCCGGGCCATCTCGACAGGGTCTATAAGGATGTTTACGCAAACTACGACCCGGCAAAAAAGGACGAGGTAGTGACGCTCACCGCATACGCTTCGTTCTTCCGCGTGCTGTACAACGCTTCCTATTTGAACAAGAACATGTCCGAGAAGGCCCTCCGCTATCTCTCACGGTCTGCGTTCAGGGACGGTGTCGTCGCGGGCATTCCCTCGAACGTCGACTGTGCGATAAAGTTCGGCGAGCGGACAGTGCAGGCCGAAGCGGGCGGCGAAAGCGGAGAACGGGCAGTGAAGCAGCTCCATGAGTTCGGGATCATTTACTACCCAAACCGCCCCTTTCTTATCGGGGTCATGGCGCGCGGCGAGGACCCCGGAAAGCTGGCGAATATCATGCGTGAAATCACCTCCCTTATATACGAAGAGGTGGACCGGCAACTGAGGACGTCAGGGTAGCGAATGCACGATTCAGCTTGATTTTACGGTTTTGATAGAGTTATCATATGAGGACAAAATCCAGCATGCCAGCGATTACCATAGAATAGCGAACCCAAGGAAAGCTGGGCTGTAATCTTTAAACGGCATGGCTCTCAATTTTGAACCGAAAGATACATTGCATGAATATCCGCTGCAGGCCCTGACCCTTCTTACGGATTCCCCGACGGGTTCCAGCTTGAGAAGCTCATCCCGGAAAAATCAATACATCAGGCTTGTGAGGTCGGGCAGGGAGACTGGGCACGCGTCAATCCCTTGCCGCCAAGCGAGCACGCTTTAAAGGGCAGAACCATGTCGTGCGCCAGGAGATCATTTCTAAAATGAATAACGCGTCCCCTTCCTTTTTTAGGAAGCATAGAAAAATAAACATTTGCTTATTCTTGATGATCGGCATTGTGGGTTTCGTGCTCGTAAACGTGAAGGTGAACATTACCCGCAATTACGAGGGCATATTCCTGTTGAAAGGAAAGGACGGTGCCTTCCTGGAAGTGAAGGATGACCTCTTCCTTGGCGAAGAAGACCGGTATATCGCCGGGATCGATCTTGAGCGGGAAAAGCGTTTTTTGAACAGCCTGTTTGATGCCCACGCCGACTCTACGACAAATGGGCCCTCGTTGTATTATGAATGGAACAAGAAATGGGGCGAAGGCTTCGTCCGCAACTATCTACCCGGCGGGAAGCAGCTTCTCACCGCGTTCAGCAGATTCATCGACGACGGCGGCAAGGTAGTCCTCGGAGTATTCGTAGGCGGCGGATTGCCTGCGAACATTCGAGACGACGACATAGTGAAAATGAACGAGACCGGGATGGCTTATTACGACGGTGTGCGATGGTACCACATCTGGTGCAACGTCAACGAGCTGATCGCGAACTCCCGGAATGAAAGCATATTCCCGTCCGAGTGGAAGTATTTAGGAAGCCGCGTGCTCCATCATAACCCCGAGGATTTGTTCTTGGAGAGCAGTCATGAAATAATGATCGACGGGGTGCCTCTGAACATGATCCGGACTGCTATTTTCAAGGCCGGTGAAATGTACTTTGTCCTTACGATCAAGATAACCAACGTGGGCAGCAGGGCCGCAACCTATTACTATCTTTACGGGGACGAGCCGTGGCTGGGTAACTACGGAACGTCGGGAGGTAACATCGGCTGGTCTTCGGATGGCGTATCTCAAGAGCTGTTCCAATATAAAGGAAGGATCAACACGAAGAAGCTGCATTACGCCGGATTGTGGGACTATGGGAACGATGTGATCGGCGAAGGGCATGAATTCACCCGCACCGCTAACTTCATCGAGTGGTTTGGGAATATTAGGCCGGACGTCTTTTTTTCCAATGGACCCTATGATTTTCCGCAAATCAACGAAAAGCGAGTGCCCCTCTCCAGCAATATGAGATTCCTGGCGGTCCAGTGGGGGCCGCGGACGCTGAAACCGGGGCAGTCAGAAACATATACCCTGGCGATCGGCATGGCGGGACATGACCCGAAAAGCGGGTTCCCGGTGAAGCCCAAGATAGATCTGAAAAATTTCCCGTAAGACATCTTCTTATCCCGAAAATATGTCCTCTATGGCCATAAGAGCGGAACGATGCCCACCCCCCTTTTCACCTGTTCCCCGGAACGGACGCAACGTGCGCTTTTCACGATTCTGCGTCGAAATGAAGCTTAACAGCCGGCTGCATCTGAAGTCAGGCGCTGTGCCATGAGAACCTTTCTCGCCTCCATATCGGAGTCCCTTGCAGCGAAACTCATTATCGCCCTCCTGTCGCTCGTCATAATCGGCGGGGGCATATCATGGTATGCGCTGATCCACGCAGGCAAGGAAAACCTCATAAACGAAGCCGTTAAAGACGCCGCCTCGTACTCCGATCTCGTTACAAAGAGCGTACGCCACAGCATGCTCACGTTCAACCGGAAGGCGATCCAGCAGACGGTGGACGACCTCAGATCGACAAGGGACGTGAAAGGGATCAAGCTGTTCAACGGCAAAGGAAGGATTTTCGTCTCGTCAAAGCACGAGGAAATCGGGCATCAGGTGGACAGGACCGCTTCCGTCTGCCAGGGCTGCCATTCCGACCCCGAACGGCCTTCTGAAACGATGACCCAGCAGAGGCAATGGGTCACCTACCGGGGCAGAGAAGGATACAATATCCTGACGTTCATTGACCCGATCTACAACGAACCCTCCTGCGCTCAGGCCGCCTGCCATGTCCATTCCCCGAATCAACGGGTACTCGGCGTCCTCGAAACCGATTTCTCGCTCGCCGCAGTCGACAGAAACATACAAAGACAAACGGTAAACACGACGGTTTACGCTCTTATCTTCATGTGCATCATCTCCGTCGTCCTCTATGTGATCCTCAGGAAGTTCGTGCTGAAGCCCGTGTCAACACTCTCGAACGCCATGGGCAAGGTCGCGCATGGCGATCTCGGCCGCACCGTGACTGTCACTTCAGGGGACGAGATCGGTCTGCTTGCCCGCACCTTCAATGAAATGACCCAGGAGCTCAAAACGGCAAGGAAAAAGATGGAAGATTGGACGGAGAGCCTCGAACGGGAAGTGGCAAAGAAAACGGACGCATTGAAGAAATCCCAGGACAAATTGATCCAGGCGGAGAAGTTCGCGGCGCTCGGAAGGCTTGTCGCCGATGTTTCCCACGAGATACGGAACCCCCTCACCGCCATCGGAGGATTTGCGCGCAGGCTCCATAGGGGAGCCAGCGGTGAAAAAGAGAAGGAGCGCGCGGAGAT
Organism: Nitrospirota bacterium; assembly: GCA_035623825.1. Classification (GTDB taxonomy): domain Bacteria; phylum Nitrospirota; class UBA9217; order UBA9217; family UBA9217; genus DASPSR01. Next base: position 46,789 of record DASPSR010000008.1, read on the forward strand.
CATCGTCTCCGAAGTCGGCCGGCTCGAGAAGATCCTGCGCGATGTGCTCACATTCACCCAGGATGTGCGGTCCCGGCTTGAAAAGCACCGCCTGGAGCAGATCGTGTATGACGTGGCAAACATGCATGAACATGCATGCAGCGAGCAATCTATAAGCGTGGAGGTAATGATAGATCGGGACCTTCCTCCTGTTCTGATAGACAAGGACCAGATCAGGCAGGCGCTCTCCAATCTGTTCACCAATGCACTGGACGCGATGACGCATGGCGGCACATTGAAAATAACCGCGGGCAGTGAAGACATAAACGATGTGCAGTATGTTTTCCTGAGAGTATCAGATACCGGGCAGGGGATCGATGAGGATAAGCTGCCGCTGATCTTCGATCCCTTCGTCACCACGAAGCAGATAGGTCACGGTACCGGCCTCGGCCTTTCAGTGACGAAAAAGATCATAGAAGAGCATGGCGGCTTTATCAAGGCAGAGAGCACGAGGGGGGAAGGCTCGGTCTTCAGCCTGTATTTCCCACGGCAGAGCGACGAGGAATCACGGGAAATAAAGTGCTGGGAATACATGAAATGCGGCAGGGATAGGGATGCAACGACGAAGTGCCCCGCCTATCCGAACTTCGGGAGGGTCTGCTGGGCGGTGGCGGGCACGTTCTGCGAAGGCAAAGTACAGGGGACCTTCGCGCAGAAATATGAGGATTGCGGAAAGTGTGATTTCTATAAAATGGCGAGAAAAAGGAGAGAGTAGATCCCGCGACGATGTAAGGACGAAAACGGCCAAAGGCGCGGAGGTGCGAGGCGTCGCGAGGTTTAAGAAAGTAAAGGCGCTAAGGGTCTTAGTTACTTTTCGTATCTATGAGTTCCATTCGCGAATTACTTTTCGTTACATCGGTGTTTGAAAACCTGCTTTCACGCCATATTGTTCATGATGTCGCAAAAAAAAATTTCGGCTAACCGTGTAAATATAATATCCAAATGTTATATAAATCGTAATTTTGCCTTCCACTTTATCCCCAGATCCATACCGTTTCCAAAACTACACATAGCAATAGAAACTTTTTGATTTCATTGTAATTTCAGGTTCGTTGTCACATTCTCCCGTTATGGAGCTGTTAACGCGCACCAAGGAAGCTCCTGCCCGAATTTGCACGAAACGCCCTACCGTGTCTAATCTGAGTGCCGGACGTCCTCTTTTTTCCAAAAAGTGGTATTTAATTTGCTTAATTTTGAGGCATGCGATCAGCCATAACGCCCGGCAGCGGAAGCAACATGATCCTCGAAGACGTGGTGGCCTTTTTGAGGAAGGTGCCGCCGTTCCAGTTCCTCGAAGAAGCCGACCTGTTGGCCGTTGCCAGGAACCTGTACATGGAGTTCTACCCCAAGGACATGGTCATCCTGGAACAGGACGGCCCGCCGAGCGACTCTCTCAGGATCATAAAAAAAGGCGGCGTGAAGGTCTACATGGTATCAGAAGACGGCGGCGAGGTGGTGATCGATTACCGCGGCGAAGGCGATACCTTCGGCTTCCTGTCGCTCGTGGGCAAGGACCGCGTACGGGCGAACATCACGGCTGTTGACGACACGCTCTGCTACCTCCTCGGGAAGGAGATGCTCCTCAAGCTCCTGGATTCGAACCTTTCGTTTACCGAGTATTTTCTGAAATCGCACATCACGAAGTACATCGACCGGACCTACCGCGAGATGCAGGACAAGAGCATATTCTACGGCGGGAGCGACCGCCTCCTGTTCACGACCCGCGTGGGGGACATGGCCATCAAGGAGATCGTCTCCGTCCAGGAGGAGACATCGATCCGCGAAGCGGCCCAGATCATGTCCGAGAACAGGATCAGCTCGCTCATCGTCATGGACCGGAACAATCTTCCCGCCGGCATCCTGACGGACCGTGACCTCCGCGAAAAGGTGGTCGCGAAGGGACGGGACACGCAGGAGCCGATCAAGAACATCATGAGCACCACGCTCATCAGGGTGGACGCCCGGGACTACTGCTTCGAGGCCGTGCTCAAGATGCTCAAGTACAATATCCACCATATCCTCGTGATCAAGGACGGGGACCTCGCTGGCGTGATCACGAACCATGATCTGATGCTGCTCCAGGGGACTTCGCCCCTCTCGCTCACGAAGGACATCGAGAGCCAGCAGACGATCGAGGGGCTTATCCCCGTCTCGAAGAAGATCAACGGCATCGTCGGACTCCTCCTCAAGGAGGGCGCGAAGGCGAGCAATATAGCCAAGGTCATCACCGAGATCAACGACCGGCTCGTGCGGAAGATCATGGAGTTCGCCGAGCGGAGGTTCGGAAACCCCCCGGTGCCCTACTGCTGGATCGTGTTCGGCAGCGAGGGGCGCAAGGAGCAGACCTTCAAGACAGACCAGGACAACGCCATCATCTACGCCGACCCCGAAACGGACGAGATGGCCGAGACGGCGGCGAAATACTTTTCCGCCTTCGCCGAGTTCGTTCGGGACGGCCTCATCAGGTGCGGATTCCCGCTCTGCCCGGCCGACTACATGGCGAGCAACCCCAAGTGGTGCCAGCCGCTCAAGGTGTGGAAAAGGTACTTCTCCGCCTGGGTGTCCGAGCCGAAGCCGGAAGCGATGCTGAACGCCGTGACGTTCTTCGATTTCAGGCCCATGTGCGGCGACGCGGAGCTCTCCGATGCGCTCCGAGGCCATCTGAAAGAGATCCTGAAGGACGAGAAGATCTTTCTCGGGTTCCTCGCGAACATGGCGATCAAGAACTCGCCTCCCATCGGGTTCCTGAAGTCCTTCGTCGTGGAGAAGGGCGGCGAGCACAAGGATGAGCTCAACCTGAAGGTGAAAGGCATTGCCCCGCTCGTGGACATCATACGCCTCTTCGCGCTCGAGAAGGGGGTCCGTGAGACCTCCACCCTCGAGCGGATCGAGACGCTCCGCGACAAGCACACGATCGTGACCGAATACGGCGATGATTTCGAGCACGCCTTCGAGTTCATCATGCTCCTTCGGATTCATCACCAGTACGAGCAGATCAGCTCGGGCCATGCGCCCGACAATTTCATCAACCCGAACCGGTTGAGCAATCTCGAGAAGCGGTCGATCAAGGAGGCCTTTCAGCTCGTTTCGAAGGTCCAGGCTCTGATCATCGAGCGGTACAAGTCGCTGATCTGGTGAGGGTGCTGTGGGGCTGCTCAGGGGGATTTATAGGTCGCGGCACGGGATCGACCCGAAAACGCCGATGCTCGATGTCCCGTACGTCGTGCTGGACACGGAGCTTACCGGTCTCGACGAGAAAAAAGACTCGATCATATCCGTGGGCGCTGTGCGCATGCGCGGCGGGAAGATCAGCTTGGGCGATACATTCTACCGCCTCGCAAGCCCGAACACGGAGCTCTCGAAGCAGAGCGTGGTGATCCACGAGATCATGCCGTCGGACGTCGTCGAGAAGCCGGCCATCGATGCCGTCCTCAAGGAGCTTCTGGGTTATTGCGGGAATGATGTCCTTGTCGGTCATTTCATTTCGATCGACCTCGGTTTCATCAACCGCGAGATGAAGCGGATCTACGGAACGGGGATCAGGAACGCCGCGCTCGACACCTTCAGCATCCACGAATGGCTCCGGAAGCGCGCCATGACCAGTGACTGTCCCGAGATGCCGCCTGCGCGGTTCCGGCTATTTGATATCGTCAAGTGCTACGGCATCCCGGTCAACGGCGCACATAATGCTCTGATGGATGCTTATACCACGGCCCAGTTGTTCCAGCGGTTTCTCCCGCTGCTCATCGAGGCGGGAGCGAAGGACATTGGGGACCTGCTCAAAATAGGGATACCATTCAAAGGGGGTGATCAGTTCGGCCTATCGGGGGAGTTCAGCAACTTTTAGGATCAAACAATAACCTTAAGGAGGATGAACCATGACCAAAATGAAGAAGGAAGACATCTTGAATGACGCCGATTTCAAGGACCTCTCGGGTCAGAAGAACACGATATCGATCATTCTGACGATACTTGAACTGGTGATCTATTTCGGTTTCGTCGGTCTGATCGCCTATAACAAGCCGTTCCTGGCGCAGAAGCTCTCCGAAGGCGGCGCCGCCACGATCGGGATCCCCATCGCCGTCGGCACGATTGTCCTGTCGTGGGTGCTGACCGGCATCTATATCTGGTGGGCGAATGCGAAGTATGACGTGCTCGTCAAAAAAGTCAAAGAGAAGATAGGAGGATAACCATGCATCAGACGGTCATAGGACAGGCAAATCCGGTCGCAATAGGCTTCTTCGTTCTGTTCGTTATCACCACGCTCGTCATCACCTACTGGGCGGCAAAACGGACGAGGACCACAAAGGACTTTTACGCAGCGGGGAGAAGCATCACGGGATTCCAGAACGGGCTCGCGCTCGCGGGCGACTACATGAGCGCGGCATCGTTCTTGGGCATTGCCGGCCTCGTGTCCACGAAAGGCTACGACGGCCTCATCTACTCCGTGGGCTGGCTCGTGGGATGGCCGATCATCATGTTCCTGATATCCGAACCTCTCCGCAACCTGGGGAAATACACTTTTGCCGATGTCGTTGCCTACCGGCTCCAGCAGCGTCCAATCCGCGCGGCGGCGGCGGCGGGCTCGATCGTCGTCGTGCTCACCTATCTCATCGCGCAGATGGTGGGCGCAGGCACGCTGATCAAGCTCATGTTCGGCCTTCCCTTTGAGCTCGCCATCGTGATAACAGGCGGACTCATGATTTCATATGTGCTCTTCGGCGGCATGATCGCCACCACCTGGGTCCAGATCATCAAGGCGGTCCTGCTCCTGGGCGGCGCCACGCTCCTCGTGATCCTGACCCTCGGCCAGTTCGGGTTCAGCTACGGAGCGCTCTTCAGCCAGGCGGAAAAACTGTACACGAATAAGTTCCTCGAGCCGGGCGGTCTCGTCACGAGTCCCGTAGACGCGTTTTCGCTGGGGCTTGCCCTCATGTTCGGCACGGCCGGCCTTCCCCATATCCTCATGCGGTTCTACACGGTGCCTGACGCGAAAGAGGCGCGCAAGTCGGTGTTCTACGCTACCGGCTTCATCGGCTACTTCTACATCCTGACCGTGACCATCGGCTTCGGCGCTGCCGTGCTGGTGGGCCAGAAGGTCATCATGGGCATCGACAAGGGCGGCAACATGGCCGGCCCGCTGCTTGCCGAGGTGCTGGGCGGGAACGTGTTCCTCGGCTTCCTGTCAGCCGTCGCGTTCGCGACGATCCTTGCCGTGGTGTCCGGCCTGACGCTCGCCGGCGCATCAGCGCTGTCCCACGACCTCTACGTCGGCGTGATCCGGCGAGGAGTGGCCGCAGAGAAGGAAGAAGTGAAGGTCGCGAAGATCGCCACCGTCGGCCTGGGCATCACCGCGATCCTCTTGGGCATCCTGTTCAAGGGGCAGAACGTCGCGTTCCTGGTCGGCTTGACATTCGCGATCGCCGCAAGCGCGAACTTCCCCGCCTTGCTCATGTCCATCGTGTGGAAGAAGTTCACGACCGCCGGCGCGGTGATGAGCATCTATACGGGCCTCATCGTGGCGGTCGTGCTCCTCATCCTGAGCCCCACGGTATGGATCGACATTGTGAAAAAGGATGAAAAGGCGGCGATTGAGAAATCGGTGGCCGATCTCAAGGCCGCGTCAGCCGCCATCGACACGCAGGTCGCCGATATGCAGAAACAGATGGTCAGCGCCGACGCCATCGCAGCGATGAAAAAGAAGCAAAAGGCGGCAGCCGAGACGAAGAATGCCGAAATCCAGGCCGCCGTGGCCGGGAAGGCAAAGGAAAAGGAAGTGTTAACGACCAAGATGAAGGAAGCAAGCGCCAAGATGCCGCAGGCGATATTCCCCTTGAAGAACCCCGGCATCTACTCCATGGCGGCCGCGTTCCTGGTCGGCATTCTCATTTCCCTCCTGGCGCCGAACAAGGAAGCGCAGGAAAAATTCGCCGATGAGAAGGTCAGGGAGTATATCGGCATCGGCGCAGAGTAGGAATCGCCATCGGTCGAGGGAGCGGGGGACGCGGCGTTATTTGCGTACCCCTGCCTCTTGACAATTCGCCCTCTTTCCCGTAGAGTTCCGCGTGAGAGAGGGCATCAGCACTCTTCCGCTGCTTGAAGCAGCGGAACCCATACTTAATTGGAGCAGCGAGAAGGAGGACGAGGAATGGCAAAGGAAAGCTTCGAAGTCCTGTCGACGGAAAAAAGGATATTTCCTCCGTCAAAGGAATTCAGCCAGAAAGCGTATATCAAGAGCATGAAGGAATACGAGCAGCTTTACAAACGGTCGGTCGACAGCCCCGAGAAGTTCTGGGCAGAGATGGCGGAACAGAACCTCACATGGTATAAAAAGTGGGACAAGGTTCTCGAGTACGATTTTAACAAGCCCTACATCAGGTATTTCAGCGGCGGCAAGCTGAACGCCTCAGTGAACTGCCTGGACCGTTTCATCAAAACACCAACGCGAAACAAGGCCGCGCTCATCTGGGAGGCGGACAGCGGCGTGTACAAGACCTATACGTACCAGCAGCTCTATACCGAGGTGAACCGGTTCGCGAACGTGCTGAAGAAGAAGGGCATCAAGAAGGGTGACCGGGTCACGATCTACCTGCCCATGATCCCGGAGCTCCCCATCGCCATGCTCGCCTGCGCCCGGATCGGCGCGATCCACAGCGTGGTGTTCGGCGGGTTCTCCTCGAAATCGCTGAGGGACCGGATCCAGGACTGCAATTCCCAGATGCTCATCACCGCCGACGAAGGTCTCCGCGGCGGACGGTTCGTGCCGCTGAAATCGAACGCCGACGAGGCGCTTCTCGAATGCCCCTCGGTGAAGGGCGTCGTTGTCGTGTGCCGGGCAGGAACCGGAAAGATAAACATGGAGCCCTCGCGGGACGTGTGGTGGCACGAGGAGATGGCCGCCAAGGACATAACCAACTACTGCGAGCCCGAGAAGATGGATGCGGAGGACCCGCTCTTCATCCTCTACACCTCCGGCTCGACGGGCAAGCCCAAGGGCGTGCTCCACACCACGGGCGGCTACATGCTCTTCACAAACCTCACGTTCAAGTGGATCTTCGACTATCACGACGAGGACATCCATTTCTGCACCGCGGACATCGGCTGGGTGACGGGGCACAGCTATATCCTCTACGGACCGCTCTCGGCAGGTGCCACCTCCCTCATGTTCGAGGGTATTCCCACCTATCCGGACCCGGGCAGGTTCTGGGACATCGTGGACAAGCACGGGGTGAACATCTTCTACACGGCTCCCACGGCGATCCGCGCGCTCATGAAAGAGGGCGAGGCCTGGGTAAAGAAGCACGACCTGTCGTCGCTCCGGGTGCTCGGCACCGTCGGTGAACCGATCAACCCCGAAGCGTGGATGTGGTATCATACGAACGTCGGAAAGGAGAAGCTGCCGATAGTCGATACCTGGTGGCAGACCGAGACGGGGGGCATCCTCATCACGCCGCTGCCCGGCGCCATGACCACCAAACCGGGTTCGGCAACGAGGCCTTTCCCGGGCGTCGTGCCGAAGGTCGTGAAGGAGAACGGCGCGCCCGCCGGCGTGAACGAGGGCGGATACCTGGTGATCGAAAAGCCCTGGCCCGGCATGCTCCGCGGGACCTACGGCGATCCCGAGAACAAGCGGATCAAGGAGGTATACTTCACCAGGTTCCCCGGCGTGTATTTCACCGGCGACGGCGCGCGCGTCGACGAGGACGGCGATTACTGGCTCATGGGCCGCGTCGATGACGTCATCAACGTTTCCGGCCACCGGCTCGGGACGGCCGAAGTGGAATCGGCCCTCGTCAGCCATGAAGCTGTGGCGGAGGCGGCCGTGGTCGGCTACCCCCACGAGATCAAGGGCGAGGGCATTTATGTGTATGTGACCCTCAAAGAGGGCTTCAAATCGAGCGATGACCTGAAGAAGACCCTCGTGGGACACGTGCGCTCGGTGATCGGCCCGATCGCGTCGCCCGACAAGCTCCAGTTCGCTCCCGGCCTGCCGAAGACCAGAAGCGGCAAGATCATGAGGCGCATCCTGCGGAAGATCGCCCACAACCAGCTGGAAGACTTAGGGGATACGTCGACGCTTGCCGATCCGACCGTTGTGGACTCGCTCGTAAAAGGGAGGGTCTGACCGCCGCAGAATCGTGTACCTTACTGCCTGCGCCCATGCCCTCGGACGCAGGAATTTAAGGTTGACAGGAGACGATGGCGAAAATATAATTGTACAGAGAACGTCACCCGGGGTGAGGCGATCACGATCCCGTCCCGGCTGACAGGAGGGCGCACAGAAAAACATTCATGCCCATTTGTAGTTTCACAGGCTGCAAATGGGCTTTTTCTTTTCCCGCCGGAATCCGGCCGTCTAAAAGCGGAGCGGAACGCCGGAACCAGAAGGAGGCCTCTCATGAAAAGGCTTACTCTTGTCATGGTGCTCTTCTTTTTCGCCGTCTCTGCATCAGCCGAGGAGAAGCGGTACACGGTGCCTCTCGGAGACTCGCCGACCAGCGGTCCGCAGGATGCGCCGGTCACTATCATAGAGTTCCTCGATTTCCAATGACCGCACTGCGTGGCGGCCGGTCCGACCGTCAAGAAGATCATGGACACGTACAAGGGAAAGATACGGCTCGCGATCAAGAATTATCCGTACATATATCGTGACTACTCCTACCTGGCGGCCGAGGCGTCGCTCGCGGCGCGGGACCAGGGCAAATACTGGGAGATGCACGACCTCCTGCTCAAGAGGTCTCCGAAACTCGACCGCATGAGCCTCATCGGGTACGCGAAGGAGCTTGGGCTCGATGTAAAGGAGTTCACCGATTCTATCGACAGCGAAAGGCATGCGCAGGACATCGAACGTGACGTACAACTCGCTACAGGAATGGACATTTACAATACACCCACGTTTTTCATCAACGGCCTCAAGGTCATAGGAGATCGGCCGTTCGCCGATTTTAAGAAGATCATCGACCAGGAGTTGAAAAATGCCAAACAATAGGCCTATCCACCGGCTCGTCTTAATGCTGTGTTTTACACTTTCGATCGCCCTCTGCTCCTCATATGCCTTTGCCGGGGATCTTGAGCCGTTCAAGGCCGTTCCCGTGCCGGAAGGGAACCTCCAGACGCCGGAGAAGATAGAACTGGGGAAAAAGCTGTTCTTCGACCGCCGGCTTTCGGGAGACGGGACCATGAACTGCGCGACCTGCCACGATCCGGAACAGGCGTTCACGGACGGGCTCGAGATATCTCTCAGCTATCCCACGACGAGAAACTGGCGCAACTCGCCCACGCTCATGAACGTGGCGTTCCAGAAGTACCTGTTCCACGACGGCCGGGCGCGGACCCTCGAGGAGCAGGCGCTCTTCCCGATGATGTCGGCATTCGAGATGAACAGGAACCTCGATTTCGTCGAAGAGGTGATCAGATCCGTGCCGGAGTACGTTGACGCGTTCCAGAAGGTCTTCGGCGGCGAGGTCACGCGCGAGCGCATGGCCATGGCGATCGCCGCGTTCGAAAGGACGCTCGTTTCCCGGAACACGCCGCTCGACCGGTTCCTCAAGGGAGACCAGAAGGCGCTCTCGGAGGACGCGAAAAAAGGCCTGGCCCTGTTCAAGGGGAAGGGCAAATGCACCGAATGCCACTACGGCGTGAGCCTGTCCGACGACATGTTCCATGCACTGAATGTACCGGAGGACCCGGAACACCAGAGCGATCCGCGGATAGCCACCACAAGGAGGTTCGTGGCCAAGGTCTATCATTTTGATGAGTATCGCACGCTCGCGGAGGACCCGGGCAGGTACCTGATCACCAAGGACAAGAAGGACTGGAAGGCGTTTCGGACCCCCACGCTGCTTGAGATATCACGGACCGCTCCGTTCATGCATAACGGCATCTTCCCGTCGCTCGATGACGTCATCGATTTCTTCGACAAGGGAGGAGGGCAGGGGAATACAGCGCTCAAGCCTTTGGGGCTGAGCGCCAGGGAGAAGCAGTATTTGAAGACGTTCCTCATCGAGGCGCTGACCGGCGAGCCGTTCGTCATAGAGTACCCGAAAGTGCCGTAGCCGGGAAACGATGTCCCGAGGACGTAGATTTTTCTGTCCCTTATCCTGCCCAAAGAAAAGAGGGGGGAGATCAGGTGAAAGTTGCCATCGAGGATATCATCAGGGAAAAACCGCATCTCACGGACCCGTTCAGATTCTATCAAAAGGCCGTGAAATTCACGGAGTCGGTCAGGGGACTCCGGCTCCCTGCGCGACTGGAGATGCATTCCTATCCGCGTGAATCCGTCGACAGGGTATTCGAGATATTCTCCGCCATCTTTGAGTTCCCGGAGGGGACCCTCGCGCCGCTGAAACAGGCAATGGGGCTAAATGAGATTGACTTGACGCGTCTGCCCCTAGGCGAGATCCCTGCGTTCTCGCTCCCCTATCCCGAGGACGACCTGACAATGCTCCTGTTCCTCATCGGCAAGCCGTACTTTCTCGGCCTGCGGGAAGCGGTCAGCCTGGACAAGCGGGTATGGGAGGAGGGGAGATGCCCGGTGTGCAGCGCGCAGCCGTCGATAGCATGGATCGAGGGGGAGGGCCGGCGTCAGATCTCCTGTTCATTCTGCGGTACCGTGGGATATCATGAACGGATCGGTTGCATGATCTGTCAGAACAGTGAGGGGCCGAAACAGAATGTTTTCGTCTTCCAGGGCGAATCGGCGTTCAGGCTCAATACGTGCGATGCATGCCGGTCGTATGTAAAGACCATTGATGCCGGCATGCTTTCACGCATAGGCCCCGAGGTGGCCGACCTTATGAGCCTTCCTCTTGATATCGTGGTGCAGGAAAAAGGGTTCGAGCGTCGCTCACCGAACCCGATAGGCATGAGGAAAATATCGACTCACGGCTAGAACATGCCTCAACATGCCCACAGGGATCGTCCTACGGCCGCCTCCTCCCGTTCACCCGCTAACTCCGGCTAGAGAAACGTCTCCCGCATTCTTTCTGACCTTAAAAAGTCGCGGCAGGTCAAGGACAAGGTTGCTACTTCATGATCTGGTCGATCCACTGCACCAGATCGATTTTTTCCTTGGGGGCGCCGTCCATGCGCGCGATCTGCGTTCCGTTCTTGAAGACGACAAAGGTGGGCGTGGCCTTCACCATAAAACGCTGAGACAGGCCCGGTTCCGCGTCCACGTCGACCCTGACCACCTTCAAGCGGCCGGCCTTCCAGGACGCAAGGTCGTTCACGACCGGCTCGACCATACGGCAGTAGCCGCACCACTTGGCCCAGAATTCCAGAAGCACGAATTCCGGCCACTCGAAGATCTCGCGCTCGAAGGTCGCCGCCGTTGCATTGACGGGCGCCCTGGGGAACTCGAGGGCTTTCTTGCATTGTCCGCAGGCCGGGTGGCCCTCTAATTTCTCCGGGGGGACCCGGTTGAGCGTCTTGCACGAACTGCAGCGGATGATGATCGACCTGTCCGGCATATGCACTCCTCATTTATTATATCATGCCCTCCCGGACATGACGGCGGCGGCCTGCGGACAGGCCTTCTGACTGGCCTCCGGGCCTTTTTCGGTATAAAATAAAACATGGATCCGGCATTGCAGAAAAACAGCATACACATAGACGGCTCATACGGCGAGGGCGGGGGGCAGATCCTTCGGACCTCACTTGCGCTGTCGTGCGTGCTCGGAAGGCCCGTCGAGATCATCAACATCCGCAGGACGCGCAGGAAGCCGGGACTCCAGCCGCAGCATCTTACCGCGGTCAAAGCTGCAGCGACGATCAGTCGCGCCCGCGTGGAGGGGGCGGCGCTTTCCTCCACCGCGCTTCGCTTCTCGCCGGGCGCAACCCGCGGAGGCGACTATTTTTTCGACGTGTCCGAAACAAAAGGGAGCGCCGGGAGCAGTTCCCTGGTTCTTCAGACGGTCCTGCTTCCGCTCTGTTTTGCCGAAGGTCCCTCCACCGTCACGGTGACCGGAGGCACGCACGTGCCCTTGAGCCCGACGTTCCACTATCTGGAGAGGGTATTTCTGCCGACGCTTTCCCGTATCGGCGTCATCGCTGACATCGGCATCGAACAGTGGGGCTGGTATCCTCGTGGCGGCGGGAAGATCGCTGCAAAGATCGGTGCGAAAAGCGTCCTCAAACCGGTCGAGATCCCGGCGAGGGGAAAGCTGGTCCGCGTCACCGGGGTCTCGGCAGTCGCAAATCTGCCGAACGACATAGCCGTGCGGCAGCGGAACCAGGCGCTCCATGCGCTCAGCGAGAGAGGCATTGATGCGGCCGTCGATGTTGTTTCCGCGCCTTCGCCGGGCAAAGGCACGCTCTTCTTTCTGCTCGCGGAGTTTGAAAACATCGCTGCCGGATTTGACGCCCTCGGGGCGATCGGCAAGCGCGCCGAGGAAGTGGCGGACGAGGCGTGTCATGCGCTGTTTCAATACATGGACGCGGACGGCGCCCTCGATCCGCACCTTGCGGACCAGTTTATCCCTTACGCTGCGTTCTGTGACGGCACCTCAGAATTCACCACGACCCGCATCACGGGGCATTTGCTCACGAACATCTGGGTGGTAAAGCAGTTCATGGTCATGGACACAACGGTTGAAGGCAAGGAAGGCGGGCCGGGCAAAATCACTGTCCGGGGGCACGGGGCGAGGGACCGGGGTAAGGAGTCACCCTGATACGAGAGACAAGGGGCGAAAAAAAGCGACGATCATGGATGGTGGATGAGAGCTCCCCGGGTATGGTATATTGTAAACGTAAAATGGATCTTGTGGCCAAGGAGGATTTTATGAAACCCGTTCTGACGTACATTGTGCTGGCGCTTGTTGCGATCTCGCTTGCCGGGTGCCTCTATACCAACGTCATTGTCCCTTACGGGACAGAGCTCAACAAGACGGAGCTGGGCCATAAAAAGGGAACGGCTTCCACGTACTCCGTGGTGTGGCTCTTTGCCTGGGGCGATGCGGGGGCCGCTGCCGCGGCGAAGAACGGAGGTATCACAACGCTGACGCACATGGACCGTGAATTGCATGCCGTTCTGTTCGGCATTTACACGCGGCAGACCACGATCGTCTACGGCGACTGACAGGAGCCCACTATGCGTGCGATCGATCGAATGTCCGTCGTCATCGCTCTGTCCCTGCTCCTGGCGGGATGCGCTGGCGGCGTGTTGTTCCACAGCGGAATATATTCCCATACGGTGGAGCCGCTCACCTTCAACCGCAATCCGACCGACGTGGAGGGGAGCATGCAGCCGGCAAAAGGCGACATCAGGGAAATACAGTACTATGTCAGCGTTCAATGGGGAACGAACGGGATCGGCGATGTCGCCAGGAAGAACGGGATCACTACCGTCTATTACGCCGATCTTGAAAGGCTGCGAGTACTATTCGGCATATGGCAGCAGGACATCGTGCACGTCTATGGGAGATAGCCCGCCATGACCGTTAGATTCCCGCTGCATCCCGTACTGAAAGTCCAGCGATAAAATGCATACCTTTGTCCGATGCATGTCCCGTGAGCGGGTGGTAAAATAGAGGCAGGGATGAGGAAAGATGCACTCAAGAAACATAACGTTCCCTGAAGGAGGCATATATGCCGATACGTGTATCTGAAGCAATGTGGGAAGGGGATCTGATGAAGGGCAAGGGGAAGATGAGGCTTGGCAGCGGCGCATTCGAGGGCAGTTATTCCTTCGGGTCCCGTTTCGAGCAGGCGCGAGGCACCAACCCGGAAGAGCTGATCGGAGCGGCGCACGCAGGCTGTTTCAGCATGGCGCTCTCGATGATGCTGGGCCAGGCAGGATACAAGGTCGAGCAAATCCACACCACTGCGAAGGTGCATATAGATAAGGTCGCCGAGGGATTCAAGATCACGACCATCGAACTGGAGACCGTGGGTCAGGTGCCGGGAATCGACGAGCGGACATTCAAGGAGAAGGCAGAGGAGGCCAAGAAGGGATGCCCCGTCTCCATGGCGCTGACCGGCGTCGATATCAGGCTTACGGCCAGGCTTAAGAAGCTGGCTGCGGCGTGAGGGCGGATCCGGACGTTCGCCCTCTTTTCATCATCCGCTGTATATTCACGGACTTTGTTACCGCCAGTTTCTTGTGTCGGTGTGACAGCCCGAAGACGTATTCGTGCAGGTAGTTCCGTTATAGTTCAGCCAGCTATTGGTCGATGCCGAGGCAGTCGCCGAGGAGATCACGTGCGAACGCAGGTCGGGAAAATGGAATGGCGCGTTCGAAAGCTTGATCGTGTCATGGCAGGAAATGCAGGTAATGCCCTGTTGTACGGCATGAAAGTAATGTTGCCCGGAAAAATAGCCGTTATACAGCGTGTTGCCATAAATATGGCATAAGAAACACTGTGTCGTGTCGCTGTAATTATAACTGCTCCCATTATACCAGTCCGGCGTCGCGGACGGGTCCGATGTCCAGGTGCTCGACGAGGTGACCTGAGTAAAAATATCCGGGGGAATCGTACGGATGCTCTGGGCCCTCGGGCCGCCGTGGCAGCTCACGTTTGCGCATGTCGCGCCGGTCCCTGTCCCGAATGACCCTATCCCTGTTTCCGCGTTATAGGCAGAATCAAAAATGACCTCGACAATCCCGTCCAAATGCTGATCGCATGTCCGGTTATGGCAGGTCTCGCACGTGACGCCGGAGAGCGCCATGTGCTTGGCATGTTTGCCAGGAAGGTTCGGGTAGACGTTCCCTGCTGGCGCTAAACCGTCAGGCGGTATCCCATGGCAGGTGCCGCAGCTTGGTGAGGTCGGGATCGTCGGATGGCACTTCGTGCAGGAGGGGCCGCTTTCCGGAACGCCCGTGAGGTTGGCGCCGTGGCAGTACATGTTTGCACAGCCGGTCGTACCGTTCGCCAGTGCGAAAGTGCCATGGTTGGAGCAGGCGTCTCCCATCCACCCGGCCGGGTGGATGTTCGTGACTCCTCCCATGTGGCAGCTGGTGCAGGAGACACCGGATATCCCGCCGGCAAAATCGGGTCCATGGCAGCCTGAACAAGAATTGAGGTTTGATTCGGCTGCGTCCATATGGGCCGCAGGAAGCCAGTTGGCCGCGTGGCTGCCCGTGTCCGGATTGAACGGTGATTGCGTGTTCGGGTCGCTGCAGCCGATGAGCAGCGCCGCCAGCACTGGAAGACCAAAGGACAGCAACTTCGCCGTTCTTATTTGTGGCATTCCTTGCACCTCTCGTTGTTCTGGCGGCCGTGGCAGGGGAAACAGGACGCCGGATTGATCCTGCCATCGATCTGGTGCTGCGTGAGGTAATCGCCCCGGTGGGGCAGAGCCCGATCGGGAGAATCCTTGTACTTATCGCTCGGCTTGACCTCTTCGTTGTTCGCGTGGCAGTCGGCGCAGAAGGCTTCCGCGTGGCAGATATC
The DNA here is from genome assembly GCA_035623825.1 of Nitrospirota bacterium. Lineage (GTDB taxonomy): Bacteria > Nitrospirota > UBA9217 > UBA9217 > UBA9217 > DASPSR01. Next base: position 62,220 of record DASPSR010000008.1, read on the forward strand.
GCAGGCCTGTCTCTGCTGGTCCGCGTAGAACTTGTGACGCGTGATGAAGTCCGGGGTGTGGTTCATCGCCGCGCGCCAGTCTGTGTGACAGTCAGCGCAGATGGGCATGGCCTCCACTTCCACCGGATGTTTTTTCGCGATGCTCGCGGTCTGGACGCAGGCGGCGAACAGCGTCGCCGCGAGCGCCGCCATCAGAATGCCGAGAGTAAGTAGTTTGGACGGGATGCTCTTCATTGATTGTTTCCTCCCTTTGCGCCGGTCCTGACGTCAAAGTTGTAGACGAACTTCAGGAGTCCTGTGACATTCCTATTGTAGAAGGGGTCCTTTTCGTACTCGACATCGGCGGCCAGACGCGCCTTGGCCGACAGGGCATATCCGCCGGCAAGCGATGCGGAGTACGCGTTCTTAACGCCGTTGATCTCCACGTCGTACGAAACGGTCAAAAGGTCGATTGCTATGTCGATCGTGTCGAATTTCTTGGACCCATAGAGCCGGTATTCATCATACTTCAGCGTATCCGTCTGGCCGTCCATCCGGTGGACGGAAAGGCCGGCTGCGACGTTGTGCGCACCGGCATAGGTAATCCTCCCACCGTAGTAGCTTGCATCGCCGGCTATGTCATAACTGTATCTTTTGTAGTCCGCCGAGAGTATCGCCTTCCCGAGACTGAACGATACTTCCTCGCCGATGCTGGAGACCGTTTCCTGGGGGTTGATTATGGCCGGGTCGAGCTTGAAGGCGGTTGTGGTAGCGGCGGTGAAATAATCCTTGTAGCTGACGTATGTGTATATCGTGCGGAAGGTTACGATGCTGAAGGGGCCGAGCGTCAGGCAGTAATTATGCTGCGCCCAGTCAGAGGTGATCGCGTTGTAGAGCGACGTGCCCGCGAGTTCGACCTTGTCAACGGGCCGTAACCAGAGATCAAGCCCTTCTTCTTTCCTGAAGTCGGTGCCGCTGTTCTTCTCCAGGAGATAGGTAAATCCGACCCGGTACAGACCGTAGATCCCCTGGCTGATCCGGCCGCCGTAGAGGGAACCATCTGAGCGGGTAGCGGAACCAGGCGGAACCGGGCCTCCGCCGGTCGCGTTGACGATCGTCCCCTGCGGCGACACGGGGTGGCCGCCGAAAGCGGCGACAGTGAACCCGCCCATGAAGTCCGTCCGCCCGTAAGCCCCGTCAATGATCTCCGATGACGTGCCTTCGTTCACATACAGTCTCCCGAGATTCAGGAACGTATTCCCCGTGTCCCGTTTCAAGCTCAAATACGCGTATTGGAGATCGCTCGATGACTTCACGCCAAAGGTTTCATCTTGAAAATCGTACCGGTACCAGCCGCCGAAATGGATTGAGATGCTCGGTGAGCCGAGGTCCTCGGCTTTGAAGTTCAAGTATTCATAGAACGGCAGTTGTCGCGTCGAATCTGACGTTTCCCGCGAGAACAGATAGCTGTTTGACTGACCGGAGAATTCGACGGCGGAGGCAACGGATGAAAAGAACAGTACGAGCAGCACCGATAGAGACGGGCGAACAATTCTCATGTCCACGCTCCCTGACAAAAAATGCAACCAAATAAAGTGGCTCATGATAGCGTAGGGGGGGAAGTTTTGTCAATCAGAATTCCAGTGACCTGAATCACATGGGTGATTCCGGAGAAATGCATGATAAGGATGCTACAAGGAATCGAGCACGCGCGTCACGCGGTGGAGTTCCTTCCAGCGCCGGTACCGTCGCTCTGCCCCGGGGTTCTCCTCGCCGTTCACCGTTTCACCCAGGGATGTGATCCTCTTGATCTCCTCGATGCCCCAGGTGCCTCGCATGAGTCCCGCGAGCAGGGCGGCGCCGAGCGCCGAAACCTCCTGCTCCCTGCTCACGATGACGTCCTTCCTTAAAATGTCGGCTTGGATCTGGGTCAGGTAGCTCACCGACGACAGTCCTCCCGAGACGGCAAATGCACGCGGCTCGAGGCCTGCGGACCTCATCGTTTCAACGATGTCCTTCATGAAGAACGCTGTCCCTTCTATGGTCCCGCGGACGATATCCGCAGCCGTGCTCGCGGCGGTGAGGCCGTGGACGGAAGTCGAGATCCCGCTCTCCCAGTGAGGAGCGCCCGTGCCGTTCAGGCCGACAAAGACCAGAACGTCGGTCGACGCCTTCCAGCAGAGGTCATCGACCTCGGCGAAGTCGGTGAAGAGACGCAGGTTGTCCCTGAGCCATACGAGGGAGTCGCCGACGGCATTGACGCTCCCTTCGAGCAGGTAGTGACGCGCCCGGTCCGTGGAATAATGTACGGACGACATCAAGCCCGGCGCCGGGATGAGCTCATGCCCCGTGTTCACCATCAAAAAGCCGCCAGTGCCGTAATTGATCCCCCCGTCACCCTTTTCTACCACCCCGAGGCCGATCATGGCCGCCTGCTGGTCGCCGATCGATGCAAGGAGCGGATAGGCTCCTGAAGCTTTTGGAAGCCGGCCGAACTCCATTGCTGTCGGGGCGATCTCTGGAAGGCGGATGCCGTCCAGTCCGAACAACCTGATAAGATCCTGGTCCCATTCGAGCGACCGTATGTTCAAAAGCTGGGTGCGTGCGGCATTGGCATGGTCGATCACGGACCGCTCTCTTCCGGTCAGCCGCTGGACCAGGAAGCTGCTCACCGTGCCGAAGACAGTCGTCTCCTGGCGGGAAGCAGGATTGTTCTCCTTGAGCCAGCGGAGCTTGGATGCGGAATAGTAGGGCGTTAGAGGCAGCCCCGATGTGCTCCATATCGTGGCCTCTTCAGAGGCCATTTGGCGGATGAGGTCATGGCCCCGCGTGTCGCGCCAGCTGATGACCGGCGAAAGAGGCTCTCCTGTCGCCTCGTTCCAGATCAGGCAGGAGGAGCGCTGGCACGACAGGCCGACCCCCAGGATGTCGAAGCCAGAAGCGCGGGCAGACTCGATGGATTCGTTCAACGCCTCCTCTACCGACCGCAGGATCTCGTTCGGGTCATGCTCGATGCGGCCCCCATCCCGTAGCGGAAGAGGAAGGTTTCTTTTCGTCGTATAGAGGACCTGTCCCTCCGTGCTGATGGCCAGGGCCTTTGTCGAACTGCTGCCCTGGTCTATTCCGATGAAGCAATCTTTTGGCATCCCTGCCCCCCTGTGAGGATCTAACGATCGATAGCTTAAGTTTACACGCCCCGTTGGGTGAGGTCAAATCCCCTGAAGGATTCGTCAAGGCAGGCCGGCTTGATAGAGTATTTCTATATATCATTCGCGTTTCCATCGGTATTTGCAATTTGACCATAGGCGGAACCGATGATATCTTTGAACCGGAAAGAGCGGAGGGAAAGGGCCATGGCCGAAGAGAAAAAAGAGGAGAAGTTCAGGCTTACGGCACTAAGTCATGGGGCAGGCTGAGCGTGCAAGCTCGGTCCACAGGTCCTGGACCAGATACTCAAGTCCCTGCCTGCTGTCTCCGATCCCCGGGTACTGGTGGGCACCGAGGACGATGCCGGCGTCTATCAGATCACGGACGACCTCGCCATCGTCCAGACCGTGGATTTCTTCACGCCGATCGTCGACGATCCCTACGATTTCGGGGCCATAGCCGCGGCCAACGCCCTCTCCGACATCTACGCCATGGGCGCCAAGCCGCTTACCGCGCTCAACCTGGTGGCCTTCCCGAAGGACGGGCCCCTGGAAGTCCTCGCCGGAATCATGCGGGGCGGTGCCGACAAGGCGATGGAGGCCGGTGCGAGCATCATCGGCGGCCACTCCATCGATGACCGTGAGCCGAAGTACGGGATGGCCGTGACCGGCATCGTGGACCCCAAGAAGATGGCGCTCAAGGGAGGCGCGAAGGCAGGAGACGCGCTCGTTCTTACCAAGCCGCTCGGCATCGGCATCATCTCAACGGCCATCAAGGCGGGCAGGGCTTCCGGGGAGGTCATCGCAATCGCCACGCGGAACATGAAGGCCCTGAACAGAGATGCATCCGATGCGATGGCACGGGCAGGGATTAAGGGGGCGACGGACATCACGGGATTCGGCCTGCTCGGCCACTTGCACGAGATGCTCCATGTGAGCGGAGTGAGCGCGCGGTTGACGTTCTCCGGCATCCCGTTCATCCCCGGCGTCGGTGAGCTGGTAAAGTTCAGCGTTCCCGGCGGGACACGCGCGAACCTCCGGTACATGAGCGACAAGGTAGGATGGGCGGCCGGCATCACCGAGGACGAGAAGCTTATGCTCGCCGACGCCCAGACGTCGGGCGGGCTCCTGATCGCTGTCCCGCGGGACAGGCTCGAGGGCCTTCTGGCCGAACTCGCCGCGCGGGGCGTTGAGACCCGCTCAGTGATCGGATATGTCACGGAAGGGGACGCGGGGAAGATATCCGTCGCGCGATAGGGGGAACATGAAAATCTGTTCGGGCGATGGAGAAAGGATCAGGTTCCTGTACCGCGATCCGCTTTTTGAACGGGGTCTTGAGGACCTACGTAAAAAGGGCGGTGAAGCCGCTGGCGCCGCAAAAAAAGTTGATGAGTTTGTCTGCGCCCTCACGCAGAGCGAGGGGCGGAATGGCCGGGAAAAGTTCAGATTTACCCGGAACGGCGAATACCGGATCAGAAACTGCAGGAAAGTCGATCTGGGTAGCGGATACCGGCTCGTCTGCATAAAAAAGGGCCCGCACCTTTCGCTGCTGTATGTAGGAACACATGACGACTGTTTTCGGTGGATCGAACGCAACATCGGTCTTAAATATGAGTTTGACGCGATGAAAACCGCTTTGGAGGTCGCGCAGGAGATCGCCCCCGTCAAAGACGACTGTCCAAACGACGCTCTCAACGACCAGCGCATGTTTGAAGAGTATGAGTCGTCGATCATGAGCCGCGTTGATGATGCCGTTCTGCGTAAAGTATTTTCCGGATTGTGCCAACAACGGCCCTTAAGCAAAAAACGCTGAAAAGTAGATTCCTGAAGCTTGACTGTGCCGGAAAGCCGGACAGGAGAAATAAGATCAACGATCTAAGAATGGAATAATGACAATGGGTAACTTCGAAGTAATGGCCTATCCCGGATGTGGAAAGAATCTCGGGATGAAGCCCATAGCCAGCATGCCTTATGATATTTTGTGCTGGACGCAAGCAGGGAGATGAGGAGGTAGTCTTTATGCTGATCGATGCGCGGGGGCAGGGCTGCCCAAAGCCCGTGATGATGGCCGAAGAGGCTCTTTCGAAAATAGGGGAGGGCATCGTCGACGTGCTCGTGGACAATGAGGACTCGGCGTTAAACGTTTCCGGCTGGGCGGCCCAGAACGGCATGTTCGCGGAAGTACAGAAAGAGGGCAGGGACTGGAAGGTCAAGATCGTCAAAGGCTACACCTGCGAGACCGGTCTGGAGTCCGGTGTCACGAGTGCTCTGCCAAAAGCGGAAAGGAAGAGCCTTCTCCTCATCGTCGGGAGCGACGTCATGGGCAGGGAAGAGGATCTGGGCAAGACCCTGATGAAGGCGTTCTTCGAGACCATGAAAGTGTACAAGCAGCTCCCTCATACGATATTTCTGCTCAATACGGGGGTGAACCTGGCCACCGTCAATGCCGACATCGTGGGGCTCCTCCGCGAGATCGAGAAAATGGGCGTGGAGATTTATTCCTGCGGCACCTGCCTCACGAAATACAACCTCGAATCGGAGCTCAAGGTCGGCCATCGGGGCACCATGAACATCGTCGTGGAAGGGATGCAGGACTTCGAGAAGGTTGTGTGGATGTAGGCCAGAGGCCCTGGGGGTCTTCTCTTTAAGGAACGGAGATACCTTTACGTTACGGTCTTCACATTCGATTCTCGCCGAAATATCCTGCTGTTTCCGGCAAGCGCGTACGCTGCGTCATAAGTATTCAACCTGAAGCAAAGGCGCGAGGGCCCCTCGGTTCGCGCCGGTCGTGTCGTCGATTTCGATAAGCCCCGGAGCCACCGCGCTGAAATCCTCCAGTATGCGGATCTGGAAGTCGGGCAGCGCCAGGCTTTGTGCCTGCGCCATCAATGAAGTGACATCGATGAATACGTGGCCGCCGACGTCTGCTGAGGAAATCGGCGTTAGAACCGCAAGAGAGGCGAGCGGCGGAAGGCTTGTACGGTCAAAATCATTCGGTATCAGCGGAGGCGTAAAGGAAACGAGATCGATAAGAATGGGAACGGTATCGCCCGGTGATTGAAGAACGATATTGTCGATAACTATATCGATGGTTGCCGATACAATGACGGCGTTGAGCGGGATGCCGTTCGGGCCTGACAGGGGGAAATGCAGGAACGCGCGGGATTCGTCCCCTGAAGCTGGATCGATGCCGGCAAATACGCTCTGTACAGCAGGAGTCATGCCCTCCGTTACGGTGCCGGGGGGAACCAGGATATCACCATCAATACCCGAGTCGCTCAAAATCTGCGTAAGCGCCGCCGGGGGCGCCGCAGAGCCGCTGCTGCTGTTGCCGCACCCTATCAGTGCCATGCTTAGAAGCACTGCCGTTGACGCAAGGAGTGCCCTTTTCATGACTGCCTCTCCTGTTTTTATTAATGCCCGCCGCCGAACGCTGCACCGTAAAGTAGAGTTCATTATACCGCAAAGTTTATCATAAATCGATTCGCCATTTTTAAGACATTTCGGAAGGAGATCCGCAAGACCGTATGGAAGGCGTTCTTCGCAGTGACAGCCTCACGAAAATACAAGTCGAATCGAAGCTCATAGAGGTTATCGGGGCACCGTGAACATGCTGTTAAAAGGGAAGGAGGATTTCGAGAAGATAACGTAGGTTGAGGCTACAGGCCGCTTACAGCCCTTTTCTTCAGGGCTTTGTTCTTATGGTTCGATGGGTCGTCGGTGACCAAGATCGCGCCGTCTTCTCCGTAGCCCATGTAGATTATGTACTGGTGGCTGTCGGACATCTTACCGGTGCCGTGGTAAAGCTTCATGATCTTCTGGACATATTCCTGCGTTTCCTTGAACGGAGGGACTGTACCCCAACGCTTTACTGCGGTCTCTCCCGAGTTATAAGCTGCAAGGGCGAGAGAGAGGTTCCCTTCATACCGGTCCAGCAGGTATCTTAGGTATTTTACCCCACCATCGATGTTCTCATCCGGATCAAATGTGTTCCTGACGTTCATGTCCAGTGCCGTCTGCGGCATGAGCTGCATGAGTCCCATGGCGCCCTTCTGGGAGAGCGCCAGAGGGTTATAGTCCGATTCCACTTTCACGAGCGCATGCACGAGCGCGGGATCGACGCCATGGCGGTCGCAGGCGGAATTGATGCGATCCAGATAGGCACTCGGGATGTTCGTAGAGGAAATGTTCGTGGACGAGACTGCGCTTACTGCCGCAAGCGGGGACACTGATTGCGAGGCCGGCTTGGCTGATGATGGGGTCTTCCTGGATTCGGACTGCACTCGCTGGTATTTTTTACCCTTGACTACATTTACGTTGGTGAAATGCACCACGCCGTTCTCATCGATATACTTATAGATATCGGCATGGGCCGAATGATACGGCAGGGCCGCCAGCATCGCGGCACAGGTTACGAGGGTTCGTATGTTCACCAGGAGCCCCTTTAAGCGCCAATTCTACAGCGTATTAATACTAAATTAGCAGAAAAAAACTGTTTTGTCAACATAAGATTGTCAATAACCTTTGTCGCCCATCCGTTTCTACTCATCGTCATAAATATCCAGAATCTATAGTTTCTTGGCGCTACGTGGTGATACATTACGTGCGGTGCAATCATTAACGTGGACGCCGCAAGTGCTGGGTTCTCATTCATTTACGATGTCAGTGCAAAGAGAATTCATTTTATCTGTGAAGATATTGCGTTTCTACAACTTTTGTCCGTCGCCTCGAGCCTGATTTTTGCCCCGAAGTCTGATGCGGCTGAAGGCGACCGTTTCAGTGTGAAAAAATACCGAATGTAACTTTTTTGCGGTTCCAGCGTCTAACCTTAAAGAGAACGAATGTCGTACATGAAAGAAGGGGGATAAAATGAAAAAGTGGCTGTCTATTCTGTCGGCAGCCAGCTTACTCCTTTATCCTTTCGCGACCTTTGCAGAAGACTACGGGTCGCAGACATCGCAAGCACAACAAGTCCCTCCTGTAGCCCAGATTTTGGTACGTGAAGGCGATTTCGCGGTCAAGCTGGCGGCCGAACTCGGTTTAGGTAACCCGACGAAAGAAGCGGCGGCAGAGGAGATGCTGGCTCAAGAAGGCATCGAGCCACTGAACGGGTGGATCTCGGATTATCCGATGACCCCTCAAATCATCGGGCAGTTGAATGACTCGCTGGTCAAGGCCGCTGCTGGAAACAGAATTCCGATTACCGCTCAGGAGGCCACGCAGAGACTATACGTTCTGACTGCAGAGCTGAACCTTGCTGCTCCGGCTGGTCCGAGCAGTGCCGCTCCTGCCGCTCAGGCCAACCCCAATTACGTTGACGAGTACTACTATTATCAGGGGCCTCCTGTCGTAACTTATTATCCACCTCCGGTGGATTACGCTTACCTCTACGACTGGGTGCCTTATCCTGTCGTCTGGTTCGGCTTCTCGTTCCCGGGTTTTTTCATCTGCCATAACTTCACCACGACGGTCATCGTGACGAACACGAGACTAGTGACGAGAACGGGCATTGTGACCAACCGGATCATCAACCCGGACACCAGGACCGTCGTTCGGGTCGACCCCGTTGTCAGGACGAGCACGGGAACGATAAGGCCGGAAACCGCGCTCAGGACCGAGAATGACGAGATGTTTAAGACCTTTGCGGACGTGAGGCAGGGTGTAAATATGGCCGGGGTCAGCGCCATGAGGCCGGGAACTTTGACGAACGCCGCACTTAAAACCCAAGGGTTCAGGTACTCCGGTGCCAGAGAGAGCGCCCAGGCCATCGTTACAAGGAGCGATCTGGCAGCAAATTCGCATATTGCCAGCGGATTCAGCAGTCGGAGGCAGATTGCCGCGCCTGCAGCGCCAGCAAGGACGTTCAGGCCTGTCGCGCCTCCCGTGATGCATAGGGGCTTCGCTCCCATGAGACCTTCATCCGGCAACGGATGGCATGGAAGAGGGTAAAACAAAGGCTGCTTCACATGTGATTTCTGAACAGGGCGACTGAAGAGACAAAGTTAGTTGCCCTGTTCGGGCTACCGAATCATATCCAACATATTAGGATTTTCTGGCCAATTAAAAAAAGAGCCTCCAACTTCAAAATGGTTGAGGCTCTTCGCTTTGTTGTCCATCTGGCGCCGACAACACGTTATCCGGTGAAAAATGCAAGGTCAACGAAACCGACGCATTCATCCTGGTACTTGTTAGTTGTCAGCAAGCGGTTTACAATCAGCCTGATTTTGTCCAGTTCAAAGGGCTTGCACAGCAGACAACTCGCGTTTTCTCTGACAGATTGCATCATACTGTCGCTGACAGCGGAGCCGGTAATGATAACAACCCGGGTTGTTGGAGAGACAGTCCTGATCAGCTTCATGATTTCCAGTCCGTTCATGTCAGGGAGATGAATATCGAGTATGCAGAGATCAAAACAGTTTTTGTTAATCGCATGTAACGCAGTTTGACCGTTTGACGCAGTCATTACCTCCGTCTCATTGTCCCGGAAGGTTCTTGAGAGTGCGCTAAGGATGAGGATCGAATCATCGACTATCAGGAGCTTTTTCATACGATCTCTGGTTATCACAGAGGGAACCGGTATTTTAGGGTTCCTGGCGATTTGCCGTAAATTTGAGCATAATCCTTGCGGATGCGATGTGTGCTCTACAGAAAGCATTCGACGGCGCTGTCACGATCCAGCCGCGTTATCCCCTTGAGCCGTTCGATGGCCTTCGTTTCGATCTGACGCACCCTTTCCCGCGTAACGCCGAACTTCCTGCCGATACAGTCGAGGGTCATGGGATCTGCCCCGTCCAGGCCGAAGCGCATCTCAACCACGCTGCGCTCGTCCGCGGGGAGATGCGTAAGCCACATGTCTATACGGTTGCGCCTGCTGATCTCGTCGGAGAGGTGCTCGGGAGACAACGCATGCGCATCCGGGATCATATCGCCGACCGTGTCTTCTGTGCTGTCTCCGATCAGCGCATCGAGCGAAAGGATATCCCGCACCAGCCGGGATACAGATCGGATCTTATCGATGTTCGCGTCCATCCTCAGGGCTATCTCGTCCATCTCCGGCTCACGACCGAGCTCCTGAGTCAGCTTCCGTACGGCGCGCGTGTAACGGTGGACGAGCTCTGCTACGTGGACGGGTAGACGGATGATCTTGGTCTGGTTGACGATCGCCCGCTCGATCGACTGCCTTATCCACCATAAAGCGTAGGTGCTGAATTTATGTCCCATCCGGTACTGGAACTTGTCCACAGCCCTGATCAGTCCGATGTTGCCCTCTTCGATGATGTCCGAAAACGGCAGTCCACGGTTGATGTATCTCCTCCCGATGGCAACGACGAGTCTCAGATTGGCCTCGATCATTTGCGTTCGGGCCTCTTGGTCCCCCTGTTCTATCCGCTGGCCCAGTTGCTGTTCCTCGTCAAATGTGAGAAGCGGTGTTTTCCGGATTTCCTTCAGGTAGTAGGTGATGACCTCGATGGCGTCGCTCGCTGACGCATATGGTTTTCGCCGCCGACCCTCACTCTCCCCTTGCTCACCCTCTTCACGATCACTATCGCGGGCGGCGACGCTAAGATCGTCGATTGGCAGTTCTTCGTTGGTCATAAGCGTTTACCTGACTTTCTGATGGGAATAGCGGTCAAAGCTCCTGTGAATTTCGACTGCCGTAACGGCATTGTCGCCCTGGGGCCGGGTGAACACTGTACGCGATCCGGCAATAAAAAAAGGGCACACTTGGCATCAGGTGCGCCTGCGATTGGTTCCGGTTCAAACTGATGGGCGTCTCGCCTTGCCCGTTCGTACTGCGGGGCGGAGGATACTGAGCCCAAGAAAGATGGTGCACGTTAACTTCGGCCTTCCGGAAATCATCCGCCGGCTGCGGTGAATCTGCCCGGAGCACGAGGAGATCTTTCTCCCGCCGACATGATCTCCCGCACGATTCCCCTCAGTTCAAGCGGCTTCTCGAGGTATTGGGTAATGCCCATGTTCCGGAGCCGCTTCTCCGTTTCCGGGTCGCCGTGGGCCGTCATTATTATGATGGGGACGTCGGGGCGATACTGTTTCATGTATTTCACGATTTCGTATCCATCGGCTTCCGGCATTTTCAGGTCTGTGACCACCACGTCGATGATAAATGTCTTGAGAACTTCAATGGCCATTTTGCCGTTGTCTGCTGTTATCACATTGAAATACTTGGAATAAGAGCTCAGTCCCTCGGAAAGTAATTCGAGAAAGGTCTTTTCATCATCTACAATAAGGATATCCATAATACTTTATATGTATAGCAAGAATGCTGCCAACTCTCAGTAAAAAATTTTTTATAAAAAATCAAATAATTGAGGAAACGATAAAGAGGACTTTCGGGAAAGCGGACATTATGGCTAGTTCATTTTGGATAGGATGGCGTTCATTTTAGACTGTATTCCCTGAGTTTTCGTTTGAGCGTGGAGAGTGAGATGCCGAGGGCTTTGGCGGTCCTCGTGAGATTACCCGAGAGCTGCCCGAGGGCTGAACTGATAAGCTGTTTCTCCGCTTCTTGTAAGGTCATAATTCCTCCTGCTGAAGTGACCGTTGCCGACGCGGGGCAGTCCGCTTTCGGCGTTTTTTCGAGCAGAAGGGACGGCTGAAGCTCTGAGCCTTTCTGGACGAACACCGCACGTTCGAGAATGTTCCGAAGTTCCCGCACGTTGCCCGGCCACGGGTAATCCGTGAGTTTTGCGATCTCGGATGCGGGAAGCTCAACGTCTCTGCACCCGGGAATGCGCTTCAGCAAAAAGGAACTGATTGCGGCGATATCATCTCTGCGCTCACGCAGCGGCGGGATATGGATCCGGACGACGCTGAGACGATAATAGAGGTCTTTCCGGAAGGTCTTGCCGAGCGTGTTTTCGAGATCCGCGCTCGTGGCCGATAGGATGCGCACGTTTACCTGCTTTGCAGTTGTTCCGCCGAGCCGCCGGATCATCTTGTCATCGATGGCGCTCAGGAGCTTGGACTGGAGGTGGACGGGCATATCGCCGATCTCGTCTAGGAAAAGCGTCCCTCCCTCGGCCATTTCAAACACGCCTTTCTTGACGGCCACGGCGCCGGTAAAAGCGCCTTTTTCATGGCCGAAGAGCTCCGATTCGATGAGGCCTTCCGGGAGTGCAGCGCAGTTTATGCTGATGAAGGCGGCATCGGATGCCTTGCTTTCATAGTGGATCGCTTTGGCCACGAGGTTTTTGCCGGTACCCGTTTCACCGGTGATCAGGACGGGCGCATCCACGGCAGCGGCAGACTCCACAAGACGTTTCACCTCGGCGATGGCGCGGCTGTTGCCGACCAATACCGCCTCCTCACGGTCTTTTTCGGCTGCATAGTTCTGGATCTGCTGCACCCGTTCCAGGTCCAGGGTCCGCAGTGCGTTCTCAATGGTCAGTTTCAGCTCGTCGAGGTCGAAAGGCTTGGAAAGGTAGTCGTGTGCCCCGGCGCGCAGGGCCTTCACGGCGCTCTCGAAAGAAGGAAAGGCGGTAATGAAGATGATCTTGGTCTGATCGTTCCGTTCGAGGATGGGCCCGGCCAGCCGATGCCCCTCCATATCAGGGAGTTTCTGGTCAAGGAGGACCACGTCCACGTTCCGTAAAGAGCAGATCTCGAGACCCTGGGCCCCGTTCTGCGCCGTAAGCACTTCCATGGTCTCGCTGGAGAGATATTCCTTGACCGTTTCGCTGAACACCTTCTCATCGTCAATGATGAGGAGTGTTCTCTTGCCCGCGTGCGTCATGCCTGCCCTCCGGGATCAGGATATCGACAGTGGTCCCGACGCCGTGCCGGCTCGTTATCGTTATCCCGCCATTCATCTTTGTCAGCATTTTCTTCACGAGCACAAGGCCGAGGCCCGTGCCGTGTTTTTTCGAAGTGACAAAAGGTCTGAACAGAGTCCTCTGCTCCTTCTCCGTGATGCCGTTACCATTATCATTGACTTGGATCAGGATCTGATCGTTCTGCCTGGAAATCCCGATATCGATGGCTGGATCCCGCCGTCCCTCGAGGGCATCGATGGCATTGGTCACGATATTGAGGAGCGTCTGCTGAAGCGCCCGCGGATCGGCATACGCCCACACGACCTCGGGCTCAAGCTTCACTGCGATCGATATCCCTTTCTTCCCGATATCCTCGCCCACGAGAGAAAGGAATCGGTCCATGAAGGCGGCCATGTCCATGTTCTCAAGTTCCATGGATTCGTACAGGTTGAAGTTTCTCAGGGTCTTCAAGTGGTATTCCACCCGGCCCATCTCGCCCAGGGTCCGGTCGATATATTCCCGGATCGTCTCCGTGGAACTCTGCTCCAGCTTATTCCGGAGGACGCTCAGGATCATCTTAGCGGTGTTGACTGGATTGCCGATCTCGTGCCGTACCCCCGAGATGACAGAACCGATGTTGTCCATGGTGTTCACCGACTCGGCAATGGATTCGAGCTTGAGTCTTTCTGTCACGTCGCGTTTAATATAGACGTAATTCATGATTTGCCCGTTCGAGCCCTTTACCGGAGCACAGGTGCAGTCCTCGAAGTAGAAGGTGCCGTCCTTTTTCTTGTTGATGAGCCTTCCCTGCCAGACGCCGTTATTGGCAAGGGCGTCTCTGAACTCCCGATAGAATCCCTCGTCATGCTTGCCGCTGTCAAGAAAGTGAAGATCCCGCCACGTGATCTCGTTCCTCGCGTAGCCAGTGATACGTTCAAAGGCCGGGTTGACGTATTCAATGAGCCCGCGCGTATCGGTGATTACCACGGCATCGACAGCGGACTCCACCGCCAATGCAAGGCGCGCGCGCTCCTCTTCCGCCCGCATGCGCTCGGTGACGTCAAGCAACGAGAAGATCAGTAATTCAACCTCTCCGTGTTCGTCCAGGATGGGAGCCACGTACAGGTCCCAGTAGGTTGTTCCCCACTCAGGATGGTCGGGGAAGATGAACGGCCTTTCAAAGACTCTGTAAGGCTCCTTGGTGTCGATCACTTTTTGGAATTTCCCCTTGAGCTCTTCGGAAGGATAGTCCACAAAATGATTGTGACCACGGAAGCTAGTCATTTCGCGCGCACATGCCCGGGCATATGCTTCATTTACGCGGATGAAATTGAACTCCCTGTCGAGAAATACCAGACAGGTCTGCGTATGACTGAAGAATGATTCCAGTATCCTGGACTGCTCCATCACTTCGACGGTCCTGTCTCGGACGAGGAGTTCCAGATCGTCACGGACAGCTTTCAAGGATGCTTCGACCGCCTTGCGCTCAGTGATATCCTGAACGGCCCCGATGATCCTGGTGGGCCGGCCCTGTTCATCGAATGCGATTTCGGCATATTCTGCGACCACGATCTCGGTTCCGTCAGGACGATAGACGCGGTGCTCGACGCTATAGGGTTCCTTTCGGACAATGGCGTCGGCTACTGCGTCCATGATCTTTTGACGGTCCTCAGGAGGCACTCTCTCGAAGAAAAAGCCGTTTGTCACCTCTATCTGACCCGGCGTATAGCCGAAAATACGATACGTCTCGTCGGACCAGTGTAGTGGATTAGCGTTCAAGTCCTCCTGGTTCGAGATCTCAATATGCCATGCGCCCAGACGCGCCATTTTCCCGGCGTGAGCCAGGATCGCCTCGTTCCTTCGCAGGGCCTCCTCGATCCGTTTGCGGTGGGTGATGTCCACGGTCACGGCGACGCCGCCTATGGCATTACCGTTCTGATCCTGGATGGGCGCCCCCGAAGCCTCCGCAAACCACCGCCGTCCGCTCGGAAGGAGGATCTCCAGTTCCATCGGAGGGACATCATGGTTCAGGGAGCAGGCCCTCTGCAAAGGCAGGTCCGTATCCTTCAGTTCCTTACCTTCGTGTAAATAACGGATCTTCCGGCCCTCTGCTTGCGGGACGGGTGCAGATGCGGAGATGTTGTCTTCGGTCCCGATCTCGAACTGCGTCATGAGATGCGGGTTTCCCGATATGCGCTGGCAGGCGGTATCGTCGGAGAAGCTGACGCCTACCGGCAGCGCAGTCATCAGCGACTCCAGGCGTTGACTGGTCGTAAACAGCTCGTCCTCCAAGCGCTTGCGCTCCGTGATGTCATAGCCATAGATGCGCGCAACGTCGAACCCTGGGGCGAAGTGGATGGTCAAACCGAATACATAATCAGCAATTTTGACCTCGCGATAGGTCGTGTATGTTTCTTTCTCGTTCCACGCGGTTACGAGTTCGTTCATGTCCTGGGGCACGAACGCTTTCGTATCCCCAGGGCCCAGGCCAAGCCCTGCCAGGATACTCTGCGTGGCGGTATTCGAGAACGTGACCGTACCAGTACGGTCCACTTCGACGATTGGATTCGGATTGAGCAGGGGAAATGATGCCAGATGGGCAAGCCGCTCTACAGCCAGCCTGCGCTCGGTCACATCACTCATTGCCGCGCGTATGCGCGTGGCGTCGCGTTTGCCCTCCTTGGAAGGTATGCTCTGGAGTTGCGCATGAAACTTCGTTCCGTCCTTTCTCCGCAGGCGGAGTTCGCAGGTTTCCAATGTCTTTTTCTTGAGGACCGTCGCAAGGTGGGTGGTAAAGACCTTCTGGTCCCTGGTGCCTTCTAAAAAAAGCGAAAAAGGCTGGTCCACGAGCATGCGCTTAGTGACGCCCATCATGGTTGCTCCCGTAAGGTTCGCCTCCCGTATCAGCCCGTCCTTGTCGAAGGTGAAATAGCCGACGGGAGCAAAATCGTACAGGTCCGCGTACTTTCCCCGGGAAGGTTCTTTCCGGTCGGCCGCTCGAGGCAGGCCGGTCGTATTTTCTTTTTTTCTCTTAGTTTTTTTCTTCATGCCCATGATACCAATACATTCTGCAACACGAGGTATCAATATTACTAAAAGTTACAAATAGATTCTTTAGACGTTTTTAGATAATAACATATTCCGAAATTCATACAATGAATTATTTCAGAAAATTCTTGAATTAAAAATGAATGCAGAATCATTACCATAGCCCGCCGATCTATGGTGGAGTTCTTGCTTAATTTCGAGTTGATGATAGGACCTCAGATTCCGGACAGGATGACGTGAGGTGGGCAAACTTGTGGGAACTCGCCCACATCGAAACCATTTAGTATGATATAATTCTTTAAATCATGCCGATGTATACCAGGCGACAAAAAAGATCTAATGGTGCAGGTTGCGATTGAATAGCATCGGGCCGTGTGCCCCTTGTCGGTGACTGAGCAGCAGCCCGCAGTTTAATGCATAGTTGTCACATGGAACATCAAGATAGCCCAGCACCTCTTAAAGGGTTGATCACGTCAGCCGAGGTGGATTTTATGAGACGTTCGCTACGTTCGATCTTCAAAGTGTTCATTGCATCTATTTTTATTATCATGTCAGGATCCATGCCGTTCGCCGGCCCATCACAGGTTTACGCGGGTAGTGAAGCTTTAGCAGACCAGGTAGTAAGGATCCTGTCTGATGAATCCGCCCGCGAGAAGATAAAAGTGATCGTCCTGGATTTTCACATGTCATTTCAGAACGCGGACCGGAAGCCGTCAGAGGGTGAAATAAAAGAGCTAAGCTCCCAATATACGGAAGAGTTTATTGCAGACATTGTGCAGAGGCTCAGCAACGAGGGCAAGCAGAGCCGGATATCCATCATTGACCGCAGCAAACTGGACGATATCCTCCGAGGCATGAAACCGCAGGAAGCGGCTGCCGCGGAGCGCACCGCAACGGAACTGGGGACACTCGCCGGCGCAGATGTTGTCGTAACCGGAAGCGTTAAGATAACCGGCGATGCACAGGCGGCAACGGTAAAAGCGGTCAGGGTAAAAGACGGGGAGATCCTCGGCATCGCGAAGCAGGACGTCCCCGGGAAGCCGCCGCGTCCTGTGTTTGAGCCGATAACCGTGATCGACGAGGTGGAAAAAATTGAAATTGGAGCCTTGAAGGCGCTGCCCATGAACCTGGAGCATACAGGGACCCTCCACGTGGCCGTCGATGTTGTGCATGGAAACCCTATGGACGTCATCGTAATCGAAGGCGGGCAGCTGGAACATCTCCAGAAGAACGAAAAGTTTGATTCAGTGCCCGCATTTAAACCCATGCGGACGAGGCATTACAAGCAAGAGGCTCCGCTTGAAATCGGCAGCTATTATCTTGTGCTTAAGGACAGCTCGGTGGGGATCTTTGCCAAAATGCGTAGCGAGATCAAGGTGACGGTCCGGCTGGAACCGTGAGGCGGGGACTCGCTTTTACTGCAAATCTTCCCTGGTCGGTTTGTCCGCATGGAACGCGAGGCGATGTCTGTCGTCCTTGAAGAGGGCATGCATGTATTTGTCTTCAAGAACTCCGCAGGTGTACCAATGCGTGATCTCCCCTTCGGGATCTAACTGGATGATATTCCCATACTGGTCCTTCCATTTCCTCTTCCCCCGTATGATATAGGAGACCTTCCCCTGCGCGAGGTATACCGTGTCCTGTGCCGTCTCGCTTTTTGAAAGACCGTCTATCGTCAGATCAGTGACCACGACCTTGATATCCATGTTGTGCGCCCGGTAATCCTTCTCCAGATCGTCGGCAACTTCGCTCTTTATGAACTGCCCTATCTTCCGGGCGGTATCGTTGTTTATCTTTTGCGAAACACAGGCAAAACAGCAGGCCGTAGCGGCAATAAACACCAGAGAAAGAAATATGGAACGATGGTTTTTCATCTCAGGCGGCAGTGTGTTGGGAAGCGGTTCCCCGCACAATCTTTACCTGTACCTTCAGGCATCATCATCTGCTGCCGACATCGGCGTGGCCGCTCGGATCATCCTGAGTGCCGCCGCTCCGAAAGAGACTTCGGAACCCGTATTTGCCGGTTAGGTATCCCGCGTGGTCACGGCGCTGCCCCACACGCCCGAACAGCAGACGGGACAACAGCAGAAGTCCGACGGCCTGAAGATAGGTGATTTCCCTCAGCCCGAAAATGCCGGGCATGAGCCAGTTCCAGAGCAGCTGTACGAATATGCTGAACAGGAATATGAATACGAGGACCATGGCTATTCCCCACACGATGTGTCTAGCCCCCCGCTTCTCGCTTCCTGGCGCGTTGATTTGTTGTTCAGTCATGGCTTCCCTCCTTACCTGGTGCTTGAGTGGCCGGCTTCCACGGGTTAACATGCAGTTGTCTGGCGCGGCAATACACGGGAAACCGTTCGTCAGAGAGACTACAATAAACCGACCATCATGGCAAGGGAATTATGCTTGAAGATTCTTTTGCGCGGCCGCCAATTAATGCAGCGAGCGGCTCAGAAATGTGAGTGCCTCGACTGCGTCTCCCGGGCTAATGCTGCGCCGTGTCTTGTGACTTTGCTGTTTCGATGAGTCCGCGTCTCATACTATGGGATTAAATCTTCAAATGTGTTTCTTGAGATGATTATTTTTGCCGTTATCTTGCTTTTCCTGAAATATTGCATATAATTGAACCATAGGCTGGGCAATGGCGGATCCGGCTATCCATCCAGGTATTTCTCTCTTTAAACTGACAGGAGATCCTTATCTGTGCCATGCGGCGTGGAGGAGGATGACACCAAGAAATAACCTTGAACGACTTCCGTACTACGGCTTAAGAACAATCGCATTTCGTACAGCGTCGTCTAATCGAGACCTTTGGTAAAAATCAGCACAGTAATAAACGTAAAGTTTGAACTTGAAGTTGACAGTCCGCAGCGAATATACTATAAGTCGCGAATACTCTTGATTCCCGATTCCTTTCCCTGAAGGCACAGAGCACAGCTTGTCCACCGTCAAGAACGATGTGTCTTTAAGAGACGGATAGAGGCGAAGCGTGTATAAGGGAGCAGGCGAACAACGGATATCGAAAACACGTGTTGAAATAAGGAAACGGCTGCATGATAAAGAGCTTATCAATGAGGGAGGAGGAACTGTGATGCGAAAAGGAATTGTTTTTCTCATGATCATGGCGGTATCGGTATATTTCTCTTATGGAGCGACTTCATTTGCTTACGAAACGGTTGAAGTGAAAAATGGAGGGAGCATCGAGGGCGTCGTGGAATTCACGGGGGCGACGGTTCCGAAGGACCCCATGCTCAAGTTGAGCTCTGAAACAAAATACTGCGGCACAAGCCTTCCAGCAGAGAAATATGTAATCAAAGACAAGAAGATCGCAAACGTGGCTGTATATATAACGGAAATCAAATCCGGAAAAGCGATCCCGGCCGAGCCTCTCACGATAACGAATATCAAATGTCTGTTCAGTCCTCATGTCGCGATCGGATACAAGGGAGGCAAGCTCACCCAGAAAAATGATGACCCCATATTCCACAATATCCATACCTATTTGAACGGCAAGACGATGTTCAATATCGGCCTTCCTGAAAAAGGGTCATCGGTCACGAAGCCGCTGTTAAGAGACGGCCTTATGGAAGTGACCTGCGACAGTCACCCCTGGATGCACGGTTTCATCGTGATCCTTGACCATCCCTACGGCGCCGTCACCAACGAGAGCGGTGCGTTTATCATCAAGGACGTTCCTGCCGGAACGTACGCTGTCGAGGCATGGCACGAAGCGCTCGGCAAGGTGAAGGTCGCCGACGTCAAAGTCGAAAGCGGAAAAGCAACCAAGATAAAAATAGACTATAAAAAATAAAGCTTCCGTCCGATTTCATAGCAAGTCGTCCCTGATGATACAGTAGAGGACGACACTCAGTAATTGCACCGGAGGCAAATCGTATCGCGTCGCGGGCTTGTTTTTCAGAGTGAGAGGTCGGGGATGTGAAATCATCATTAATGTGGGGAGGAGAATTATGAAGACAAAGGGCTTTATCGTTCTGGCAGCCGCAGTTTTGACAATTGCTCTCTTCAGTTTCCTTATGCCGCATGAGTCGCAGGCCGTACCGTCCTATGCGCGCCAGGTCAAGAAACCCTGCACCGCCTGTCATACCATGTGGGCGAACCTGAACCAGTACGGAAGGCAGTTCAAGGTCAAGGCGTACACGGACGTCAGCCAGGACTGGGAGATGATCAACAAGGACAATATGAACCTGCCCGTGATCGCCCCGTTCTCCACGAGGGTCATTTACGAGGGCCTGGTTCGCGACAGCCAGTCACAGGCATCGAGTTCATCCGATGTCGGCCAGGTCGCGATATTCATGGCAGCCAGGGTATTTGACTACGCCGGCGTGTTCACAAGCGCCGAGGCGGATGGCTTCTCCGTCGATTCTGGCGGCGGCACTTTTACGATCCCGACCGTTAAAATGGCCTTTCAGTATCCGCTGGGCGAGGGGAATACCCTGGGCCTCGTCGCATTCGCCGGGCTTGCCACTGCCGCGGACCCCTTTAACAGCCTCGGGGGAAGGGACCGCGACCTGATCTATGATGACGGGCTGCCCTTCATTCTGAACACCGGCTGGACGTTCAACTTCTGGGGCGCGCATAACCAAGGCGCTGTCCTGCATGGTTACTTCCTGGGCAACCGCCTCTATGCCGCCTACGGCATGATGAGGGGCGGAGAAATAACTGACGGCAGCCTGGCTTCTCCTCCCGCTGGTACTCTGTCCAACAATGATAGTACAGATCCCTTTGACATGTATTCGCGCGTTGCCTGGGACCAGAAGCTTTCGAACGGCGCGGTCACCTTCGGTCTTGTCAACTATTACGGCACGCAGCGGATCACTATGCTTGGTACCGGCGTGCCTCTCTATGACTCGAAAGTAACGAGAACCTATGTCGACCTGTCTCTGGAGCAGAACTACGGCGAGGACCATATGGTCGAACTTCAGGCCCTCTACGGCGGAGGCAATGACAAGAATGTCTTCGGCAACGGCGAAGAAAGAAAGTTCGACGGCTGGTATGCCCAGGCTGATTATTACTATGACAGAACGATTGGGGTCATTGGTGTGTTAAACTATGTCAAATATAAAGATGTTGCCGTTGGTGACCCGACCCCCATCGATAAAAACTATCAGTGGATCGTGGGAGTGAATTACCTGCCCTGGCTGAACACGAAGATAACCCTCCAATATTCGGATACCATGACTACGAACATAAACGGCACGAGCCCCACGGCCGACCGGATCACCAGGATGATCCTGGAAATGCTGTTCTAACCTTTCGAGTGTCTCCCCGGGGATGAAGGCGGTCTCCGGGGACATTTTTCCCCAAGCGATTGTAGGAGGTGGCCATGGAGGGAGCCGGCGTACAAAAAGGCATCCTGAAGGGCATTATAAAATTTACCGCGATTCTCGGGGCGGGGTTCGTTCTTCTCGCCGTCCTGAACAGGGTACTGCCCATGGCGACAGAGGACGGGTACCGGTTCTTCCCCGTCATCGGCAGCAGGGACTGGATATGGATCGTCGCGCAGCTGCATCTGAATTTCGCCGCTTTCGTCCTGGGCGTCCCCATCTTCGCGGTGACCATGGAATTCATCGGATGGAGAAACAAGGACGAGAGGCTCGACCGGATCGCCTACGACTTCACCAAGCTCTTCACGCTCGCCTATACCGTCACGGCGGTGATGGGATCGATGTTCCTCGTGAGCCTGCCGATCCTGTACCCGAAATTCACCGATTACATGATGAAGATCCTCGGCCCCACCTGGTGGCTGTACCTTGTCGTCATGTACGGTGAGGTGCTCGTCTGCTATTATTATTTCTACTCGTGGCAAAAAATGAAGGACCGGAAGGGCTTTCACGTCACCCTTGGGATCCTGCTCAATGTCTTGGGCGCCATGCTGCTTCTCATCACCAGCGCGTGGGTGGGCTTCATGACCACTCCGGCCGGCGTGAACGCGGAGGGAGGGCTGGTCAGCAGGTGGGCCGCTATCCACACCCATATGTGGATCCCCCTGTTCCTTCACCGGTTCGTGGCTAACATCGTCTTCGGGGCCGGCATCGCTGCGGCCTATGCGGCGTTCCGGTTCATTACCGCGAAGACGGACGAGGAAAAGGCATACTATGACTGGATGGGTTATACGTCGGCGATCATTTCGATCGGGGTTTCCCTGCTCCTGCCGGGCGTGGGCTACCTCCTGGGCGTCGAGATCTATTCGTTCAATGAGCAGATGGGCATACAGCTCATGGGCGGCTTCTTTGCCTGGCTGTGGGTCATGCAGGCGATCCTGATCGGCGCGATCCTCTTCTTCATCAACTACTACCTCTGGATATCCCTGCACAAGATGCCGGGGGCGGAGCGGTACTTCAAGTATGTCAAGTTCTTGTTCATCATACTTCTCATCAGCTACGCTGTCTGGCTTACCCCGCACGATGTCGCGCTGAGCCTCGAAGAAGCGAGGCGCACGGGCACCTATCACCCCGCCTTGGGCAAGCTGGGCGTCATGGCTGCGAAGAACACGGCGGTCATTCTCTCCTATCTTGCCACGTTCCTGAGCTTCGCGATATTCCGCATGAGCAACAAGGAGCCTGTCGTCTCGTGGGCGAAGCAGGGACATACGGCGCGGGCCGTAATCATCGTCGTTTCGGCTCTGGGCGTCTTGCTGCTCGGCATCTACAGCTACGTTGTTCCGGCCGCGGTGAGGGTGAAGGTGCTTTCCCCCATTCAGTTCGGCCTGTTCTTTGTAGGGCTTATCGCCCTTTACGTGCTGGACAATTACATGTACAAGGGCGCCAGGATCATCGGAGAGCCCCGGTGGGGCAAGATGCCTGAACGCTCCCAGTACGCGCTCATCGCGATCACGGTGACCTTCACGTGGCTCATGGGGATGCTCGGCTATATGAGGGCCGGCGCCCGGCAGTACTGGCATGTGTACGGGGTCATGATGAACACGAGCCCCGACAACTATCTCCCCACGCACGGGAAGGCGTCGGTCATCATCACGATCGTCACGCTGCTTTTCCTCTTTCTCGTTGCCCTGGTCTTCTGGAGCATCATGAAGCTCGAGAAAGTGGTCGAGGAAAGGAGGAAGGGCTGATGAAGAAGGGCGTCCTGAAGCTTGCGATCATCGTGATCGGCCTTAATCTCATTTTTGTGTACATCGGCATGGAATTTCTGCCCCAGTCTGAATCAAGACCGCCGAAGGTGATCAAGGTCGAGGCTGGCATATCCCAGGACGACCTCATCAGCGTCGGCGAAGAGATCGTCTTCGGCAAAGGCCAATGCATGGTCTGTCACGTCGTAAAACCGGAAGCGGGCATGAGGGCTCCGGCCATGTCCAGCATCGGTGCGGAAATGGAGCGTGAAGCGAAGGAGCGCGGCATCCCCGTCGAGGACCATGTATTCGAGGCGCTCGTCAACCCCTCGAAATATATCGTCAAGGGCTTCGAGGACATGATGTCGCCCGTGCAGACGCCGCCCACGTCGCTTACCGACGGAGAGATCATAGCGGTAGCCGCCTACCTGCAGAGCAAGGGCGGCAAGGTAACGGTTTCCTATCCTGGCTCTGTGCCGGTCCTGAAAGCCCAGATAGCGAAGGCAGGAGGCAAGTAAGATGCAATTCATATTCCCCGTCATTACCATCATCGGCGTTGTGGTAGCGATTGCCTCCGGTCTGAAGAAATCGCCGTTCTTCAGCTTCGTGGGCATCCAGGTGGCCATTTACGGAGGCCTGAAGAGCCTGTCGCTCATCATGCCGCCGCTCCCCGGACAGGTCATCGTCATGTTCATGATCATGTCCTTCTTCTCGTTCCTCATCTACTTCTCGATCGAGGAAGAAACGCTTCAGGCATTTATCAAGCCCCTGAGGGCGCTCTTGGCCGACGATGACAAAAAAGTCCTGCGGTTCGTGATCGTCTATCTCCTCGTTCCGCTTTTGGCCGGATATATAACCTTCCTGGAGGTGAAGCCGACCTTCGAACCGCCGCTGTCGCCGAGGATCACCCACCCCGAGCCTCCGACGGAGATCGACTTCAGGGGGAACACGATCAAGATCCTGGGGCTCGAAAACCCTCTGCGCAAGGACCCGGCGGCTGTTCCAGGTCTCGTGCAGGAGGGCAAAGTGATCTATTTCCAGAACTGTTTCTTCTGCCACGGAGCTGACCTGGACGGACGCGGGAACTTTGCCCAGGCGTTCAACCCTCCGCCACCGCCATTCCGGGGCACAGATACGATCGCGCAGCTGCCTGAATCGTACGTGTTCTGGCGCGTGGCCAAGGGGTGGACAGGGCTGCCGGCGGGCGCTACCCCCTGGGATTCAGCAATGCCGGCGTTCGAGAACCTGCTGACCCAGGACCAGATATGGAAGGTCATTCTCTACATTTACGATGCCACCGGCAACAAACCAAGGACGTGGTGATATGCGGAAAGGGGATTCTACCATGAGGCTCTTCGTAGCCATTGTCTTATTGGTGTCGATACCGCTTATAGCGCTTCCGGAAGAGAGAGGAAAGGTCATTTACGACCAGTGGTGCTCCTCGTGCCACGGCGAGAAGGGGGACGGGAAGGGTCCTGCCGCCGATTTCGTCTGGCCGAAACCGAGGGATTTTACGAAGGGAACCTACAAATTCAAGTCCACCGGATCCGGCGAGCCGCCCGTTGACTCCGATATCGCGCGGACGATACGGCAGGGGAATCCGGGCACGTCCATGCCGCCCTGGACCCGCTTCAGCGACGAAGAGGTGAAGTCCCTCGTCGCCTATCTCAAACAGTTTTCTCCCGATACTTTTTCTATACAGGGCACGCCCATCAAGATCAATCCTCCGGGCGGAAAAGATAAGCTTATCGCGCTCGGCAAGGAGATGTACCAGTCGGGAAAGTGCTGGGAGTGTCACGGCAAGGCTGGACGCGGCGACGGCGAGAAGGGGTGGCAGGAAAAATTCAAAGACGATTGGGGCAACCGGATCTATCCGGCTGACCAGACGGCCCCTTGGGAATACCGGGCCGGCAGCGACCTGAAGGACGTGTTCAAGACGGTCACTGCCGGCTTTGACGGGACACCCATGACCTCCTACGGAGACACGGTCTCAGAGGAGAAAAGATGGGCGCTCGCGTACTTTGTCGTATCGCAGCAGCTGACGAGGAACTTGGGGCTTTCCCTGCGCGTGAAGAAGGTGAACGCCATTCCGGCAACGACCGACGACGCCGCGTGGAAGGGCGTCGAATACCTGGATATCCCCATGGCCGGGCAGGTGATCTTCGATCCCCGCGACTTCATGGCCCTTATCACGAACGCCCGGGTGAGGGGTGTGTATACCGGGTCTGAGCTTGCGGTCATGGTCGAATGGGCCGACAAGCAGCAGAACAAGGGCGGTGGCGGACTGCCCCCCGACGCGGCGCGCATACAGTTCCCCACGAAGATGACGGAAGGCGCCCGGCCGTATTTCTTCATGGGGGACAAGAAGCTCGGAGTGAACATGTGGCAGTGGAATGCCGCAGACAACCTCGGAATCGAATATGCTGCGGCCGGTCAGGAGACCGTGACGAAACAGGAAAAACAGGAAGTGAAGGTCGTCGCCGCGTACACGGACGGCCAGTACAGGATACTGTTCAGGAGAGCGCTCAATGCGGCTGATGATAAACACACCCGTATCGAGATCGGCAAATTTATGCCCTTTGCGGTCACCCTCTATGACGGCCGGAACAATGAACAGGACAAGAAGGGGGCGATCTCCGCGTGGTACTATATGATGCTGGAACCGCCGACGCCGGCTACGGTGTATATTCTTCCGCCGGTCGTGTTCTTGATATTCCTAGGCATCGGCTTGCTCCTTCACAGGCAGCTTCGGAAGACAGGGTAGACGAGATGGCAAATGACATGTATAAGAAGATCATTGTCCCGGTAGACAACTCGAGCTATTCGAACTACTGCACCGATATCGCCATTGCGCTGGCGAAGCAATTCGGCTCCGAGCTGACGGGCAGCCACGTGTACAGCGCGAGCCTGCACGACAAGCGGTTCCGCGACATGGAGGTCGGCCTGCCCGGCCATTACCAGGAAGAGGAGAGGCTCCAAAAGTCGAGGAAGATCCATGATACCCTCATCGGCTCAGGCCTCAGAATGATCTCAGACGCCTATCTGGACTCCTTTAAAAAGAGATGTCAGGCATCCGATGTGTCGTTCACGTGCAGTATTACGGAGGGGAAGAACTGGTCAGAGCTGGTCAAGGAGGTCCGGAAGAACGATTACGACCTCGTGGTCCTTGGCATCCTGGGCCTTGGCGCGGTGAACGGCAACCTCATCGGGAGCGTCTGCGAGCGGGTCGTCCGAAAAGTCGCCGCCGATGTCCTCGTGGTAAAGAACGACAAACCCCTTGAAGGCAGGATCGTTGTTGCGATTGACGGGAGTCCGGATTCCTTTGCCGCCTTCAGGAAGGCATTGGACCTCACCAAGCGATTTGGTCTTGCAATCGAAGCCGTGTCCGTCTATGACCCGTACTTCCACAGGCGGGCCTTCCAGGCACTTGTGGGAGTCCTCTCAGATGAAGCCGGGAAGATGTTCCGGTTCAAGGAGCAGGAGAGAATGCATGATGAGATCATCGACGACGGGTTGGGCAAGATTTACCGGGGGCACCTGGATGAGGCGGTCCGGATGGGGCATGACAAGGGGATCGATGTCAAAAGCACCCTGCTCGCGGGTAAAGCCTACCATGAGATAGAGAAATATCTTGAACAGCAGCCGCCTTCACTCCTCGTAGTAAGCCGTTTCGGCGCGCATAAGACCGACGAGCAGGACATCGGGAACACCACGGAAAACCTGCTTCGCCTCGCTCCCTGCAATCTGCTCATTACCGGCGCATCGAGCCGGACAGATCCCGTATGAACGATCTCCACATTGTTTCCTGGAATATCACGAGACGCTGTAATCTTTCTTGCGCTCACTGCTATCTCCCCGCAGTAACGGGAATGGAGCGACCGGGTCCCGCCTCGGACACGGAACTGGCTGAAAGCGAGGCTTTCCGGCTCATCGACCAGGTCGCGGAGGTCAGTCCCGAGGTCATGCTGATCATCTCGGGAGGAGAGCCGCTCCTTCGGGAAGATGTCTTCGCCTTATCTGCCTATGCCGCGGGAAAAGGCATGATGGTCGTCCTGGGTTCGAGCGGGCTCTTGATCGATGACAAGGTTGCCCGCAGGCTTCGGGAGAGCGGGGTCTCGGGGATAAGCATCAGCCTTGATTCAATGGATTCCCGCTTGCATGACAGCATCCGCAGGCATCCGGGAGCGTGGAGGAAGGCTGTGGCCGCGATCGAGCGATGCAGAGACGCTGGACTATCGGTACAGATCAACACCGTCGTTACCCGAGGCAACTGTGGCGAATTACCGGCACTGATCGATTATTCCCGGAGCCTGGGGGCCAGGGTCTTCAGCCCATTCTTTCTTGTCTGCACGGGCAGAGGGGAAAAGCTGACGGACCTCTCTCCTTCTCAGCATGAAGAGATCCTATCGTCTGTCGTTGACCTGCAGGCGAGGTCGGGCGGCATCATGGTGCGGACGCGCTGCGCCCCTACGGTGAGACGGATCCTGTACGACAAGAACCCGGAGTCCCCGTTGCTCAAGCTGGACGCCGGACGCTGTCTCGCCGGGCTATCCTACTGCAGGATCTCTCCGGAAGGCGACGTTACTCCCTGTCCTTACATGCCCCTTTCGGCGGGCAATGTCCGGGCCCGGGCATTCGGGGACATATGGCTGAACTCCGGCCTTCTTCACTCCCTCAGGACGCCTGCTCTCAAGGGAAAATGCAGCGAGTGCGACTACCGCCTGCTCTGCGGCGGATGCCGCGCAAGGGCGTATGCGGCCTGCAAGGATTATCTGGAGGAAGATCCATGGTGTCACTATGTTCCCAGTGGAGGCAAAATGAAAATACCGCCAAGTTTTGAAGGAGAAAAATCGGAGTCAGCCCGAAGCGCCGTGAAACCGATTTGGACGAAAGAGGCCGAAGAGCGGCTCAAAAGGGTCCCCATGTTTGTCCGCGGGATGGTGCGGCGCGCGGTCGAACGCCACGCGGAAGTCCGGGGGATGCGGGAAATAACCCCCGCCTTGATGGAGGAAGTGAAGAAGAAAGGGATGGGAGGGGGATTCGGTGGAAATTGAGAAAACCTTGACAGAGCAGGAACAAAATTTCTTGCGCCGCGCGGCAAAGAGACGGACCCTTTTTCTCCTGTCCAGCATTGCCACTGTCGTCGTCGCTGCCTTGTTCCTTGCATATCACGGCCTGATCGCGAAAGACCTGAACGGGACCAGGTTCGTAATCATCCTCCTGCTCCTGCTCTCCGGCCGTTCCTATCTGCGCCTCTACAAGTGCGCTGGCATCTTTGCCAAATTGAATGCCGGTACGGCGCCTGACCGCACGAGACCCGCCTCCACCTCTTGATCCGTGGAGCAGAGAATGCGGCTTCGGGACAGCTGATCCCCGGCGAGACTCTCAGCAAAGCTCTTTAAAATGCCATTTCGTCTTTAAAATGAGGACCATCAAGAAAAACCATCCAGAACAGAATATATAACTCTTATGAAGATGCCCGACAATATATTATTTAATGCTGATGATAAAAAGAAGTTTAACTATGAACTGGCAATAATTATTGTTGTGATTGTCGCATGTTTAGTGCCATTTCTAGATAAGGCATTTAATATTGATGACCCACTGTATATATGGGCTGCTCGTCATATTCAAACTAATCCATTTGATTTTTATGGTTTTACAGTCAATTGGTTCGGGCGGGAAGAGCCCATGTTTGAGGTCATGAAAAATCCTCCTCTTGCGTCTTATTACATTGCCCTCGTATCTAGCTTATTTGGATGGGCCGAGAGAGCCATGCACTTAGCTTTTCTAATCCCTGCTGTCGCTGCAGTCATGGGAACCTATTACTTAGCAGGAGAATTTTGTTCAACACCGCTACTTTCCACACTGTTGAGTTTATTCACCCCAGTTTTTCTCTTATCAAGTACAACCGTTATGTGCGACATAATGATGTTATCTTTGTGGGTATGGGCAACACTAATCTGGATACGGGGCCTTAAAAGCGATTCGAATATAAGTTTGATTTGCGCTGCCATTCTTATCGCTCTTTGCAGCTTAACAAAATATTATGGAATATGCCTAATACCTTTAATACTCGTGTATTCATTAGTAAAAAAACGTAACATAGGGCTCTGGACACTATATTTATTAATTCCAGTTTTTATACTTGCATTGTATCAATGGATCACATTTAATCTTTATGGCAAAGGCCTTCTTATAGATGCATCGTCATATGCTCTTGCACACCAAAAGATTGAAGTCATGCAATTATTTTTGAAAAGCATAACAGGCCTTTTTTTTACAGGTGGTTGTTTTATTTCTGTTCTTTTTTTCGTACTATTCTTGCGACGGAAGATCTTGGTTATAGGCACCTCAATAACATTGCCATTAATTATCTATTATTTTTATGCGCTCGCACCGGATAAGCTTCTGTTTAATCAAAATAATAGCACGAATTGGCTTTTTATCACTCAATGTTGTCTGTTTTTAATAACGGGAACGGTCGTTCTTCTTCTTGCCTTTTTTGACCTCTGGCGACATAAAAACGCTGACTCATTGTTCCTCTTTCTTTGGATAATAGGCACATTTATCTTTTCAACATTCATCAATTGGACAATTAATGGTCGAAGCATTCTGCCGATGTTCCCGGTTATAGGAATTTTGGTGTTGCGGCACATTGAACAAAAAAGGGCATTTAATGATTTAATGTCAGCTAAGATTTTTTTCTTACCGCTTATTCCAGCACTTCTGATTGCGCTATCGGTTACCTGGGCAGATTATAAATGGGCAGACAATGCTCGTAAGGAAGCTGCTATGATTAACCATGCTTATCAGAATCAGCACGGTAACGTGTGGTTCTCAGGACATTGGGGCTTTCAGTATTACATGGAGACATATGGTGCGAAGGCACTGGATGAAACCAGAAGCATCATTACACGGGGGGATATAGTAGTTAATCCTTCGGATAATACTAATGCGTATTCTATGCCCGAGGATATGTTCAATATTATTCAAGTGTACAAAATTGCTCCCCTTCGTTGGCTATCAACATTGAACACTCATACAGGAGCAGGTTTTTACTCTTCCAAATGGGGACCTCTCCCTTTTGTATTTGGTCCCGTTCCGGAGGCAGAGTATTCCGTTTTTATGGCGAGCACTTAAGGGATATCTTTGATTCATTGGTTTCCTGATCTTGAATGTACTTTCGTATCCGACCCTCGTCCAAGTCTACCGTGCTCGCACAGTACCCTTGTGCTGAAAATCTATTCAGTTCACCGCCGAGTCATGTCGTAAGTGAATTTGATCTTTACGGCGGTGGTCTTTCCGCCCTGTACCGTCACATTCGGGATCGTTATGGTTCCCAGCGCCTCATGCCACGCTTCGACCGTGTAGACTCCGGGTACGATGTCCCCGATCGAGAACACACCTTGTTCATCGGTAAGAGCAGCATAAGGATGGTCCATCACAACGACGAAAGCCTCCATCCAGGGATGGCAATCGCAATTCAGTTCAATCACGCCGGTTCTCGTGAAGGTCTTGGTCAGGGAAGAGCCTCTCTCGGGCAGTGCGGTGTTGAACATCGTCTTTCCTTTTACCCGGGCATAAACATGTATCGTATGCAGGACGGGATCTTCGTTCTTGACGATAAGATTGTTTCCCTTAAACCCTACGCTCACATGGGGTGAAAAAGTGCATTTTGAATCGGTTATCATTACCGGTTCTCCGGGGATCGCTTTCCCGCCCTTGACATCTTTCAGATAGACAACCGCGTTCTTTATCTTTTTCTCCTTGCTGATAATATATTTTTCAGTCCGTAGCTGTTTCCCGCAGTACAGCACGTCTGAACTGATCGTGAATGTCTTGTCCATGGGGACTACATCTCCGGCAAACTCGACCGTTCCTTCTATGTTTCCCCCGTTCTTGAAACCGACGGTTTCATACGCAAAGGAGGGAAATGCATAAGAGAACAACAATGCCAACGCGCTTGCAATAATGTGCGCTTTCTTCATAATTTGCCTCCTTATGATATGCGTTTTCCCTTCTTTATACATAAGAAGTATAGCACACTTATTAGTAAATCCCCGATTTTAGAAATGCTCAAGCTCTAGTTTTGGACGGTAACAGATCATGAGCGACGGGGAAAATGCTCAGGTTCGAGCCATAGACTCCTTAGGAACGGTTTTAAACTCGATGCCTGCCTCGATGCAGCTTCACCGGAGGGCAGTACCTCGCGGTCGGAAAAAAAAGAAAGTAATTTGCATAATCAATACCAGATCTGTCCTTTTTTATCCTTGACTCTCTGGGAGGATGTGCTATAGTTTTCTTAAAAGAGGACATATGCTGTCCCGTATAAAGCGGGAAGCGAGGTCCTGAGAGGATGTTTTTGTATTATGAATCATAAAGAAAGGGGGCAACGACCATGGCGACCGCAAAGGTGATAGACGAAAAGGGGTACCTCCTGGAGGTATACCGGGATCTTCATGATATGATAGGGAGAATCGACACACTCCGCAAGGACCTTTTTGCGATTTACGGAGGGGAAGGCAAGGTGTTCAAAGCTCATGACAGGCAACTGCTAGAATTGGCGGACTATATCGGGTGGAAGCTCATGATCCTGGAGAAGGGCACGGGCTTTGACTGGAAAGAGGCCGGTGAAAGAGACGTTGAAAGCATTGTTTCCGTACGTCCGCCCGAATTTGCGGGTCTGGACTTCTCCGGCGGGTATATGGGCGGATAGGGTTAGGCGGATTTTTTCGTTCCATGGTTTGAAGCCGGCGGGATTTTTTCCCGCCGGTTTTTTGTTTGCCATCTCGTTAAAGCAGGTTTCTTGATAGAGGCCCTGTGAAAAGAGGTTTTTTCAAGACTGTCGTTGCAAGAGACAAAAAACAGCGCCTCATCAAACAGCGTGGCGGCGAAGAGGCAAAGAATAGCAAAAAATTTCATTGTTTGAACCATGGAATTTCATATCCTTGTGCCAAGTCGGAAGGTAGGATGCTTCAAGATTGAACTGGCAGGGCCAATAGCAAGAAGATGCGCTGCGGGTGCAGGAGGACCATCTGCAACCAGGGTATTTTCTTTGGAATGTACTGTCGGTGTATCGAAAAAAAAGGAGGATCGGCAGGTACCGATCCTCCTTAGCACTACCGCTTCAGCATGCGTTAGTCTTTCGCATGGCACTTGTTGCAGAGCTGGCGCTGATAAGCCGAGAACTTCGTGACGTTATAGTCATAGTAGGCTTTTGC